>NZ_JBHRWL010000007.1:0-746828 GCF_042647945.1 Streptomyces lusitanus
CGATCGGCGACGTCCGGTGGGTCGAGATCGACAACCACGACGACCTCGCCCGCGGACGGGAGATCGCGTGCCAGTACTGACCCGGCTCATCCCCTCGCCGGTCGTCGTCGACATCCGCCCCGGCGCCCTCGACGACCTGGCCTGCGTCCTGGCCGACGAGCGCATCTCGCAGTCCGGCCGGCTCGCCATCGCCGTCAGCGGCGGCTCCGGCGCCCGGCTGCGCGACCGCGTCGCGCCCTCGCTGCCCGGCGCCGACTGGTTCGAGGTCGGCGGCGGCACCATCGACGACGCGGTCCGGCTGGCCGGCGCCATCCAGGGCGGCCGCTACGACGCGGTGGTCGGCCTCGGCGGCGGGAAGATCATCGACTGCGCCAAGTTCGCCTCGGCGCGCGTCGGCCTGCCCCTCGTCGCGGTCGCCACCAACCTGGCCCACGACGGCCTGTGCTCGCCGGTCGCCACCCTCGACAACGACGCGGGCCGCGGCTCCTACGGCGTGCCCAACCCGATCGCGGTCGTGATCGACCTCAACGTCATCCGCGAGGCCCCGGTCCGGTACGTCCGCTCCGGCATCGGCGACGTCGTCTCCAACATCTCCGCCGTCGCGGACTGGGAGCTGTCCCACCGCGTCACCGGCGAGAAGGTCGACGGCCTCGCCGCCGCCATGGCCCGGCAGGCCGGCGAGGCCGTGCTCCGGCACCCGGGCGGCGTCGGCGACGACGGCTTCCTCCAGGTGCTGGCCGAGGCCCTGGTCCTCACCGGCATCTCGATGTCCGTCTCCGGCGACTCCCGGCCCTCCTCCGGCGCCTGCCACGAGATCAACCACGCCTTCGACCTGCTCCACCCGCAGCGCGCCGCCGCCCACGGCGAGCAGTGCGGCCTGGGCGCCGCCTTCGCGATGTACCTGCGCGGCGCGCACGAGGAGTCGGCGGCCATGGCCGAGGTGCTGCGCAGGCACGGGCTGCCGGTGCTGCCCGAGGAGATCGGGTTCACCGTCGACGAGTTCGTCCGCGTCGTCGAGTACGCCCCCGAGACCCGCCCCGGCCGCTTCACCATCCTCGAACACCTCGCCCTGACCCCCGAACAGATCAAGGACGTCTACGCCGACTATGTCAAGGCCATCGGTAGCTGAACTCCGTCCGGTCGTGCACCCCGCGGGGGTCAAGGACCGGCGCAGCGGTGAGCACTGGATGGGACGCCTCTACATGCGCGAGGTGTCCCTGCGGGTCGACCGCTACCTGGTGAACACCCGGGTCACCCCCAACCAGCTCACGTATCTGATGACCCTCTGCGGTGTCCTCGCCGCCCCCGCCCTCCTGGTGCCCGGCATCACGGGGGCGGTCCTCGGGGTGGTCGCGGTCCAGCTGTACCTGCTGCTCGACTGCGTCGACGGCGAGATCGCCCGCTGGCGCAAGCAGTACTCCCTCGGCGGCGTCTACATGGACCGCGTCGGCGCCTACCTGACCGACGCCGCCGTGCTGGTCGGCCTCGGCCTGCGCGCCGCCGACCTGTGGGGCACCGGCCGCATCGACTGGCTGTGGGCCTTCCTCGGCACCCTCGCCGCGCTGGGCGCGATACTCATCAAGGCGGAGACCGACCTGGTCGGCGTCGCCCGCCACCAGAACGGCCTGCCGCCGGTGAAGGAGTCCGCCTCCGAGCCGCGCTCCTCCGGCATGGCGCTGGCCCGCCGGGCCGCCGCCGCCCTGAAGTTCCACCGGCTGATCCTGGGCATAGAGGCGTCCCTGCTGATCCTCCTCCTCGCGATCCTGGACAACGCCCGCGGCGACCTGTTCTTCACCCGGCTCGGCACCGCCGTCCTGGCCGGCATCGCGCTGCTCCAGACCCTGCTGCACCTCGTGTCCGTCCTCGTCTCCAGCAGGCTGAAGTGAGCGCGGGCATGAAGGTCGGCGCGGTGATCATCACCATGGGCAACCGCCCCGACGAACTGCGGGCCCTGCTCGACTCGGTCGCCAAGCAGGACGGCGACCCCGTCCAGGTCGTGGTCGTCGGCAACGGCTCGCCCGTGCCGGACGTCCCCGACGGCGTGAAGACCGTCGAGCTGCCCGAGAACCTCGGCATCCCCGGCGGGCGCAACGTCGGCATCGAGGCGTTCGGGCCCGGCGGCCGGGACGTCGACATCCTGCTGT
This sequence comes from Streptomyces lusitanus, assembly GCF_042647945.1. Classification (NCBI taxonomy): domain Bacteria; kingdom Bacillati; phylum Actinomycetota; class Actinomycetes; order Kitasatosporales; family Streptomycetaceae; genus Streptomyces; species Streptomyces lusitanus. The sequence goes on from NZ_JBHRWL010000007.1 coordinate 2,145, forward strand.
TCCTCGACGACGACGGCCTGCTCGCGCACACCGACACCGCCGAGCTGTGCCGTAAGGCGTTCGCCGAGGACCCCGCGCTCGGCATCATCAGCTTCCGCATCGCCGACCCGGACACCGGCGTCACCCAGCGCCGGCACGTGCCCCGGCTGCGCGCCTCCGACCCGATGCGCTCCTCCCGTGTCACCACCTTCCTCGGCGGCGCCAACGCGGTGCGCACCCGGGTCTTCGCCGAGGTCGGCGGGCTGCCGGACGAGTTCTTCTACGCCCACGAGGAGACCGACCTGGCCTGGCGCGCCCTCGACGCCGGCTGGATGATCGACTACCGGTCCGACATGGTGCTGTACCACCCGACGACCGCCCCCTCACGGCACGCGGTGTACCACCGCATGGTGGCCCGCAACCGCGTCTGGCTCGCCCGGCGCAACCTGCCCGCCCTGCTCGTGCCGGTGTACCTGGGCGTCTGGCTGCTCCTCACCCTCCTGCGCCGTCCCTCGGGCCCCGCGCTCAAGGCGTGGTTCGGGGGCTTCAAGGAGGGCTGGAGCTCGCCCTGCGGCCCCCGCCGTCCCATGAAGTGGCGTACGGTGTGGCGGCTGACCCGGCTGGGCCGGCCCCCGGTGATCTGACAAGCTTCGAGTCCGGGGACCCGGCGTCGCCCGGTCCCCGGCTCCGGCAGGCCCGCGCGGGCCACGCACATCGAGGACGAAAGTTATCCACCCGTGAGTGAGACAACGCACGACGGCACGGTCGCGGTCGGCGCGCCCGCGTCGCCCGACGAGGGCCTCCCGGCGGCCGAGCTGGCCGCCAAGTACGGGCTGTCCGTGAGCGGCGCCCGCCCGTCCCTCGGCGCGTACGTCCGCCAGCTGTGGGGGCGGCGCCACTTCATCCTGGCCTTCTCGCAGGCCAAGCTGACCGCCCAGTACAGCAAGGCGAAGCTGGGCCAGCTGTGGCAGGTGGCGACGCCGCTGCTGAACGCGGCGGTGTACTTCTTCATCTTCGGGCTGCTGCTGGGCGCCCGGCGCGGGATCCCGAGCGATGTGTACGTGCCGTTCCTGGTGACGGGCGTGTTCGTGTTCACCTTCACGCAGAGCTCGGTGCTGGCGGGCGTGCGGGCGATCTCGGGGAATTTGGGGCTGGTGCGGGCGCTGCACTTCCCGCGGGCGTCGCTGCCGGTCTCGTTCGCGCTCCAGCAGCTCCAGCAGCTGCTGTTCTCGATGATCGTGCTGGTCGTGATCATGGTGGCGTTCCGGAGCTATCCGGACCTGTCGTGGCTGCTGGTGCTGCCGGCGCTGACGCTCCAGTTCGTGTTCAACACCGGGCTCGCGCTGATCTTCGCGCGGATGGGCAGCAAGACGCCCGACCTGGCGCAGCTGATGCCGTTCGTGCTGCGGACCTGGATGTACGCGTCCGGCGTGATGTTCTCCATCCCGGCGATGCTGGCGGACAAGAACGTGCCGTCCTGGGTGGCGGACGTCCTCCAGTGGAACCCGGCGGCGATCTACATGGACCTGGTGCGCTTCGCGCTGATCGACGGGTACGGCTCGTCGTACCTGCCGCCGCACGTCTGGGCGTTCGCCCTGGGCTGGGCGGTGCTCGCCGGCGTGGTCGGCTTCGTCTACTTCTGGAAGGCAGAGGAGAGGTACGGCCGTGGCTGACGACACGACGGGCGCACGGGTGCCCACCGTCATCGCGGACGACCTGCACATCGTCTACCGCGTCAACGGCGCCCGGACCGGCAGAGGCAGCGCCACGGCGGCGCTCAGCCGGATCCTCAAGCGCGGCGAGGAGCGGGGCGTGCGCACGGTGCACGCCGTGCGCGGGGTGTCCTTCGTGGCCTACCGCGGCGAGGCCATCGGCCTGATCGGGTCCAACGGCTCCGGCAAGTCGACCCTGCTGCGGGCCATCGCCGGGCTGCTGCCCGCCGAGCGGGGCAAGGTCTACACCGACGGCCAGCCGTCCCTGCTCGGCGTCAACGCGGCCCTGATGAACGATCTCACCGGTGAGCGGAACATCATCCTCGGCGGGCTCGCGATGGGCATGTCCCGCGAGGAGATCAAGGAGCGCTACCAGGAGATCGTCGACTTCTCCGGCATCAACGAGAAGGGCGACTTCATCACCCTGCCGATGCGCACCTACTCCTCCGGCATGGCGGCCCGCCTGCGGTTCTCCATCGCCGCCGCCAAGGACCACGACGTGCTGATGATCGACGAGGCGCTGGCCACCGGCGACCGCTCCTTCCAGAAGCGCTCCGAGGCCCGTATCCGCGAGCTGCGCAAGCACGCCGGCACGGTGTTCCTGGTCAGCCACAACAACAAGTCCATCCGTGACACCTGCGACCGCGTGCTGTGGCTGGAGCGCGGTGAGCTGCGCATGGACGGGCCGACCGACGAGGTGCTCCGCGAGTACGAGAAGTTCACGGGCAAGTAGCCCGCTGAGCCCAGGGCCCCGCCGGAACGGTCCGGCGGGGCCCGGCGTCTGCAAAAGATGTGTCAACTCCTCGTGCACGGCGGAATCTTGACGCCGGGGGATGTGTTGTCGTGGTGCCCGGAAGACCCCCGTCGAGGAACGGCGCGTTGTACGACGTAAGCTGTACCGGTCCCGAAAGGCGGCAATCAGGGCCATAATGCCCGACACCATTCCTCGGCGCCGTCGGGTCGACGCCTGGGCGGCGTGTCCGAAATAGTGTGAATTGGGTCAGCAGTGTAGAACGGGAGATGTGACGGCAATGGCTTCGGAGACTCCCCGGCTGAACTCAGCATGCGCCGTCCTCTTCCCGGGCAGTCCGCGATGACGGCCGCCGGTCCGGCGCGCCCCGCCGACCTCGAACGGGCCACCCTCGACAAGGCCGCCGCCGAGAACTTCCCGGTGGCGCCCTTCTTCCTGCCCAGGGCCTGGCGCGACGACCTCATGGCCGTCTACGGCTTCGCCCGACTGGTCGACGACATCGGCGACGGCGACCTGGCCCCCGGCGGCGCCGACGCCCGCGCCCTCGGAGTCCCCGACGATGAGACGGACGACCGCCTCGCCCTGCTCGACGCCCTGGAAGCCGATCTCCACCGGGTGTTCGACCCGGCGGGACCGAGCCCCCGTCACCCCCTGCTGCGCCGCCTGGAGCCCACGGTCCGCCGCCGCGCGCTGACCCCCGCACCGTTTCTCGGCCTGATCGCCGCCAACCGCCAGGACCAGCTGGTCAAGCGCTACGAGACCTACGACGACCTGCTCGCCTACTGTGAGCTGTCGGCCAACCCGGTCGGCCGCCTCGTGCTCGCCGTCACCGGGACCGCCACCCCTGAGCGCATCCGCCGCTCCGACGCCATCTGTACCGCCCTCCAGATCGTCGAACACCTCCAGGACGTCGCCGAGGACCTCGGCCGCGACCGCATCTATCTGCCCGCCGCGGACATGAAACGCTTCCACGTCCAGGAGGCCGACCTCGCCGCGCCCACCGCCGGCGCCTCGGTGCGCGCACTCGTCGCGTTCCAGGCGCAGCGCGCCCTCGACCTGCTGGACGAGGGCGCGCCCCTGGTGGGCAGCGTCCGGGGCAGGCTCAGACTCCTGCTCGCGGGGTTCGTGGCGGGAGGAAGGGCGGCCGTCCGCGCGATCGCGGCCGCCGACCACGACGTACTTCCCGGCCCGCCCAAGCCCGGCACACCGCAGCTGCTGCGCGAGGCGGGCGTGACTCTGCGAGGAAAGGGGTGATCCGGACCGTGGAGTCGCAACCTTCCGCGTCCGCACCGGTACTCGCCGCCTACAGCTACTGCGAGACCGTCACCGGACAGCAGGCGCGCAACTTCGCCTACGGCATCCGGCTGCTGCCGACGCCCAAGCGGCGCGCCATGTCGGCCCTGTACGCGTTCTCCCGGCGCGTCGACGACATCGGCGACGGTCCGCTCGCCGACGACGTCAAGGTCGCCCGCCTCGACGACACCCGCGCGCTGCTCACCCGGATCCGCGAGGGCGCGGTCGAGGAGGACGACACCGACCCGGTCGCGGTCGCCCTCGCCCACGCCGCCGCGCACTTCCCGATCCCCCTCGGCGGTCTGGACGAACTGATCGACGGCGTCCAGATGGACGTACGCGGCGAGACGTACGAGACCTGGGACGACCTGAAGGTGTACTGCCGCTGTGTCGCGGGCGCCATCGGGCGGCTCTCGCTGGGCGTGTTCGGCACCGAGCCGGGCGCGCGCGGCGTCGAACGCGCCTCCGAGTACGCCGACACGCTGGGCCTGGCGCTCCAACTCACCAACATCCTGCGCGACGTCCGCGAGGACGCGGAGAACGGGCGCACCTACCTGCCCGCCGACGACCTCGCCAAGTTCGGCTGCTCCGCCGGCTTCGCCGGGCCGACACCGCCGGAGGGCGCGGACTTCGCGGGCCTGGTGCACTTCGAGGTGCGCAGGGCCCGTGCCCTGTTCGCCGAGGGCTACCGGCTGCTCCCGCTGCTCGACCGGCGCAGCGGCGCCTGCGTCGCCGCCATGGCCGGCATCTACCGCCGCCTCCTGGACCGCATCGAGCGCGACCCCGGCGCCGTGCTGCGCGGCCGGGTGTCCCTGCCCGGACGCGAGAAGGCGTACGTGGCGGTGCGCGGCCTGTCCGGTCTCGACACCCGGCACGTCGCCCGGCGCACCGTCGGGAGGCGCGCCTGATGGACACCCCGCACCCCAAGTCCCCGGACGAGAAGCGGCGGGCAACCCTCCGCCGCGCCGCCGCGTCCCTCACCGAGACGGCCGGCCGCGCGCTTCTCGCGCGGCCCGGCCGGGCAGGGGAGGGCGCATGAGCCACGGCACACGCGACGAGGGGGCCCCGCGCACGGACGGCCCGGTCCCGCCGGGCCGCCACGCCGTCGTGGTCGGCGGCGGACTGGCCGGCACCACCGCCGCCCTCGCCCTCGCCGACGCCGGGGTGCGCGTCACCCTGCTCGAGGGGCGGCCACGCCTCGGCGGACTCGCCTTCTCCTTCCGGCGCGGCGACCTGACCGTCGACAACGGCCAGCACGTCTACCTGCGCTGCTGCACCGCGTACCGCTGGTTCCTCGACCGCATCGGAGGAGCGGACCTGGCGCCGTTGCAGAACCGGCTCGACGTGCCCGTGGTCGACGCCGGGCGCCCCGAGGGGCGGCGGCTGGGCCGGCTGCGGCGCGACCCGCTGCCGGTGCCCCTGCACCTGGGCCGCAGCCTCGCCACCTACCCCCACCTCTCCCTCGCCGACCGGGCCAGGGTGGGCCGGGCCGCCCTCGCGCTCAAGGGCCTCGACCTTGACGACCCCGCCCTGGACGAGCGGGACTTCGGCAGCTGGCTCGCCGCCCACGGCCAGTCGCCGCGCGCCGTCGAGGCCCTGTGGGACCTGGTCGGGGTCGCCACCCTCAACGCCGTCGCGGGCGACTCCTCGCTGGCGCTCGCCGCGATGGTGTTCAAGACCGGCCTGCTCTCCGACCCCGGCGCCGCCGACATCGGCTGGGCCCGCGTACCGCTCGGCGACCTGCACGACCGGCTCGCCCGTAAGGCCCTCGACGCCGCCGGCGTACGCACCGGGACCCGCACCCGCGTCACGTCCGTCCGGGCCGGCGACGACGGCGGCTGGACGGTCGACGTCCCCGGCGAGACGCTCCACGCCGACGCCGTCGTCCTCGCCGTGCCCCAGCGCGAGGCGTACGACCTGCTGCCGGCGGGCGCGCTCGACGACCCCGAGCGGCTGCTCGGCATCAACACCGCCCCCATCCTCAACGTCCACGTCGTCTACGACCGCACGGTCCTCACCCGGCCCTTCTTCGCCGCCCTCGGCACCCCCGTGCAGTGGGTCTTCGACCGCACCGGCGCCTCCGGGCTGCGCCGCGGCCAGTACCTGGCGCTGTCCCAGTCGGTCGCCCACGACGACATCGACGCGCCCGTCGCCGCCCTGCGCGAGCGGTACCTGCCCGAACTGGAGCGGCTGTTGCCGCGCACCCGCGACGCCGAGGTCCTGGACTTCTTCGTCACCCGGGAGCGCACCGCCACCTTCGCTCCCGCCCCCGGCGTCGGACGCCTCAGGCCCGGCGCCCGCACCAAGGCACCCGGCCTGTACCTGGCCGGAGCGTGGACCGCCACCGGGTGGCCCGCGACCATGGAGAGTGCGGTCCGCAGCGGCGTCGGCGCGGCGGACGCCGCGCTGGGCGCCCTCGGCCGGCCCCGCCCGCGCCACCTCTTCGCCCTCGAGGAGGCGGCCTGATGCTGCAGCAGAGCGGCGCGGCAGGTCCCCGCACCCCCGGTACCGCAACAAGAGGAGAGACTGTGCCCACTGTGCCCCCGGCCTCGCAGGCCGCTCGAAGGACCGCGGTGGACGTGTCCGCGCTCCTGGAGCGCGGCCGGACCCTGGCCACGCCGGTACTGCGGGCGGCCGTCGACCGCCTGGCGCCTCCCATGGACACGGTCGCCGCCTACCACTTCGGCTGGATCGACGCCCAGGGCCGGCCCGCGGACGGCGACGGCGGCAAGGCCGTGCGCCCCGCCCTCGCCGTGCTGTCCGCCGAGGTCACCGGCGCCGCCCCGCAGACCGGCGTACCGGGCGCGGTCGCCGTCGAGCTGGTCCACAACTTCTCGCTGCTGCACGACGACCTGATGGACGGCGACGAGCAGCGCCGGCACCGCGACACCGTCTGGAAGGTGCACGGCCCCGCCCAGGCCATCCTGGTCGGCGACGCCCTGTTCGCCCTGGCCAACGAGGTGCTGCTGGAACTCGGCACCGTCGAGGCCGGCCGCGCCACCCGCCGCCTCACCCGGGCCAGCCGCGCCCTCATCGACGGGCAGGCCCAGGACATCTCCTACGAGCACCGCGACCGGGTCAGCGTCGAGGAGTGCCTGGAGATGGAGGGCAACAAGACCGGCGCCCTGCTCGCCTGCGCCAGCTCCATCGGCGCGGTCCTCGGCGGCGCGGACGAGCGCACCGCCGACGCCCTGGAGCGCTACGGCCACCATCTGGGCCTGGCCTTCCAGGCGGTCGACGACCTGCTCGGCATCTGGGGCGACCCGGAGTCCACCGGCAAGCAGACCTGGAGCGACCTGCGCCAGCGCAAGAAGTCCCTCCCGGTCGTGGCCGCGCTCGCCGCGGACGGCCCCGCCGCCGCCCGGCTCGGCGAGATCCTCGCCGCCGACGCCAAGAGCAGCGACTTCGCGAACTTCTCCGAGGAGGAGTTCGCGGCCCGTGCCGCCCTCATCGAGGAGGCCGGCGGTCGCGACTGGACCGCCGAGGAGGCACGACGTCAGCACACCATCGCCATCGAGGCCCTCGACCTCGTGGACATGCCCGACCGGGTGCGGGAACAGTTCACGGCGCTCGCGGACTTCGTCGTCGTACGGAAGAGATGATCACTATCGGTCGAATAGCCCTCGCGTAGTCGCCGGCCGGTGGGACGGGAGTACCCACCGGCCGACGGCGGACCCACAGCAGACGCACCACTTGCAGGACTGCACGAAGGGGAAGCCATGACAGCGACGACCGACGGAAGCACCGGGGCGGCCTCGCCGTCCCGGCTCACCGCGGCCAGCGAACACGACACCGACATCCCCGAGGCGGCCGGGGTACCCGACATCGCCGCCCGCGCCGTGCGGCGCGCCACCGACTTCCTGTTGTCCCGTCAGAGCGACGAGGGCTGGTGGAAGGGCGACCTCGAGACCAACGTCACGATGGACGCCGAGGACCTCCTGCTGCGTCAGTTCCTCGGCATCCGCGACGAGGACACCACCCGCGCCGCCGCCCTGTTCATCCGCGGGGAGCAGCGCGAGGACGGCACCTGGGCCACCTTCCACGGCGGCCCCGGCGACCTCTCCGCCACCGTCGAGGCGTACGTCGCGCTGCGACTGGCCGGCGACGCCCCCGACGCCCCGCACATGGCGAAGGCGTCGGCCTGGGTCCGTGAGCAGGGCGGCATCGCGGCGTCGCGGGTCTTCACCCGCATCTGGCTGGCCCTGTTCGGCTGGTGGAAGTGGGAGGACCTGCCCGAACTGCCGCCCGAGCTGATCTGGTTCCCCACCTGGGTGCCGCTCAACATCTACGACTTCGGCTGCTGGGCGCGGCAGACCATCGTGCCGCTCACCATCGTCTCCGCCAAGCGGCCGGTGCGGCCCGCCCCGTTCCCGCTGGACGAGCTGCACACCGACCCGGCCGACCCCAACCCCGCCCGGCCGCTCGCCCCGGCCCACACCTGGGACGGCGCCTTCCAGCGGCTGGACAAGGGCCTGCACGCGCTGCGCCGGGCCGTCCCGCGCCGGCTGCGCCGGGCCGCGATGAACACCGCCGCCCGCTGGATCATCGAACGGCAGGAGAACGACGGCTGCTGGGGCGGCATCCAGCCCCCGGCCGTGTACTCCGTCATCGCCCTGCACCTGCTCGGCTACGACCTCAACCACCCGGTGATGCGCGCCGGTCTGGAGTCCCTGGACCGGTTCGCCGTGTGGCGCGAGGACGGCGCCCGGATGATCGAGGCCTGCCAGTCCCCGGTGTGGGACACCTGCCTGGCCACCATCGCGCTGGCCGACGCGGGCGTGCCCGCCGACCACCCCCAACTGGTCAAGGCCGCCGACTGGATGCTCGGCGAGCAGGTGGTGCGGCCCGGCGACTGGTCCGTGCGCCGGCCCCATCTCCCGCCGGGCGGCTGGGCGTTCGAGTTCCACAACGACAACTACCCCGACATCGACGACACCGCCGAGGTGGTCCTCGCGCTGCGCCGGGTCAAGCACCACGACCCGGAGCGGGTGGACAACGCCGTCGGACGCGGGGTGCGCTGGAACCTCGGCATGCAGTCCAGGAACGGCGCCTGGGGCGCCTTCGACGTGGACAACACCAGCCCGTTCCCCAACCGGCTGCCGTTCTGCGACTTCGGCGAGGTCATCGACCCGCCGTCCGCCGACGTCACCGCGCACGTCGTGGAGATGCTGGCCGTCGAGGGCCTCGCCCACGACCCGCGCACCCGGCGCGGCGTGCAGTGGCTGCTCGCCGAACAGGAGCCGGACGGCTCGTGGTTCGGACGCTGGGGCGTCAACTACGTCTACGGCACCGGGTCCGTGGTCCCCGCCCTGACCGCGGCCGGCATCCCCACGTCCCACCCGGCGATCCGGCGGGCCGTCGCCTGGCTGGAGAAGGTGCAGAACGACGACGGCGGCTGGGGCGAGGACCTGCGCTCCTACCGCTACGCCAAGGAGTGGAGCGGGCGGGGCGCCTCCACCGCCTCGCAGACCGCCTGGGCGCTGATGGCGCTGCTCGCGGCGGGGGAGCGGGACTCCGAGGCCGTCGAACGCGGTGTCGTCTGGCTGGCGAACACCCAGCGGGAGGACGGCTCCTGGGACGAGCCGTACTTCACCGGCACCGGCTTCCCCTGGGACTTCTCCATCAACTACCACCTCTACCGTCAGGTGTTCCCGCTCACCGCGCTCGGCCGGTACGTCCACGGCGAGCCGTTCGCCACGAAGCCGGCCGGGGCGGCGGCCGCCTCCGGGCAGGCGCTCGCCGAGGCGAAGGGCAGCTGATGAGAAGCCGGCCCGCCCCCGCCCCGCTGCTGATCGCCTGCGCGCTCGGCATCGAACAGTTCGCGCTGCGCAGGGGCGAGCGCACCACCCCGGGCGGGCCGGTCACCGTGCTGCGCACCGGCATGGGGCCGGCGGCGGCCGAGCGGTCCGTCACCCGGGTGCTCGCCGACCCGGCGCTGCACGGGGCCGCCGTCCTCGCCACCGGCTTCTGCGCGGGCCTCGCCCCCGGCATGCACCCCGGCGACCTGGTCGTCGCCGAGGAGACCCGGGACCCGCGCGGCAGCGTGCCGTGCGTCGGCACCGAACTGCTGGTGAAGGAGCTGGTGCGCACGGTGCCCGGACGCACCGTGCACACCGGTCCCCTCACCGGCTCCGACCACGTCGTCCGCGGCCACGAACGCTCCGACCTGCTCGCGACCGGCGCGATCGCGGTGGACATGGAGTCGGCGGCCACGCTCCTGAGCGCCGTCCGCACGGCCGAGCGCCCGGTTGCGGCCGTCCGGGTGGTCGTGGACGCTCCTGAACACGAACTCGTCCGCATCGGCACGGTCCGCGGTGGAATATCGGCTTTCCGTGTCCTTCGTTCCGTACTTCCGGCTTTCTATGAATGGCACCGTTCCTTGCTGCTCCCCAGGAGGTGAGCCAGATGGCCATGCCGCTGCGTCAGTCCATCAAGGTCGCTACATACTTGGCCGAACAGAAGCTCCGCCGGCGGGACAAGTTCCCGCTCATCGTCGAACTGGAGCCGCTTTTCGCCTGCAACCTCAAGTGCGAGGGGTGCGGCAAGATCCAGCACCCGGCCGGTGTGCTCAAGCAGCGCATGCCCGTCGCGCAGGCCGTCGGCGCCGTCCTGGAGTCCGGGGCGCCGATGGTGTCGATCGCCGGCGGCGAGCCCCTGATGCACCCCCAGATCGACGAGATCGTGCGCCAGCTGGTGGCCCGCCGGAAGTACGTCTTCCTGTGCACCAACGCCATGCTGCTGCGCAAGAAGATGGACAAGTTCACGCCCTCGCCGTACTTCGCGTTCGCCGTGCACATCGACGGGCTGCGCGAGCGGCACGACGAGTCCGTCGCCAAGGAGGGCGTGTTCGACGAGGCCGTGGCGGCCATCAAGGAGGCCAAGCGGCGCGGCTTCCGGGTCACCACCAACTCGACCTTCTTCAACACCGACACCCCGCAGACGATCGTCGAGGTGCTCAACTACCTCAACGACGACCTCAAGGTCGACGAGATGATGATCTCGCCCGCCTACGCCTACGAGAAGGCGCCCGACCAGGAGCACTTCCTGGGCGTGGAGCAGACCCGGGAGCTGTTCAAGAAGGCCTTCGCGGGCGGCAACCGGCGCCGCTGGCGGCTGAACCACTCCCCGCTCTTCCTCGACTTCCTCGAGGGCAAGGTGGACTTCCCGTGCACCGCGTGGGCGATCCCCAACTACTCCCTGTTCGGCTGGCAGCGCCCCTGCTACCTGATGAGCGACGGATACGTGCCGACGTACCGGGAACTCATCGAGGACACCGACTGGGACAAGTACGGTCGCGGCAAGGACCCGCGATGCGCCAACTGCATGGCCCACTGCGGCTACGAGCCCACCGCCGTCCTCGCCACCATGGGCTCCCTCAAGGAGTCGCTGCGCGCCATGCGCGAGACCGTCTCGTCGAACAGGGAGTGACACAGATGACCGCAGTCTCCCTGGGCCTCCCCGAGGTCCCGGCCACGCTCGCCGTGCGCCGGAAGAGCCGGCAGATCCAGGTCGGATCGGTGGCGGTGGGCGGGAACGCCCCGGTGTCGGTGCAGTCGATGACGACCACGCGCACGTCGGACATCGGCGCGACGCTCCAGCAGATCGCGGAGCTGACGGCGTCGGGCTGCCAGATCGTGCGGGTGGCCTGTCCGACGCAGGACGACGCGGACGCGCTGCCGGTGATCGCGAGGAAGTCGCAGATCCCGGTGATCGCGGACATCCACTTCCAGCCGAAGTACGTGTTCGCCGCGATCGAGGCGGGCTGTGCGGCGGTGCGGGTGAACCCGGGCAACATCAAGAAGTTCGACGACCAGGTCAAGGAGATCGCCAAGGCGGCGAAGGACCACGGCACGCCGATCCGGATCGGGGTGAACGCGGGTTCGCTGGACCGGCGGCTGCTGCAGAAGTACGGCAAGGCGACTCCGGAGGCGCTGGCGGAGTCGGCGCTGTGGGAGGCGTCGCTGTTCGAGGAGCACGACTTCCGTGACATCAAGATCTCGGTGAAGCACAACGACCCGGTCGTGATGGTGGAGGCGTACCGGCAGCTGGCCGCGCAGTGTGACTACCCGCTGCACCTGGGTGTGACGGAGGCGGGTCCGGCGTTCCAGGGCACGATCAAGTCGGCCGTGGCGTTCGGTGCGCTGTTGTCGCAGGGGATCGGTGACACCATCCGGGTCTCGCTCTCCGCGCCGCCGGTGGAGGAGATCAAGGTCGGTATCCAGATCCTGGAGTCGCTGAACCTGCGCCGGCGGGGTCTGGAGATCGTGTCGTGCCCGTCGTGCGGGCGGGCGCAGGTGGATGTGTACAAGCTGGCGGAGGAGGTCACCGCGGGTCTGACCGGCATGGAGGTGCCGCTGCGGGTCGCGGTGATGGGCTGTGTGGTGAACGGTCCGGGTGAGGCGCGTGAGGCGGACCTGGGTGTGGCCTCGGGCAACGGCAAGGGGCAGATTTTCGTGAAGGGCGAGGTCATCAAGACCGTGCCGGAGTCGAAGATCGTGGAGACGCTGATCGAGGAGGCGATGAAGATCGCCGAGCAGATGGAGAAGGACGGTATCGCGTCGGGGGAGCCGGCCGTCACCGTGAGCTGAGCAGCACGGAACCGAAGGGGGCCCGAGCGTGACGATTCTGGAGAGCATTCGGCAACCACGTGACCTGAAGGCGCTGACCGAGGCGGAACTCGGCGAACTGTCCGACGAGATCAGGGAGTTCCTGGTGCACGCGGTCGCCAGGACCGGGGGCCACCTCGGACCCAACCTCGGGGTGGTGGAACTGACCGTCGCCCTGCACCGGGTCTTCGAGTCGCCGGTCGACCGCATCCTGTGGGACACCGGCCACCAGAGCTATGTGCACAAGCTGCTGACCGGTCGTCAGGACTTCTCCAAGCTGCGCGGCAAGGGCGGCCTCTCCGGCTACCCGTCGCGCGAGGAGTCCGAGCACGACGTCATCGAGAACAGCCATGCCTCCACCGCGCTCGGCTGGGCCGACGGGCTCGCCAAGGCCCGCCGGGTGCGCGGCGAGAAGGGGCACGTGGTCGCCGTCGTCGGCGACGGCGCGCTCACCGGCGGCATGGCGTGGGAGGCGCTGAACAACATCGCCGCCGCCAAGGACCGCCCGCTCATCGTCGTCGTCAACGACAACGAACGCTCCTACGCCCCCACCATCGGCGGCCTCGCCAACCACCTCGCCGCCCTGCGCACCACGGACGGCTACGAACGCGTCCTCGCCTGGGGCAAGCACGTCCTCCAGCGCACCCCTCTGGTCGGCCCGCCCGTCTACGAGGCGCTGCACGGCGCGAAGAAGGGCTTCAAGGACGCCTTCGCCCCCCAGGGCCTCTTCGAGGACCTGGGCCTGAAGTACGTCGGTCCGATCGACGGCCACGACATCCGGGCCGTGGAGTCCGCGCTGCGCCGCGCCAAACGCTTCCACGGCCCCGTCCTCGTGCACTGCATCACCGAGAAGGGCCGCGGCTACGAACCCGCCCTCGCCCACGAGGAGGACCACTTCCACACGGTCGGCGTGATGGACCCGCTCACCTGCGCGCCCCTCGTCCCCTCCGGCGGGCCGTCCTGGACGTCCGTCTTCGGCGAGGAGATCGTCAGGATCGGCGAGGAACGCGAGGACGTGGTGGCGATCACGGCCGCCATGCTGCACCCGGTCGGCCTCGCACCGTTCGCCGAGCGCTTCCCGGACCGGGTCTGGGACGTCGGCATCGCCGAACAGCACGCCGCCGTGTCCGCCGCGGGCCTCGCCACCGGCGGACTCCACCCGGTCGTCGCCGTCTACGCCACCTTCCTCAACCGCGCCTTCGACCAGCTCCTGATGGACGTGGCCCTGCACCGCTGCGGCGTCACCTTCGTGCTGGACCGGGCCGGCGTCACCGGCACCGACGGGCCCTCCCACAACGGCATGTGGGACATGTCGGTGCTCCAGGTCGTCCCCGGCCTGCGCATCGCCGCGCCCCGCGACGCCGACCAGCTGCGCGCCCAGCTCCGCGAGGCGGTCGCGGTGGACGACGCGCCGACCCTGCTGCGCTTCCCGAAGGAGTCCGTCGGCCCGGCGATCTTGGCGGTGGACCGGATCGGCGGCATGGACGTGCTGCACCGGGCCGACGACCCGGAGGTGCTGCTGGTGGCGGTCGGGGTGATGGCGCCGGTCTGCCTCCAGGCCGCGGACCTGCTCCAGGCGCGCGGGATCCGCTGCACCGTGGTCGACCCCCGCTGGGTCAAGCCCGTCGACCCCGCCCTCCCGCCGCTGGCCGCACGCCACCGGCTGGTGGCCGTCGTGGAGGACAACAGCCGTGCCGCCGGGGTCGGTTCGGCGGTCGCGCTGGCGCTGGGCGACGCCGAGGTCGACGTGCCGGTACGGCGGTTCGGCATTCCGGAGCAGTTCCTCGCGCACGCCAAGCGCGGCGAGGTGCTCGCCGACATCGGTCTCACGCCCGTCGACGTCGCCGGGCGGATCAGTACGAGCCTCGCCGCCGGGGAGAGCCTCGCGAAACAGTCACCGGACGCACAGGAGCACCAGGCATGACCACCGCGGAGTCCGCGTCGGAGTCGTCACAGGCCGGGAAGTTCGACCTCGGCGCGCTGCTGGCCGAGCGCGGGGCCGAGCGTTACGAGCTGCACAACCGGTACCTCAACCCGCAGCTCCCGCGCATGCTGCACACCATCGGCTTCGACAAGGTCTACGAGCGCGCCGAGGGCGCCCACTTCTGGGACGACGAGGGCAACGACCACCTCGACATGCTCGCCGGGTTCGGGGTGATGGGCCTCGGCCGCCATCACCCCGTGGTCCGCAAGGCGCTGCACGACGTCCTGGACCTGTCCCTGGCCGACCTCACCCGCTTCGACTGCCAGCCGCTGCCCGGCCTGCTCGCCGAGCGGCTCCTCGCCCACAGTCCGCACCTGGACCGGGTGTTCTTCGGCAACAGCGGCACGGAGGCCGTGGAGGGCGCCCTGAAGTTCGCCCGCTACGTCACCGGCCGGCCCAGGGTGCTGTACTGCGACCACGCCTTCCACGGGCTGACCACCGGCGCCCTGTCGGTCAACGGCGAGTCCGGCTTCCGGGACGGGTTCGCCCCGCTGCTGCCGGACACGGCCGTGCCGCTCGGGGACCTCGACGCGCTGGAGCGGGAGCTCCGCAAGGGCGACGTGGCCGCGCTGATCGTGGAGCCGATCCAGGGCAAGGGCGTGCACGAGGCCCCGCCCGGCTATCTGCGCGCCGCGCAGGAGCTGCTGCACCGGCACAAGGCGCTGCTGATCGCCGACGAGGTGCAGACGGGCCTCGGCCGCACCGGCGACTTCTACGCCTACCAGCACGAGGAGGGCGTGGAGCCGGACCTGGTGTGCGTGGCCAAGGCGCTGTCCGGCGGCTATGTGCCGGTGGGCGCCACGCTCGGCAAGGACTGGATCTTCAAGAAGGTCTTCTCCTCGATGGACCGGGTGCTGGTGCACTCCGCCAGCTTCGGCTCCAACGCGCAGGCCATGGCGGCGGGCCTCGCCGTGCTGTCGGTCATGGAGGACGAGCAGATCGTGGCGCACGTGCGCACGGTCGGGGACCTGCTGCGGACCCGGCTGGCCGCCCTGACCGACCGCTACGAGCTGCTCGCCGACGTCCGCGGCCGGGGTCTGATGATCGGCATCGAGTTCGGCCGGCCCCGCTCGCTGAAACTGCGTTCACGCTGGACCATGCTCCAGGCCGCCCGCAAGGGGCTGTTCGCGCAGATGGTGGTGGTCCCGCTGCTTCAACGGCACCGCATTCTCACCCAGGTCTCCGGGGACCATCTGGAGGTGATCAAGCTGATTCCCCCGCTGGTCATCGACGAGGGGGACGTGGACCGGTTCGTGGACGCCTTCACCGCGGTGATGGACGACGCCCACGAGGGCGGACTCATCTGGGACTTCGGCAGGACCCTGGTGAAACAGGCGGTCGCCAACCGCTGACCGCGCGGAAGCCGCCGCGACCTTGCCCCTGAGGCAAGAAAATTGCCCCAGGGGCAAGGTCGGGTGCTCAATGGAGGCATGAGCTCCTCCGAGACCGAGCCGCGGGACGAGCCTGTCGGGGCGCTTCCCGCGGTCGCCCCCCAGCTGCGCGCGCTGCGCCGGCGGGCCTCCCTGACGCTGGAGGCCGCCGCCCGGCAGGCGGGCCTGTCGCCCGCCCATCTCTCCCGGCTGGAGACCGGACAGCGCCAGCCCTCGCTGCCGATGCTGCTCTCCCTCGCCCGGATCTACGGTACGACCGTCTCCGAGCTGCTCGGGGAGTCGGCCGCAGACCGGGACGCCGTGGTCCGCGCCGACGACATGGAACCCACGGCGGCCGGCGGCTGGACGTACTGGCAGGCCGGAGCCGCCGGACGCGGCATGCAGGCGCTGCGGGTCCAGGTGCCGCACGGCTCCCAGGGCGACATCGTGCGGGTCCACCCCGGCGAGGAGTGGCTGTACGTGCTCAAGGGACGGCTGCGGCTGCGCCTCGGCGACACCCTGCACCGGCTGTCCCCGGGCGACAGCGCCCACTTCGACTCGCTCACCCCGCACCGCATCGCCGCGCAGGACGCCGACGGGGTCGAGCTGCTGTTCGTCCACACCCTGCTGCAGAGTCCCACGGCCGCCCTGTGCCTGGGCCCGACCCCTGGAGAGACCCCGTGAGCGGCAAGGACATGGAGGAGAAGTTTCCCCGGGCCCTGTGGGTCCGGCTGTTCGTCTACATCGTGGTCGGGCACCTGTTCGCGGCCTTCATCTACTTCCTCTTCGAGATCGCGCCGAAGAAGTAGCGCGGGCCGAGCGAGCAGGACACGCGGGGGCGGCGGAGGCGGTCGTCAGTCGAGCAGGCGCTCGCGCAGCCGCTCCCGGTGGGCCGGCGTGAGACCGAGCCCCTGCTCCAGGTAGGCGTCCACGCCGCCCCAGGTCTCCTCGACCGTCGCGAAGGCGGCCGCCAGATACTCCTCGCGCGCGTCGAAGAGCGGGCTGAGCAGCTCCATGACCTCGGGGGAGTAGGCGTCCGCGGAGGTGCCGCTGCGGCGCACCTTGTAGCGGCGGTGCTTGGCGTTGGACTTCAGGTAGTCCTCGACGATCGCGTCGCGCTCCACGCCCAGGGAGAGCAGGGTCACCGCCACCGAGAGGCCCGCGCGGTCCTTGCCGGCCGCGCAGTGCATCAGCGCGGGGACGCTGTCCTCGGCGAGCGCGCGCAGCACCTGAGCGTGCTCGGCGGTGCGCTCCTTGATGATCATGCGGTACGAGGTGATCATCCGGTCGGCGCCCTGGCCGTCGGCCAGGATCGCGCGCAGCTGGTCCAGGTCGCCGTCGCGCACCATCTTCCAGAACTCCGCGCCGTCGGCCGGGTCGCTCAGCGGCAGGTTGACGTTGCGCACGCCCGGCAGCGCGACGTCCGGCCCTTCCAGCTTCTGGTCGGCCGCGTTGCGGAAGTCGAACACGGTGTGCAGGCCGAGCGAGGCGAGGAAGGCGGCGTCCTCGGCGGTGGCGTGGGCGAGGTGACCACTGCGGAACAGCACCCCGTGCCGCACCCGCCGTCCGTCCACCGTGGGCAGCCCGCCCACGTCGCGGAAGTTGCGCACACCGGTCAGCCGGGGCTCGGTCGACGGGATCTCCTGCGTCACGGACGGCTCCTCCCACTCCGCGCCGTCGCCGCGGCTCGTCGACGGGCACCACTCGACGATACGACATACCTGCCTGGGGCAATGAGCTGCCGGCCGCCCTCACGGTGTTGGATTGTGTCGCTTTTTGTTCGCTCGCGGGAAGCGGGCCACGGGTCGCTGTCGCCAAGATCAAGATGTCGCGATTGTGGTGGCCGGCCCGTCCGACATCATCTTGATTGATGCGTTCTGTCCGATTGGGGCGTTTGAGGTTAACGTGCCCCTGTAGAAGGGGAATTGAGGATGGGTCGCGTGAGCATCGTCATACCGGTGACCGTGCGCTGTCGCCATGCTCACGTAATCCCCTTCCGTGACAAGGGAATTCGCCCGCCGCTCGTTTTCCAGATCGACGCACGGTGACGTCTTTTCCGCCTTTCGATCACGGAAAAAGCGGGTTCGCGGGAACACGCGCTTGTTTCGCCGCGTCGGGGTCGCTTACGTTCCCAACCGATCCGGACGGACGCCTAATCCTGCCGCCGCCCGGAGCCCGCACACACTGACCCGACGTACGGCAGGAGCGGGGGACCCACAGGTACAACTGCCTGTTCCGGACCCCGGAAACAGGCTTGGGGTTAAGCCGCGCAGCGACGCGGCCGGACATCTCCAGTCCGCACCCGACAGCTCACCTCGTAGGCGCCGGAGAGGAATTCGTCATGCCCGCGAAGGGTAAGCACCGCCGTACCAAGGCTCAGCGTTTCACCCGCTCCATCGCCGTCGCCGGAACCGGCGGCGCCGCTCTCGCCCTGCCGTTCCTCGGCGCCACCGGCGCGCACGCCGCGACGCCGGAGTCGGCCCCCCAGACGTCGGTCCAGTCGCTGTCCGTCACCGGCCAGCAGGCCAAGGCCGAACAGGGCGACGAGGCCCGCACGTACACCGTGAAGGCCGGCGACTACCTCGCCAAGATCGCCGAGTCCGAGCACGTCGACGGTGGCTGGAAGCAGCTCTACGCGGACAACCGCGAGGCCGTCGGTGACGACCCGTCACTCATCCACCCGGGTCTGAAGCTCTCCGTCGACGGCAAGGCCGCCGCCACGAGCACGCCGAAGCAGTCCACGGCGCCGCAGACCGCCAAGCCCGCCGCGCCCAAGGCCGAGGCGCCCGCCGAGAAGCCGGCCGAGCAGCCCGCGCAGCAGTCGTCCGAGGAGTCCTCCTCCGACGACACCGCCGCCCAGACCGCTCCGTCCTCCGGCTTCACCGCCCCGGTGTCCGGCGGCAGCGTCGGCACCGCCTACAAGGTGGCCGGCAGCATGTGGTCCAGCGGCTACCACACCGGTGCCGACTTCGTCGTTCCGACCGGCACCTCCCTGAAGGCCGTCGGCGCCGGCACCGTCGTCTCCGCCGGCTGGGGCGGCGCGTACGGCAACCAGGTCGTCATCCAGCTGAACGACGGCCACTACGCCCAGTACGCCCACCTGTCCTCGCTGTCCGTCTCGGCGGGCCAGACCGTGAGCGCCGGCCAGCAGGTCGGTCTCTCCGGTGCGACCGGCAACGTGACCGGCCCGCACCTGCACTTCGAGATCCGCACCACCCCGGACTACGGCTCGGACGTGGACCCGATCTCCTACCTCCGCTCCAAGGGCGTCTCCATCTGACCCCTTCGCGGCACCCTTCCTGACACGCGCGCCGAAGGCCGGACCCCGATCCACGGGGCCCGGCCTCCGGTGTGTCCGGGTCCGGGCGGCGGCTGCCCCCGGCCTGGCTCCCGACCCGGCTACCGGCCTGGCTATTCCGGGCTTGGCCAAAGCTTTGAGAGTGGCTTATCTCACCGCACGTCAACCCTCCCCTACGGTCGCGTAGGTCACATCGGAAGGTGAATCATGTCCGGCTGTGGCAGACGATTCGAAGAGTGACAAGGCAACAGTGATCGGGTCGTACGTGGCGGTGGGGGACAGCTTCACCGAGGGCGTCGGCGACCCCGGCCCCGACGGGGCGTTCGTCGGCTGGGCCGACCGCCTCGCCGTTCTGCTCGCGGACCGCAGACCCGAGGGCGACTTCGGTTACGTCAACCTCGCGGTGCGCGGCAAGCTGCTGGACCAGATCGTGGCCGACCAGGTCCCCCGGGCCGTCGAACTCGCCCCCGACCTGGTCTCCTTCTGCGCGGGCGGCAACGACATCCTGCGCCCCGGCACCGACCCGGACGAGGTGGCCGAGCGTTTCGAGAAGGCGGTCGCCCAGCTCGCCGCGGCGGCCGGCACGGTGCTCGTGACCACCGGGTTCGACACCCGCGGGGTCCCCCTGCTCAAGCATCTGCGCGGCAAGATCGCCACGTACAACGGGCACGTCAGGGCCGTCGCCGACCGGTACGGCTGCCCGGTGCTCGACCTGTGGTCGCTGCGCAGCGTGCAGGACCGCAGGGCGTGGGACGCCGACCGGCTGCACCTCTCACCCGAGGGACACACGCGCGTCGCGCTGCGCGCCGGGCTCGCCCTCGGCCTGAAGGTGCCCGCCGACCCGGAGCAGCCGTGGCCGCCGCTCCCGCCGCGCGGCACCCTGGAGATCCGCCGCGACGACGTCCACTGGGCCCGCGAGTTCCTGGTCCCGTGGATCGGCCGCCGCCTGCGCGGCGAATCCTCGGGCGACCACGTCACGGCGAAGGGGACGCTGTCCCCGGAGGACATCCGGTCGCGGATCGCGGCGGTCGCGTGACGGCGGGGGCGGATCCGGGGCCCCGGCGCCGGACCCGCCCCGCGGGCTTGTCCACAACCCGCCCCGGCTGTCCCGGCCGCCGCACATAATGGAAACTCCGATCGATTTCCTCTGGAGGTACCGTGGCCGCTTCTTCCGCCCCCGGAGCGGGGCCGCGTGCCCTGCGGCCGCAGGCCTTCGGCGCTGATCCCACCGGTGAGCGCATGGCGCGGATCCGCAGGTCCCCGCACTTCGCCGACGGCGTGTTCCAGAACCCGGGCGGGACGGCCCGTATGCGTCCCTCCGGGTCGGGCCGGGACCTCGCCAGGATCTACCTGGACAAGGACGCCCGCTCCCGCCGCGCCCCGCAGGGCGCCATCCCCGTGCACCCCACCACCCTCGCCGACCTGACCCGCCCGCCCGCGACCGGGCTGCGCCTGACGTGGATGGGCCACTCCAGCGTGCTCGCGGAGATCGACGGGCAGCGGGTGCTGTTCGACCCCGTGTGGGGCCAGCGGTGCTCGCCGTTCCCCTTCGCCGGGCCCAAGCGGCTGCACCCCGTGCCGCTGCCGCTGGCCGCGCTCGGACCGGTGGACGTCGTGGTGATCTCCCACGACCACTACGACCACCTCGACATGCCGACGATCAAGGAACTGGCCGGCACGGACACCGTGTTCGCCGTTCCCCTCGGCGTGGGCGCGCACCTGGAGCGCTGGGGCGTCTCCGCGGACCGGCTGCGCGAGCTGGACTGGCAGGAGTCGACACGGGTCGGCGGCCTCACCCTGACCGCGACCCCGGCCCGCCACTTCTGCGGGCGCGGCCTGCGCAACACCCAGCACACCCTGTGGGCCTCCTGGGTGGTCGCCGGCGAGCGGCACCGGATCTACCACAGCGGCGACACCGGCTACTTCGACGGCTTCGGCGACATCGGCGCCGCGCACGGCCCGTTCGACGCGACGATGATCCAGGTCGGCGCCTACTCGGAGTTCTGGCCGGACATCCACATGACGCCCGAGGAGGGCGTCCGCTCGCACCTCGACCTCCAGGGCGGCGAGCCGGGCGGCGCGCTGCTGCCCATCCACTGGGGCACCTTCAACCTCGCCCCGCACCCATGGGCGGAGCCCGCGGAGTGGATGACGGACGCCGCGGGGGCGGTCGGACAGGCGGTCGCCTTCCCGCGCCCGGGAGCGCCCTTCGAGCCGGGCGGGGACCTGCCCACCGAGCCCTGGTGGCGCTCGCTCACCCGGCCCGTCCCGCGCGTGTGGGACACCGGCAGCCTGCCGAGGGGCGAGGAGAAGGAGAGCCCCAAGGGCGACCTCGACCTCGCGGGCGACCGCTGAGCCGCAGGCATGGCCGGGGCGAGCCCGGGAGACGCTCCACGGCACGGGCCTGACTGTCACACCCCGCTGTCAGACTGTCGGCTGTGATGATCGACAGTCTTGACGTCTCGTACGGCGACATGTGGGGGTCCCACCAGGGGCCGACCCACCCGGACCCGATGCCGAGCGCGCTGGCGGCGCGCAGACACGCGGCCGGGATGCCGTACGCGGTCCTGCTGTCCTCGGGGGAGCGACCGCTGGCACTGATCGAAAGATGGCCGCGTGGGCGGTGGCGTCTGTATCTGTTCGACGACGCGTCCCGGCGCGCTCGGATGATCGACTTCGTGCCGTTGGGCACGGACAAGCTGTTGGGGGTCCGGAACACCCGGCTGACGTCCTCCGACGAGCAGGGCGACGAGGCGGGGTCCGAGTCCGGCGAAGGGCGGTCCCGGGAGCGCATCCCGCACTGCCTCGTACCCGAATTCGGGGACTGGCGGGTGTTCGCGCCGTTCCTCGCCCAGCAGGGCCACGAGCCCGCCGCCGACGCGGTCCTGAACGACGTGTCGGTGGAGGAGGGAGCGGGGCCGCTGCGCCCCACCGGCGTCGAGCGACTGTTCGTCCCGGGCTCGCGCGACACCCCGGACGGGCCGGCCGCCGTCGAGCTCGGCGACGCCGGCATGCTGCGCATCACGTCGGGGCAGCTGGCCGTCACGGACCCCGGCTTCGTCTCGAATCCGCGCACCGTCGCCGTGCCGCCGGGCGAGTACCCGGTCACGCTGTCGCTCCTGCGCACGGCACGCTCGGTCGAGGTCGCCGCGGCCAGGGTGACGTTCCACGACGCCCCGCCCCATGCGTGGGAGATGGCTCTCCGGCCCGACGAGGACCCGGGGCTGCTCGGCGAAGGTGAGTTCTACGGCGTCGGCGTCGACAGCGGCACGGTGGCCTTCATGGACGCGATCCGGGCGGTGGACGACGAGATGTTGGACGACGAGGTGCTGGACGAGCAGGTGTTCGTCCCCCTCTCCTTCGTCGACCGCCCCAGTGTCGAACTGCCCGGCACGGGGACCGGGCCGAACCTCGTCGCCTTCACGGCCGGCCGGGGCGACGGGTCGTATCCCGTCTGGATCGGCCGCACGGAGGACGGACAGGCCGCCTGCGTCGTGGTCGACTTCCGGCTCCACCCCACCGACCGGAAGCAGGGCGACACCGGCCCCTCGCCCGCGTAGGCACCGCCCGGCCCCTCCAGTGGCGCGCGGGCGGGCCGGAGGCACCCCTCCGGCCCGCCCGCTCTCCGCCTCACCCGCGCTCAGGGTGTCGACGTCACCGCCTTCGGGCCGGTCCCGGCTGCCTCCGCCGCCTCCGCCGCCAGTCGGCGGCGGCGCGTCGCGGGGCCGAACACCGCCAGGACCAGCGCGCCCAGCGTCCAGGTTCCCGCGATGACCATGAACACCGCCTGGTAGCCGATGCCGTTGTAGACGCCGGCGATCATCAGCGGACCCACCGCGTTCGACAGGCGCCCCAGGCCGTACGCGATGCTCGTGCCCAGCGAACGGCCCTCGGTGCCGTACAGCTCGGGGGCGTACGCGTACGCCAGCGCCGTGTAGCCGCGCTCGAACAGGTTGACCAGGAAGCCGAAGACGACGATCAGCACCGGGGTGAACGTCAGCCCGTAGAGCAGACCGGACGCGGCGATGACCAGGCCGAACACCACCAGGCACCACTTGCGCTCGAAGCGGTCGGTGACCATCGCCGCCAGGAAGGAGCCGAGCGGCGCGCCCACCGTCGTCAGCGCCACGTAGAAGATCGAGTCCTCGACGCTGACGCCCTCGGCGGCCAGCAGGGTCGGCGCCCAGCTGGAGTAGCCGAAGAAGCCGATGGTCTGGGTGATCCACAGGACCGACAGCAGGATCGTCGGGTACAGGAACTTCTTGTCCTTCAGCATGCCCAGGCCCGGCTTGACCGAGGGCCCCTTCGGCTTCGGCTGCTGCGGCTCGGGCAGCGGCCCGTGCTCGGCCGCCGCCAGGGCCTCGATGCGGGCCAGCCCTGCCTCCGCCTCCTCGTGCCGGCCGCGCGACTCCAGCCACTGCGGGGACTCCTCGAGCCGCCGCACGAAGAACAGGAACAGCGCGCCCAGCGACCCCCACAGGTAGACCAGCCGCCAGGACCAGTCGGACATCGGCACGACAGCCGAGGCGATCAGGTTGGTGACGGGCGTGCCGCAGATGCCGACGACGATGGCGTACGCCTGGAACTTGCCGCGCTTGGCGCTGGGGAACAGCTCGCTGATGCAGACGACGGCGACGACGGTCATCGCGGACAGGCCCGCCGACGTCAGCACGCGGAACACGCCGAGCGACCAGATGTCCCAGGCGAACACGCAGGCGAAGGACCACACCGTGAACCACAGGGTGGTCAGGGTCAGTGTCCTTTTCCGGCCCAGCCGGTCGGCCAGCCCGCCGGCCACGACCGCGCCGATGAACATGCCCACGAAGGACAGCGAGGTGACGTACGCGACCTGGTCGACGTCGGCGCCCCACTGCTCGCGCACCACGGGCGCCGTGATGGCGAAGGTGTTGATGTCCGCGAACTCGAAGAAGTAGGCGAACGCCACCGCGAGGACGGTCCGCTTGTGGAACTTCGTGATCGGCAGCCGGTCGAGCCGGTTCGCCGCGTTGGTGGTACGGATGTGCTGCACTGCACGCTCCTGGGAAGGGTGGACCCGTCTCACCGGGCCGGGGGTGACGTCAGCGGGCCACTTCGGGCCAGTACAGACGCGAGGGGTTGTCGACCAGCAGCGCCCGGCGGCGCTCGGCGGTGGTGGCGATGTGCGGGACGTGGTCGACCAGCAGACCGTCGTCAGGCATGTGGTTCTTCAGGTTCGGGTGCGGCCAGTCGGTGCCCCACAGCACCCGGCCGGTGAACTCCTCGACGACCCTGCGGGCGAACGGCACCACGTCCCGGTAGGCGTGCCGCTCCCCGTCGAGCGCGGGCGGTCCCGAGACCGTCAGCCGCTCGGGGCAGGACACCTTCACCCACACGTCGTTCGCCGCCACGAACCGCAGGAAGCGCGCGAACTCGGGGCCGTCGGGGTCGCGGGTGACGTCCGGGCGGCCCATGTGGTCGACGACCAGCGGCACCGGCAGGGAGGCGAAGAACGGCTCCAGGTCCGGCAGGTCCGCCGCCTCGAAGTACAGCACGACGTGCCAGCCCAGCGGCGCCACCCGGCGGGCCACGGTCTCCAGCGACTCACGCGGCGCCGCGTCCACCAGGCGGCGGACGAAGTTGAACCGCACCCCGCGCACCCCGGCGTCGTGCAGCCGGCGCAGCTCCGCGTCGGTGACGTCCGGGCGGACCGTCGCCACCCCGCGGGCCCGCCCGCCGGCCGCGCGCAGGGCGTCCACCAGGGCGCTGTTGTCCGCGCCGTGGCAGGTGGCCTGCACGATCACGCTGCGCTCGAAGCCCAGGTGGTCGCGCAGGGCGAACAGGTCGTGCTTGGAGGCGTCGACCGGCGTGTACTTCCGCTCCGGGGCGTACGGGAACTCGGCGGCCGGCCCGAAGACGTGGCAGTGGGCGTCCACCGCTCCCGGCGGCAGGACGAACGCCGGCTTGCTCGGTCCCCGGTACCGGTCGAGCCAGCCGGGGGTGACCGCGGTGTCGTGGTCGGTCATCGTGCTCCTCGGATTCAGTCGACGTAGGTGAGGCCGAGCTCGGCCAGCGGTCCGCGCATGCCGTACATGTCCAGGCCCAGCTCGCCGGCCCGGAACCGCTCCCGCTTGCCCTCCTCCGCCGCCTCGCGCCGCGCGGACGCCTCGGCGACCTCGGCGGCCCGGGCGGCCGGCACGACCACCACGCCGTCGGCGTCGGCGACGATCACGTCACCCGGGTTGACCAGGGCGTTCGCCACGACGACGGGCACGTTCACCGAACCCAGGGTGGCCTTGACGGTGCCCTTGGCGCTGACCGCCCGGGAGAAGACGGGGAAGTCCATCCGGCGCAGGTCGTCCACGTCGCGGCAGCCGCCGTCGATCACCAGACCCCGGGCGCCGCGGGCGCGCAGCGAGGTGGCGAGCAGCTCCCCGAAGAAGCCGTCCTCGCTCTCGGTGGTGCAGCCGGCGACCACCACGTCGCCCTCGCACACCTGCTCGGCCGCGACGTGCAGCATCCAGTTGTCGCCGGGCTGGAGCAGCACGGTCACCGCGGTGCCGCACAGCCTCGCACCCTCGTACACGGGCCGTATGTAGGGGCGCATCAGGCCGAGGCGGCCCATCGCCTCGTGCACGGTCGCGACCCCGAACCGCGACAGGGCCTCGACCGCGGCCGGGTCGGCGCGGTCGACGGTCCGGTGGACGACTCCGAGGTGGTGCATGGTGCGGCTCCTTGCTTCTGCGGGCATTCTCGGCCCGCGGGGGGACGGACTAGGGCGGCGGGGTCGGCGGCCCCCAGGGCGGTCAGCGGCCCCGGGCGGTCAGACGGGCGTCGAGGCGGGGGTAGACCCGCCGGGCGTTGCGCTCCTCGACGGCCGCCAGGTCCTCGGGGGTCAGGCCCGCCTTCTCGACGTAGCGGCGGGTGTCGTCGAAGTGGTGGCCGGTGCGCGGGTCGACGCCGCGCACCGCGCCGACCATCTCGGAGGCGAAGAGCACGTTCTCCACAGGCATCACCTGCAGCAGCAGGTCGATGCCGGGCTGGTGGTAGACACAGGTGTCGAAGAAGACGTTGCGCAGCAGCGACTCCTCCGGCTCGGGCCGGCCCAGCGCCTGCGCCAGCCCCCGGAAGCGGCCCCAGTGGTAGGGCACCGCGCCGCCGCCGTGCGGGATCACCAGCCGCAGGCCGGGGAAGTCGGCGAACAGGTCGCCGGTGAGCAGCTGCATGAACGCGGTGGTGTCGGCGTTGAGGTAGTGCGCCCCGGTGGTGTGGAAGGCCGGGTTGCAGCTGGTGGAGACGTGCACCATGGCGGGCACGTCCAGCTCGACGAGCTTCTCCCACACCGGGTACCAGGACCGGTCGGTCAGCGGGGGAGCGGTCCAGTGACCGCCGCTCGGGTCCGGGTTGAGGTTGACGGTGACCGCGCCCAGCTCCAGCACCGCCCGCTCGATCTCCGGGACCACGGTCGCCGGGTCCACGCCCGGGGACTGCGGCAGCATCGCGCCCGGCACGAAGCGGTCCGGGTACAGCTCGGACACCCGGTGGCACAGGTCGTTGCAGATCCGCGCCCAGGCGGCCGAAGTGGCGAAGTCGCCGATGTGGTGCGCCATGAACGAGGCGCGCGGGGAGAAGACGGTGACGTCGATGCCGCGCTCGTCCATCAGCCGCAGCTGGTTGGTCTCGATCGACTCGCGGATCTCGTCGTCGCCGATCACCGGCCCCGCCGGGTCGGGCGCGCGCAACGGGTCGCCGAGCGCGGCCACCTGCGCGTCCCGCCACTGCCCGAGCGGGGCGGGGGCGGTGGTGTAGTGGCCGTGGATGTCGATGATCACGCGAGCTTCTCCTGACGGGCGGGAGCGGGGTCCCAGACGGACCGGGGGACGAGCAGGTCGCCGGCCATGAGCAGGCGGGCGGTGCGCAGCAGCGCGGAGCGGGTCACCCGCTGCGGATCGGCGGGGGCGAGGCCGAGAGTGACGCCGAACTCGCCGGACGGGTGCTCGACGGAGACGGTGGGCTCCGTGCCGGACACCCCGGCCGCCACGTCCCGGGCGACGGTGCCCTCGATGACGCAGGCGGTGGCCGCGGTGACGGCGGCCAGCACGCCGATCGACCGGTGGCAGACGCGGGGGATGAGACTGCGGGTGGTGAGGGTGCCGCCGTGCCGGGGCGGCGCGACCAGGGTCATCTTCGGATAGTTCCGGCCGCCGACGTCACCGAGGCCCATCGCCTCCCCGCACACCAGGCGCAGCGCCTCCACGCGCGCCTTGAGCGCCTCGTCGGCGTCGATCTCGGCGGGGGACTCGTACCCCGTGGCGCCCAGGCGGGCGGCCTCGACGATCACCAGCGGCTGGCCGTTGTCGATGAGGGTGACGTCCACGGCGCCCACCCCCGGCACCTGAACGGTGTCCCGGACGCGCCCGGTGGGCAGCAGGGCCCCGGCGACGGAACCGGCGGTGTCCAGGAAGCCGATCTCGACCGGGGCGGCGGTGCCGGGGACGCCGTCGATACGGGCGGCGCCCTCGTAGGCGACGTGCCGGGTCCCGTCCGCGCCGGCCGGGGTGGCGACGGTGATCTCGGCGACCATCCCGGTGTTCCGGGTCAGCACCCGGGCCGTCGTACGGTCGCCCGCCGGCACCACCATGCCGGTCTCGACGGCGAAGGGCAGCACGGCGGCGAGCATGTTGCCGCAGTTGGCCGACGTGTCGACCGTGTCCCCGTCGGGCTGCACCTGGGCGAAGGTCCACTCCACGTCCACGCCGGGCTCCGTCCCCGGACGCACCAGGCCGATTTTGCTGGTCAGCGGGTGCGCGCCGCCGACGCCGTCGATCTGCCGCGGGTCGGGCGAGCCCATCGCGGCCAGCAGGACGGCGTCCCGCAGGGCGGGGTCGTCGGGCAGCAGCCGCGCGTCCAGGAACGGCCCGCGTGACGTGCCGCCCCGCATCAGCAGACACGGGATCGCGGTCTGGGAGCCGCGACGGGCGACCTCGGGGACCGGGGCGGCTGCGACGGCGGACATGGTCGCTCCTTCGGTGGACGGGATCACGGGGAACCGGATCACGGCGGACGGAATCGCGGTGTACGGAATCGCGGCGGGCGGTGCGCCCCGCAGCGATGCGAAGATGCCTGGAAGCTAAATCATCAACGAGATTGTTGACAAGATGTTCCGACGAAAATGTTCACTTGAGGGGATCCCGGGTGCGGACGCCTCCGTCCCGCGCACTAGGGTTCTCCCAGCGAGAGCCGCCCAGAACGGACGACGGAAGACGAGGAAGAGGTCGACGGAGTGACGGACAAGCTTACGGGCGCTGCCGGCCGCGAGTATGTGGCGAACGCCATCAGGCAGGCCCTGCGCGCCGGGGACCTGGTGCCCGGACAGCGGCTCGTCGAACTCGACCTCGCGGAGGCCTACGGGACCACGCGCGGCGCCGTCCGCGAGGCGCTCCAGGACCTCGCGGCCGAGGACATCGTCGAGATCGTCCCCCGCCGCGGCGCGCGGATCCGCGCGGTGTCCGTCGAGGAGGCCGTGCAGATCACCGAGTGCCGGTCGGCGCTCGAGCAGCTCTGCGCGCGCAAGGCGGCCGGCCGGGCGAGCGAGGAGCAGCGCGCGGAGCTGCGGCGGATCGGCGCGGACATGCGGCAGGCCGTCGCGGACGGGGCCTGGGAGGCGTACTCCGCCCTGAACCAGCGGCTGCACGAACTCGTCATCGAGGCCGGCGGGCAGGAGGTCGCCCGCCGTCAGCTCGAGCGGCTGAACGGGCCGATGGTCCGCTTCCAGTTCCGGCTCGCCCTGCGCCCCGGACGCCCCGCGCAGTCCCTGCCGCAGCACCTGGCGATCATCGACGCGGTCGCCGGCGCCGACCCGGAGGCGGCGGCACGGGCGGTGGCGGCGCACCTGAACGACGTCATCGAACAGCTGCGGGCGTCCGCGCCCCGCATGTGACGGGTGTCGGCACCCGCGATTCGCTACTCAGTGTGATGTTCTGGCCGGAGGGGTGGGGCGCCCTTCGGCCCGTTCCGGGCTCTCGTGGGGGCGCACCCCGTCCGATTCGCGCCCCCTTCCGCACCTCCGCGCCCCGAAGCGTCTCCGGGTGTCTCGAACACGCTCACGACCGCTTCTGAACAGCACTGATCGGCCCGCGATCACTTCCGCCGCACCCGGCCGAACGGTTATCGGTCTGTCGTACGACGCCTCATACCAGAGCGCGATGCTGTCCGCACGAGTTTGTCAACTGCCCACCGCACATGATGCGGTGGCGACTACGGTGAGTGTCGGTCGCCCGGCGTGACGGCTCGCGACGGATCGTGTCGCAGGACGCCTCGCGCCGAGGGCCGCGTCGGTGAGGATCGGGATCAGGGAGCGGGGACCGGCACGTGCAGCCACAAGGCGGACGAGGGAGCCGACGGGGCGTGGAGCCCCGACAGCCGGGGACGGCCGGCGCCACGGTCGTGGCCCGCGCACCCCGCGCCGGCGCCGCCCCGACGACCCCCGGCCCCGGCGCCCGCCGCGACGGCGCCGCCGCCCGGCCGGAGCGGCGCGAGTCGGGGTCGGGACGCCACGGACGTCCGCCGTCCCGTCCCGCGCGTACCGCGCCCGGCCTGCCCGAGTCGCACATACGGTCCCAGCTGCTCCGGCTCGCCGTGCTGCCGCCCGTCGCGGTGGCCCTGAGCGCCTGCGCCGCCGTGCTGTTCACCGTCCGCTCCAGCGGCATGCGGCCGACCGGCGCCCTGTGGGCGGTGCTCGGCGGCGCCACCGCCGTGACCCTCGCCGGCATCGTCATCGCCGCCGTGGCCGCCGAGCGCGCGGCCCGCGCCGTGCACGACCGCGTGGGCGTCCTGCGCCGCGGCACGGCACGGCGCGAGGCCGACCTCCACGCCCTCGTCGAGGCGCTGCGCAACGGCGAGCCGCCGCCCCCGCGCGCCCGGCGCAGCCAGCACACCGCCGACGGCGACGAGTTCGACCAGCTCGCCGCCGACCTCGCCCGGGCCCACGACGGCGCGGTCACCGCCGTGGTGCAGGCGGCGCAGCTCTCCAGCCAGGCGGGCAGCGAACAGAAGCTCGAGGTGTTCGTCAACCTCGCCCGGCGGCTCCAGTCCCTCGTCCACCGCGAGATCTCCATCCTCGACGAGCTGGAGAACGAGATGGAGGACCCCGACCTGCTCAAGGGGCTCTTCCACGTCGACCACCTCGCCACCCGCATCCGCCGCCACGCGGAGAACCTCGCCGTGCTCGGCGGGGCCGTCTCGCGCCGCCAGTGGAGCAACCCGGTGCCCATGACCGAGGTGCTGCGCTCGGCGATCGCGGAGGTCGAGCAGTACTCGCGGGTCAAGCTCGTGCCGCCGGTCGACGGCACCCTGCGCGGGCACGCGGTCGCCGACGTCATCCACCTGCTCGCCGAACTCGTCGAGAACGCCACGGTGTTCTCCGCCCCGCACACCCATGTGCTGCTGCGGGCGAACCTGGTCACCTCCGGACTGGCCGTCGAGGTCGAGGACCGCGGCCTCGGGATGCCCGTCGGCGAGCAGGACCGGATGAACGCGCTGCTCGCCGACCCCGACCAGGTGCACGTCGCCAGCCTGCTGGCCGACGGCCGGATCGGCCTGTTCGTGGTCTCCCAGCTCGCCCGGCGGCACGGCATCCACGTCCGGCTCCAGACCAACATCTACGGCGGTGTCCAGGCCGTGCTGGTGGTGCCGCAGGCCCTGCTCGGCGGGGAACCGGCCGCCGTGACCGGCGCGGTCGTCCCTCCGGCGGACAGCGGCACGGGGCCGACGGGCCGTCACACACCGGCGCTGTCCGGCGCCTTGGACGCCGCGGTGGGCGCCCCGGCGGACGCGCGGGCGGACGCGCCGACGCACCCCCCGACGCACCGCTCGGCGCACACCGCGACGGACTCCTCCGCCGGGGGAGACACGGCCGCCGGACACACCGCCCCGAGCACCCTCCTCACCCCCGCCGCCCACCCCGGCCGCCCCCCGGCCGCGTCCCCCGGCGACGGCGCCGTACCCCCGCCGCTTCCGCTGCGCGGCGCCCGTACCGCCCGCCCCACCCCCGCCGAGGCCGTCCCCGGCGTCCACCACACCGGGCACGACGGACCGGACGCGCCCCCCGCGGCCGGCGACCCGCCGCCCGCCCCGCTCGTCCCGCGCACCACCCCGGTGCGCGGCACCATGGGCAAACCCCACCTGCCCCGCCGCCGCGCCCAGGAGCACATCGCGCCGCAACTGCGCGACGGGCCCGCGCCCCGGCAGGACAGCGAGCACGTCGCCGGCCACGACCCCCAGCTGATGGCCGCCTTCCAACGGGGCGTCAGCCTCGCGGAGTCCCAGCCGGAGTCCCCCGCGCCCGCGCGGCCGGCCGTGCCCGCACCCCGTACCGACCACACCGCCCGGCACGACGGGAGCGCGTCCGCCGGATGACCACCCCCACCACCCGCGCTCCAGCAGACCTTCGTACCCCAAGGAGTCGATCCACCATGGCGAGCGATGCGCCGACCGCCCAGGTATCCGACCTCGACTGGCTGATGAGCGGCCTCGTGCAACGCGTACCGCACACCCGGAGCGCCGTCCTGCTGTCCTGCGACGGACTGGTGAAGTCCGTCCACGGCCTCGACCCGGACGCCGCCGACCACATGGCCGCCCTCGCCTCCGGCCTGTACTCCCTCGGCCGCAGCGCCGGCATCCGCTTCGGCGACGGCGGCGACGTCCGGCAGGTCGTCGTCGAGCTCGACTCGACGCTGCTGTTCGTCACCACCGCAGGGTCCGGCACCTGCCTCGCCGTCATGGCCGGCCGCGAGGCCGACGCGGCCGTGCTCGGCTACGAGATGGCGATGCTGGTCAAGTCCGTCCGGCCGTACCTGATGACCGCTCCCCGGCAGCAGGGCGTCGAGCCCCCTGCGATGAGGCCTTGAGCGTGCGGGCGGCCGGGGACGGGCCGTGGCTCGACGACGCGGCCGGCCGGCTGGTGCGCCCCTTCACGGTCAGCAACGGCCGGACCCGGCCGACCGTCGCCCTCGACCTGATGTCACAGGTCCGGGCCACCGGCGCCACCCCGCTCGGCTACCTGGGCCCCGAGCACGCACAGGCCCTCGACCTGTGCCGCGCCCCCGTCCCCGTCGCCGAGGTCGCCGCCCATCTCGGGCTGCCGGTGGCCGTCACCAAGGTGCTGCTGGCGGACCTCGTCGACTGCGGGGCGCTGACCGACAAACCCCCCGCGTTCCACCACAACCCCACGGACCGGGCCCTTCTGGAGGCAGTGCTCGATGGACTACGACGACAGCTCTGACGGCGCCGGGCACGGCGACGACCTGTTCCCGAACGCCCTCAAAATCCTGGTGGCGGGCGGGTTCGGGGTGGGCAAGACCACCTTCGTCGGCGCCGTCAGCGAGATCGCGCCGCTCAGCACGGAGGAACTGCTGACCACCGTCAGCGCCGCCACCGACAAGCTCGACGGCATCGAGAACAAGGTCGAGACCACCGTCGCCATGGACTTCGGCCGCATCACCCTGGATGCCGCGCACGTCCTGTACCTGTTCGGCACGCCCGGCCAGGAACGCTTCTGGTTCATGTGGGACGAGCTGTGCGAGGGCGCGCTCGGCGCGGTCATCCTCGCCGACACCCGGCGCCTGGAGGAGTGCTTCGCCGCGGTCGACTTCTTCGAGCAGCGCGGCCTCGGCTTCGTCATCGCCGTCAACGAGTTCGACGGCGCCTACCGCTACGACCCCGAGGAGGTGCGCGCCGCCCTCGACCTCCCCGAGGAGGTGCCCGTCGTCCCCTGCGACGCCCGGATCTCCAGCTCCGGCGTGCAGACCCTGCTCACCCTCGTCCGCCACCTCCTCGCGCACGCCCCCGCCACACCCACCGGGTACGGCGCGCCCATGTGATCCCCGCACACCCCACGGAGCCCGTCCATGAACTTCGCCCACGCCCCGGGAGCCCGCCCATGAGCTACGACCCGCCCCGCCCGGCCGGTCGGCTGCTGCTCACCCCGGAGGACCGGCAGGCCCCGGAGCGCACCCGCAGGCTGCGCCGGCTGGGACTCGGGGAGCGGCCCGATCCCGAGCTGGACGCCTTCGCCCGCGGCCTCGCCGAGCTCACCGGGGCGCCGTACGCCGTGGTCAACCTCCCCGGCGAGCACGGGCAGTTCTTCGCGGGCCTGCACACCCCGGGCGTCGCCCCCGCCCTCCGCAGCGACGGCACCGGCGCGCTGCTGGGCCGGACCCTGCCCCGCGACCACGGCTTCTGCCCGCACGTGATCGCCCGCGGCAGGGCGCTGGTGCTGGAGGACGTGACCGACTACCCGCGGTTCGCGGGCAACGCGGTGGTCGACGAGTTCGGCGTCCGCTCCTACATGGGCGCGCCGCTCACCGACGGCACCGGCCTGGTGCTCGGCACCGTCGCGGTCAGCGACGTACGCCCCCGCGGCTGGGGACAGCCCGGCCTCGCCGCCATCAAGGCGCAGGCCGCGGAACTCGCCGCACGGCTGGAGCGCCGGGAGAGCGACGGGCTGCCGCTGTGACACGGGGCGCGCGCCCGCGCCCGGACGGGTGACGCGTGAAGCAAAGCTGTGGCCGCGCTTAAGAAATCCTCGATGGACCGGTGAGGGTGTTGTACGGCAGATTGCAGTCGATTCCACTCCTCTTCCCGGACCGGGCCGCCTCGGCATGCCCGGACCCGGGACTCACCCTCAGGAGCCGTACCGTTGAAGGCGCTGGTCAAGGAGAAGGCGGAGCCCGGGCTGTGGCTCGTGGACGTCCCGGAGCCCGCCGTCGGACCCGGCGACGTGCTGATCAAGGTGCTGCGCACCGGTATCTGCGGCACCGACCTGCACATCCGTAACTGGGACGGCTGGGCGCAGCAGACCATCGACACCCCGCTGGTCCTCGGGCACGAGTTCGTCGGCGAGGTCGTCGAGACCGGCCGGGACGTCCCCGACGACATCAAGACCGGTGACCGGGTCAGCGGCGAGGGCCACCTGGTGTGCGGCAAGTGCCGCAACTGCCTGGCCGGCCGCCGCCACCTGTGCCGCGCCACGGTCGGCCTCGGCGTGGGACGCGACGGCGCGTTCGCCGAGTACGTCGTGCTCCCCGCCACCAACGTGTGGGTGCACCGCGTCCCCGTCGACCTCGACGTCGCCGCGATCTTCGACCCGTTCGGCAACGCGGTGCACACCGCGTTGTCCTTCCCCCTGGTCGGCGAGGACGTCCTGATCACCGGCGCGGGGCCGATCGGCCTGATGGCCGCCGCCGTGGCCCGGCACGCCGGCGCGCGCAACGTCGTCATCACCGACGTCAGCGAGGAGCGCCTGGAGCTCGCCCGCAAGATCGGCGCGACCCTGGCGCTGAACGTGGCCGGGACGACCATCGCCGACGGGCAGCACACCCTCGGCCTGCGCGAGGGCTTCGACATCGGCCTGGAGATGTCCGGCCGCCCCGAGGCGATGCGCGACATGATCGCCAACATGACGCACGGCGGCCGCATCGCCATGCTGGGCCTGCCCGCCGAGGAGTTCCCGGTCGACTGGGCCCGGATCGTCACCTCCATGATCACCATCAAGGGCATCTACGGCCGCGAGATGTTCGAGACCTGGTACGCCATGTCGGTGCTGCTGGAGGGCGGACTCGACCTCGCCCCCGTGATCACCGGCCGCTACTCCCACCGCGACTTCGAGGCCGCCTTCGAGGACGCCGCCGGCGGCAAGGGCGGCAAGGTCATCCTCGACTGGACCGCGTAAGCCGACCGCGTCAGCCATCTGCCTTCCAAGGAGCTTCCGAGATGTTCGACTCCGTGCGCGACGACCTGCGCGCCACCCTCGACGAGATCCGCGCCGCCGGACTGCACAAGCCCGAGCGCGTCATCGGCACCCCGCAGTCCGCCACCGTGAACGTCACCGCCGGCGGCCGCCCCGGTGAGGTCCTCAACTTCTGCGCCAACAACTACCTGGGCCTCGCCGACCACCCCGAGGTGATCGCCGCCGCCCACGAGGCCCTGGACCGCTGGGGCTACGGCATGGCGTCCGTCCGCTTCATCTGCGGCACCCAGGAGGTGCACAAGGAGCTGGAGGCGCGCCTCTCGGCGTTCCTCGGCCAGGAGGACACGATCCTCTACTCCTCCTGCTTCGACGCCAACGGCGGCGTGTTCGAGACGCTGCTCGGCCCGGAGGACGCGGTGATCTCCGACGCGCTGAACCACGCGTCGATCATCGACGGCATCCGGCTGTCCAAGGCCCGCCGCTTCCGCTACGCCAACCGCGACATGGCCGACCTGGAGCGCCAGCTGAAGGAGGCCGCCGAGGGCGGCGCCCGCCGGAAGCTCATCGTCACCGACGGCGTCTTCTCCATGGACGGCTACGTCGCCCCGCTCGACGAGATCTGCGACCTCGCCGACCGGCACGGCGCCATGGTCATGGTCGACGACTCGCACGCCGTCGGCTTCGTCGGCCCCGGCGGCCGCGGCACCCCCGAACTGCACGGGGTGATGGGCCGCGTCGACATCATCACCGGCACCCTCGGCAAGGCCCTCGGCGGCGCGTCCGGCGGCTATGTCGCCGCCCGCGCGGAGATCGTCGCCCTGCTGCGCCAGCGCTCCCGCCCGTACCTGTTCTCCAACACGCTCGCCCCGGTGATCGCGGCCGCCTCGCTGAAGGTCCTCGACCTGCTGGAGTCCGCCGACGACCTGCGCGTCCGGCTGGCCGGGAACACCGCCCTGTTCCGCCGCCGGATGACGGAGGAGGGCTTCGACATCCTCCCCGGCGACCACGCCATCGCCCCCGTGATGATCGGCGACGCGGCCCGCGCGGGCCGCATGGCGGAGCTGCTGCTGGAGCGCGGGGTGTACGTGATCGGCTTCTCCTACCCGGTCGTCCCGCAGGGCCAGGCCCGCATCCGCGTGCAGCTCTCGGCGGCGCACTCCACGGACGACGTGAACCGCGCCGTCGACGCCTTCGTCGCGGCCCGTGCGGAGCTCGACGCCTGACCGTCGCGCACCGCTGCATTTGAGACAATCGATCCCATGATCGAAGCGCGGCGGCTCCACATCCTCCGTGCGGTGGCGGACCATCGCACGGTCACCGCGGCGGCCGCCGCGCTGTACCTCACCCCCTCGGCCGTCTCCCAGCAGCTCACCGCGCTGGAGCAGGAGACCGGCCACCGCCTGGTCGAGCGCGGCGCCAAGGGCGTACGGCTGACCCCCGCCGGGGAGATCCTGCTCAGCCACGCCAACGCGGTCCTCGCCCAGCTGGAGCGCGCCGAGGCCGAGCTGGCCGCGTACGGGGCGGGGGAGGCCGGCACCGTCACGGTGGCCGCGTTCGCCACCGGCATCGCGCAGGTCGTCGCTCCCGCCGTGGCCCGGCTCGCCGCCACGGCGCCCGGCATCCGCATCCGGGTGCAGGACGCCGAGGGCGACGCCAGTCTCCCGATGGTGCTGGACCGGCAGGTCGACGTCGCCGTGGCGGTCGAGTACCGCGGGGCGCCGCCCGCCGACGACCCGCGCCTCACCCATGTCCCGCTGTACGCCGAGCCGTTCGACGCGGTCGTGCCCGTCTCCCACCGCCTGGCCGACGGCCCCGAGGTGCCGCTCGCGGAGCTGGCCAAGGACCCCTGGATCGGCCCGTACCCCGGCAACCCCTGCCATGACGTGGTCGTGCTGGCCTGCGAGAACGCCGGGTTCCAGCCCCGGCTCGAACACCTCTCGGACGACTTCCGCGCGGTCGTCGCCCTCGCCTCCGCGGACGTGGGCGTGGCCCTCGTCCCCCGCTCGGCGCTGCGCGGCACTGACCTCACGGGCGTGGTGGTGCGCCCGGTCGACGGCGTGCCCCCCACCCGCCGCGTCTTCGCCGCCGTACGCCGTGGCGCGGAGGGCCACCCCCTGATCCGCCCGGTCCTGGACGCGCTCCACGCGGCGGCCGGGGACGCGTGAGCGACCCTTCCAGGCCGCTCATATCCGGGATATCGTCCCGCATATGAAGCAACAGGAGGTCGCCCCCGCCCCCGATCCTGTCGACGTGCGCCTCGGAGCGCGGCTGGCCGAACTGAGGGCCGAACACGGCTGGTCCCTGGGGCAGTTGGCGGAGCGCAGCGGTGTCAGCAGGTCCACGCTGTCGCGGGCCGAGCGGGCCGAGACCAGCCCCACCGCCTCCCTGCTCAACCGGCTCTGCGCCGTCTACGGCAGGACGATGTCCCAGCTGCTCAGCGAGGTCGAGGCGGAACCGGCGCCGGTGGTGCGCGCCGCCGACCAGCCGGTGTGGCAGGACCGTGCCTCCGGCTTCGTCCGCCGCTCCGTGTCCCCGCCGCACGCCGGACTGCGCGGCGAACTCGTCGAGGGCCGCCTGACCGCCGGCGCGGACATCCCCTACGACCGGCCGCCGGTACCGGGCCTCGAACAGCACATCTGGGTGCTCGAAGGCGCCCTCGCCGTGACCGCCGGAGGCGCCGAACACCGGCTCGACGCGGGCGACTGCCTCCGGCTGCGCGTCTGGGGACCCACCCGCTTCCGCTGCCCCGGCCCCGGGGACGTCCGCTACGTGCTGGCGGTGGTGCGGCCGTGAACGTCGAACGCCCCGGCGCCGCCCGCCTGCTGGAGCTGACCGGCACACTGGCCGACCTGCTGACCGACACCGTGGCGAGCGGCGCGTCCGTCGGCTTCCTCGCCCCGCTCGACCGTACGGCGGCCCTCACCTGGTGGACCGAGCGGTGCGCGGACGTCGCCGCCGGCCGCCTCACGGTGTGGACGGCGTACGAGGAACCCGGCCGGGTGCTGGGCACCGTCAGCCTCGCCCTGCCCGCCGGCAAGCCCAACAGCGCGCACCGCGCGGAGCTGGTGAAGCTGATGGTGCACCGCACGGCCCGCGGCAAGGGACTCGGCCGCCGACTGCTTGCGGTGGCGGAGGAGGCGGCGGCCGCCGACGGCATTACCCTCCTGCACCTGGACACCGAGACCGGCAGCCCCGCCGAACACCTGTACCGCACGTCCGGCTGGACAGCGGTCGGCGCGATCCCCGACTACGCGGCGAACCCGGCCGGGGCACTGCGCCCGACGACGATCTACTACAAGCGCCTGGCCGCAACGCGCCTTCAGGGGCGCGGGGAACTGCGCGAACGGGGGCCCGGGGGCGGAGCCCCCGAGAACGGGACCGCAGGCACCGCCAGGTGACTGTCGGTCCCACCCGCTACCGTGCCTGCCATGCCGGATGCCGAAGACGTACGACGGATCGCCCTGTCCCTGCCGGACACGACGGAGAAGATCGCCTGGAGCATGCCCACGTTCCGGGTGGCGGGGAAGATGTTCGCCACCTTGCCGGAGGACGAGACGTCGATCGCCGTGCGCTGCCCGAAGGAGGAGCGGGACGAACTGGCTCTCGCCGAGCCGGGGAAGTTCTGGATCGCGGACCACGAGGCGCAGTTCGCCTGGGTGCGGGTCAGGCTCGCGGCGCTGGAGGACGAGGGCGAGCTGCGGGACATCCTCGCCGACTCCTGGCGCCAGGCGGCCCCGTCGCGGCTGCTCGAGGCGCATCCCCGGCTGGGGCTGCCGCCGGAGGGCTGACGGAGTCGGGGCCGTGCGGCCCCCTCCCGTTGTCAGTGCCCCGTGGCATGATCCCGATCACGCGTGGCCGCCGGGTCCGGAGGGGGATCCCGGCGGCCGCACCGCGCGTACGCCGCTCCCGGGGCATGCGGGTCAGACGCCGGAGGGCACGGCGGTGAACCGGGTGATCCGCTCGCGCAGCGACCGCGCGTCCAGTCCGTGCGCCGCGAGATGCTCCTCGAACTGCCCGTAACGGCGCAGCTCGGCCCGCCCCACGCCCAGCCCCAGCACCCGGTGCGGCACATCGGCCAGCGCGTCGTTCGCCGCGGCCGTCGACGTCCCCGCCAGGTACGGCTCCACCAGTACGACGTCCGTCCCCGCGGTCGCGGTGGCCCGGCGCAGCGCGTCCGCGTCGAAGGGGCGCACGGTGGTGGCGTACAGGACGGTGACGTCCAGGCCCTCCGTCGCCGCGAGCGCGGCGTCCAGCATCGGCCCCACCGCGACCACCACGCCCGCGCGTCCCTCCCGGACCGTGAGGAACCGCTGCCCGTGCACGGGCCGCCCGGTCGCGTTGGACTTCAGGGACAGCCGCACGTACACCTTGTCGTCGCCGGCGGCGACCGCGTGCCGCAGCAGCGTCTCGGCCTCGTCCGGATGACCCGGCACATGCACCGTCCACCCGTCCAGGGTGTCGAGCAGCGCCACGTCCCCCGGCGCCATATGGGTGTGGCCGCCGGCGGGCCAGTCGAAGGACGCGCCGGCGCTCACCAGCACCGCGCCGGCGTCCTGGTGTCCGAGGTCCAGCTTGACCTGCTCGAACGGCCGCTCGACGAGAAAGCTGGCGAAGGTGTGTACCACGGGCCGCAGCCCGGTCAGCGCCATCCCGGACGCGGCGCCGACCAGCAGCTGTTCCCGGATGCCGACGTTGACCACCCGGTCCGGGTGACGGCGCAGCGCCTCGGTGAAGCGGTCCGCGCCGACCTCCGCGAGGACCAGGGCGACCCGCGGGTCCTCGTCCAGCAGCCGGGTGACGACGGGGGAGAAACGATCACGCATGGTGTCCACGGAAATCGTCCTTTCGAAAAGTGAGGTGACGAGAAGGGAGGGAGGCGGCGCTCACGCGTTCTTGGGCTCGACCCGGGCCACGACCACCAGCGGCCTGCCCGGGTGCGGGGCGGTGAACGCGGCGTACAGCGCCTCGTGGTCACGGCCGTCGACCGTGCGGGCGGACCATCCGGCCGCCTCGAACCGCGCAGCGATCCCGCCCGGACGGGCGTACGACGCCGAGGAGTTGTCGACGACGACCGTGTGCAGCCGGTCGAGGTTCGCGGGACCGGCGAAGGCGATCGCCTCGTGGTTGCTGCCCTCGTCCAGTTCGGCGTCCCCGACCAGCGTCCACACCGCCGGGTCGTGCAGTCCCTGGGCGCGCAGCCCGAGGGCCGTGCCCACCGCGATCGGCAGCCCGTGCCCCAGCGACCCGCTGCCGATCTCCACCCCCGGGACCAGCGTCCGGTCCGGGTGATGGCCGAGCGGGGAGTCGTAGGAGCCGAAGCCGGGCAGCCACTCGGCCGGCAGGTACCCCTTGGCGGCGAGGACGGCGTAGTACGCCATCGGCCCGTGCCCCTTCGACAGCAGGAACCGGTCCCGTCCGGGGTCGTCGGCGCTCTCCGGCCCGACCCGGAGCACCCGGTCGTACAGGACCCACAGCACGTCCAGCGTGGACGTCGCGGCGGGCCCGTGCTTCTCGTCGCCGGTCATCAGTCCCATCAGGCGCGGGAGATCGGCGTATCCGTAGGTCTGCGTGCGCTGTTCGGTGATCGTCATGGGAGCGATCGTGCGACCTCAACCAAACTTGAGGTCAAGTGCCGACCGGAGGCGCCGTGCGCGGAGAAACGGATGCGCGCTCACCGGCCCGAGTGCGGTATGGTTTCCGTGCGCGTTCGGCCGGGGGAATCCCCAGGTCAGGCGGGCAACGGGACGTGGCGCAGCTTGGTAGCGCACTTGACTGGGGGTCAAGGGGTCGCAGGTTCAAATCCTGTCGTCCCGACTTGATACAAGTCGCAGTTCAGGGCCGGTTTCGGATCATCCGAGACCGGCCCTGACCGTTTTGGCGCCGGTGGACGCGGCGGTGTCAGGCGGGGGCGCCGAGGGGCGGGTGCTCGAGCACCCGGGGCCGGTACTCGACCAGCTGGAGGCCGCCCTCGAAGGTGCGGTGTCCGGTCATCTCCAGGGCCACGTCCGGATAGCCGTCGTAGATGCGCTCCGCGCCCGTGGCCCCGGTGATCACCGGGAACATCACGACCCGGAAGCGGTCGACGAGACCGGCGCTCAGCAGGGACCGGCACAGGCTGACGCTGCCGATCGTGCTGAGCAGCCCCGCGTCGCCCGCCTTCATCGCGCGGACCGTCTCGACGGCGTCGTCGCGCACGAGCGTGCAGTTCGCCCACTTCAGCGGGTCCTCCAGCGAGGAGGAGAACACCACCTTGGGCGCCTGCGTGAGCTCGTCGACACTCTCCTGCTCCTCGGGCCGGAACTCGTCCTGCCCGGCCGGGACGTTGCCCGCGGCGAAGCCTGACATCAGACGGTAGGTGTTCGCTCCCATCAAGTAGGTGACCTGCGGCTGCTCGCCGAGCCACGCGAGGTACTCCGGGCTCTCCAGACCCCAGAAGCCGGGCCATCCCTCTGCTGACGCGTAACCGTCGAGGGAGGTGATGAAATCGACGAGGAGCTCCGACATGGCGCTGTCCTTTCCTGAGGTGTCACGAGTGCGGACCGGCCGGGAGCCGAGAACTCATCGGTCCGGGCGCCCGGAGCGCTGCCCGGCCCCCGCCGACGGGTGCGCGCAGCCTGAAGAATCGTAGGCGTATGTCCTTGATGTCGCTTTCGTCACTATCTAACGTTCCGCCGGGGAGACACCGTCCTGGGTTCCGAGGCCCGTGACGCCGTCCCGGAAGCGAGGTGTGGAGCGAGTGCACGCGAGGTGCGGACGTCACCGGAGGCCGCGACGCGCACGGGCGCTGCTCGCCCTGACCGTGCTCGCCTCGGCGCTCGCCGCCTGCGGCGGTGACGACGAGGGGTCCCGCCCCACCCTCAACTGGTACAACTTCCCCGACGACTCCGGCGCCCTCCAGGAGGCCGCCGACCGGTGCACCCGGGAGTCCGGGGGGCGTTACCGGATCGTCTACAACAAGCTGCCCCGCGCGGCCGACGGCCAGCGGCAGCAGATGGTGCGGCGGCTCGCCGCCGAGGACGACTCCCTCGACATCCTGGGCCTCGACGTCACCTGGGCCGCCGAGTTCGCCGAGGCCCGCTGGATCAAGGAGTGGACCGGCGAGAACAAGCGCCGGGCCACCGAGGGCACCCTCGACGTGCCGCTCCAGACGGCCACCTGGAAGGGCAAGCTCTACGCCGTCCCGTAC
Organism: Streptomyces lusitanus; assembly: GCF_042647945.1. Lineage (NCBI taxonomy): Bacteria > Bacillati > Actinomycetota > Actinomycetes > Kitasatosporales > Streptomycetaceae > Streptomyces > Streptomyces lusitanus. The sequence continues at coordinate 44,048 of NZ_JBHRWL010000007.1, forward strand.
AACACCAACATCCAGCTGCTCTGGTACCGCAGGGACCTCGTGCCGAAGCCGCCCACGACCTGGGCCGAGATGCTGGACATGTCCCGCGACCTCGCCCGGCAAGGCAAACCGCACTACGTCGAGATCCAGGGCGCCCAGTACGAGGGCCTCACCGTCTGGTTCAACTCCCTGATCAACAGCGCCGGCGGCACCATCCTCAACCCGAGCGCCACCGAGCCCTCCCTCGGCCCGCCCGCCGTACGGGCCGCCTCGATCATGCGGGACCTCGCCCGCTCCCCGGCCGCCGACCCCTCCCTGCCCAACCAGATGGAGGACCAGAACCGGCTCGCCATGGAGTCGGGGGTGGCCGCCTTCGAGATCAACTACCCGTTCGTCTATCCGTCGATGAAGAGCAACAACCCGGCCCTCTTCAAGAACTTCCGCTGGGCGGTCTACCCCCGCGTGGACGCCGGACGCCCCTCCCGCCCCACCATCGGCGGCATCGACCTCGCCGTCAGCGCCTACTCCCGCCACCCCGACCTGGCCTTCGACGCGGCCCTGTGCCTGCGCAACCGGGAGAACCAGCTCACCGCGGCGCTCAAGGGCGGACTCCCGCCCACCCTGCGCTCCCTCTACGACGAGCCGGACTTCATGGAGCAGTACCCCTTCTCCAAGGAGGTCCTGGCCTCCCTGGAGTCGGCGAGCGTACGGCCGCTCACCCCCGCCTACCAGAACGTGTCGATCGCCGTCTCGCACACCCTGTCCCCGCCCTCCGGCATCCAGCCGGAGAGCGACGTCGCCACCATCAGGGAACAGATCGACAAGGCCCTGCGATCCGAGGGTGTGATCCCGTGAGCACCATGGCAGAGCCGGCGAAGGACAAGGCGCAGGCGCAGGACACCAAGGCGCTGTCGGCCGGCGCCCGGCAGGAGAGGCGACTCGGCTGGCTGCTGTGCGCGCCCGCCGTGATCGTCATGATCGCCGTGACCGCCTACCCGATCGGCTACGCGGTCTACCTGTCCCTCCAGCGCTACGACCTGCGCTTCCCGGCCCGCGCCGAGTTCATCGGCCTGAGCAACTACGGGGCCGTGCTGACCAGCCCTTTCTGGTGGGACGCCTTCTGGGTCACGGTGTTCCTCACCGCCGTGTCCGTGGCCATCGAACTCGTCCTCGGCATGGGCCTCGCCCTGGTCATGCACCGCACGATCTTCACGCGCGGCACGGTCCGCACCGCCGTCCTCATCCCGTACGGCATCGTCACCGTCGTCGCCGCCTTCTCCTGGCAGTACGCCTGGACCCCCGAACTCGGCTATCTCGCCGGGCTGCTGCCCAGCGGGGACGCCCCGCTCACCGAGCAGTGGCCCGCGCTGTGGCTGATCATCCTGGCCGAGGTGTGGAAGACCACGCCCTTCATGGCGCTGCTGCTGCTCGCCGGCCTCGCCCTGGTCCCCGAGGAGACGCTGAGAGCCGCGATGGTCGACGGAGCCACCCCCTGGCAGCGGTTCACCAAGGTGATGCTGCCGCTGATGAAACCGGCGATCCTGGTCGCCCTGCTCTTCCGCACCCTGGACGCCTTCCGGATCTTCGACAACATCTACATCCTGACCGCGGGCGCCCACGGCACCGGCTCGCTGTCCATCCTCGGCTACGACAACCTGTTCACCGCGCTGAACCTGGGCATCGGGTCGGCGATCTCGGTCCTGATCTTCATCTGCGTCGGGATCATCGCCTTCACCTTCGTCAAGCTGTTCGGCGCCGCAGCACCGGGCGCGGAGGTGAAGCGCTGATGGCCGCCGTCGGCAGGTCGCACGCGACGCGATGGGGCGTCGTCAACGTCGTGGTGGTGCTGTACGCCCTGTTCCCCGTGTGGTGGATCGTCGCCCTGTCGTTCAAGGCGCCCAGCACCCTCACCGACGGCAGCTACGTCCCCACCGACTGGACCTGGGAGAACTACCGGGGCATCTTCCAGACCTCCGAGTTCACCCGCGCCCTGATCAACTCCATCGGCATCGCGCTCATCGCCACCGCGATCGCGGTGATCCTGGGCACCATGGCCGCCTACGCGGTGGCCCGGCTGCGCTTCCCCGGCAAGCAGGTGCTCATCGGGATGTCGCTGCTGATCGCCATGTTCCCGCCGATCTCCCTGGTGTCCCCGCTCTTCAACATCGAGCGGAGCATCGGCATCTTCGACACCTGGCCCGGCCTGATCATCCCGTACATGACCTTCTCGCTGCCGCTGGCGATCTACACGCTGTCGGCGTTCTTCCGGGAGATCCCCTGGGACCTGGAGAAGGCCGCCAAGGTGGACGGGGCGACGCCCGCGCAGGCGTTCCGGCTGGTCATCGTGCCGCTCGCCGCGCCGGGCGTGTTCACCACCGCCATCCTCGTGTTCATCTTCTGCTGGAACGACTTCCTCTTCGCGATCTCGCTGACCTCCACCGAGTCCGCGCGCACGGTGCCCGCCGCGATCGCGTTCTTCACCGGCAGCTCGCAGTTCCAGCAGCCCACCGGATCGATCGCCGCGGCCGCCGTGGTGATCACCGTCCCGATCATCATCTTCGTCCTGCTCTTCCAGCGGCGGATCGTCGCCGGCCTGACCTCCGGCGCGGTCAAGGGATGAGCCCGAAGGCAAGGAGGCAGCACCCATGGCCGAGATCGTCCTCGAGGGAGTCACCAAGCGCTATCCCGACGGATCCCTCGCCGTGCGGGACGTGAACCTCGACATCGCCGACGGCGAGTTCGTGATCCTGGTCGGCCCGTCCGGGTGCGGCAAGTCGACCACCCTGAACATGATCGCGGGCCTGGAGGACATCACCGAGGGCACCCTGCGCATCGGCGGGCAGGTCGTCAACGACCTCGCGCCCAAGGAGCGGGACGTCGCCATGGTCTTCCAGAGCTACGCCCTCTACCCGCACATGAGCGTGCGGGAGAACATGGGCTTCCCGCTGCGGCTGGCCAAGGTGGACAAGGCCACCATCGACCGCAAGGTGGACGAGGCCGCCCGGGTGCTCGACCTCGTCGAGTTCCTGGACCGCAAGCCGGCCAACCTCTCCGGCGGCCAGCGCCAGCGGGTGGCGATGGGCCGGGCCATCGTCCGCGACCCCAAGGCGTTCCTCATGGACGAACCGCTGTCCAACCTGGACGCCAAGCTCCGTGTGCAGATGCGCACCCAGATCTCCCGCATCCAGCGCCGCCTGGGCACCACCACCGTCTACGTCACCCACGACCAGACCGAGGCCATGACTCTCGGCGACCGGGTCGTCGTGATGCGCCAGGGCGTGGTCCAGCAGGTCGGCACCCCCGCCGAGCTGTACGACATGCCGCGCAACCTGTTCGTCGCCGGGTTCATCGGCTCCCCGGCGATGAACTTCGTCCAGGCGTCCCTGACCCCGGACGCCCTGCGCACCCCGCTCGGCGACCTGCCGCTGGACGACCGGATGCGCCGGGAGCTTCAGCGGCGGGACGCGCCCCGGGAGGTCATCGTGGGGCTGCGGCCCGAGGCGTTCGAGGACGCGAGCCTGGCCCGCGACACGGGCGGCCCGGTCGTCACCGCCACCGTGGACGTGCTGGAGTCGCTGGGCTCCGACGCCTACGTGTACTTCAGTGCCGAGGGCGGCCCGGTGAGCACCGCGGAACTGGACGAACTGGCCTCGGACTCGGGTCTGAAGGACACCGGCGCCGGGGCGGACCAGCAGATCGTGGCCCGGCTGGACGCGGCCACCCGCGCCCGGGAGGGGGCGCCCGTCGAGCTGCGCGTGGACCTGTCGAAGGCGCACGTCTTCGACCCGTCGAACGGCGCCAACCTCACCCACCCGGAGGCCTGAGCCCCACGCCGTACACACCACGCCGTACGGACCGTGCCCGCCGTACGGACCGTGCCCGCCGTACGGACCGTGCCCGCCGTACGGACCGCCTCGCACGGGACGGTCCGTACGGCGGGGCGCGTCAGATCACGCAGCCCGCGTGCGCCAGCGCCTGCTTCAGCAACACCCCGTGCCCGCCCGGCATCTCGCTCTGCACCGCCCGCGACACGGCCTCCTGCGGGGTGAACCACACCAGGTCCAGCGCGTCCTGCCGGGGCCGGCAGTCACCGGTCACCGGCACGATGTACGCAAGCGACACCGCGTGCTGCCGGGGGTCGTGGAACGGCGTGATCCCCTGCGTGGGGAAGTACTCCGCGACCGTGAACGGCTGCAACGACGCCGGGACCCGGGGCAGCGCCACCGGACCGAGGTCCTTCTCCAGATGACGCAGCAGCGCGTCGCGCACCCGCTCGTGGTGCAGCACCCGGCCGGAGACCAGGGTCCGGCTGACCGTCCCGTCGGGCCCGATGCGCAGCAGCAGACCGACACTGGTGACCTCACCACTGTCGTCCACACGCACGGGGACGGCCTCGACGTACAGGATCGGCATCTGGGCGCGTGCCTGCTCCAGGTCGTCGGAGGACAACCAGCCCGGCGTGGTCTCGGTCATGTCAGACATTGCTTGATCATACTTTCGAGGGTCAGGGCTTCACGGCCACCGCGCCGTACTGGGGCACCGGAGTGGCGCCGGGCTCGGCGTGCCACTGCGAGCAGGAGACCAGGCCGGGTTCGAGCAGCTCGAGTCCGTCGAAGAACGCGGTGATGTCCGCCGCGCCGCGGGCGGTGATCGGGGGAGTGGCGTTCGCGTTCCAGAACTCCATCGCGGGGACCTGGAGTTCGCCGCCCACCTCGGGGTCGAACGTGGGGTGGGTGAGCGCCAGGAAGCTGCCGGAGGGCACCTCGGCCATGATCCGGCGGACGATCTCCCGGGCCTTCTCCGTGTCCAGCACGAAGTTGAGGATGCCGAGCAGCATCACCGCGACCGGCTTCGAGAAGTCCAGCGTCGCGGACGCCCGCTCCACGATGGCGTCCGGGTCGTGCACATCGGCGTCGATGTAGTCGGTGGCGCCCTCGGGCGTGCCGGTCAGCAGGGTCCGGGCGTGGACGAGGACGATCGGGTCGTTGTCGACGTAGACGATCCGCGCGTCCGGCGCGATGCGCTGCGCGATCTCGTGGGTGTTGTCCGCCGTCGGCAGCCCGGTGCCGATGTCGAGGAACTGCCGCACCCCGCGGTCGCGTGTCAGATACGTCACCGCGCGGCCCAGGAAGTCCCGGTCCGCGCGGGCGATGTCCCGGATGATCGGGTTGATCGACGCGACGTGGTCCCCGACCTGCTGGTCGACCTCGTAGTTGTCCTTGCCGCCGATCCAGTAGTTCCACACGCGCGCGTTGTGCGCCACACCGGTGTTCAGCATCGCCGAGCCGCTCGTCGGGGTGTGGCTCTCACTCACGGTCTCTCCCTCTCCCTTGCCCGCGTCCGGCCCGTGCGGGCCGCCCCGGCCATTGTGCCTCGCGGTGATCACATTGTCCCGGGAACGGACCGGGTCGCCCCGTGAACAACCGGGGCGACCCGAAGGCAAGCTGAGGGTGGGTCAGCGGAACTCCGCTCTGCGCAGGGTGTCCTCGACGACGTGCTTGTCCAGCGCCGCGCGCACCAGCGCCGAGGACAGCGCGGCCGGTTCGGTGCGGCCCGCGAGGCCGAGCAGCCGGTCCGGGTCCTCCGGCAGCCCGAGCCGCCGCGCGCCCTGGAGCGCCTTGGCGTCCACCAGCGGGGCCGCCTCCGGCCACACCGACTGCACCTCACGCAGGAAGATGGCCGCGCCGGACGGGCCGACGCCGGGGAACTCCTGGAGCAGACGCCGCAGTTCGTCCACGTCGCCGTCCGCCTCCGCGCGCAGCCGGCGCAGGTCGCCGCCCCAGCGGTCCAGCAACAGCTCGGCCGCCTCGCCGAGTTGCGTGGCGGTGCGCTCGTCGTAGCGCCGGTAGCCGCCCCGGCCGAGGGCGTCGACCCGCTCCTGCCAGCTCGCGGCGGCCATCCGGCGGGGGTCGCGCAGCCCCGCCTCGTGCAGGGCACGGGCGGTGGCCACGGCGACCGAGCCGCGGATGCGCGCGCTGAGCAGATGGGCCAGCACCAGCAGCCGGTACAGCGGCTGGGGCGTGTTGCGCAGGGCGATGCCCGCCTCGTGCGCGTACGTCTCGCCGTGCGCGTCGACGAGGACGCGCACCACGGCCCGTCCGTCCGCCCGTTCGTCGTCGTGGCCGGTCACGGTCACGCCTTGAGCGGGTCGTGGCCCAGGGTCATCAGACGGTGGCGGCGGGCGGTGTCCCCGGCCACCGGCTCGTTCTCCGGGTCCGTCTCCTCGGCGACGGCGTCCACGACCTCCTCCATGACCCGCAGATCCTCCTCGGTGAGGTCGGTGCGGCGCTTCTGGAGGATGGCCAGGACGTGCTGTCCCGCGTCGCTGCCCGCCCGGTCCGGCAGCGGCTCCGTCGTCTCGCCGGCGTCACCCACCCGCAACCACGCGGCCAGCTCCGCCGACGTCATGTTCACCGCGCGGTGGAAGTCCTCCCACAGCGCGTCCATCTCGAGGGCGTCGGTCATCGTGTGCCCCTTCGTTCCCGTCTGTCGTGCACCCGGGTGCCTAGGACTCCCGGGGGTGGTTCTCCGCCTCGAACATCCAGCGCTGCTTCTCCAGGTCGGCGGTGATGGAGATCAGCAGGTCCTGCGTGACCAGGTCGGCCTTCTCGGTGGCGTCGATCCGCTCGCGCAGCCGCGTGATCGCCGCGCCGAGGGCGTCGGTCATCACCTCGACGGCCTGCGAGTCGCGCAGCCAGCCCTCCGCGGGCGCCGGCAGGGAGAAGACCTTGGCGATCGTCCCCGGGCGGCCGTCCGGCGGCACGCCGATGGCCGCGGCGCGCTCCGCCACCGTGTCCGCGTGCGTGCGCGCGGCCGAGACCACCTCGTCCAGCTGGAGGTGGACCGAGCGGAACCGCGGGCCCACGACGTTCCAGTGCGCCTGCTTGCCGATCAGGGACAGTCCGAGCAGGTCGATCAGGGTGTCCTGGAGGGCCTCGCCGGAGATCCGGCGGGCCTCGTCCGGAAGTGTGCTCCTCACGACGGTCATGAAGTGGTGTTCCTCCCAGTCGATGCGCTCGTGGCGCGAGGGTGCGGACCCGCGGGCGATACCGCCGCGCGGGCCGCGCTCCGCGACCACTCCGTGAACGCGCGGGTGCCCCCCGCCCTCCGGGACAAACCCGGCCGGCGGTACGGCGGGAGCGGCCATGACCTCCAGGATCTTCCCCGGGGAGGCGGGCGGTGTCTTCCCCGGGAGGGGCCCGGCGGTCTATAGTCCGAAACTAGCGGTGCTAATTAAGTGCGCCTCGGTGAGCCGCCGAGCGGCAGCCCGCCGTCGGCTTGTCGGATCAGGAGTCCCCCGTGCGTCCCGTCCACTTCGCGGCCGCCCGCCGCACCCCCATCGGCAAACTGCGCGGAGCCCTCTCCGGCGTACGGCCCGACGACCTCGCCGCCGCGGTGATCCGCGGCCTGGTCGCCGACGTGCCCGCGCTGGACCCGGCCCGCGTCGACGACGTCTACTGGGGCGCCGCCAACCAGGCCGGCGAGGACAACCGCAACGTCGCCCGCATGGCCGCCCTGCTCGCCGGCCTCCCCGAGTCCGTCCCCGGCGCCACCGTCAACCGCCTGTGCGCCTCGGGTCTGGAGGCCGTCACCACCGCCGCCCGCACCATCGCGGCCGGCGAGGCCGACATCGTGATCGCCGGCGGCTCCGAGTCCATGAGCCGCGCCCCCTTCGTCCTGCCCCGCCCCGACGAGGCCCTCCCGCACCGCATCGAGACGTACGACACGCGGCTCGGCTGGCGGCTCGTCAACCCGGCGATGAAGGAGCTGCACGGCCTGCTGGCGATGGGCGAGACCGCGGAGGAGGTCGCCGGCAGGTACGGCATCCCGCGCGAGCGGCAGGACGAGTTCGCCCTGCGCAGCCACCGGCGCGCCGCCGAGGCCCGCAGATGCGGCCACTTCGACGACGAGCTGCTGCCGGTGACCCGCCCGGACGGCGTGGTCGTCGACGCCGACGAGTGCGTCCGCGAGGACACCTCCCTCGAGAAGCTCGGCCGGCTGAAGCCCGTGTTCCGCGCGGGCGGCTCGGTCACCGCGGGCAACGCCTCCCCGATGAACGACGGCGCCGCCGGACTGATCCTGGTCAGCGAGGAGGCCCTGAACGACCTCGGCCTGGAGTCCCTCGGCCGCTACGTCGCCGGCGGCTCCGCGGGCGTCCACCCGGACGTCATGGGCATCGGCCCCGTCCCCGCCACCCGCAAGGTGCTCGCCCGCGCCGGCTGGGACATCGGCGACGTCCAGGAGGCCGAGTTCAACGAGGCGTTCGCCGCCCAGGCCCTGGCCTGCGTCGACCAGCTCGGCATCGATCCGGAGCGGGTGAACCCCGATGGCGGCGCCATCGCCCTCGGCCACCCGCTGGGCTGCTCCGGCGCCCGCATCCTCACCACCCTCCTGCACCGCATGCGCCGCACCGGCGCCGAACGGGGCCTCGCCACCATGTGCGTGGGGGTGGGGCAGGGCAGCGCGGTGCTGGTCGAACGCCACTGACGGGCGGCCGGCGCGGCGGCCGCCCGGACGGTCACCAGGTGGGACGCGCCTTACCGGCGGCCGATACCTGCACGTAGCATCGGTCGCCGCATGAACACCTTGACCCTCTGGGACCTCACCGGCTGGGAATTCGCCGCGCTGGCCTTCGCGGCCCTGCTCGTCGGGTTCTCCAAGACCGCCGTCAGCGGGGCGAACACGGTGAGTCTCGCCGTGTTCGCCGCCGTCCTGCCCGCCCGCGCGTCCACGGGCGTCCTGCTTCCCATCCTGATCGCCGGGGACGTCCTCGCCGTGCTGACCTACCGGCGGCACGCCCACTGGCCCACCTTGTGGCGGCTGTTCCCCGCCGTCGCGGCGGGCGTGGTCGTCGGCACGGTCTTCCTCCTGTGGGCGGACGACGGGATCGTACGGACCTCGATCGGGGCGATCCTGCTGCTGATGGCCGGGGTGACGGTGTGGCGCCGGCGCCGCGCCGACGCCGCCGCCGAGGACGAACCCGACGGGGTGGTCACCCGGGCCGGCCGCCTCAAGGCCCGCTCCTACGGCGTCCTCGGCGGCTTCACCACCATGGTCGCCAACGCGGGCGGCCCGGTGATGTCGATGTACCTGCTCTCCGCGGGCTTCCGGAAGCTCGGCTTCCTGGGCACGTCGGCGTTCTTCTTCCTCATCGTCAACACCTCCAAGCTCCCGTTCAGCGCGGGCCTCGGCCTCATCGACGCGGACTCGCTGCTGCTGGACGCGGCACTGGTGCTGTTCGTGGTGCCGGGGGCGTTTCTTGGTAAATGGGCGGTGACGCGGATCAACCAGCGGCTGTTCGAGCAACTGGTCATCGCGGCGACGGTGGTGGGGGGATTGCAGCTGCTCCTGCGGTGAGTGCCCGGGTTCACACCCGGGCGGCTGTCCTGTCACCGGTGTCCGTGGGCGCCGTTTCGGAGGCTTCGCCCCCGGGCCCCCGTTGCGCAGTTCCCCGCGCCCCTGAGGGTCGCCGGACGTGGCAGCGCCCCGACAGGGGCGCGGGGAGCTGCGCGAACGGCGGTACAGGGCGCGGCGCCCTGAATCGCACCGCTGCGTCGCCCCGCCGTGCGGGAGGGCGGCGTCGCGGTGCCCGCCCGGGGCGCCTGCTCAGGTGTCCGACGGGCCTGTGTCCGACGGGCCGCCCGGGGGTGTCGTCCGGCGGTGGTCCTCCGGGTGACGTGACCTGGGGCGGGGCCGGTGGAGGTGGGTGGGGGCCGCCGTGCGGCCCACGGTCGCGGCCAGTTTGCGCAGGCGGCGCCAGTCCAGGCGGGGCGGGCCGGGGGCGACCCCGGGGCGTTTGCGCGGGACGCGCACCCGTAGAGCGCCCGGTGCGATGCGGCAGCGGACCGGCGCGGGCAGCACCATCGCCTCGCCGTCGACGCCCGCCTCGATCTTGTCCCGGTCCGCCTCGATCACCACCTCCGGCGCGGTCAGCACCGTCAGCCCCGACGGTTCCGGGTTCAGCAGCAGCGCGGCCGCGCTGATCGCGCCCTCCACCTTCACCCCGAGGACGCCCAGCGTCCCCGAGTCCAGCCGCTCGCGCCGGCCGAGCCCGAACGGGTCGCCGGTGCGGTACGGGTTGTTGCTGACCAGCACCGCCTGCGGCGCGGTCAGCGTGTGGTCCCCGGCGCGGGCGACAAGGCGGGGCCCCTGCTGCCCGGTGAGCAGGTCCGGCAGCATCTCCAGGCTTGTGCCGATCTTGTCGTCCCGGTACGCAGGGCTCTGCACGATCGCCGCGTACGCCCCGAACGAGGCGTTGTTGACGAACGGCTGGTCCCCGGCGAACCCCAGGTCGACCCGGAGCTCCACCCCGTCCGTCAGCGCGTCCAGGCACGCCGCCGGGTTCCCCCGGTCCAGGCCGAGGTCCAGCGCGAAGTGGTTGCGGGTGCCCGCGCTGATCACCAGGAACGGTATGCCGTGCTCCGCGGCCACGGCCGCGACCAGCGCCTGGGTGCCGTCGCCGCCCGCCGCGCCCAGCAGGTCCGCGCCGTCCGCGACGGCCCGCCGGGCCAGCTCGGTCACGTCCGTCTGCTGCCCCGGCTCCAGCAGCACCACCCGCGCGCCCAGCCGCTCCGCCTTCTCCCGCAGCCGGAACCGGCCCACCTTGCCGCCGCCCGACCGCGGGTTCATGATCAGCACCGGCTTACGGGGCGGCGGCAGCCGCCGCTCCCGCACCGGGAGGTGACCGCCCGTCCCGCGCAGCGCGTACCTGCCGCTCCACACCGCCAGACCCCACAGCGCCAGCGACACCAGCAGCGCCCAGAACAGCGTCACCGCGAACAGCGCCAGCAGCCCCGCCGGCACGCACACGGCGACCACCGCGGCCCCCCACCGCAGCGGCCCGCGCACGGTCAGCATCCACCACACGGCCGCCGCGCTCAGCCCCAGCCCGGCCACGCCAAGGACCAGGAGCAGCAGTCCGCGCAGTCCGCCGTAGACCAGAGGGGTCGCCACCGCGAGCGCCGCCGCGAGCAACGCCCCCCGCGCCGCCCACCGCTGGGCGTGATAGCCCCGCCTGCTCCAGTCCACGGCCATGACTCCTTAGGTCGCCCGGCGTCATCGTAGGGCGAACGGCACACGCGTGCGGGCCGACGGCGATCTTCGTCGGACGGGCCGCCGCCGGACGCCGTGCCCGGCCGCCGTACCCTCGGCACATGTCCCCGCACGTGCTGATCCTCGGCGGCACCACCGAGGCGCGCCGGCTCGCCGCCGCGCTGGCCGCGCGCCCCGGATTCCGGGTGACGACCTCGCTCGCGGGTCGGGTGACCCGGCCGGGCGCGCTCGACGGCGAGGTGCGCGTGGGCGGCTTCGGCGGCCCGGACGGACTCGCGGCCTGGCTCCGTGAGGAGAGCGTGGACGCCGTCGTCGACGCGACCCACCCGTTCGCCGCGACGATCACCGCGAACGCGGCCACCGCCACCGCCGCCGCGCGCGTCCCCCTGCTGGTGCTGCGCCGCCCCGGCTGGGAGCCCGGCCCCGGCGACCAGTGGCACCCGGTGCCCTCCCTGGACGCGGCCGCCGCAGTGCTGCCCGGGCTCGGCCGCCGGGTGTTCCTGACCACCGGGCGCCTCGGCCTCGCGGCCTTCGCCGGGCTCACGGAGCTGCGCTTCGTCGTACGGTCGGTCGAGCCCCCCGAGCCGCCGCTGCCCCCGCACACCGACGTGCTGGCGGCCCGCGGCCCGTTCACCGTGGCGGACGAGACGGCGCTGCTGCGCGAGCACCGCGTCGACGTGCTGGTGACGAAGGACAGCGGCGGCGCGGCGACCTCCGCGAAACTCACCGCCGCCCGCGACCTCGGCCTCCCCGTCGTGGTCGTCCGCCGCCCGCCCCTGCCGGAGGGGATCACCGCGCTTTCGGACGTGCCGGCGGTGCTGGAGCGGTTGGACGAAGCCCTCGGCCGACCCTGTTGACCGGCTCTACCGCTCGCCGGGGGAGCGGCGCAGCAGATACGTGTCCATGATCCAGCCCTTCCGCTCCCGCGCCTCGGCGCGCAGCCGCTCGATGCGCGGGGCGGCCTCGGCGACCGGACCGGAGACCAGGATCTCGTCCGGGGTGCCGATGTAGGCGCCCCAGTAGATGTCCACGTCCTCGCCGGCGAAGGCGCGGAAACGCTGATGCGCGTCCAGCATCACCACCACGTCGTCCACGCCCTCCGGGAAACCCTCCTCCGCGAGCCGCCGTCCCGTGGTGATCTGCACCGGGCGCGCCACCCGGTTGAGGCCCGTGCGGTGCCGGGCCACGAGGGCCGAGACGCTGCTGACGCCCGGCACGACGTCGTAGTCGAACGCGACCGCGCCCCGCTCCCGCACCTCCTCGAGGATGCCGAGCGTGCTGTCGTACAGCGCGGGATCGCCCCACACCAGGAACGCGCCGGTCTCCTCCTCGCCCAGCTCCTGGGCGATCAGCCGCTCGTAGATGTCGGCGCGTGCGCTGCGCCAGTCGCCGACGGCGGGGGAGTACGCCGAGCCGCCCGCCGAGCGGTCCCGCTCCGGGTCACGCGCCTCGACGACGCGGTACGCCCGGTCCGCCAGATGCGTCCGGAGCATGTCCCGGCGCAGCCCGGTCAGGTCCGCCTTCGCCTCGCCCTTGTCGAGGAGGAAGAACACGTCCGTGTCCCGCATGGCCTTGACCGCCTGGAGGGTCAGCTGGTCGGGGTCGCCGGCGCCGATACCGATCACATGAAGAGTCCGCACACCCCGAGTCTGCCGCACGCCTCCGGCCGCACCGCACCCAGGTCAGGCGGCGCCCCGCAGCCGAGGCGCACGCGCCCCCGCGTCCACGGCGACGCCCTCCCCGCGCTCCACCTCCGCCGCCAGCTCCCGCGCCCAGGCGATCACCCCGGGCAGGTCGATCCCGTGCGGCCGGGGCTGACCGCCCGCCGCCCACTCCTCGGCGGCGACCGCACCACGGCGCAGCAGCCGTGCCCCGCCGGTCACGTTGCCGCGCGCGGCGTGCGTGAGCCCGACCGCCATCTGGGCCAGCCCCCGCCACAGCTCCCGCTCCGCCTCGGAACCCGACTTCCAGGCGTCCTCGAACACCTCGTGCGCGTGGAACGGCTTCCCCTCGTCCAGCAGCCGCTGCGCCTCGGTGACGCTGTCCTCCGGCCGCCGCACCACCCCCTCCGGCTGCCGGGGCACGCCCTCCTCGCCGTACGGCAGGGGCCGCCCCAGCCCGTCACGCGGGCGGGCGTTGCGGGCCCGCCCCTCGCCGTCCCGGTCCCGTGCGGCGGCCGTCCGGCCCGACGACGTGCTCTCCCTGGTACCCATACGCCGATTGTCCCGCGCCCCACCCGATTCGGGCCGCGCCGGGGGTGTGCGGTAAAGTGCTCCTCGCGCGATCACGCGGTTCACCCGTGCGACGCGCACCGGGACGTGGCGCAGCTTGGTAGCGCACTTGACTGGGGGTCAAGGGGTCGCAGGTTCAAATCCTGTCGTCCCGACTTGTGAGAGTCGCAGATCAGGGCCGGTTTCAGAGACTTCTGAAACCGGCCCTGACCGTTTTCCCGATCCGGTGGTGGACCGTACGGCACTCAACGCAGTGCGACGCGCGCGCTCACCGGCAGGTGGTCGCTGCCGGTGGCGGGCAGGGCGCGGATGTGGGTGACGGTCGCCGAGCGGGCCATGACCTGGTCGATCCGGGCCAGGGGGAGGGCGGCGGGGAAGCTGAAGGCGAAGCCCCGCCGCGCCACGTCCATCCGTGAGGTGAGCGGGGTCAGCCCGCGGTCGTCGACCGTGCCGTTGAGGTCGCCCAGCAGGATCACCGTTTCCAGCGGCTCGGCGGCGACCGCTCTGCCCAGCAGGCCGGCACTCTCGTCGCGCCGGGAGGACGCGAGGCCGCCCGCGCCCACACGGACCGAGGGCAGGTGCGCGACGTACGCCGCGATCTCACCGTGCGGCGTGCGGACCACGGCCCGCATGCCTCGGCTCCAGGGCTCCGTGACGCCCCGCGGCTTGATGTCCAGGAGCCGGGCGCCGGCGAGCGGATGCTTCGACCACAGCCCGACGGTGCCCCGGACCGCGTGGTACGGGTAGTCGGGGGCGAGCGTCCTCTCGTACACCGCGAGCGCCGGGGGGACCAGTTCCTGCAGTGCGATGAGATCGGGCCCCGCGCCGGCCAGGGCGCGGGCCGTGCCGGCCGGGTCGGTGTTCTCGTCGCTGACGTTGTGCTGCACCACGACCAGGTCGTGCGGGCCGGACTCCTCGGCCGGCAGCAGGAGTCCGCCGAAGAGGTGGGTCCAGGCCGCCGCCGGCAGGAGCAGCGCCATCACGGCGGCGGCCGAACGGCGCAGCAGGGCAAGACCGGTCAGCACGACGATCACCAGGCCCAGCCACGGCAGGAACGTCTCCAGCAGACTGCCCACGCGCCCCACGGAATTGGGCACCACCCGGTGGAACACCAGCAGCCCGGCCGTCAGCACCGCGAGAACGGCGGACACCCGCCCCCGCGTCCGCGCCCGCCGGCACCACGCTCCCGCGGCCACCGCCGCTGCTCGCTCCACCTGTGTGTCCCGCCCCTCGACTCGTCGTCCAGGACGCGTCACGGCGCCGATCAGTTGCCGGCGGCTCGGTGAACCCCGGGAACGCTTGACTTGGAGCGCTCTTCAAGCGGAAGACTCCCGGTCCGTGCCCCGGAAGCGGGGTGTGGAACGGGAGGGGACAGCCATGAAGTACCGCACCATCGGCACCGGCCCGCACCGCCGCGAGGTGAGCGTGCTCGCGCTCGGGGCGATGCTGTTCGGGTCGGTGACCGACGAGAAGACCTCCTTCGCCCTGCTCGACCGCTACGTCGAGGCCGGCGGGAACTTCATCGACACGTCCGACAACTACGCCTTCTGGACCGACGGCGGCCAGGGCGGGCAGAGCGAGGAACTGCTGGGCCGCTGGCGCCGCAGCCGCGGTGCCGGTGACGGGATCGTCGTCGCGACCAAGCTCGGCGCCCGCCCCCTCGCCCCGGGCACGAGCTACACCGACAACCCCGAGGGCCTGTCCGCGAAGGTGATCCGGGAGTCCGCCGAACGCAGCCGGGAGAAACTCGGCGTGGAGCGGCTGGACCTGCTGTACGCGCACATCGACGACCACACCGTCCCCCAGCGCGAGACCGTCGAGGGCTTCGGGGCCCTGGTCGCAGAGGGCACGGTGGGGCTGCTCGGGGTGAGCAACCAGGCCGTCTGGCGGGTGGAGCGGGCCCGCGCCATCGCGGCGGCGGCCGGCCTGCCCGGCTACGAGGTCCTGCAGTACCAGCACAGCTATCTACGGCCCCGCGCCGACGTCCCCGGCGACCTCTTCCCCGACGGGAGCCTCGGCCACGCGGGCGCCGAACTGGCCGCCTATCTGCGCGCCGAGCCCGCCCTGACCCTGGTCGCCTACTCGCCGCTGCTCGGGGGCGCCTACGCCCGCCCCGAACGCCTGCCCGGCGACTACGACCACCCGGGCACCCCCGCCCGCCTCGCGGCGCTGCGTGAGGTCGCCCGGGAGACCGGGGCGACGCCGGGGCAGGTGGTGCTGGCCTGGCAGATCGGCCACGAACTGCCGGTCCTGCCGCTGGCCGGGGTGTCGTCACTCGCCCAACTGGAGGAGAACCTGGCGGCGGTGGACCTGGAACTGTCGGCGGAGCAGCGGGCCCGGCTGGACGCCGCGCACTGACCCGCCGCCCCCGCCTCACGGTCTGACCAGCAGCTGGAAGTCGAAGGAGTAGCGGGACGCCCGGTAGATGTGGCTGCCGTACTCCACCGCGCGGCCCGTGTCGTCGTAGGCGGTGCGCTGCATGGTGAGCAGGGCCGCGCCCTCCTTCTCGTCCAGGCGGGAGGCCTCCTCGGCGGACGCCGACCGCGCGCCCACCGTCTGGCGGGCGCTGTGCAGGGTGATGCCGGCCGCGCGCATCATCCGGTACAGGCCCGTCGCCTCCAGGCGGGCGCTGTCCAGGTCGAGCAGGCCCGCCGGGAGGTAGTTGCCGAGCAGGGCGACGGGCAGGCCGTGGGTGCGGCGCAGCCGCTCCAGGAAGGTCACCTCGGCGCCCTCGGGCAGCCCCAGCGCGGCGGCCACGCCGGGCGGCGCCGGGACGGTCTCGTGGCGGACCACCAGCGTGGTCGGGGCCTGCCCGGCCGCCTCCAGGTCGTCGTAGAGGCTGGTCAGCTCCAGGGAGCGGCGCACCTGGCTGTGCACCACCTGCGTGCCCACCCCGCGCCGCCGCACCAGCAGCCCCTTGTCGACCAGGGACTGGATGGCCTGGCGGACGGTCGGCCGGGACAGGCCCAGGCGCACCGAGAGGTCCACCTCGTTGCCCAGCAGGTCGCCGGGCGCGAGCGCGCCGCTGGAGATGGCCGTTTCCAGCTGCTGGGCGAGCTGGTAGTACAGCGGCACCGGACTGCTCCGGTCCAGGGCGAAGTCCAGGGAGTACGCCGCCGGTCCGGCGGCGGCGCGTGCGGGGTCACCGGTCTTCGCCATGAACGTGCCTTCCTGTCGGGGCTGCCGGCCGGAGCGTGCGGGACGGGGTCACAGGTGGCGGCGGCGCCCGGCCACCTGGGCGTCGTACTGCTCGCGGGCCCGGACGGCGGCCTCGCGGGTGGCGACCTCCGCCACCGGCACGTCCCACCACGCCTCGGCCGGCGGCGCGGTCGGCGCCGGGTCGGTCTCGACGTACACGCAGGTCGGGCGGTCGGAGGCGCGGGCCTCGGCGAGGGCGGTCCGCAGTTCCCGCACCGTCTTCGCGCGCAGCACCTCCATGCCGAGGCTGGCCGCGTTCGCCGCGAGGTCCACCGGCAGCGGTGCGCCGGTGAAGGAGCCGTCGGCGGCGCGGTGGCGGTAGGCGGTGCCGTACCGCTCGGCGCCCACCGACTCCGACAGGCCGCCGATGGAGGCGTACCCGTGGTTCTGCACCAGGACCAGCTTGACCGGCAGGTTCTCCTGGACGGCGGTGACGATCTCCGTCGGGTTCATCAGGTACGTGCCGTCGCCGACCAGTGCCCAGACCGGGGTCCCGGGCGCGGCCTGCTGGACACCCAGCGCGGCCGGGATCTCGTAGCCCATGCACGAGTAGCCGTACTCCAGGTGGTACTGGCGGGGGCTGCGGGCGCGCCACAGCTTGTGCAGGTCGCCGGGGAGCGAACCGGCCGCGTTGATCACCACGTCCTCGTCGCCGACGACCGAGTCCAGCGCGCCCAGCACCTGCGTCTGGGTCGGCACGGCGGTGTCGTCGTCGGCGCGCAGGGCCGCCTCGACGACCTCGTCCCAGCGTGCCTTCCCGGTCCGGTACTCCGCCTCGTAGACCTCGTCCACGCGGTACCCGGCGAGTCCCTCGGCGAGCCGCTCCAGGCCCGTGCGCGCGTCGCACACCAGGGTGCGGGCGGCGAGCTTGTGGGCGTCGAAGCCGGTGACGTTGAGATTGACGAACCGCACGCCGGGGTCGCGGAACAGGGTGCCGGAGGCGGTGGTGAAGTCGGTGTAGCGGGTGCCGACGCCGATCACCACGTCGGCGGTGCGGGCCAGCGCGTCGCTCACCGCGGTGCCGGTGTGGCCGATGCCGCCCAGGTCGGCGGGGTGGTCGTGGCGCAGCGAGCCCTTGCCTGCCTGGGTGGAGGCGACGGGGATGCCGGTGGCGTCCACCAGCGCCCGCAGCGCGTCCTCGGCCTCGCTGTGGTGCACCCCGCCGCCCGCCACGATCAGCGGACGCCGGGCCGCCCGTACCGCCGCCACGGCCGCCTCCAGCTCCACCGGGTCCGGGGCGGTCCTGCGCACCGTCCACACCCGCTCGGCGAAGAACTCCTCCGGCCAGTCGTACGCCTCCGCCTGCACGTCCTGCGGCAGCGCCAGGGTGACCGCGCCGGTCTCGGCCGGGTCGGCGAGCACCCGCATGGCGTTCAGCGCGGACGCGATCAGCGCCTCGGGGCGGGTGATCCGGTCGAAGTAGCGGGACACCGGGCGCAGCGTGTCGTTGACCGACACGTCGGCCTCGACGGGGTGCTCCAGCTGCTGGAGCAGCGGGTCGGCGGCGCGGGAGGCGAAGTAGTCGCCGGGCAGCAGCAGCACCGGCAGCCGGTTGATCGTGGCCAGCGCCGCGCCGGTGACCAGGTTGGTCGCGCCGGGGCCGATGGACGTCGTCACCGCCTGCGCGGAGAGGCGGTTCAGCTGGCGGGCGTGGCCGACGGCCGCGTGCACCATCGCCTGCTCGTTGCGGCCCTGGTGGTACGGCATGGCGTCGCGGTACTCCACCAGCGCCTGCCCGAGGCCGGCGACGTTGCCGTGTCCGAAGATGCCCCAGGTGCCCGCGATCAGCCGGCGGCGCACGCCGTCCCGCTCGGTGTACTGCGCGGACAGAAACCGCACCAGGGCCTGGGCGGTGGTCAGTCGGCGGGTGGTGGCGCTCATGCGGACCTCTCCGGTGCGGTGTAGAGGGGGAGTCGGGGGTCGACGGGCTGCTCGGGCCAGGTGTCGCGGATCCAGGCGTGGTCGGGGTGGTCGCAGATCAGCCAGGCGCGCTCGGCCCCGGGCCCCGCCATGACGTTCAGGTAGTACATGTGGTGGCCGGGCACCGCCATCGACGGCCCGTGCCAGCCGTCCGGGATGAGGACGACGTCGCCGTCGCGCACCTCGGCCAGCACGTCCGTGTCCCGGCCGGGTCCGGAGGGGGAGACCCGCTGGTAGCCGAGGCCCGGCGTGCCGTCGTGGGCGGCGAACTCGAAGTAGTAGATCTCCTCCAGCACCGACTCCTCGCCCGGCCGGTGCTCGTCGTGCTTGTGCGGCGGGAAGGACGACCAGTTGCCGCCCGGGGTGAGCACCTCGACCGCGATCAGCTTGTCGCACTCGAAGACGCCCGCCGCGCCGAAGTTGTTGACCTGCCGGGAGCAGGAGCCGGTGCCGCGCAGCTCCACCGGCACGTCCGCCGCCGGGCCGTACCGGGCCGGCAGGCGGCGGGTGCAGCGGGCGCCGGTCAGCGCGAACCGCCCGCCGGCGGCCGAGGACACGGTGACCCGGGCGTCGCGCGGCACGTAGGCGAAGTCGCTCACTCCCTCGAACACGCTCGTGCGGCCGGTGAGCGCGAACTCCTCGTGGCCGAAGTCGTCGTCCGAGGCGACCGTGCAGGCGCCGCTCAGCGGCAGCACGATCCACTCGCTGTCCCCGGTGTCGAAGGTGTGCGAGCCGCCAGGCGCCAGCGGGAGCACTCTCAGGCTCGAGTGGTCCCAGCCGGCGCCCGCCGGGTTCACGTCCACGGCGTAGGGGCCGGCGACGGCCTTGCCGGCGGGAAGGTGATGCGTCATGCGTGCCTCCGTCTGCGTACGTCGTCGTACGGGCGCCTCACGAGGCGTGAGGGCTTCTCACCGGCCGTACGGCCTTCCACCGGTCGTACGGCCTTCCACCGGTCGTACGGCCTCACCGGTCGTACGGCTTCACCGGCTGTACGGGCCGGTCACAGCAGGCCGACCGCCGTGTCCACCGCCGTCTCCACACTGCCCTCGGCCGGGTAGAGCAGCGAGCGGCCGACGACCATGCCCTGCACGCTGGGCAGCCGCAGCGCCTTGCCCCAGCGCTCGTAGGCCGCCTCCTGGTCGCCGACCTCGCCGCCGAGCAGCACCACCGGCAGCGTCGAGGTGCGCAGCACCTGCGCCATGTCGTCGGCGTTCTCGGTGACCGGCAGCTTCAGCCAGGTGTAGGCGGAGGTGCCGCCGAGCCCGGAGGCGATGGCGATGGAGCGGGTGACGGCCTCGGCGGACAGGTCGTTGCGGACCCGGCCGTCCACGCGGCGGGAGATGAACGGCTCCACGAACACCGGCAGCCGGCGCGCGGCCATCGCGTCGACGGCGCGGGCGGCGGACTCCAGGGTGGCGAGCGAGCCGG
This sequence comes from Streptomyces lusitanus, assembly GCF_042647945.1. NCBI lineage: Bacteria > Bacillati > Actinomycetota > Actinomycetes > Kitasatosporales > Streptomycetaceae > Streptomyces > Streptomyces lusitanus. The sequence continues at coordinate 63,856 of NZ_JBHRWL010000007.1, forward strand.
GGTCGTCGTAGTCGATGCGGACGAGCAGCTTGCCCGCGTCGAAGCCGAGCCGCTCGATGTCCTCGGCGCGGTGTCCGGTGAAGCGGTCGTCCATCTCGAAGGACGCCCCGGCCAGGCCGCCGCGGTTCATGGACCCCATGACGACCTTGTTCTCCAGCACGCCCAGCAGGAGCAGGTCCTCCAGGATGTCGGCGGTGGCCAGCACCCCGTCCACGCCCGGCCGGGACAGCGCGACGCACAGGCGTTCCAGCAGGTCGGCCCGGTCCGCCATGGCCAGCGGGCGATCGCCGGTGCCGAGCGCGCCCCGGGCGGGGTGGTCGGCGGCCACGATCATCAGCCGGCCGCTGTCGCCGATCAGCGGACGGCGGGCCCGGCGGGCGGCCGCCTCGGCGACGGCCTCGGGATGCCGGGCGCGGACCGTGGTGAGGTCGGGGATGCTGAGTTCCAAGGAAGTGCTCCGTTCAGGACTGGCTCGGCCGGTCTGCCGCGTCCGGCGCGACGGCCCGCGCGAGGAGGTCGGCGACCTCCGGCCCGGTCGGCATGGCGGACGAGCAGGCGAGGCGCGAGGCGACGAGGGCGCCGGCCGCGTTGGCGTGGCGCATGGTCCGCTCCAGGTCCCAGCCGGCGAGCAGACCGTGGCAGAGCGAGCCGCCGAAGGCGTCGCCGGCACCGAGGCCGTTGACCACCTCGACCGGCACCGGGGGCACCTCGGCCCGGGTGCCGTCCCGGTGCACGGCCAGCACGCCCCGCGGGCCCTGCTTGACCACGGCCAGCTCCACCCCGGCCGCCAGCAGCGCCTCGGCGCACGCCTCGGGCTCACGCACCCCGGTGGCGACCTCGCACTCGTCGAGGTTGCCGACCGCGACGGTGGCGTGGCGCAGCGCCTCGCGGTAGTACGGGCGCGCCTGGTCCGGGTCCCGCCAGAACATGGGACGCCAGTCCAGGTCGAACACGGTGGTGCCGGCCTTGGCCCGCGCCTCAAGGGCGGCGAGCGTGGCGGTGCGGCTGGGGTCCTCGCTCAGGCCGGTGCCGGTGATCCAGAAGATGCCGGCCGCGCGGATCGCCGGCAGGTCCAGCTCGTGCGGGTGGATCTCCAGGTCGGGGGCCTTGGGGCGGCGGTAGAAGTAGAGGGGGAAGTCGTCCGGCGGGAAGATCTCGCAGAAGGTGACGGGCGTCGGGTAGGCGGCCACCGGCGTCACCCAGCGGTCGTCGACGCCGAAATCCTTCAGCGCCTCGTGCAGATAGACGCCGAAGGGATCGTCCCCGGTGCGCGTGATCACCGCGGTGGAACGGCCGAGCCGCGCCGCGGCGACCGCGACATTGGCGGCCGACCCGCCCAGGAATTTCCCGAACGTCTCGACTTGCGACAACGGCACCCCGGTCTGAAGGGGATAAAGATCGACCCCGATGCGACCCATGGTGACCAGGTCGAAATACTGTGGTGTGTCGGCCATTCAGCGACGCTCCTCGAGCTTCTGGGGATGCGGGTCCCAGGACGCCCTGCCACGGTGGGGACGTGCTTCCGGGGACCTGCCGCTTCCCAGGTGTAGGTCTCGAGGGGCGGCGGTGTCAATAGTTTGTACTTACATTCGGACGAGCGCGTGAAATGATGTCTTAACAAAGTATTGACAGCGAGCGGTTCTCGGGGATTGGATCGCGTCCCAGCAGAACCGCCTTGTGTGATGGCACACACCCCGGACTCCCGAGGTTCCGGGCACCGGACTCTCGGACTCCTCGCCCCCTTTTCCCCGTGAAGCACAGTGAGGTGCAGGACTGATGGACCGCTCTTCCCACCCCCGCCACCGCAGAGTCGCCCCCTTCGTCGCGGTCGCGGCGGCAGCCGCCCTGGCCCTCGCCGGCTGCTCCAGCGACTCCGGCGGCAAGAAGTCCGAGGAAGGCGGAGCGGACGCCTCGGCCGGCAAGGCCTCGACTCCGCAGATGACGATCGCCCTGGTCACCCACCAGGCGCCGGGCGACACCTTCTGGGACATCGTGCGCAAGGGCGCCGAGACCGCCGCCGCCAAGGACAACGTCAAGCTGATCTACTCGGCCGACCCGAACGCCGGCAACCAGGCCAACCTGGTGCAGAACGCCATCGACCAGAAGGTCGACGGCATCGCGGTCACCCTTGCCAAGCCGGACGCGCTCAAGGAGGTCATAGCCAAGGCGGACGCGGCCGGCATCCCCGTCGTCGGCCTCAACTCCGGTCTGAGCGACTGGAAGGACCTCGGCCTGCTCGAGTTCTTCGGACAGGACGAGTCGGTGGCGGGCGAGGCGTTCGGCAAGAAGCTGAACGAGGTCGGCGCGAAGAACGCGGTCTGCGTCGTCCACGAGCAGGGCAACGTCGGCCTGACCCAGCGGTGCGACGGGGTGAAGAAGACCTTCGAGGGCGAGACCCAGATCCTCAACGTCAACGGCACCGACATGCCGTCGGTGAAGTCGACGATCACCGCCAAGCTGAAGCAGGACTCCTCCATCGACTACGTCGTCACCCTCGGCGCGCCCTTCGCGCCGACCGCGGTGCAGTCCGTCGAGGAGGCCGGCAGCAAGGCCAAGGTCGCCACGTTCGACCTGAACAAGGAGCTGACCGGCGCCGTCAAGGCCGGCGACATCCAGTTCGCCGTGGACCAGCAGCCCTACCTCCAGGGCTACCTCGCCATCGACGGCCTGTGGCTCTACAAGAACAACGGCAACTACAGCGGCGGCGGCGAGCAGCCCGTCCTGACCGGTCCGGCCTTCGTCGACAAGTCCAACGTCGACGCCGTCTCCGAGTTCGCCGCGAAGGGCACCCGGTGATGAGCATGGCTCAACAGGCTGAGCCGGCGGCGACCACGCCGCCGGCCCCCGGCCCCGAGAAGCAGAAGGACGGGCGCACCGCGCGGCGCCCGCTGGCGCTGCGGCTGCTCGCTCGGCCCGAGGTCGGCGTCTTCCTCGGCGCCGTCGCCGTCCTGGTGTTCTTCCTGTTCACCGCCCCGCCGGTGCGCGACGGCAGCTCGATGGCGAACATCCTGTACCAGTCGTCCACCATCGGGATCATGGCGCTGCCCGTGGCGCTGCTGATGATCGGCGGCGAGTTCGACCTCTCGGCGGGCGTCGCCGTCGTCACCTCGGCGCTCACCGCGAGCATGCTGAGCTACCAGCTCACCCTGAACGTGTGGATGGGCGTGATCGTCGCCCTCGTGGTGTCCCTCGCCGTCGGCTTCTTCAACGGCTGGATGCTGGTCAAGACCGGCCTGCCGAGCTTCCTGGTCACCCTGGGCACCTTCCTGATCCTCCAGGGCGTCAACCTCGCCGTGACCAAACTCGTCACCGGCAACGTCGCCACCGACAGCATCGCCGACATGGACGGCTTCGACCAGGCCAAGGCGGTCTTCGCCTCCAGCTTCGAGATCGGCGACGTCCAGGTGAAGATCACCGTGGTCTGGTGGCTCGTCTTCGCCGCGCTCGCCACCTGGGTCCTGCTGCGCACCAAGTACGGCAACTGGATCTTCGCCGTCGGCGGCAACAAGGACAGCGCCCGCGCGGTCGGCGTCCCCGTCACCTTCACCAAGATCAGCCTGTTCATGCTGGTCGGCTTCGGCGCCTGGTTCGTCGGCATGCACAACCTGTTCTCCTTCAACACCGTGCAGTCCGGCGAGGGCGTGGGCCAGGAGCTCATCTACATCGCCGCGGCGGTCATCGGCGGCTGTCTGCTCACCGGCGGCTACGGCTCGGCGATCGGACCGGTCTTCGGGGCCTTCATGTTCGGCATGGTGCAGCAGGGCATCGTCTACGCCGGCTGGAACCCCGACTGGTTCAAGGCCTTCCTCGGCGTGATGCTGCTCGGCGCCGTCCTCATCAATCTGTGGGTCCAGCGCACGGCGACCCGGAGGTGACCGCAATGACCGACAAGACGACCGGCACCGACGGTGCCGTCCGCACGGACACTCCGGCCGGCGGCGACCGCCCCCTGGTCGAGCTCCGCGCCGCCGGCAAGTCCTACGGCAACATCCGCGCCCTGCACGGCGTGGACCTCACCGTCCACGCCAACAAGGTGACCTGCGTCCTCGGCGACAACGGCGCCGGCAAGTCCACCCTCATCAAGATCGTCTCGGGGCTGCACCAGCACACCGAGGGCGAGTTCCTCGTCGACGGGGAACCGGTGCGGTTCTCCACCCCGCGCGAGGCGCTCGACAAGGGCATCGCCACCGTCTACCAGGACCTCGCCGTCGTCCCGCTGATGCCGGTGTGGCGGAACTTCTTCCTCGGCTCCGAGATGACCAAGGGCCCCTGGCCCGTCCGCCGCCTCGACATCGACCGCATGAAGCGGACGGCCGACGAGGAACTGCGCAACATGGGCATCGTCCTGGACGACCTGGAGCAGCCCATCGGCACGCTCTCCGGCGGCCAGCGCCAGTGCGTCGCGATCGCCCGCGCCGTCTACTTCGGCGCGCGCGTCCTCATCCTCGACGAGCCCACCGCCGCCCTCGGCGTCAAGCAGTCCGGGGTCGTCCTGAAGTACATCGCCATGGCCCGCGACCGCGGCCTCGGCGTCATCTTCATCACCCACAACCCGCACCACGCCTACATGGTCGGCGACCACTTCAACGTGCTGCGCCTGGGCACCCTGGAGCTCAGCGCCGACCGCAGCGAGGTGAGCCTCGAAGAGCTGACCAACCACATGGCGGGCGGCGCCGAACTGGCCGCGCTCAAGCACGAGCTGGCCCAGGTCCGCGGCGTCGACACGGAAGAGCTCCCCGAAGCCGGCGACCTCCGGGCGCCCACGACCGCAACCCCGGAAGGGAAGTCCTGACATGGCCGTCGCCCTCGACCGCATCCGGGTCGGTTCCGCCCCCGACTCCTGGGGCGTCTGGTTCCCCGACGACCCCCAGCAGGTGCCCTGGCAGCGCTTCCTCGACGAGGTCGCCGAGGCCGGCTACTCCTGGATCGAACTCGGCCCCTACGGCTACCTGCCCACCGACCCGGCCCGCCTCACCGACGAGGTGCAGAGCCGCGGCCTGAAGGTCTCCGCCGGCACCATCTTCTGCGGGCTGCACCGCGGCCCGTCCGAGTGGGACGCCACCTGGGAGCAGGTCAGCCGCGTCGCCGCGCTCACCCAGGCCATGGACGCCAAGCACCTGGTGGTCATCCCGTCGTTCTGGCGGGACGACAAGAGCGCCGAGATCCTGGAGCCGCCGGAGCTCACCACCGAGCAGTGGGGCCACCTCACCCGGGGCATGGAGCGCCTCGGCCGCGAGGTGAAGGAGACGTACGGGCTCGACATCGTCGTCCACCCGCACGCCGACACCCACATCGACACCGAGGAGCACGTCGAGCGCTTCCTCGACTCCACCGACTCGCGCCTGGTCAGCCTCTGCCTCGACACCGGTCACTATGCCTACTGCGGCGGCGACAGCGTCAAGCTGATCGAGACCTACGGCGAGCGCATCGGCTACCTGCACCTCAAGCAGGTCGACCCGGAGATCCTCGCCGACGTCGTCAAGAACCAGGTCCCCTTCGGGCCCGCCGTCCAGCGCGGGGTCATGTGCGAACCGCCGGCCGGCGTCCCCGAGCTGGGCCCCGTCCTCACGGCCGCGCAGAAGCTGGGCGTGGACCTGTTCGCGATCGTCGAGCAGGACATGTACCCGTGCGAGCCGGACAAGCCGCTGCCCATCGCGGTGCGCACCCGCAAGTTCCTCCGCTCCTGCGGCGCCTGACCACCACCCACCGGACCGGGAGGCGACACACATGAACCGGCGCGAGCCCCTCGGCATCGCCGTCATCGGCGCCGGCCGCATGGGCGCCGACCACGTGCGGCGGATCGACCGGGTGATCAGCGGGGCGCGGGTCGCCGCGGTCGTCGACCTCGACGGCGAACGGGCCAAGGCGGTCGCGGCCGGGGTCGACGGCTGCACCGCCCACACCGACGCGGCCGAGGTGATGGCGTCGGCGGACGTCGACGCCGTGCTCGTCGCCTCCTCCGGGCCCGCCCACGAGGCGGCGCTGCTCACCGCGTTCGCGCACGACCTGCCCGTCCTGTGCGAGAAGCCGCTCACTCCCGACGCGGCGTCCGCGCTGCGCGTCATGGAGGCCGAACAGGCCCTCGGCCACCGCCGGGTGCAGGTCGGCTTCATGCGCCGCTACGACACCGAGTACGTCCGCCTCAAGGCCCTGCTCGCCACCGGGCAGCTGGGCCGGCCGCTGATGCTGCACAACCGCCACCGCAACGTGGCCAGCCCGCCCTTCTTCACCAGCTCCATGCTGATCAGCGACTCCGTCGCCCACGAGGTCGACGCGACCCGCTGGCTGCTGGGCCACGAGATCACCGCCGTGACGGTGCTGCGGCCGGTCCCGTCCTCCGGCGCCCCCGAGGGACTGCGCGACCCGCAGTTCGTCGTCCTGGAGACCGACGGCGGGGCGCTCTCCGACGTCGAGATCTTCGTCAACTGCGGTTTCGGGTACCAGGTGCAGGCCGAGGCGGTCTGCGAACGCGGCACCGCCCGCATCGGCGACGGCCACCAGCTGGTCACCAACATGGCCGGACGCTGGGGCGGCACCATCGCCCAGGACTGGACCGAACGCTTCGCCCAGGCCTACGACGCCGAGGTCCAGGCGTGGGTCGACGCCACCCGCCGCGGCGAGGTCACCGGCCCCAGCACGTGGGACGGCTACGCCGCGGCGGCGGTGTGCGAGGCGGGGGTGCGGGCGCTGGAGGAAGGCGGCCGGGCCACGGTCGAACTGGCGGAGAAGCCTGCGCTGTACAGGGCGGAGGCGTAACGCCCCGGGCGCGGCGCCTTGCCCCCGGCGGCTACTGAGATGCCGGGGGCTGTCGCATGCCGGGTGCGGCCGCGTCGTGGCTGATCGCGCAGTTCCCCGCGCCCCTTGAGGCGCCTGCCGCCTGCGGGCAGTCGTGCCTCCCCCAGTGCCTTAAGGGCCTGGGAGGTACCCCCAGGGCGATGGGGGTACCTCCCGCTCGAGCGAAGCCGAGAGTGGGGGAGGGTGGGCGCAGGCGGCGCCTCGTTGGCGCCGCCGTGCGCCGACACCCCCCGGCCCGCACCGACACCGGTGCCGTGTCCAGCGCTCGGAGCGGACGCGTCTACGCCCGCCGTACCTCCTCCAGGGTCACGGGACGGTGCTCGTGCAGCGACAGTGTGCACGCCTCGGCGATCCAGCCGGCCTCCAGAGCGTCCTCGATCGTGCACGGCGACGGGCGGGAGCCCGCCACCACCTCGGTGAACGCGAGCAGTTCGGCGCGGTAGGCGTCGGTGAAGCGGTCCATGAAGAAGTCGTGCGGCACCCCCGCCGGGAAGGTGACGCCCGGCTCGACCGACCGCAGGGGCAGCTTGTCCTCCAGGCCCACCGCGATCGAGTCGGTGAAGCCGTGGATCTCCATGCGGACGTCGTGACCCCGGCCGTTGTGCCGGCTGTTGGAGACCACCGCGAGGGTGCCGTCGTCGAGGGTGAGGACCGCGCCCGTGGTGTCGGCGTCGCCCGCCTCCTTGATGTACTCCGCGCCCCGGTTGCCGCCGGCCGCGTACACCTCGGTCACCTCGCGGCCGGTCACCCAGCGGATGATGTCGAAGTCGTGCACCGAGCAGTCCCGGAAGATCCCCCCGGACGCGGCGACGTACGCGGCGGGCGGCGGCGCCGGGTCCAGCGTCGTGGAGCGCACGGTGTGGAGCGTGCCCAGCTCGCCGGACCGGACGGCGGCGCGCGCGGCGACGAAACCGGCGTCGAAGCGGCGGTTGAAGCCGATCTGCACCGGCACGTCACGGCCCGCGACGGCCTTCAGCACCTCGACGCCCTCCGCGATGGTGCGGGCCACGGGCTTCTCGCAGAACACGGGCACGCCCGCCTCCACGCACGCGAGGATCAGCTCCGGGTGGGCGTCGGTGGCCGCGGCGACGACCACGCCGTCCACCCCGGCCGCGAGCACCGCCTCGGGGGAGTCCGCGACCTGCGCGCCGAAGCGCTCCGCGGCGGCCTTCGCGGCGTCCGCGAACGGGTCGGAGACGACGAGGGACTCGACGGCGTCGAGCCCGGACAGGGTCTCGGCGTGGAAGGCGCCGATGCGGCCGAGGCCGAGGATTCCGATGCGCATGGGGCGGTGCTCCTTGGAGTGCGGGTGGTGCATGTGGTGCGGACGGGGGCGGGGGCGGAGAAGGTCAGTCGAGGCCGCCGAGGACGTTCTGGTCCCAGTCGACGACGGACCCGGTGACCACCCCGGACCGGTCGGACAGCAGCAGGACCACGAAGTCGGCGATTTCGTCCGGTTGGCCGAGCTTGCCCATCGGCAGCCGCGCGGCGGCCTGCTCGCGCCAGTCGTCGCCGGCGCCGTGGAAGGCGCGCTGCGTGGCGTCCTCGCCCTCGGTCGCGGTCCAGCCGATGTTCAGGCCGTTGATCCGGATCCGGTCCCACCGGTGGGCGTGCGCCGCGTTGCGGGTCAGGCCCATCAGCCCCGCCTTGGCGGCGACGTACGGGGCGAGGAACGGCTGCCCGCCGTGCGCCGACGACGTGATGACGTTGACGATCGTGCCGGGCTCGGCGCGCCGCACCATGTCCGCCACCGCGGCCTGCATGGCGAAGAACGGCGCCTTCAGATTGATCGCGATGTGCTGGTCGAACAGCTCGGGTGTGGTGTCGAGGAGCGTGCCGCGCGAGGTGAGCCCGGCGGAGTTCACCAGGCAGTCGATCCTGCCGTACGCCCGCACGACCTGGGCGACGGTGTCCTTGGCCTGGCCGGCGTCGGCCAGGTCGGCGCGTACGAACATGGCCTTGGCGCCCTGCCCGGCCAGCTCGGCGACCAGCGCCTCACCCGGCTCCGCGCGCCGTCCGCTGACCGCCACGACCGCGCCCTCGCGCACCGCGGCCCGTGCGACGGCGGCGCCCACGCCCTGGCTGCCGCCGTTGACGAGGACGACCTTGTCGTCGAGAAGTCCCATGACGTCCTTCCGGATCCGTGTCGGTCCAGCGGTTCAGCTCGCGCGCCGGGCGGCGGCGGCCCGCAACGCGTCCCGCAGGACGCGAGGCGGCCGGCCCTCGGCGAGCGCGCGGCGCACCATGTCCGCCTGGGAGGGCGGGGCGAGGCCGTCGACCGGCGGGTCGTTGTCCAGGTTGGTGGGGAACGGGTAGCCCTCGGCGCTCGCCGCGATCACGTTCTCCAGCCACCGCTCCGGGACGCCCTCGGCCTTGCGGGCCAGCAGCACCGGGTAGACGGCGCCCACGACGGCCTCGCGGTCCACGGTCTCCATGGCCCGCCCGAACGCGGACGACACCTGGAGCAGGTTGGCCGCGCGCCGGATGTCCGCCGAGTGGTTGGCACCGGCGGCGTGGAACAGCGCCGGGTTGAAGAACACCGCGTCGCCCTTGCGCAGCGGCAGCTGGACGTAGTGGTCCTCGAAGTACGCCCGGAACTCGGGCAGCCGCCAGGCGAGGTAGCCTGCCTCGTACTTCTGCGAGTGCGGCAGGTACATCGTCGGCCCGGACTCCACGGGCATGTCGCAGTGCGCGACGGCGCCCTGGAGGGTGAGCACGGGGGAGAGGCGGTGCACGTGCGCCGGGTGGGCGGCCGCCGTCTCGTTCGACAGGAAGCCCAGGTGGTAGTCGCGGTGCACGGTCTGCGCCGCGCCGCCCGGGTTGACCACGTTGACCTGGGAGGTCACCTGGTAGCCGGGGCCCAGCCAGGCCGTGGACACCAGGGCGACGATGTCGTTGGCGTAGTAGTCGGCGAACACCGCCGGGTCGTGCAGCGCGGCCTTCTCCAGGGCGTTCCACACCCGGTCGTTGGCGCCCGGCTTGGCGAAGTGGTCGCCGGCGGCGGCGCCCGAGGCGCGCTGCTGGGCGATCAGGGCGTCGAACACGGCGGTGGTCCGGTCCACCACCGAGGGGTCGGGGAAGGCGCCGCGGATCACCACGATGCCGGGGCCGTCGGCGAGGGCGCGGACCAGTTCGGCCTGCGCGGTGCGGCGGTCCGCGAGCGCGAGCCGCTCGGCGTCGTAGAGCAGCACGTTCCGCTCGACGGCGGAGGCCAGCGGGTATGCGGAGGGGTCGGTCGACTGCTCGACCAGGGCGCGGAAGGCGTCCAGGTCGCAGTCCCGCTCCGACAGCCAGACGGCCGGCGCGGGGGTCTGCACGGAAGACGATGCGGACATGAAGTCGTCCCTTCGGGTCACGGAGCGACGCGGGTGATGTCATTCTTGTCAGAACAAACCCCTCGCACCACCATCAGGAACCCATCAAAAACCCCTCAGGAGCAGTCGCATGGGGCACCCCTTCCCGATCCGCGAAATCGCACGTCAGGCCGGATTGAGCGAGGCCACCGTGGACCGGGTGCTCAACGGCCGCGGCGGGGTGCGGGAGAGCACCGCGCGCGAGGTGCACCGGGCCATCGCCGACCTGGACCGCCAGCGCACCCAGGTCCGCCTGGTCGGCCGCACGTTCATGGTGGACATCGTCATGCAGTCCCCGGAGCGCTTCTCCACGGCCGTCCGCGCCGCCCTGGAGGCCGAACTGCCCTCCCTGCACCCGGCGGTGGTGCGCTCCCGCTACCACTTCCGGGAGACCGGCCCGGCGGAGGAGCTGGTCGCGGTCCTCGACCGGATCGCCCGCCGCGGCTCGCAGGGCGTGCTCCTCAAGGCGCCCGACGTCCCCGAGGTCACCGCCGCGGTCGGCCGGCTCGCCGCGGCCGGCGTCCCCGTCGTGACCCTGGTGACGGACCTGCCGGTCAGCGCCCGCGTCGGCCATGTCGGCAGCGACAACCGCGCGGCGGGCGCCACCGCCGCCTATCTGATGGGCCAGTGGCTCGGCGACCGGCCCGGCAACGTGCTCACCAGTCTCTCCAGCGGCTTCTTCCGCAACGAGGAGGAGCGCGAGATGGGCTTCCGCAGCACCATGCGCGCCCGCCACCCCGAGCGCACCCTCGTCGAGATCGCCGAGGGCCAGGGCCTGGACGCCACCCAGTACGACCTGGTCCGCGCCGCCCTGGAACGCGACCCGGAGATCCGCGCGGTCTACTCGATCGGCGGCGGCAACATCGCCACCCTGCGCGCCTTCGAGGACGCCGGACGCGAGTGCGCGGTGTTCATCGCCCACGACCTCGACCACGACAACACCCGGCTGCTGCGCGAACTGAGACTGTCCGCCGTGCTCCACCACGACCTGCGCCACGACCTGCGCGAGGCCTGCCACCTGGTGATGCGCGCGCACGGCGCGCTGCCGCCCGCCGGACCGACCCTGCCGTCCGCGATCCAGGTGGTCACCCCGTACAACATGCCCGCCCCCGTCGTGGCCGGGTGACCCGCCTGGCGTGTGGCGCCCCGCGCCCGGCCGGCCGCGCCTACCGTCGGGCGCATGAGGAAACCCACCACGGAAGGCGGGGCCGAACGGCTGGTGGCGCTGTCCGACGGCGTCTTCGCCATCGCCGTCACCCTGCTGGTCCTGGACATCGACGTACCGCCGGGGCTGAACTCCGCCGGGTTCCACGAGGCGCTCGGCGACGTCCTGTCCAACCTGGGCGCCTACGCGCTCAGCTTCGCCGTGCTGGCCGGATTCTGGCGCGACCACCGGGCGATCTTCCACCGGGTGCGTCTGGTGGACGCCGACGTGATCTGGCTGACCGTCCTCGGCCTGGGCCTCGCCGCCCTGCTGCCGTTCCCCACCGCCCTGGTCTCCGAGTACGGCGACCAGCGCGTCTCCGTCGTCATCTACTCGGCGGCGGTGGCCTCCCTCGGCGCCGTCCACCTCGCCCTCGCCGCCGTCGTCGCCCGCCGCCCCTGGCTCCACGGCGACGCCGAACCGCTGCGGAACGAGGGCCTCTACGCCGTCGACGCGGGCGCCACGGTGGTGGTGTTCGTGGTGACCATTCCGCTGGCCCTGCTGGTGGGGCCGCCCGCCATGTGGTGGTGGCTGGTCCTGGTCCCGGTCAAGGTGTGGCTCGGGCGCAAGGAGGACGCGGAGGCGGCGAGATGAGCGCGGCACGAGGCCGGGGGCGTCACGCGGGCGCGTCCACCGTCACCCACGCCCGCTCCTCGGCCGACCGCGCCATCGCGTCGAGCACCGTCGCGCTGCGCACCGCGTCCGCGAGGGTGGCGCCGTACGGGACGCCCTCGGCGACCGACCGCAGGAAGCGGTACGCCTCGATCACCTTCAGGTCGTCGTAGCCCATGGCGTTGGCCGCGCCCGGCTGGAACGCGCCGAACTCGCCGTCGCCCGGCCCGACGTACACCGTGCTCACCGGCTGGTCCTGATAGCCGGTGCCGCGGCTGACGCCCAGTTCGTTCATCCGGCGGAAGTCCCAGAACACCGCCCCCTCGGTGCCGTGCACCTCGAAGCCGTAGTTGTTCTGCTCGCCCACGGAGACCCGGCAGGCCTCCAGCACGCCCCGCGCGCCGGACGCGAACCGCAGCAGGCAGTTCACGTAGTCCTCGTTCTCCACCGCGCCCATCTCGCCGCCGGTCGCGCGGGAGTGGCCGGCGGTGGCGCCGGTCGGGCGGGCCCGCTCGGGCAGGAAGACGGCCGTGTCGGCGCTCAGCGAGGTGATGTCGCCGAGCAGGAAGCGGGCCAGGTCGGCGCCGTGCGAGGCCAGGTCGCCCAGCACCCCGCTGCCGCCCCGCTCCCGCTCGTAACGCCAGGTCAGCGCGCCCTCGGGGTGCGCCGCGTAGTCGCTGAACAGTCTCACGCGGGCGTGGGTGACCCGGCCGATGCCGCCGGAGGCGATCAGGTCGCGGGCGGCCTCCACGGCGGGCGCGTTGCGGTAGTTGAAGCCGACCGCGCCCTGGACGCCGGCCTTGGCGACCGCGTCCGCGACCGCCCGCGCGTCCTCGGCGGTCAGCCCGACCGGCTTCTCGATCCAGATGTGCTTGCCGGCCTCGGCCATGGCCACACCGATCTCACGGTGCAGGAAGTTCGGCGCGGTGATGCTGACCGCGCGCACACGGGGGTCGGCGGCCACGTCACGCCAGTCGCGGGTGGTCGAGGCGAACCCGTACTGCGCGGCGGCCTCCTCCGCCCGCCCCGGCACCTCCTCGGCGACCACGACCGGCTCCGGACGCAGCGGCAGCCCGGGGAAGTGGTGCGCCACCCGCGCGTACGCCTGGGTGTGCACCCGCCCCATCCAGCCGAATCCGACGACGGCGACGCCCAACGCATCCACCATGACTGCCTCTCTTGGGCCGGGTCCTGATCTGCCCGCCCACCTTCGGGCCGGGCCCGGTGTCCTGTCAACCATTTGACAGGACAATCAGGTGATCATCCCGCTCGCATACCCGGCTCACCCTCCGCTCCGCATACGGTAGGGTTGACCTGCGAGATCACGCGGTTCGCCGCGAGAGCCGCATCGGGACGTGGCGCAGCTTGGTAGCGCACTTGACTGGGGGTCAAGGGGTCGCAGGTTCAAATCCTGTCGTCCCGACGATGCGAGGACAGGGGGCCCGCCGGCAGCCGGCGGGCCCCCTGACGCATGCCGTGCGGGCGCAGGGCACCACCCAGCGGCCCCCTGTGCGGGACCGGATGCGTCTTCTAGGGTCATGCGTATGACGACCGACACGGGGACCACCGCCGGCCTGCTCTTCGAGGCCCTGCGGGCGGACGCCCTCACCAGCACGGAACAGCTGCGCGAGCTGTACCCGGAGCCGAACGCGAACGCCCTCCGCAAGGAGACCGACCATCTCACCGAGGAGACCCGGGCGCTGGTCGGCTGCGCCTCCCTGGTGTTCATCGGCAGCACGGACGCCGGGGGCCGGGCGGACGTCACCCCACGCGGCGGACCGCCCGGGTTCGTCGCGGTGCTGGACGACCGGACGCTGGCGATCCCCGACGCGACGGGCAACAAGCGGCTCGACACCCTGCACAACGTGGTGGAGACCGGCCGGGTCGGCCTGCTCTTCGCCGTCCCCGGCCGTACGACCACGCTCCGCGTCAACGGCCGCGCGTTCGTCTCGGCCCGCCCGGAACTGCTCGACCGGCTCACCGCCGTGGGCAAGCCGCCGGTCTCGGCGATCGTGGTGCGGGTCGAACAGGCCTACCCGCACTGCCCCAAGTCGCTGATGCGCGGCAACGCCTGGCAGCCGGACCGCTGGCTGCCCGCCGACGCCCAGCCGAGCAGCGCCCAGGTGACGTTGGCCCAGCTGAACCTGCCGGGCCTGACGCTCGAACAGATCGAGGAGACGGAGCGCGAGTCGCTGCGCCTGCGCTACGAGTGAGGGCCCTCCCGCGCCGGACGCCCGGCGCGGGACCCGCCGGCCAGCCCCGCGATCAGCACGGCCCCCACGGTCAGATGCATGAGCGCGAGCGTGACCCGGGTGCCGCCGTCCATGCCGTCGCCGGCCAACGGCAGGAGGGACACGGCCAGTACGGCGACGGCCACGCCGGTCCACACGGCACGGGCACGCCGCACTCCGAACCGCTCCAGTGCGGCGAGTAACGCCCAGGCGGCCAGGGCCGCGAGCAGAGAGGCGACCGTGACGGCCGCGGCCCCCACGGTCATCGTGTCGCCGCCGTCGGTCATGCGGAGTCGGTGGCCCAGCACGGGATCCGCGACCGCCCATATGACCAGCGCGACCGCCACGGCCGCCGCCGCGGTCCCCGACCGCCTCGCCCGGGCGCTCACGACGCGCTCCCGGTGAGCGCCCCGCCGAGGAAGACCTCCACCAACTCGCGTGGAGTGAGGTCGGGTTCGCCGTCCGTGCGCGGCTGGGTGAAGAGCAGCCCGACGAACAGCGCCGCGATCTGCTCCGGCGGCCGGCGCAGGGAGTCCTTCTCGGGCTCCAGCAGGTCCGCGAGGGCCGCGCGGACACGGGAGGTCGACTCCTCGCGGCCCGCGCCGCGCACCGTGCCGGGGTGCTTGCCGCCGTGATGCCCCAGGGAGCCCATGATCGCGCCGAGCCGGTCCATGTGCGCCTGGAGCGCCTCGGCCGCCTCCGCGAGCCGGTCGGGCAGCGGCTGGGACACGTCGATCGCGTCGAGCTCACGCACGGCGTGGTCGGGGGACAGGGCCTCGGTGACGCACGCCTGCAACAGCTCCTCCTTGTCGGCGAAGACGCGGAAGATCGTGCCCTCGCCGATGCCCGCGGCGCGGGCGATCTTCGCGGTCGTCACGGCGGAGCCGTACTCGGTGAGCAGGGGAATCGCGGCCTGGACGATCATCGCCCGCCGCTGTTCCGGCGACATGCCGGGAGCGCGGCGACGCGCGGGTGCGCTGGGTTCCTTCTTGACTGCTGTCATGGGCACAGCGTACGGAGTGAGTACTCACTCCGTCAATGAGTGAGTACTCACTCCGCGCGCGTCGGGCGTGGCCGGCCCGCTGCGCACGCCGCCCGTCATGCCGCCCCGAACGCCGTGAACGCCCAGCCCGTCGCCCGGTGCAGGGCGTCCGGGGGGAGGGCCGCACGGGCGTCGCGCAGCGCCTCCGGAAGCGGCAGGCCCGCGGCCAGGCCCTCGTGCAGGGCGAGCATCAGCGGGACCACCGCCGCGTCGTTGACCGGGGCGCTGCACGCCACCACGCCCGCCGTGCCCAGCGGCAGCAACGCCGTGACCAGACCGAGCAGTTCGTCCGCGCCGACCGTGGCGAAGCGGGCCGTGTCGCAGCAGGACAGGATGATGCGGTACGGGCTGCGGCCGAGCCGTTCGAAGTCGTGCACGATCAGCGGGCCGTCGGCCATCCGCAGCGAGGAGAACATCGGGCCGTCCGTGCGGAACGTGCCGTGCGCCGCGATGTGCGCGAGACCCGCCCCGTCCAGTTCCGCGAGCACCCGCGGCACCGACGCCTCCCCGTGCTCCAGCACCGTCGCCCCGCTGTAGCGGGCGGCCAGCCGGGTCACCTCCGCGCCGCCCGTCGCCAGACCCGGACCGCGCACCAGCATCTTGCGCCCGCCGCGCGGCGGCCGCGTCTCCCGGGCGCGCAGCCAACTGCTCGCCGACGGCGACACGCTGACGACCCGTTCCCGCAGCGACGGCAGCAGCGCCCACGGCACCCGGTGCAGCCGCCCCGGCGGCACGATCACCACCGGCCCCTCGCCGAGGTACGCCGCGGCCGGCCCCAGCAGCAGCTCCTCCAGACGGCGGCCCGCCGCCTCCACCACCGGCAGCCGTGCCTGCGCCCCCGGATGGGCCAGCCGCCGCAGCCCCGCCTGCACATGCTCGGCCTCCGTCTCGGCCGCCGCCAGCAGCCCCGCCTCGAACCGGCGCACCCGGCCCTGCCCGCACAGCAGCACCTGCACCCGCCCGTCGACCACCGCCAGCTCCACCAGCCGCACGCCGTCGCCCAGCCGGTCCAGGAGGCGGCCCGCGTCGAAGCGGGCGTCGTCGCCGTGCGCCTCGCCCCGCATGTGCAGGGTGCGGGAGCGGATCGCCCGCTCCAGGCGGCGCTGCTCCCGCTCCAGGGCCGGCACCGGCCTGCCCTCCATCCGGGCCTCCTCGGCGCGGGCCGCGATCTCCCGGTAGGCGGTCATGTGGCTCAGCAGCTCCGGGTCGGCGGGCGGCCGGGTCGGCGGCGCGGACAGCGCCGTCGCCCGCCAGCGCTCGCTCCACACCAGCAGCCGCCGTGGCCCGCCCGACCGCAGCGCCGCCTGCTGCGCCAGCGCCGCCAGTTCCGCGCCCTGCGCCGTGGCCCGCGCCCGCAGCTCCGACGCGCCCAGCGTCATCCGGTGGTCGTCCAGCACGTCCAGCCCGCGCCGGCACGCCTCCAGCACGCCCCGCGTGGAGCCGGCCGCCCGCGCGCGCAGCGCCTGCGCCGCCCAGCCCGTCATCCGCGCGAGCGGCGGTCCGTTGTGCCGGCTGCGCGCGGCCACCGCCAGATACGGCTCGGCGTCCGCCGGCCGGTCCAGGTCCAGCGCGATCCGCCCGGCCAGCAGGAACGCCTCCGGGGCGGCCGGCGCGCCCAGCCCGGCCAGCGTCCGCGCCACCGCCGCCGCGTCCGCGACCAGCTTCCCGGAACTCTTACCCGCCGCGTGCCGGGCGCCGATCAGCACCAGCCGGGCCTGCGCCTCCCACCAGGCGCGCCGCTGCCCCGCGAACAGCCGCACGGCCAGTCCCGCCCGCGCGATGGCCGTCGCCGGGTCGTCGGCCTGCCGGGCGGCCCGCGCCGCCGCCAGCAGCAGCTCCGCCTTGCGCGTCGACTGCCCGCCGATGGAGTCCAGTTCGGCGATCGCCGTGTCCGCCTCGGCCAGCGCCTCCGCCGCCAGACCGGCCGCCATCAGCACCTCGCAGCGCCGGATGCTCAGCATGAACGTCGGCGTGCCCAGCTTCGCGTACCGCTCCTCCGCCTCGTCCAGCAGCCGCAGCGCCGCCGGCACGTCACCGGAGCGGAACGCTGCCAGCCCGCGGCTCTCCACCGCGTCCGCCTTGTCGTGCTCCTGGTCCGTGACCGCCCACAGGTCCTCCGCCGACGCGAAGTCCGCCTCCGCCCGCTCCACCGCGCCCAGCGCCAGATGCACCGTCGCCCGCAGGGTCAGCGCGCGCGCCGTCCAGATCACGTCCCCCGCGTGCCGCAGCACCGGGACGGCCCGCCGTACGTCCTCCAGGGCCTCCTTGTGATGGCCCAGCACCCACCACGCGTACGCCCGCCGGAACAGCACCCGGGCCCGGGTGTGGCCGGTGCCGCGCCGCACGCCCCGGCCCAGGGCGTCCATCCCCTGCCGCGTGCGCCCCGAGTGCACCAACGCGACCCCGAGCGTGGCGAGGACGTCCGCCTCCCGGTCCGCCGAACCCGCCCGCGCCGCCCAGTCCCGCGCCCGCCGCAGATGACGCAGGGCGAGCCGGGTGTCCCCGAAGTCCCGCTGCCAGATGCCGATCACCTGATGGGCGACGGAGGCGTGCAGGGGGGTGGGGCGGCGGCGCAGCACGGCCTCGGCCTGCGTCAGCGCCTCGTTCGGGGCGGCGAACACCAGCGGAAGGAGGTCCTGCACCGCGTCGCTTCCCGCTGTCACCTCCACGATGGTAGTGGTCTTCAACCACACCTCACAGATGCGGCGTTGTATCAGGGGGTCGCCTCAAGGCTCTTCTTCACGAAAGCTCCCCGGCCCCGGCCCCGTCGCCCCAAGTGGAGGACACGCCATGCCACCTCAGCGCTTCCGTGAGCAGTACCGGCAGATCCAGCGCTCCATGCCCGAGGTCCCGCTGGCCGTGGGACCCGACGACGCGGGCGAGTTCCTCTACGAGAAGGGCGTCGTCCTCGCCCGCGAGGGGGAGGAGGCGCAGGTCGTCGAGGACACCGTGCGCGGGCACTTCCGGACCTTCGCGGCCGGCGTCCCGGACCGCGTCCGCCGCCTCGGCCCCGCCGGCAACCGCTCCGGCGTCGTCCGCATCCAGGTGTCCGACCCCGGCGAGGGCGACGCAGCCGGCGACCCGGCCGTCACGGGCGCGCTGCGCGCGCTCGCCGCGGTGGAGGGCCGCGCAGGCCGCCGCATGGTCAGCCGGAACCACGTGGTGCACATCGCCGTCAACGCCTGCCCGGGCGACGAGCCGGTGCCCGTGGCGCGCGACACCCGGCCCAACCCGGCCGTCGCCGGGACCGACGGCGAGCCCGGCGGGGACGCCGCCCGGGTCCTGGTCGTCGACACCGGCCTGACGCACGACTACCGCGACTACCCGCCGCTCGCCCGCACCCGGGGGGACGCCCAGGTCACCGAGTGCGACGACGACGGCATCCTCCAGCAGTACTGCGGACACGGCACGTTCATCGCCGGGCTGGTCGCCGCCGTCGCCCCGCACACCGACATCACCGTCAGCAACGCCCTCAACGACGCGGGGGCGGTGCTGGAGCACGAGTTCGGCGAGAAGCTCTTCGACGCCGTCGACGCGGGCGGCTGGCCCGACGTCCTCAGCCTCTCCGCCGGCACGACGAACGGCCGCACCGACGGCCTCCTCGGCGTCGACGCCTTCATGCGCGAACTTCGAGGACAGCGCACGCTGTTGGTCGCCGCCGCGGGCAACAACGCCAGCGCCACGCCCTTCTGGCCCGCCGCCTACGCCGACCTGCCCGGCTACGAGGACGCCGTGCTGTCGGTCGGCGCGCTGCGCGCGGACGGCGCGTCCGGCGCCTGCTTCACCAACCACGGCGGCTGGGTGAAGGCGTACGCCCCCGGCGAGCGGCTGACCAGCGCCCTCACCGGCTTCCGTACGCCCGTCCCCTACGTGTACCAGCACTCCACGTACGACACCTGCCGCTACGGCTTCAGCTACGCCTGCACCTGCCATCACCCGCGCCACACCGGTGTGTTGAGCGAGGACGGCGGGTCCGCCAAGCCGGACCAGGTGATGTTCGAAGGGCTCGCCCAGTGGAGCGGCACCTCGTTCGCCACCCCCGTCGCGGTCGGCATGATCGCCGCGCACATGACGGCGCGCGGTGTGCGCGACCCGCGCGCAGCCCGGCGGGAACTTCTCGACGCCGTCGACGAGTTCGCGGACGTGCGCGGGGCGCACAGGCCCGCGCTGCTGCCGCCCACCTGGCGCCCCGTGCGCGTCCCCCCGGCGCCCACCGCACGTCCACGATGAACGGAACCGTCCCCTCCGCGGCGTACCATGACGTGCCGTACACGAGGGGTGGCACCGTGGAGCGTTCGGAAGTCGGCGCGTTGGTCCGGTCCGCTGTCGACGGTGACGCGGCGGCCTGGAAGGCGATCGTGGAGGGCCTGGGCCCGCTGGTCTGGTCCGTGGTGCGGGCCCACCGGCTGTCCGACGCCGACGCCCACGAGGTGTACCAGACCGTCTGGTTCCGCTTCACCCAGCACCTGGACCGCCTCCGCGAGCCGGAGAAGGCGGGCTCCTGGCTGGCCAGCACCGCACGCCACGAGTGCCTGAAGGTGCATCGCCAGGCGCGGCGACTGGTCCTCACCGACGACCCGCAGGTGCTCGACACCGTCAGCGAGGACGGGGAGCCCGAACAGACGCTGCTGGAGACGGAGGAGGCCGCCGCGCACGGGGAGCGGGTACGGCGGCTGTGGCAGGCGTTCGAGGAACTGGGCGAGCGGTGCAGGCAGTTACTGCGCGTGCTGATCTCCACGCCTCCGCCCAGTTATCAGGAGGTGTCCGCCGCGCTCGACATCGCGGTGGGCAGTATCGGGCCCATGCGCCAGCGCTGCCTGCGCCGGCTGCGGGCCCGGCTGGAGGCACGGGGGACGGCATGAACGACGGCATCAGCGACGGCAGGGGCTTCGGCGACGGCACGGGCTTCGGCGACGGCACGGGTCTCGGCGACGGCACGGGTCTCGGCGACGGCCCCGGCGTCGAGGAGGAGCTGCTGGAGGAGGAGCTGCGGCAGGCCGCGTCCCTCCTGGACCCGGTGCCCCCGGCACTGCTCCAGGCCGCGGTCGACGCGTTCGCGCTCCGCGACCTGGAGGCGCGGGTCGCCGAGCTGACCTTCGACTCCCTCCTCGACGCGCTCCCCGTGCGGGGCGCGGCGGCGGCCCCGCGCATGCTGACGTTCAGCGCGGGCGAGGTGACGCTGGACGTCGAGCTGACCGAGGAGGGCCTGATCGGCCAGGTCCTCCCCCCGGTCCCCGCCCGCATCGACATCCTCACGGCCTCCCGCCCGGCCACCCCGCTCACCACCGACGACATGGGCCGCTTCACAGCCCCCACACCCCCACCCGGCCCCTTCGCCCTCCGCCTGCACACACCGGAGGGGACGGTCGTGACGGAGTGGCTCCGCGCCTGAGGGACGCGGCCGTCCGACACCGGTCGATGAGGGCGGCGGCGTTCCCCTCAGGGAGACCCTGCGCCGCTCACACCGCGTCGATGAGTGACGCCAGTGCCGAGGCCAGGCGGGTCACTCCCTCATGGGCCGGGCCGCCCGGTTCCGTCATGTAGGTGTCGCGGCGGATCTCCACCATCAGGGCCGTCACCTCCGGCCGCTTGCCGTAGTACTCCAGCGGCACGTACGTGCCGGCGAACGGGCTGTCCAGGCCCGTCTCCCCGCACGCGGCGAACGCCTCACGGGCCGCCGTGAGCAGAGCCGGCGGGGTGTGGAACGCGTCGGTGCCGAGGCACACCGGCGGGCGCGGGCCGGCGCCGTGGAGTTCGTAGGGCAGCGCGGCCGTCGGGTAGGAGTGCACGTCGACGATCACGCACCGCCCCGTCGCCGCCAGCCGGTCCGTCACCGCCTCCGTCATCGCCTGCGCGTACGGGTGGAAGTACCGCTCGATCAGCGGGCCCGCGTCGAAGCCGTCGGGGCGCAGCACGCCCTTGTGCGTCGTCCGCGTGTAGACCGCGCCCATACCGACGGCCAGCATCTCCTCCCGCTCGTCCGGGAACCGCTCCGGGTCCACGACCAGCCGCGACAGCCTGTTCACGAACCGCCACGGTGTGACCCCCGCCGCCCGCGCCGCCTGCTCGGCGACCGCCGCGGTGTGCGCGTCGGTGATGTGGTCCAGCTCCCGCTCCAGCGCGGCGTCGTCCAGGACGATCCCGGACCGTACGTCTCCCGGTATCTCCCGCGCCGAGTGCGGCACATGGAGGATCACGGGGGAGGCGGGGTCGCCGGGGAGGAGGTCGAACGAGGGCGGCACGACGGTCATGCGCTGCTCCAAAGGTGCTGTCGGTCGGGTACGACGATCAAGGTGCCATACACCACTGACAACGGCCCCGCAGCCCCCGAGCCGAGCCCTGGACACGACTCCGCCCCGGCCGGGCGCGTGGCCGGCCGGGGCGGAGTCCAGGAGGCGTCGGGTCAGCTCAGGGACGCCAGCAGCTCGTTCCACGTGGTGGACGGGCGCATGACCGCGGAGGCCTTCGCCGGGTCGGGCTGGTAGTAGCCGTCGATGTCGGCCGGCTTGCCCTGGACGGAGATCAGCTCCTCGACGATCTTCGCCTCGTTGGCCGCGAGGGTCTCCGCGAGCGGCGCGAACGCCTTCGCCAGGTCCGCGTCCTCGGTCTGCGCGGCCAGCTCCTGCGCCCAGTACAGGGACAGGTAGAAGTGGCTGCCGCGGTTGTCGATGCCGCCGACGCGACGGGTCGGGGACTTGTCCTCGTTGAGGAAGGTCGCCGTGGCGCGGTCGAGGGTGTCGGCGAGCACCTTGGCGCGGCCGTTGCCGGTGGTGGTCGCGTAGTGCTCCAGCGACGGCACCAGCGCGAAGAACTCACCGAGGGAGTCCCAGCGCAGGTAGTTCTCCTTGACCAGCTGCTGCACGTGCTTCGGGGCCGAGCCGCCCGCGCCCGTCTCGAAGAGGCCGCCGCCCGCCATCAGCGGGACCACCGACAGCATCTTGGCGCTGGTGCCCAGCTCCAGGATCGGGAACAGGTCGGTCAGGTAGTCGCGCAGCACGTTGCCGGTGACCGAGATGGTGTTCTCACCGCGGCGGATCCGCTCCACCGACAGCTTGGTCGCCTCGACCGGGTTGAGGATCCGGATGTCCAGGCCCTCGGTGTCGTGCTCCGGCAGGTAGGCCTTCACCTTGGCGATCAGGTTGGCGTCGTGCGCGCGGGCCTCGTCCAGCCAGAAGACGGCCGGGTCGCCGGTGGCGCGGGCGCGGGTGACGGCCAGCTTCACCCAGTCGCGGATGGGCGCGTCCTTGGTCTGGCAGGCGCGGAAGATGTCACCGGCGGAGACGGTCTGCTCCAGGACGGCGTTGCCGGCCTGGTCGACCAGGCGGACCGTGCCGGTGACGGGGATCTCGAACGTCTTGTCGTGGCTGCCGTACTCCTCGGCCTTCTGCGCCATCAGACCCACGTTCGGGACCGAGCCCATGGTGGACGGGTCGTAGGCGCCGTGGGCGCGGCAGTCGTCGATCACGGCCTGGTAGACGCCGGCGTAGGAGGAGTCCGGGAGCACCGCGAGGGTGTCCGCCTCCTGGCCGTCGGGGCCCCACATGTGGCCGGAGGTGCGGATCATGGCGGGCATGGAGGCGTCCACGATGACGTCCGAGGGGACGTGCAGGTTGGTGATGCCCTTGTCGGAGTCGACCATCGCCAGCTCCGGGCCCTCGGCGAGCTCGGCGTCGAAGGACGCCTTGATCTCGGCGCCCTCGGGCAGGTTCTCCAGGCCCTTGTAGATGCCGCCCAGACCGTCGTTCGGGGTGAGGCCGGCGGCGGCCAGCTTCTCGCCGTACTGCGCGAACGTCTTCGGGAAGAAGGCGCGCACCACGTGACCGAAGATGATCGGGTCGGAGACCTTCATCATCGTGGCCTTCAGGTGCACGGAGAACAGCACGCCCTCCTGCTTGGCGCGCGCGACCTGCGCGGTGAGGAACTCGCGCAGCGCGGCGACGCGCATCACGGAGGCGTCGACGACCTCGCCCTTGAGGACCGGCACCGACTCGCGCAGCACGGTGGTGGAGCCGTCGTCGCCCTTGAGCTCGATGCGCAGCGCGCCGTCCTCGGCGATCACGACCGACTTCTCGGTGGAGCAGAAGTCGTCCTGGCCCATCGTGGCCACGTTCGTCCTGGACTCGGAGGTCCAGGCGCCCATGCGGTGCGGGTGGGCCTTGGCGTAGTTCTTCACCGAGGCGGGGGCGCGGCGGTCGGAGTTGCCCTCGCGCAGGACCGGGTTCACGGCCGAGCCCTTGATCTTGTCGTAGCGGGCCTGGATCTCCCGCTCCTCGTCGGTCTTGGGGTCGTCCGGGTAGTCCGGCAGCGCGTAGCCCTTGCCCTGAAGCTCGGCGATGGCGGCCTTGAGCTGCGGGATGGACGCCGAGATGTTCGGCAGCTTGATGATGTTGGCCGCGGGCGTCTTCGCCAGCTCACCGAGCTCGGCGAGGGCGTCCGGGATGCGCTGGTCCTCGGTGAGGTACTCCGGGAACACGGCGATGATGCGCCCGGCCAGCGAGATGTCCCGCGTTTCCACGGCGACACCCGCCTGCGAAGCGTACGCCTGGACCACCGGCAGGAAGGAATACGTCGCCAGGGCCGGGGCCTCGTCAGTGTGCGTATAGATGATGGTCGAGTCAGTCACCGGGTGCTCCGCTCCACGTCTGCAACATTGCTCGACATCAAGATATCTTGTGACGGCCCCGTGCTCGACAGGGGTCCACGCCGAGTTCCCCGGAAACGCCCGTCGCGGAGCGCCGCACGTCGGACCGCAGCCTCGCACGCCGGGCCGCAGCGCCGCACGGCTGCTGCGGCCCGCCGCCGTCAGACCGGCCGGCCGGTTGTCATGTCGTCCGGCGCCGCCGACGCGTCCCGCTGGGACGGGATCAGCACCGTGCCCTGCTGGAGGGCGACCGTCCGCGCGGGGGACGGGATGCGGATGCCCTCCTCGCGGTAGCGCCGGTGCAGCCGCTTGATGAACTCGTGCTTGATCCGGTACTGGTCGCTGAACTCGGCCACGCCCAGGATCACGGTGAAGCCGATGCGCGAGTCGCCGAAGGTGTGGAACCGCACCGCCGGCTCGTGCTCCGGCACCGCCCCGGTGATCTCGGTCATCACGTCGGCGACGACCTCCTTCGTCACCCGCTCCACGTGCTCCAGGTCGCTGTCGTACGACACGCCGACCTGGACCAGGATGGTCAGCTGCTGCTGGGGCCGCATGAAGTTGGTCATGTTCGTCTTGGCGAGCTGGCCGTTGGGGATGACCACCAGGTTGTTGGACAGCTCACGGACGGTCGTCTGGCGCCAGTTGATGTCCTCGACGTAGCCCTCCTCGCCGCTGCTCAGACGGATGTAGTCGCCCGGCTGCACGGTCTTGGAGGCGAGGATGTGGATGCCCGCGAAGAGGTTCGCGAGCGTGTCCTGGAGCGCCAGCGCCACCGCAAGACCGCCCACGCCGAGGGCGGTGAGCAGCGGGGCGATGGAGATGCCCATCGTCTGGAGCCCGACGAGGAAACCGATCGCCAGGACCACGATCCGGGTGATGTTCACGAAGATCGTCGCCGACCCGGCCACGCCGGACCGCGACTGGGTGACCGAGCGGACCAGATCCGCCACCACCCGGGCGGTCGCCACGGTCGCGACGAAGATCACCAGCAGGGTCAGCGCCTGGTTGGTCGTGTGCTGAACGGTGCGGGTCAGCGGCAGCGCCGCCGCCGCGGAGGCCGCGCCGCCGGCCATGGCGGCCCACGGGACCACCGTGCCCAGTGCCTGCACCATGATGTCGTCGCCGCGCCAGGCGGTGCGCTCGGCGTGCCGCCCCAGCCAGCGCAGCAGCATGCGGAGCAGGAACGCCGCCAGCAGGCCGGCGGCGAGGGCGATGCCGGCCTGCATGAGATCGTCCACGGTGAGGGAGCGGGTCACCGCGCACCCCCCGCGCACCCCTGGGCCGACGGCCGCCTCTCCTGGGCCGAGAGCCGTATGTGAAGTCGTGTCACGTGAAGTCACCTGCTCGAGGTATACGGGATCCACCGGTGCCGCACCCGCGTTGACCTGCGGGGGCACCGTCGCTCATCCTGCCGTATTCCGCAGGGCAGTTCGTACCACGCGCCTCGTCGCGGGCGGGCCCGCACGCCGAGTCGGGCAGCCGGACCCGCCCTCACACCCCGTCGAACGAGCCGTGCCGCCCTGCCCCCGACGCGAACCGGGCCGCCCCCTCCAGGCTCTCCGCCAACACGGCGGCCCCGTGCCGGAGTTCCGAGGCCAGCGCCGCCTCCTCGCCCCGCCCCTCCTGCTCCAGCACCGACGCCCGGTCCGAGCGCAGGCACGCCTGGGGGAACCGGGCCAGCGAGGCCGCCAGTTCCTCCGCCTCCGCGCGGGCGCGCCCCACCGGCACCACCCGGTTGGCCAGCCCCATCGCGTACGCCTCGGCGGCCGGCACGGGACGCCCCGTGAGGATCATGTCCATCGCCCTGCCGGTGCCGATCAGCCGCGGCAGCCGTACCGTGCCGCCGTCGATCAGCGGCACGCCCCAGCGGCGGCAGAACACCCCGAACACGGCGTCCTCCTCGGCCACCCGCAGGTCGCACCAGAGCGCCAGTTCGAGACCGCCCGCCACGGCGTGCCCGGACACCGCCGCGATCACCGGCTTGGACAGCCGCAGCCGGGTCGGGCCCATCGGCCCGTCGCCGTCCTCGGCGACCCGGTTGGCGCGCTCCGTGCCCAGCGCCTTCAGGTCGGCGCCCGCGCAGAACGTGCCGCCCTCGCCCCACAGCACCGCCGCCCGCGCCTCGTCGTCCGCCTCGAACGCGCGGAAGGCGTCCGCGAGTTCGGCGGCCGTCGGCCCGTCCACCGCGTTGCGCGCCTCGGGGCGGGACAGCACCACCGTGGTGACGGCTCCCCGGCGTTCGATCCGTACGGGCATGACGTGGTTCCTTCCGTGAGCGGGACCGGGACCCTACCCGCCCGCCGAGCCCCCTCACACGCCACCACACCCGCGCAGCGCGTCAGATCACCTTCATCCGCACCAGCGCCGCCAGCGTCAGCGCGCCCGGCAGCAGCGGCAGCCACACCGTGAGCAGCCGGAACACCAGCACCACCGCGGTGGCCACCGCCGCCGCCCCGCCGGCCGCCGCCAGCGCCACGACCAGCGCCGCCTCCACCGAGCCGATCCCGCCCGGCGTGGGCACCAGCGCCACCGCCACCGTCGCCGCCAGATACGCCACCGCCAGGTGCGCCGACGGCACCGCCAGCCCGAACGCCCGCCCCACCAGCACCAGGACGCCCGCCTGGAGCGCCGGGAAGGCCAGCGCCCCGCCCCACAGCGCGAGGGCCCGCGCGGGCCGGGCGTGCACCGAGCGCGCCTCGCCCAGCGCCGTCCGCAGGAAACCGGCCACCACCGTCCGCACCCGCCGTACGGCGGCGAGCGCGCCCAGGACCAGCACGAGCGCCGCGCCGGCCACGAGGAACGGCCCCACCGGCGCCTCGTCCGGCAGCAGCGACCCGAACGGCAGCGCGTCGGGGAACGCCAGCAGCAGCGCGCCCAGCAGCCCCACCCGTCCGACGCACTCCGCCAGCAGATACAGGGCCAGCGCGGCCGAGGACCGCGCCGGGCTCAGCCCGCACACCGTCATGAACCGCAGATTGACCGCGCTCGCCCCCAGCCCCGTGGGCAGCAGGTGGTTGGCCGCGCCCGCCGCGAACTGCGCGGCCAGCAGCCGCCGTCCGGGCAGCCGCTCGAGCACCGCGCCCTGCCGGGTGCACGCGGCGGCCGGCCAGGTCAGACACGTCACACCGGCCGCGGCCAGCAGCCACGGCCACCGGGCGGTCGTCACCAGACCGAGCCCCTCGGCCAGCACCTCCCGCTGCCGTACGGCGACCACGGCCACGAGCAGCAGCGGCAGCACGCACAGCACCCGGCGGATCGTCACCGTCATGTCCACAGAGGGTGAACGACGCACGCGAACGGAGGGTTGCGACGGGCCGGACGCACGGCGACGGCCGTCGCCCGCGGGCCGGGGCGGCGGGGCGGGGCCTCCTTGACCTCAATCATGCTTGAGGTCCTAGCGTCGCCCTCATGAGCATGGAGACCACCGCGTGGGCGCAGCTGCGCAGCGTCATGACCGCCGAGGACGAGCGCCGGCCCGTCACCCGGGACACCCTGCGGCGCATCGGCGCCTTCGCCCGCCCGCACCGCCGCGAACTGATCCTGTTCCTGCTGCTCGGCACGGCGACCGCGGCGCTCGCCGTGGCCACCCCCGTGCTCGCCGGGCGGGTGGTGAACACCGTGGTGTCAGGCGGCGACCCGGACACGGTGGTGCGTCTGGCGCTGCTCATCGCGCTGATCGCGGTGGTGGAGGCGGTCCTCGGCGTGCTCGGCCGCCGCCTTTCGGCGGCGCTCGGCGAGGATCTCATCCTGGGGCTGCGGACGGCGGTCTTCGACCACGTGCAGCGGATGCCGGTCGCGTTCTTCACACGCACCCGTACGGGCGCGCTCGTCTCCCGTCTCAACAACGACGTCATCGGAGCCCAACGGGCGTTCAGCACCACCCTGTCCACCGTGGTGTCCAACGTCGTCACCCTGGCGCTGACCCTCGGCGTGATGCTCACCCTGTCCTGGCAGATCACCCTCCTCGCGCTGGTTCTGCTCCCCGTGTTCGTGATCCCCGCGCGGCGCATGGGCCGCCGGATGGCCGGCCTCCAGCGCGAGGCCGCCACCCTCAACGCGGCCATGGGCACCCGGATGACGGAGCGGTTCTCGGCGCCCGGCGCCACCCTGGTCAAGCTGTTCGGGCGGCCCGAGGAGGAGTCCGAGGAGTTCGCGGTGCGGGCGCGGCGGGTGCGGGACATCGGCGTGCGGACGGCCACCGCCCAGACGGTGTTCATCACCGCGCTCACCCTCGTCTCCGCCCTCGCTCTCGCCCTGGTCTACGGCCTCGGCGGCCGGCTCGCCCTGTCCGGCGCCCTCGACGCCGGCGCGGTGGTCGCCCTCGCCCTGCTGCTCACCCGCCTCTACGCGCCGCTCACCTCGCTGGCCGGGGCGCGGCTGGAGGTGATGAGCGCGCTGGTGAGCTTCGAGCGGGTCTTCGAGGTGCTGGACCTCGACCCGCTGATCCGGGAGAAGCCGGACGCCCGCGAGGTGCCCGAGGGCCCGGCCGCCGTGGAGCTCGACGACGTCCGCTTCGGCTACCCGTCCGCCGACAAGGTCTCCCTCGCCTCCCTGGAGGAGGTCGCCGCCCTCGACACACGCGGCGGCGAGGAGGTCCTGCACGGCATCTCCTTCCGCGCCGAACCCGGGCAGACCGTCGCCCTCGTCGGCTCCTCC
Source organism: Streptomyces lusitanus (assembly GCF_042647945.1). NCBI lineage: Bacteria > Bacillati > Actinomycetota > Actinomycetes > Kitasatosporales > Streptomycetaceae > Streptomyces > Streptomyces lusitanus. The sequence continues at coordinate 92,393 of NZ_JBHRWL010000007.1, forward strand.
GGCGCCGGCAAGTCGACCGTCGCCGCCCTGCTGCCGAGGCTGTACGACGTGGACGCGGGGGCGGTACGCGTGGGCGGTGTCGACGTACGGGACCTGAGCGCGGCGTCGCTGCGGGCGACGGTCGGCATGGTGACGCAGGACGGCCACCTCTTCCACGACACGGTCCGCGCCAACCTGCTGCTGGCGCGGCCGGACGCGGACGAGGAGGACCTGTGGGACGCGCTGCGCCGGGCGCGCCTGGACACGCTGGTGCGGGCGCTGCCCGACGGTCTCGACACGGTGGTGGGGGAGCGCGGCTACCGCCTGTCGGGCGGGGAGCGGCAGCGGATGACGATCGCGCGGCTGCTGCTGGCGCGGCAGCGGGTGGTCGTCCTCGACGAGGCGACGGCCCATCTGGACAACACCTCGGAGGCCGCCGTGCAGGAGGCGCTCGGGGAGGCGCTGGAGGGGAGGACGGCGGTGGTGATCGCCCACCGCCTGTCGACCGTACGGGCCGCCGACTTGATTCTGGTGATCGAGGGCGGGCGCGTCGTGGAGCGGGGGACGCACGAGGAGCTGCTGGCGGCCGGTGGGCGGTACGCGGAGTTGTACCGGACGCAGTTCGAGGAGGAGGGGGTGGAAGCGGGGGTGAGCGCCTGAGGGGCCGGGGGCGGGTGGGGTGACCGCGGGGGTGCGGGCACAACCGCCCGCACCCCCTCGTGTCACACCTCGGTCGGCGTGCGCTCCGTTCGGGGGGCCGGTGTGCGCGGGGCGGTCCTGCGGGGCCGCTTTCCGCCGCCCGCACGGGCGTCCAGCTCGATCGCGAGGGGGGACGCGGTGAGCACCGAGGAGTACGTGCCGACGACCATCCCGATGAGCAGCGCCAGGGCGAAGTCCGTCAGCGAGTCGCCGCCCAGCAGCGCCAGCGCGGCCAGGATGAACATCACGCCGATGCCCGTGTTCACCGTCCGCGGCACCGTCTGGAGGATCGCCTGGTTGGTGACCCGGGCCAGCGGCGCCTTCGCGTCCTTGCGCCACAGTTCGCGGATGCGGTCGAAGACCACCACCGAGTCGTTCACCGAGTAGCCGATCACCGTGAGCAGCGCCGCCAGGAACACACCGTCGACCGGCTTGCCCAGCCAGGCGAAGACACCGGTGAGGATCACCACGTCGTGCGCCAGCGCGGCCACCGCGCCCGCGCCGAACATCCACCGGAACCGCACGGCCAGATACAGCAGTTGGGCGACGAGCGCGAGGCCGAGCGCCAGCAGCGCGTTGCGTCGCAGCTCGTCGCCGAGGCTCGGGCCGATCAGCTCGTCGCGGACCTTCTCCGCCCCGCCGCCGGCCTCGGCGACGGCCTCGGCGACCTTCACCGCCTCCTCGTTCGTCAGCTCCTCGGTGCGCACGGTCAGGCCGTTGTCGCCGGACGACTGCACGACGGCCTGCGGGAAACCGGCGTCGGCGAGCGCGGCACGGGCCCGGTCCGGGGCGACGGTCCGCTCGGTGGCGTACTCGATCAGCCGGCCGCCGGTGAACTCCACGCCGAAGTTCAGCCCCCGTACGACGATGCCCGCCGCGGCGACGGCCAGCACCACGGCCGACACCGCCAGCCAGCGGCGCGGGCGGCGCATCAGCTGCGGGTCGCGGCGGGTGAGCCAGGCGCGCACCCGGCCCACGGAGGCCAGCCCCGTGACACCGGGACGCCGGTGCACCCGGCGGCGCGCCACCGCGAACTCCGCGAGCACCCGCGTGATCACCAGCGCGCTGACCATGGACGCCAGCACACCGATGCCCAGCGTGACGCCGAAGCCCTTGACCGGGCCGGACGCCAGCACGAACAGCAGCGCCGCCGCGATCAGCGTGGTCACGTTGGAGTCCGCGATCGCGCTGAACGCGCCCTTGAAGCCGGCCGTCAGGGCCGACCGCCCGCTGGGCCGGCGGCGTCCCGCGTACTCCTCCCGGGCACGCTCGAACACCAGCACGTTCGCGTCCACGGCCATGCCGATCGCCAGAACGAAACCGGCGAGGCCGGGCAGGGTCAGCGTCGCGCCGAGGGCGGCGAGACCGGCGTAGGAGATCAGGCCGTAGCAGAGCAGGGCCACGACGGCGAGCAGGCCCATGAGGCGGTAGACGACGATGACGAAGAGCGCCGTGAGGGCGGTGCCGACGACGGCCGCCCAGGCGCTGGCGCGGATCGCCTCGGCGCCCAGCGTCGGGCCGACGGTCCGCTGCTCCACCGTCTCCACCGGCACCGGCAGCGCGCCGCCGTGCACGAGCAGCGCGAGCTCCTTCGCCTCGTCGCTGGTGAAGGAGCCGGTGATCTGCGTGGACCCGCCGGTGATGCCCGCACCGCACGCCACCGACGGGTCGACCTGCGGAGAGGAGATGACCTTGTCGTCGAGCACGATGGCCACCCGGCGTCGCGGGTCGCCCGCCGGGTGGCAGGCGGCCTCACCGGTCAGCCGGGCCCAGCCCTCGCCGTCCTCGAAGCCGACGGTGACGTGCCAGCCGGCGCCGCTCTGCGGGTCGAAGCGGGACTCGGCGCTCTTGACGTCCTGGCCGCCGAGGGCGGCCCTGCCGAGGTGCAGCAACTCGCCCGACTCGTCGGGCAGCACGCGCTCTCCCGGCGGGAGCTTCCCGTCGCCTCCCGTGCCCGGCCCCTGGACGGGGTGCACGGAGAGCTGCGCGGTACGGCCGAGCACGTCGGCGGCCTTCCGCGGGTCCTGCACCCCGGGCAGCTCGACGATGATCCGGTTGTCACCGGAGCGGACGATGCCCGGTTCGGCGACGCCGAGCGCGTCGATCCTGCCGCGCAGCACCTCCAGGGTGCGGTCGGTGGCCTCGGCGTCGGCCTTCAGCGTCTCGGTGGAACGGGTCTCCAGCACGATCTGGGTGCCGCCCCGCAGGTCCAGTCCGAGACGGACCGGGACGGTGACGGCGACGAACACGGACACGGCGATCACGGCAAGCGCGAACAACGCCCTGACGCGGGCGGGACGTTTCACAAGTGCCTCCAGCACGGCACACGTGCCCGTCGACGGGCACGCGGAAAGGGAAAGGGGGGTGTTTTTCAGGTGCTGGAGGCGGTGGGCGGCGCCCGGCCCAGGTCCGCCGGGACGTGTGCGGCTGCGGGGGCGGCGTGACCGGCGGCGGGCGCGGGGCGCGCGGGCCGGGGCGGGACGCGCGGCGTGTACGCGGGCGTGAACAGCAGCGGGCCGGCGGCCGTGTCGCGCTCGCCGGCGTCCCGCTCCGGCCGGGCGAGCACCGTACGGGCGGCGACGTACGCCTCGTCGCTGCGCGGCTGCGTTCCGGAGGAGTACGCCGGGGCGGCCGAGGTCTGCGTGGCCGACGGCACGGGGGCCGTGCCGGGCGCGGAGCCGAGGGCCAGCAGAACGGCCGCGAGCGCGGCCAGAAGCGCCGCGACGGCCCTCAGCGGAAGCCGAGCGGCAGGGCCCGGAGCGTGGACGGTCAAGGCTCCACGAGCCCCGCGCGGATGGCGTAGCGCGTCAGTTCCAGGCGGTCCCGCAGCCCCAGCTTGTGCAGCAGGTTCTCCCGGTGCCGCTGCACCGTCTTGACGCTGATGAACAGCAGCTCCGCGATCTCCTTCGACGAGTGCCCCTCGGCGACCAGCTTCAGCACCTCCTCCTCACGCGGGGTCAGCAGCCGCTCGGGCGCCTCTTCCCCGTGCCGTACCCGGTCCAGGTAATTGCGAATCAGGGCGGTCACGGCCCCCGGGTACAGGAACGGCTCGTCGCGCATCGCCGCCCGGCAGGCGGCGACCAGGTCACGGTCGGCGACGGACTTCAGCACATAGCCGCCCGCCCCGGCCTTCAGCGCCTGGAACAGGTACTGCTCGTTGTCGTGCATCGTCAGCATCAGGATGCGCAGCCCCGGCTTCAGCGCGGAAAGCTCCCGCGCCGCCTGGAGACCGGTCAGCCGCGGCATGGCGATGTCCAGCACCGCGAGGTCCACCTCGTGGGTGCGGGCCAGCGCGATCGCCTCGGCGCCGTCGCCTGCCTCCGCGACCACCTCCAGGTCCGGCTCCCGGTCGAGGATGAGCCGGACACCGCGCCGTACCAGCGCGTGGTCGTCGGCGAGGAGGATGCGGATCGGGTCCGCCGGGCGGCCGGCGGGAAAGTCCTGGTGGTTCATGACTGCTTCCTGACGGCCGGCACGGTCAGCCGGACACGGGTACCGGTTCCTGTCGCGGAGTCCTGGTCCGGGCTCCGGATGTCCGGGTTCCGGATGTCCGGGCTCCGGATGTCCAGCGCGGCCCCGATCAGCAGGGCCCGTTCACGCATGCCGCGAAGTCCCGCGCCCTCCCGGGCGGCGCCGATGCCCCGCCCGTCGTCGGCCACCTCCAGCACGACACCCTCCTCGGCGCTCCGCAGGACCACCTCCACCCGGCGGGCCTCGGCGTGCCGGGCCGCGTTGGTCAGGCCCTCCTGCGCCACCCGGTAGAGCACCAGCTCCGTCTCCTGGTCCAGGGCGGGCAGGTCGGGGTCGAAGCGGCGCACCACACGCAGCCCGGTGTGCGTGGCGAACTCCGTGGTCAGCGACGTCACCGCGCTCACCAGGCCGAGGTCGTCCAGCACCCCGGGGCGCAGCCGGCGCACCAGCCGCCGTACCTCGTCCAGGCTGCCCCGGGTGATCTCCTGCGCCTGCACCAGCTCCTCGCGCAGCGGCTCCGACGCCTCGTCCGACGCCCGCTTCAGGGCCAGCAGCACGGCCGTCATGCTCTGCCCCACCTCGTCGTGCAACTCCTGGGCGATACGGCGCCGCTCACCCTCCTGGGCGAGGATCGCGCGGGCGCTGCTCGCGGCGCGTTCCCCCTCCAGACGCTCCAGCATGGCGTTGAAGGCGCTCACCAGACCGGCCACCTCGCCGCCGCCCCGCACGGGCAGCCGCTGGCCGGGGCGCAGCAGGTCGACGGTGGTCATCAGCCGCGTCACCCGGTCCAGGGGTGCCAGACCGAGGCGCAGCAGCGCCGCGTTGGCCACGAGCATCACGACGAGACCGCCGACGAGGATCACCGCCTCCGTCAGCAGCACCGGCACGGACACGGTCACCGGAGCCCACAGCAGCAGCGCCGTGGCGCTGCCGAGCACCACGGCGTTCAGACCGAAGATCCGCCAGTACAGGGACACGGAGGTCACGCCTTCCTCTTTCTCGTCTGCCTCTACTGTCGGTCACCTCGGCCCCCGATGCGGCGGCGACCCCCTGGTCCCGGTGGACACCGGCCAGCCTGCCCCGGCCGCCCCGGCCCGGTCGATGGGCTCCACGCCCCATTTCCCTCCGGCCGGCGGACCCCTACCGCGCGGGGTGGGTCCCCGGACCCGGCACAGATGGGTCCCGCGCCCGATGGGAAGGCAGGCGGGGCCGGGCCAGGGTGGAAGCGTCATCCCGTACGTCCTCAGGAGGAACCCGTGTCCCTCGATCTGCCCCGCACCGACACCCGGGCCGCGAACCTCGCCGCGGACGAGGTCCGCCGGCGTCTGGAGCACGCCCGGACGACCAGGCTCGCGCAGCTCAAGGCGCTGGACGAAACCGGGGACAGCCCCGGCGACCACCTGATGTCGAACCAGAGGGACGCCATCGTGCGGGTCCTGCGGGAGATCGACGAGGCCTTCGCGCGCGTCGAGGACGGCACCTACGGCACCTGCCTGGGCTGCTCGAAGCCGGTACCGCCGGAGCGGCTGGAGATCCTGCCGCACACCCGGTACTGCGTCGGCTGCCGGCGCGCGGCCTAGGCCTGTCCGACCGCTCCCACGACCGTCCGCCCCGCTCTGCCCGAGAGGTGCAGTGGTGACCCGTCAGACCATCCGGACCATCGGCGAGTACGACGAGATCCTCAGCGCCGAGGACCTCGCCGAGCTCCGTGAGAACCTGCACCAGCAGCTGCTGTTCCGCCGGGAGCAGCTGCGGCAGTTGGCCACGGCGAGCCGCGCCGACGACCGCCGCCTCCGCGAGGACGCCGGGCGGATCGAGGTCGGCGTCAAGCTCGCCGCGTCCGCCCGCATGGTGCTCGCCGACGTCGAGGAGGCGCTGGCCCGGATGGACGCCGGGACCTACGGCGTCTGTCATCTCTGCCGCCGCCCGGTCGAGCGCCACCGCCTGCTGATCGTCCCCCAGGCCCGCCACTGCGGGCGCTGCCGGCAGCTGCGGGAGGCCGGCCGGTGACCGTGGTCCGGTACCCCCGGCCGGCTCCCGTACGGCACCGGCACCTGCCGCTGTGCAGGCGCTGCCCGGGTCTCGCTCTCGACCTGGGCAGCGCTCGCACCCGCGCGTTCGTCACCGGGCGCGGCATGGTCCTGGACGTGCCCACCGTGACGTTCCCCGGCGCCGTCCGCCCCGTCCGGCGCGGCGCCATCGTCGACACCCCCGGCGCCGCGCGCATGCTTCAGCGGCTGCTCGGCCACCGCATGCCGAGGATCGGCCGCCCGCTGGTCGTCGTCACCTCCCCGGTGCTGGACGGCCCGGCGTTCCGCGCCGCGGCCCGTACGGCGGTGGAGGTGCTCCGCCCGCGCGCCGTACTGACGGTCCCCGGCGCGCGGGCGGTCGCGCTGGCCGCCGGCGCCGATCACATCCGGCCGCTGCTGGTGGCGGACATCGGCGCGCACCTCACCGAGGTGGTGCTGCTCGCCGACGGCGCGGTCACCGACGCCCGGCGCACGGCGCTGGGCACCGCCGACCTGTCCGACGGCACACCTCCGGAGCTGATCACCGACGCGGTGGTCGGCATGGTGACGGCGATGCTGCGGCAGGACCGCACCTCCCTCACCCGCACCGCGCTGCGCCGCGGCGTGCTGCTGGCCGGAGGAGGAGCGCTGCGCCCCGACATCACCGGCGGCCTGCCGGGCGCACTGAACTGCGCGGTGCAACCCGTGCCGTCCCCGCACACCGCCGCCGTCCGCGGCGCCGCGGCACTGCTGTCCGCCGCGCACCGCCATCCGTCCGCCGCGCCCGGCCATCCGTTCGCCGGCGGCATCCTCTGACCCGGTCCGGACCGCGACCGCGACCGCTACCGTTACCGTTACCGGAAGGAGCCGTGACGTGGCGGGCCCCGTACCTCCGCCGCAGCCGCTTCCCGGCCCTCCGAGGCGTCCCCTGCTCCGGCGCCTGCGGCCCAACCCGCTGCGTCGCCGTACCGACACGGTGCGGGCCTGGCTGGGGCTCGGGGTGCTGCTCGCCGTCCTGGCCGCGGCCCCCGTGGCCGCCGCCCTGGTGGGCGACTCGGCCCACCGGCACTACCAGGACGTCGCACGTCACCAGCGGCAGACGCGCCACCTCACCGACGCGACCCTCCTCCACGACGCGCCCCGGCATCCGGAGCCGGGCTCGGACGAGGAGCGCAGGACCCGCTACCCGGTCGAGGTCCGGGTCGTCACCCGAGAGGGACGGACCCGCACCACCCGCGCGGAGGTCCCGCCGGGGCTGACCGCCGGCAGCACCGTCCGCATCTGGACCGACTCCTCCGGCGAGGCGAGCGACGCGCCGCTGACCGGCAGGGAGGTCCGCAGCCGCGCCGCGGGCTGGGCGCTGCTCGCCGCGATCGGCGTCGCCCTCGCGGGCGCCGTCGCGCACACCGTCACCGGCATGCTGCTGCACCGCCGCAACCTCGCCCGCTGGGACGCCGCGTGGGCGGAGACGGCCCCGCGCTGGACGTCGCCGATGTGATGCGAAAGTTTCGTGCGTACATGATCGGTCTTCGGTGTGCTCCCAGGGTGCTTTCCGCCTCCTCGTCGCCCAGGCGTCACCCTTTGGCCGCTGAACTGGCTGAATGACATCACGTCACCTCCTCTCGGTGCTCGAACTTTTCGAAACTCGTACCGAAACCATTGACGCTTGACGCGCTCAGACCAACACTGACACGGCATCGGACCTCGGCTGACCCCGTACGAGGAGGACCCCCACACATGAGCACCGGAAAGAGACACCCCGTCGCCCGGTACCTGGTCCCGGGTGTGGCCGCCGCCGCGCTGACCGTGGCGGCCGGCGTGACCACGGGCGTCGGCGCCGCCCCCGCACAGGCGGCGGCCTGCAACGGGTACGTCGCGCTCACCTTCGACGACGGCCCCGCGGCCGGCAGCACCATGAATCTGCTCAACGCGCTGAAGCAGAACGGCCTGCGGGCCACCATGTTCAACCAGGGCCAGAACGCCGCCGCCAACCCGTCCCTGGTCAAGGCGCAGGTGGACGCGGGCATGTGGGTCGCCAACCACAGCTACACCCACCCCCACATGACCCAGCTGAGCCAGGCGCAGATGGAGTCGGAGATCTCCCGCACCCAGCAGGCGATCGCGAACGGCGGGGGCGGCACCCCGAAGTTGTTCCGCCCGCCGTACGGCGAGACCAACTCCACCCTGAAGGCCGCGGCCGCCAAGTACGGGCTCACCGAGGTCATCTGGGACGTCGACTCGCAGGACTGGAACAACGCGAGCACCGACGCCATCGTGCAGGCCGCCTCCCGGCTGAACAACGGGCAGGTCATCCTGATGCACGACTGGCCGGCGAACACCATCGCCGCCATCCCGCGCATCGCGCAGAACCTCGCCTCACGCGGGCTGTGCGCCGGCATGATCTCCCCGCAGACCGGCCGCGCGGTGGCCCCCGACGGCTCCGGCGGCGGGGGAGGGGACGGCTCAGGCGGCTCCTGCACCGCGACGCTGTCCGCGGGCAGCAGCTGGGGCGACCGCTACAACCTCAACGTCTCGGTCGGCGGCTCGAACAACTGGACCGTGACGATGAACGTGCCGTCCCCGGCGAGGGTGCTGAGCACCTGGAACGTCAGCACCTCCTACCCCAACAGCCAGACCCTCGTCGCCCGGCCCAACGGCAGCGGGAACAACTGGGGGGTCACGATCCAGACCAACGGCAACTGGAACTGGCCGACGGTCTCCTGCACCGCCGGCTGAGCCTCCCGCGTCACCTGCTGAGAACGGCGGCGAGCCGCGGCACGCACCCCTGCCGCGGCTCGCCCGCGCGCTCCTCACCCCAGATGCTCGCCGAACCATCCGGCGGCCAGCTCCGCGACCCGCTCCAGCGCGCCCGGCTCGCCGAACAGGTGCGTGGCGCCCGGCACCACGTCCAGCCGGTGCGGCGCGGACAGCCGCCGCGCGGCCCCGCGGTTGAGGTCCAGCACCTCCAGGTCCGCCCCGCCCACGACGAGCAGCACCGGGCACGCCACCAGGCCCAGCGCGTCGCCCGCCAGGTCGGGCCGTCCGCCCCGCGAGACGACCGCCGACACCCGCCGCGGCCGCTCCGTCGCCGCGACCAGCGCCGCCGCCGCTCCCGTACTGGCCCCGAACAGCCCCACCGGCAGGTCCACCGCGTCCGGCCGGTCCTCCAGCCAGTCCACGGCGTGCGCGAGCCGGCCCGCCAGCAGACCGATGTCGAACCGGTGCCGGCCCGTCGCGGCGTCCTCGTCCTCCTCCGCCGCGGTCAGCAGGTCCAGCAGCAGCGTGCCGAACCCCGCCCTCCGCAGCACCCCGGCGACGGCCCGGTTGCGCGGACTGAGCCGCGAACTGCCGCTGCCGTGCGCGAACAGCACCACACCGCGCGCCCCCGCGGGAATCTCCAGATCACCGCGCAGGGCCGCCGCACCCGACGGGACCGTCACCGACGCGCTCACCATGCCCGGCCACCTCCTCCGGCCGCTCCGCTCCGGAGCACCGGGTACCCGCGCGAGGCGGGTCGAGACGGGGCCCGTCATACCGCCGCGCCGCCCCCCCGCACGGTCCAGCGCCGCCCCCCACGGCCCCACACGGAACGTACCCCTCCGAACCGCCTCACCTCTCCAGCGGAGCCGTGCTCTGCCGGACGACCAGGTGCGTCGCCAGCTCGATGCGCTGGGCCGCCGCGCCCGGGTCGTCCGGGCGCAGCAGCATGCGGGCGGCCTCCTCGGCCATGTGGCGCAGCGGCTGGTGGACCGTGGTGAGCGGCGGGCTGGACCACTGGGCGAGCGGCACGTCGTCGTAGCCGACCACCGACAGGTCCTCCGGCACCCGCAGCCCCTTGACGCGGGCCGCCTCCAGCACGCCCAGCGCCTGGAGGTCGCTGCCCGCGAAGATCGCCGTGGGCCGGCCGGGGCCCTCCAGCAGCTCCAGGGCGTGTTCGAAGCCGCCCTGGACGTGGAAGTCGCCGAAGCGGGTCAGCCGGGGGTCCACGTCCAGGCCCGCCATCGCCATCGCCGAGCGGTAGCCGTCGAGGCGTGCCAGTGAGCACAGCATGTCGCCCGGGCCGGTGATGATGGCGATCCGCCGGTGGCCGCGCTCGGTGAGGTGCCGGGTGGCGGCGAGGCCGCCGGCCCAGTTGGCGGAGCCGACCGAGGGCACGTCCGGGTCGGGGTCGCCCGCCGGGTCGATGACGACGAACGGTATGGCCGCCGCCCGCAGTTGGCGCTTGATGTCCTGCGGCAGGCTGGAGAAGACCAGCACCACGCCCAGCGGCCGGCGTTGCAGCACGCCCGGCAGCCAGTCCGGGCCGGGGGTGTGCCGGGTGCCGCTCTCGGTGAGCACCACCGTCGCGCGGTTCTCCTTCGCGACGTTCTCCACGCCCCTGATCAGCTCCATCGCCCACACGCTCTCCAGCTCGTGGAACACGATCTCGACGAGCGGATAGCGGGTGGCGGGCTGTACGCGCCGGCGGTAGCCGTGCAGGTCGAGCAGCTTCTCCACCTTGGCGCGCGTGGCGCGTGAGACATCCGAACGGCCGTTGAGCACCTTCGAAACTGTCGGCATCGAAACCCCGGCCTCTTTCGCTACCGCGGCCAGGGTGACACGCCCGCTCGTCTCGTCGTCTTCGCGCATACCCGCAGGATAGAGCACCGCCCGTCGATAACGGTTTGGCCGAGTCGTGACCCGACCGTTGACCGCAACTCCCGTCTGACCTACTGTCCCTCGGCATGGACTTTCGGCGATGCTGCCGAAACTTTCGAAAGGCGAACGATGAAGACACGTGCGCGCTTGCCCAGACTGATCGCCACCGGTGCGACGCTCGCCCTGGCCCTGAGCCTGTCCGCCTGCGGTGACGGCAACGGCGGGGCGGCGGGGGACGACGGCAAGATCCATATCCTGGTCTACGGGGACGCCACCAACAAGATCGAGAAGCAGGTCGTCGACAAGTTCAACGAGACGTCCGACGTCAAGGCGGTCCTCGACACCATCCCCGGTGCCGACTACCAGCAGAAGCTTCAGACGATCATCAGCACCCCGCAGGCCCCGGACGTCTTCTTCAACTGGGGCGGCGGCAGCATCAAGCCCTTCGTCAAGGCGGACCTGCTCCTCCCGCTGGACGGCTTCATCAAGAAGAACCCGGACCTGGAGAGCAAGTTCCTCCCGTCCGTCTTCAACAACGCCGTCGTCGACGGCAAGCCGTACGGCATCCCCATGCGCGGCACGCAGCCGGTGCTGCTGTTCCACAACAAGGACGTCCTCAAGAAGGCGGGCGTCCAGCCGCCGAAGACCTGGGACGACCTGCTCGACGCCGTCGAGAAGCTCAAGGACGAGGGCGTCACCCCGATCGCGCTCGGCGGCGGCGACGTCTGGCCCACGCAGATGTGGTTCCAGTACCTCTACGACCGCATCGCGGGCCCGGAGCTCTTCCAGAAGGCCCTCGAGGGCGACAAGAGCGCCTGGGAGGCCCCGGAGAGCAAGAAGGCCCTGGGGATGATCAGGGACCTCGTCGACGCGGGCGCCTTCGGCAAGAACTACGACTCCGTCAAGTACACCAACGGCGGCTCGGTCGCGCTGGTCGCCCAGGGCAAGGCCGGCTTCGAGCTGATGGGCTCCTGGTACTACTCCCAGCAGCTCACCGACCACCCGGACTTCGCCGGGAAGGGCCTCGGCTACTCCGCCTTCCCGACCGTCAAGGGCGGCAAGGGCGACCCGAAGAACGTCGCCGGCAACACCAACAACTACTACTCGGTGCTGAAGAAGACCAAGCACCCCGAGGCCGTCGCCAAGTTCCTCGAGCTCATGTACTCCGACGAGTTCGTCAAGGCGCAGCTCGACGTCGGCAACCTCACCACCACGACCAACACCGACCAGTTCATCGAGACGTCCGCGACGCCCGAGTACTCGCGCTTCCAGTACGACCTGGTGGCAGGCGCGCCGTCGTTCCAGCTCTCCTGGGACCAGGCGTACCCGCAGTCGGCGGCCTCCAACATGCACAAGGCCATCCAGCAGTTCTTCAACGGACAGCTCGACGCGGACGGCTTCATCAAGGCCATGCAGGCCCTCCCGACCGAGTGACGAACGGCTCATGACCACAAAGATCACGAGCGCCCCGCCCGCCGCCGGGCTCCGCAAGGAGTCCCGGCGGCGGCCGGCCGCCTCCCCGTCCGTGTCCACGGTGGGCCGCCCGGGCTTCGCCTGGGCGCTGCCCGCCGCCCTGTTCTTCGCCCTCTTCGCGATCGTCCCGCTGATCATGGTCGCGGTGCTGTCCTTCATGAGCTGGAACGGGATCGGCGAGCCGCAGTGGGTCGGCACCGACAACTGGTCCCGCCTGTTGGACGACCCGGTGATGCTGAACAGCATCTGGCTCACCCTGCTGCTGACCGCGCTCGGCGTCGTCATCCAGACCCCGCTGAGCATCCTGCTCGGCGTCTGGGCCGCCGGCTACCAGCGCAACCGCGCCGTGCTGTCCGTCATCTACTTCATCCCGCTGCTGCTGTCCGCCACCGCCGTCTCCGTGCTGTGGCGCGCCCTGCTCGACCCGAACTTCGGCATCCCGGCCGACGCCTCCTGGCTCTTCGGCGACGGCAACCTGTTCGGCGAACAGTCCACCGCCATCGGCGTCCTGGCGTTCGTCAGCACCTGGCAGTTCACCCCGTTCCACACGCTGATCTACCAGGGCGCCGCCCGCTCCATCCCGCAGGTGCTCTACCAGGCCGCGGAGATCGACGGCGCGGGCCGCTACCGGCAGTTCTTCCACATCACGCTGCCGCAGCTGCGCAACTCCATGATCACGTCGATGATCCTGATGATCGTCGGTGGCCTCACCACCTTCGAGACCGTCCTCATCCTCACCCAGGGCGGCCCCGGCACCGACACCACCATCAGCGCCTACTACATGTACGACAAGGCCTTCAAGGGCTTCGACTTCGGCGCCGGCTCCGCCATCGCCCTCGCCCTGGTCGTCGCCGCCACCGTCATCTCCCTGGTCGTGGTGAAGGTCTCCGGCTACGACAAGATGCGCAGCTCCATGGAAGGTGTGTCATGAGGCGCCGTCCCAACTACCTGGCCGGCGCCGGTTCGTTCGTCTGGCTCTTCCTGGTCGGCCTGCCCCTGTACGTGATGCTCGCGGCGACCCTGCGCACCCGCCAGGACTACGCCGAGAACGGCCCGGTCTCCGTCCCCGACAGCATCACCCTGGACAACTACACCGGCGCCTTCGACTCGGGCTTCGGCCGGTACTTCCTCAACACGCTCGTCGTCACCGCCTGCGTGATCGGCATCGTGCTGCTGCTGGTCCCGCCGCTCGCCTACGCCATCGTGCGCAGCCGGGGCCGGACCACGTCGGCGATCTTCCGGCTGTTCCTGCTGGGCCTGGCGATTCCCGCCCAGGCCGTGATCGTGCCGATGTTCTACCTGATCAGCGAAGCCGGGCTGTACGACAACCTGCTCGGCGTCATCCTGCCCACGGCCGCCTTCTGCCTGCCGATGTCCGCGCTCATCCTCAGCGGCGCCATGCGCGACATCTCCCCGGAGCTGTACGAGGCCATGGCCATGGACGGCGCCACCCCGCGCCGGATGTTCTTCCAGCTCGTCCTGCCGCTGTCCCGGGGCGGACTGTCCACCATCGTGGTCTTCTCCGCGCTCCAGGCATGGAACGGCTTCCTGTTCCCGCTCGTGCTCACCCAGTCCGACGCCACGAAGGTCGTGACCCTGGGCCTGTACGACTTCCAGACCGAACACGGCATCGACATCCCCGGGCTGCTGGGCGCCGTGGTGCTGTCCATGGTGCCCATCCTGCTCGTCTACCTGTTCGCCCGTCGCGCCCTGGTCCAGGGTCTGATGGGCGTCGGAGGAAAGTGACCGCGAACGTGGCCGTAGAGACCACCCCCGAAATCCCCCTCTGGAACGATCCCTCCCACCCCGTCTCCGCCCGGGTCGAGGCGCTCATCGGCGCCATGACCCTCCAGGAGAAGATCGCCCAGCTGTACGGCGTGTGGGTCGGCGCCTCCGCCAACGGCGGCGAGGTCGCCCCGCACCAGCACGACATGGAGGAGGCCGTCGACCTCGACGCGCTCCTGCCGTCCGGCCTGGGCCAGCTCACCCGCCCCTTCGGCACCGCCCCCGTCGACCCGGCGCTCGGCGCGCTCTCCCTGCTGCGCACCCAGACCCGCATCACCTCCGCGAACCGCTTCGGCATCCCCGCCGTCGCGCACGAGGAGTGCCTGGCCGGCTTCGCCGCCTGGGGCGCCACCGCCTACCCCGTCCCGCTGTCCTGGGGCGCCACCTTCGACCCGGACGTCATCCGCCGCATGGCCGCCGCCATCGGCCGCGACATGCGCGCCGTCGGCGTCCACCAGGGCCTCGCCCCCGTCCTCGACGTCGTCCGCGACCTGCGCTGGGGCCGCGTCGAGGAGACCATCGGCGAGGACCCGTACCTCGTCGGCACCATCGGCACCGCCTACGTCCAGGGCCTGGAGTCCGCCGGGATCGTCGCCACCCTCAAGCACTTCGTGGGCTACTCGGCCTCCCGCGCCGGACGCAACCTCGCCCCCACCTCCGTGGGACCGCGCGAACGCGCCGACGTGCTGCTGCCGCCGTTCGAGATGGCGATCCGCGAGGGCGGCGCCCGCTCCGTCATGCACGCCTACACCGACATCGACGGCATCCCCTCTGCCGCCGACGAGCAGCTGCTCACCGGGCTGCTGCGCGACACGTGGGGCTTCGACGGCACGGTCGTCGCCGACTACTTCGGCATCGCCTTCCTCAAGACGCTGCACGGCATCGCGGGCGACTTCGCCGACGCGGCCGGCGCCGCGCTCCAGGCGGGCGTCGACATCGAACTGCCCACGGTCAAGACGTTCGGCGCCCCGCTCGCGGACGCCGTCACCGAGGGCCGGGTGGCGGAGTCCCTCATCGACCGCGCCCTGCGCCGTGTCCTCACCCAGAAGGCGGAGCTCGGCCTGCTCGACCCCGACTGGAGCCCGGTGCCGCCCGCGTTCCACGGCGCCGACCTGGACGACACCGACACCCTGCGCGGCACGATCGACCTCGACGGACCCCAGAACCGCGAACTGGCCCGCGAGATCGCCGAGAAGGCGGTCGTCCTGCTCGCCAACGACGGCACCCTGCCGCTCGCCGCGCCCCGCCGCATCGCCCTGGTCGGCCCCAACGCGGCCGAGGGCACCGCCGTACTGGGCTGCTACTCCTTCCCCCAGCACGTGGGCGTGCAGCACCCGGAGATCCCCGTCGGCATCGAACTGCCCAGCCTGGGCGAGAGCCTGGCTGCCGAGTTCCCCGACGCCGAGATCACCGTGGCCCGCGGCACCGGCGTCGACGACGGTGACCTCTCCGGCATCGCCGAGGCCGTGGGCACGGCGCGTGACGCCGACATCGTCGTCGTGGCGCTCGGTGACCGGGCCGGCCTGTTCGGCCGCGGCACCAGCGGCGAGGGCTGCGACGCGGAGTCCCTCGCGCTGCCGGGCGCGCAGCAGCAGTTGCTGGACGCGCTGCTGGACTCCGGCACCCCGGTGGTGACGGTCCTGCTCGCGGGCCGCCCCTACGCGCTGGGCCGCGCGGTGTCGGAAGGGGCGGCGATCGTGCAGTCCTTCTTCCCCGGAGTCGCGGGCACCCGGGCGATCGCCGGCGTGCTCTCCGGACGCACCAGCCCGTCCGGACGCCTCCCGGTCAGCATCCCGCGCGGCCCCGGCTCCCAGCCGGCCACCTACCTCGGCGCCCGGCTCGCCCAGGCCAGCGAGGTGTCCAACATCGACCCGACGTCGGCGTTCGGCTTCGGACACGGCCTGACGTACACGACGTTCGCGTGGAGCGGCCTGACGGTGGACGCCGAACAGGCGCCCACGGACGGGGAGTTCACGGCGTCCCTCACCGTGCGCAACACGGGGGAGCGGACCGGTACGGAGGTCGTCCAGCTGTACCTGCACGACCCGGTCGCCTCCGTGGTCCAGCCGGTGCAGCGTCTGGTCGGCTACACCCGGCTGGAGCTGGCACCCGGCGAGGAGCGCAGGGTGCGGGTCACGGTCCCGGCCGACGTGGCGTCCTTCACCGGCCGCGACGGCCGCCGGATCGTCGAACCGGGCGAGCTGGAGCTGCGCCTGTCGGCATCCAGCACGGACGCCCGCCTGACGACGAGGGTCGCCCTGACCGGGCCGGTCCGGGTGGTGGACCACACGCGGCGGTTCCATGCGGAGTTCACGGTGGAGTAGCCGCACGGTGCGGGGGAGACGGCGGTGCGGGTCCCGGAGGGGGGACCGGCACCGCCGTCGTTCTGCGCGGAGGCCGCCTCGGTCACCCCGCCGTGAGCGCGACGAACGCCGCCCACCCGTCCCGGCCGACCCGCAGCACCGGCCCGCCACCGGCGGCCTTGGAGTCCCGTACGTACACGGCGTCGAGACCGGCGGCCACCTCGACGCAGTCGCCGCCATCTGATCCGCTGTAGCTGCTCTTCGACCAGTGCAGCCCGTTCGCCTTCTCGGTCACCTGCTCCACGCTCACGTCTCTCCCATCATGCGCTCGATGAGTCGCGCAGACTCCTCGACGTTCAGGGCCTGCGATCGCAGCTTGCCATACCGCAACGAGAAGGCGCTGACCTCGGCGGGATCCGTGACAACACACCCGACCCCTTGGGATTCGAAGTACCCGAAGAGCCGGTGTTCGTCTGACTCCACCACCACGAACGGACCGTTCTTGCCCGGATGGAACCCCCGGCCGGCGGGCATGACCTGCACCTCCACGTTCCGCAACGCGCCGACCTCCAGCAGGTGCTGCCACTGCTCGCCCATGACCTCCGGGCCGCCCACCGGATCGCGCAACGCCTCCTCACTCACGATGAACGACAGCTCCGCGAGCGGCACCCGGGTCAGCAGCTTCTGCCGACTCAGCCGTGCCTCCGTGTGCTGGTCGATGATCTCCGCGCTCAGCGGCGGGCAGTGCCCCGCGAACACGGCCCGCGCGTACGCCTCCGTCTGCAACAGCCCCGGCACCAGCAGCGGATCGTACGAGAAGCGGCTGACGACCTCGGCCTCGATCACCGCGAAGTTGCGAAAGAAGCGCGGGAGTTTGGCACGGTCCACTTCGTCCTGGAGCACCTCCAGAACCCCGCCCGCCTCCAGCACCCGGTCCGCCGCCCGCGTGAACGCGGCCTTCGCCGGCCGGCGCCCCTGCTCGACCGACGCGACCTGCTCCATCGAGTAGCCGATGGCCTCCCCGAGCTGTTGCTGATTCAGTCCGGCCCGCTTGCGCAGATGCTGGAGCAGCCTGCCGTACGCCGCCCACGCCCCCGGCAGATCACCCCCGCCCTCCTCCTTCTTCACCTTCGCCGCCCGACCGCTCCGCGTCTCCCGTACCGTGCTCATGCCTCAGGTCCTCCCGTCCTGGAACGCACCCCGCCCACCCGCGTCCGCGGCGCTCAGCCCGCCGCCGGGGCCTTGTCCAACGCGGACCGCGAACACCGGGACACGCCTGCGGACCCGTACAACGCCCGTACCGGAGCCGTACACCCGGCGAAGCCGAGCGGCGTCATGAAGGACTCCCCGTGGACTCGGGCGCGGGCGTGGGTGCGGTGTTCGTGGTTCGGGACCGGTGGCTCATCGCGAGGACGCCGTCCATCACCCGGGCCGGCAGGAAACGGGCGAGGGGGATGACGAAGGCGGCGTCCGTGCCGAGGGTGTACCGGGCGCGCGGGCGGGGCGTGGTCGCCACCTTGGCGATCTTGGCTCCCGCCTTCGCCGCCGGTACGGCGCGTTCGAGGAAGGCTGTGTTCGACGACACCGTCGCGTCGATGAGGTCGCCGTAGAGACGCTGGTGCTCGGCGCTCATCCCGGCGGCGAGTTCGAGGGAGACGGCACCGCTGCGGGCGGCCATCTCGGTCCGGACGCCGCCGGGCTGGACGACGACCACCTGTACGCCGTGCGCCGAGACCTCGCGGCGCAAGGAGTCGCTGGCCGCTTCGAGGGCGAACTTGGTTCCCGCGTACGCCCCGAAGACGGGCAGCGCGGCCACTCCGCCCACGGAACTGATGTTGACGATCCTGCCCCGGCTCCGTCGCAGGAAGGGCAGGAGCGCCTGGATGACGGCGATGTGCCCGAAGAGGTTCACCTCGAACTGCTCGCGCCACAGGGCAAGAGGGAGCACCTCGACGGGGGCGTTGATCTCGATCCCCGCGTTGTTGACCAGGACACGCAGGACGCGCCGTTCAGGGTCGTCTGCGATCCGCCGGGCCAGAGCCTGGACGTGTTCCGGGACGGTGATGTCCAAGGTGACCGGTTCGATGCGGTCGGCCCGGACGGCGTCGGCCTCGCTGGCGGTGCGTACCCCGGCGAGGACGTGGTAGCCCTTCGCGGCGAGGGCCTGCGCCGTCGCGGCCCCGATGCCCGACGAAGCACCGGAGACGACGGCGAGTTCGTCCGGCCCACGAGGGTTCTTCCGTGGATCTTTCCGTGGACGGATCACAGGTGCGGGTCCTTTCAGGAGGCAGGGGGAGCGTCAGGTGGTGAAGTGGGCGGGAGAGGATCTGGACACGCCACGAAAGTAGTCACTGGCAACATTGTTGTCAATGGCAACATTGTGATGAGTAGGGTGGCCCCATGCCTGACACCACCGAGCAGCGGCCCTACCACCACGGGAATCTCCGCACGGAGCTACTCGACGCGGCGGAGCGCAGCCTGAGGGTGCACGGGGTCGACCAACTCTCCCTGCGGGACCTGGCGCGGGACATCGGCGTAAGTCACGCGGCGCCCCGCCGGCACTTCGCGGACCGACGCGCGCTGCTGGACGCCCTCGCCGAGTCGGGCTTCGTCCGTCTGGGCGCGGAGCTGCGGGCCGCGGTGGACGAGAACGACGAGAAGGACGACCTGGCCGCTCGCCTGCACGCGTTCGCGGCGGCCTACGTCCGGTTCGCGACCGA
Source organism: Streptomyces lusitanus (assembly GCF_042647945.1). Taxonomy (NCBI): domain Bacteria; kingdom Bacillati; phylum Actinomycetota; class Actinomycetes; order Kitasatosporales; family Streptomycetaceae; genus Streptomyces; species Streptomyces lusitanus. Next base: position 111,470 of record NZ_JBHRWL010000007.1, read on the forward strand.
GAACGCCGCGCTGACCGGGCTGATGAACTCCAGCAAGCACCGCCCGGGGGCGACCGCGGTCGCCGAGGCCGCAGCAGCAGCGTTCGGGCAGATCAGCGACCTGATCGAAGAAGGCCAGGCGCGCGGCGAGTTGGCGGAGGGTGATCCGGAGGACATCGGACTCGTCCTCTACGCCACCGTCCTGGGGATCACGTCCATGCGCAACAGCGGCATGATCGAGCCGGGACGGCTCGAAGGACTCGTGGACACCGCGGTGACACAGTTCCTGCGGGGCGCCCGCCCGGCGGAGCCGTGACACGTGGACTCGTCGTCCGGCTCGACGAACTTCACCCTCCGCCGGGTGGCGGGAGAGTGGCGGGGGCCGTCCCGGCCGGCCGGTCACGCCGATCACACGGTGCGGCGCGGTCCCCTGCCCCTGCGTCGGACCGTGCGGTCCGTGCGGTCACTGCTGTCCCTGTCGAGCGCACGGGCGGCGGTGGAGGGTGCCAGCAGGTTGTGGGAGGCCGCGTACACGACGGCCTGGGTACGGTCGCGCAGGCCCAGCTTCGCCAGGATGCGTGAGACGTGCGTCTTGACCGTCTCGTCGCCGACGCCCAGCCGGCGTGCGATCTCCGTGTTGCTGTGCGCCTGGGCCAGCAGCAGCAGAACGCTGTGCTCCCGGGCCGTCAGCCTCTCGAGCGCGGTGGAGGAGGCGGGCGGCGCGATGCTGTCGGCGAAGCGGGTGCTGAGACGCCGGGTGACCGAGGGGTCGATGACGGCATCCCCCCGGGCGGCGATGCGGACGGCCGCGATCATCTCCTCCGGGGGGACGCTCTTCAGCAGGAACCCGCTGGCCCCCATGCGCAGGGCGCTGTGGACGTAGGCGTCGTCGTCGTAGGTGGTGAGCACGATGACCTTGGTGGTGTTCCCCGGCCGGGTGAGGATGCGTTCCGTGGCACGGAGCCCGTCGAGGCGCGGCATGCGGATGTCCAGGACGGCGATGTCGGGCCGGAGCCTGAAGGTTTCGTCGACGGCTGCCTGGCCGTCGGCCACTTCGGCGACGCAGCACAGGTCGTCCTGGGTACTCAGGGCCGCGTTGAGCCCCGAGCGGAACATGGCGTGGTCGTCGGCCAGGAGGATGCGCAGGCTCATGTGCCTTCCACGGTGAAGGTGACGGTCGTCTTCCAGTGGGTCCCGCCGCGCACCGGTCCGTACGCGGCGCATCCGTCGAACATACCGGCCCGGCTGCTGATGCCTTCGAGTCCGCGGTGCGGGGTCTCCTTCAGCACGGGCCCGGAGGCGGCCACGGGGTTGACCGCCGTGACCGTGACGGACGAGGCCGAGTAGCCGAGGGTGAGGTCGACGTGGCCGTCGCCGTGGCGGAGCGCGTTGGTCAGCATCTCCTGCACCACGCGGTAGACGGCGATGTCCAGTGAGCTCTCCAGCTTCTGCCGGGTGCCCTCGACGCCGATCCTCGTCTCGAGGCCGGCCTCGGCCATGACGTGGACCAGCTCGTCGAGATCGTCGAGCCCCGGCTGCCGTGCGCCCTCCGCGGGGCTGTCGTGGAGGAAGTCCAGGAGGCGGCGCAGGTCGAGGAGGGCCGCACGGCTGGAGGTCTCCACGGCCGCGAGCGCCGTCGCCACCCGGGGCGTCCGCGCGGGGGAGGCGGAGGGCAGTGCGAGGCGGGCGGCCCCGGCGTGGACGCCTATGGCGCTCACATGATGGGCGATGACGTCGTGGAGGTCGCGGGCGATGGCGCTGCGCTCCTCGGCGATGGCGTCCGTGAGGGCCTGCTGGGCCCTCTCCCGTTCCCGTACGGCCCGCTGTTCCACTTCGGCGATGTGGGCGCCCCGCGCGGTGGTGTAGCGGCCGACGAGCCAGCCGAGCAGCGCGTTGTCCACCGCGCTCAGCAGCGATGTGTGCCATGCGCCTAGACCGTTCTCGTCGAGCATCTCGGCGACCGTGCTCCCCGCGGCCAGGGCCAGCAGGGCCAGCAGAGCCGGCCTGCCGTGCAGCCAGGCCCCGGCCCGGTAGGCCGCGACGACCATGCCGGAATCGTTCATGTCCGGCAGCGATCCGTCGCCGCCGGACGGGGCCAGCGGACCGGCCAGCACCACGGCGCCGGTGATCGCCAGGACCGCCTGGGCGAGCGCCACGACTCCCGAGTGACGGGCCGCGCTCGCCAGCGCCGCGTCCACCAGGACGATCCCCGCCAGCAGGCACCAGAAGGCGGCGGTGGGCCACAGGTACGTGCCCTCGTAGCAGAAGGTGACCACGTCCGAGACGACGCAGAACCCCGCCACCATGACGGACTGCCGGGTCAGGGACCCGCTCGCGTCCCGGCCCAAGAACCCACCGATGCCACGACGGTTGGCCAACCGCCCTTTCCTCTCCGGTGTTTCTCCCCTCACTCCGCGGGCATACCGGAACGTGGTCCGCACGCTCCGGGCACGGTGTCTCTGCCAGTCAGTCTCTGTACCAGGCACCTCCTCATGATGGGGGCGCCCGGCGGGCCTCGGTCTCCTTCTCACGGGGGAGGGACGGTCCCCCGTGCGGGGGACCGTCGGTGCCTCGGCCGCGTGACGACAGCGTGCGGTCGCGGTTCCTACCGTCTGCCTCGTGATCGACAAACCACCCCCCACCCACGCCCGCGGCAGGTCCGCGGGCCGGCGTCCGCTCACCGCGTCGCGCACGGTCCGGGCGCTGACAGCGGTGCTCTGCGCGCTGGGCCTGTCCGTGACCGCGGGCTCCCCCGCCGTGGCGGACTCGGCACACGCGGGCGGCGACCTGCAGATCGCGCAGACGCTCGGCGACCGTGACCTGACCTTCGTCCTGCGCCGTGTCACCGGACTGCCCGGCCCCCTGCACGTGGACGTGCTCACCCTGCGGGACACGCCCGCCGGGAGCCTGCGCCTGCGCACCGTCGCGACGGGCGCGTCGCGGGACCGGGCCGCCGGCGCCGCGGCCGGGACGACGACCAGCAGCGCCTCGGTCGAGCTCGGCAGCACGCCGGGGGCCTACGGCGCGGCCCTGCGCATCGACCACGCCGGTCCCTGGGAGCTCGTCGTCGACGACGGGTCCCGTGAGGCGCGGATCCCGTTCGTCGTCCCGGACTCCGTCCTGTCACCTCCGGAACTGGTCGTGTACGCCGGTTTCGTCACCGCCGGCGGGCTCATCCTGGTGACGCTGTTCGTCGCCGTCCGGGCTCGGCGCGGGAGTTGGGTGCTCGTGCCCGTGGGGGGCGTCGTGGCCGCGCTCGCCACCGCGGTCACCGCCGCGCTGCTGTCCGCCTCCCTGCCCGCGCCGCCCGAGCCGGGTCAGGAGGTGGCCGCCACGGTCGACAACGTCACCGATCCCTACGCGGTGGTCAGGCCCGCGGCGAGAACCCACTCACGGCCGCCCGCCGCGCTCACGGTGAGCTCCTGGACGGCACGGGCGGGGGAGCCGGGCACACTCCGGCTGAACCTGGCCGACGGCTCCACCGGCCTGCCCGCGGACGATCTCGTCGTGCACGACGGTGCCCTGGTGCATCTGCTGGTGATCGGGCCCACCGGCCAGATCTGGCACCTGCACCCGATCCGCACCGAGCCCGGCACGTTCGAGGTCGAGCTGCGGCTGCCCGTCGCCGGCCACTACGCCCTGTCCGCGGAGTTCGCCCGCCTCGGCGGCGGGGTCCAGCAGGTCCGCTCGGCGACCGGGCTGACGGTGGCCGGACGCTCCTCGGACGACGGCGACGCCCGGGCCCTGCCCGCCGATCTCGTTCCGCGGGGACCGGGGACGCGGACGGTCGGCGACGTACCGGTGCGGCTGTCGGCGCCCTCACCCACCGTGGGGGTGGCGAGCATCCTGACCGTCCAGGTGGGCGACACGGCGACGCTCCAGCCCTGGCTCGGCATGATCGGCCACATGTTCGTGGTCGGACCGTTCGACAAGGCGGAGGCGACCAGTTCCACACGCCTGGGCGAGGCCGCCCAGGACGCACAGGTCTGGTCCCATGTGCACTCGATGGGCGGCGAGATGGGCACCGGGCACGACACGGGCGGTCATTCCGCGCACGGCACGAACGGCTCGGGTGACGCGATGAGTGACTCGATGAGCGGACTGATACCCCTGGACGGCGGCAGTGCGGCGGACCAGACCGTCGCCGCCTACGGACCGGACGTCTCCTTCGTCCACACGTTCTCCTCTCCCGGCTACTACCGCCTGTGGATACAGACCTTGCGCGACAACACCCTCCTCACCTCCCCCTACCTCCTGCACGTACAGCCGGCGACGGCGACGGCTTCGGCGACCACGACGGGAGGAGCGGAGTGAGCGCCCCGAGCACGTCCCGTCCGCCGCGGATCCGGGCCCTGTACGGCGGTGCCGTGGCACTCCTGACGGTGTCCCTCACCCTGCTGACGGTGGGTTTCCTCCCCGGCCTCCTCTCCTCCTGGACCGACGACTCCCTCTCCCTGACCGGAGGCACCTCCGACGACGAGATCACACTGACCGTGGACCGGCCCCGTATCGGCGCGACGGACGTCGGCATACGGCTGACACCGCGCCGGGGCGCACGGAACGGTCCCCTCCCCGATGTCACCCTGCAGGCCGTGCTGCCCACCGCGGGACACGCGACGCCCGAGGCGAGCGCGCACGCCCGAGGGGACGGCGCCTACTCCACCACCGTCCACCTGATGACGCCGGGACGCTGGACCTTCCGCGTCAGCGTCGAACACGGCGGCAGAACCGACGAGTTCGACTTCCCGGTTGCGATATCCGGCTGAGAGCTGAGAAAGGCCTTCCGCATGACCACCGCACACCACGCCCCCGAGGCCGGGACGTCCCGGACCTCCCTGGCCGTCAAGGCCTCCGACAGCCGACGGACCGGCCTCTACGGGGCCTCCACCGTCCTCCTCGGCAACTCGGTCTCCCTGCTCGGCATCAGCTGGGACATCCAGTGGCACGAGGACGTCGGCCCCGACACCTTCTTCACCCTCCCTCACCTCCTGCTGTACTCCGGCAGTGCCATAGCCGGTCTCGCCAGCCTGGCCATGGTCCTCATCGCGACCTCGGCCCAGCGCGCCGGCCGGCGCATGGACCCGGTCTCCGGCGGCAGGCCCGTGCGTGTCCTCGGCGGAGTCTTCCGGGCCCCGCTGGGTTACCTCGTCACCGGTACCGGGTCCGCGATGTTCCTCCTCTTCGGGCTGCTGGACCTGTGGTGGCACTCCCTGTACGGCTTCGACGCCGTACTGGACTCACCGCCCCACGTCGGACTGTTCCTCTCCATCTCCACCTCCATGGCGGGGAGCCTCATCGTCTTCGCCGCGGCACGCGGCACACGGTGGGGCGTGGCGGGTCTCGTCGTCGGCATCCCCGTGCTCATCACCTTCGGTCCCCTCAGCGCCGCGGCCTTCGACAGCCTGTCGCTGCCCTTCGACCCCCGGCTCGTCGGGGCCATCATGTTCACCGTCCTGCTGCTGCTGACGGCGGTGTTCACCACCGGCCGGCAGAACATCGTGTGGGCGATCGCCGTGACCATGGGTGCCATGCAGGCCTTCCTGTGGTGGTTCTCCCCCGTGGCGGCCCACGCCTACGCCGCCTCGGTCGGCCTGCCGCTGCGCGACAACCTCGACGGCGAGGCGCCCACCCTGCCCTCCAACATGCCGATGTTCCTCCTCGTGGCCTCGGCCGTCGTCGTGGCGCTGTGGCGGCTGGGGCGGAAGCAGGGCTGGTCGGGCCGTATCGTTCCGCAGCTCATGGGCACCGCGGCCGGGGCCGTGGTCGGCGCGTCCCTCCTGGTCCAGAACGCCCTGCTCGAGAGTGAGTCCGTCGCCCCGGTCGAACTGCTGCTCGCCACGGTCGTCGGAGCACTGACGGGCGTCCTCTGCGGTTACCTCGCCGCCCGCTTCTCCGTGCTCCTGCGCGAGGACGTCCCGACAACCGTCCCGGCCACGACCCCGGCCGTCGCCACGAAGGGCCTGTGACCCATGCGCCACTCCGCACCCTCCCGCCTCCTCCCGCTCCTGGCCGCCGCGTACCGCCGTGTCCGAGGCCACGCACGCGGGCTGACGCTCGCCGTGTCCGCCACCCTCGCGCTGGTCATGCTCTCCGCCACACCGGCCACCGCGTACGCCCCGGTGGACATCGTCCACACCGAACAGGTGGACGTGGGTCCGTACAAGGTCACCGTCGGCTTCTCCGAGTGGCCCCTGCGGGCCATGCAGTCGCTCGACTTCTCGTTCATCCCCGAGGACGGCATCGCGGGGAAGTCGGGCACACTCACCATCGACGGGCCCGGGCTCGACCCCGACGACCGGGAAGAGGTCCTCAGCAGGCACCCGCGTCAGCGCGACGTCTGGGGACTGGACATCTACGCCCTGCCCGAGCCCGGCACATGGGACCTGACGTTCGAGATCGACGGTGCCGCCGGCCAGGGCCGCGGCACGCTGAAGGACATCACCGTGCTCGACCAGCCGGGCCCGCCGCTGGCCCTCAGCTGGACCGTCGTCGCGCTGCCGTCGGCGGGGATGCTCGCCTTCCTCGCCGTGGGATGGCGCCGGAACAGGCCGGGCGAGAGGGTGGACACGGTCGTCCGGCCCACCGCGAGGACAGGGTCGCAGTGACCGACGCCGTCCCGCCTCTCCCGCGGCGGCCGAGCGACCGGGTGACGACCGCCTGGGCGCTCGCCGCCCGGGGCGGCGATCCCCACGCAGTGGGACGTCTCGTACGCGCCCTGCACCGGGACGTCCTCCGTTACGTGTGTTTCCTCGGCGCGGATCCCCAGAACGCCGACGACCTGGCCCAGGAGACCTTCCTGCGCGCCCTGGACGGTCTGCGCCGCTTCCAGGGCCGTTCCTCGGCGCGCACCTGGTTGCTGTCGATCGCCCGTCGCACGGTGATCGACAGCATGCGGTACGCGTCCTCCCGCCCCCGTGTGTCGGGCACACCCGACTGGGAGACGGCCGCCGAACGCGCGCAGCCGCACGGCCTGCCGGGCTTCGACGACGGCGTCGTCCTCGGGGAACTGCTGAACACCCTGCCGGACGACCGGCGCGAGGCGTTCGTCCTCACCCAGATGCTGGGGTTCTCCTACGCGGAGGCCGCCACCGTCTGCGCCTGCCCGGTCGGCACGGTGCGGTCGCGGGTCGCCCGTGCCCGGACGTCGCTCGCCCGGGCGCTGGCCGGGGCCGAACTGGCGGCGGCAGCGGTCTGACAGGACCGTGGTGCCGCCCGGTCCCAGGGCCGGGCGGCATCACGGTGACGCGGCAGCGATCGCGGCCCGGCTCAGCCGGCCGTGAGGCGGCCGGAGCAGGCCGGCCACCGGCCGCCGTGCCGGGCCACGGCGACGGGTCGGCAGCAGTGGGGCCGACGCGGAAGTGCCGTCGGCGACGGGGATGCCGGTGTCTCCGGTATGCGTGGGCGTCTTCCGCCCGGCGTCCCGCACGCGCACCCGTACGGCTCCGCGTGCGGGGACGGCGGGCCGTCCTCCCTCGCGCACCGGTCATGTGCGTCAGTCCACGGTCTGCGCGGTGCGCGGAGCGCCCGCCGAACGGGCGGCCGCGGCGCCGAAGTTGCTCTCGACCTCCGCCTTCTCGGCCGTGTTCGGATACGGGTTGCGGCACGAGACGCCGGCGCTGGAGCCCGACATCAGGCTGGTGCAGGGGCCGGGCTTGCGGTCCGGCAGGCCCAGGATGTGACCGAGTTCGTGCGACGAGATCCGTACCGTGTCGTACCCCTGGTCGACGGCCTGCCGTCCGATGTAGACCGTTCCGTTGCCGAGCGAGGTGGTCGAGGCGCGGGGCCAGCCGTTGTCGGCCAGGATGCGGATGTTGGCGCGTTGCCCGGTGGTGACCGGGCGCAGTTGCACGCCGGTGACGCTGGCGTTCCAGATCGCCGCGCCCTGGTCGACGGCGGACCTGAACTCCGCCGCGGCACTGGCGTCGTAGGTGACGACGCGCGCCGCGAGGGGCCGGGCGCCGGGATCCGCCGGTGCCGCGTGGGCCTGGCCGCCCGCCAGGGCCAAGGTCACCGCGAGGGCGGCGGTGACGCCGTGGGCGATGGTGCGTCCGTACATGGTCGACCTCCTGTGGGGGAAGGTGGCGTGCTCATGTCACGTACTGGTGGACTCCCTGCCCATGGCCGCCGGGCGCCAATCCCCCGATCGGTGCGACTCGACGTCGTGAGCGTACCGACGCGCCGGGCTCGCGGCGGCGCTCTGGCACCCCCGCCCACCGACCGTCACACCCCCATCCGGACGCCGTCGCGGTCCACCGACCGGAGAGTGGGGCCCCGGAGGGCGAACCGTGTCGTCACGGCACTTCGTCGCGGAACCCTCGGTCCCGTGTTTCCCGCGCATGACGCCGCCCCCACCGAGGTACTCGGCCCGCACTGCGAAGGGAGCGGATCATGGCGATCTGTGAAGTGTGCGGGAACGACTACAGCCTCTCCTTCGAGGTGCACACGGTCGACGGTTCCGTCCATACGTTCGACAGCATCGAGTGCGCCGCCCACAAGATGGCGCCCGTCTGTGACAACTGCGGGTGCAAGGTGCTCGGCCACGGGCATCAGGCCGGCGGCCAGTTCTTCTGCTGCGCCCACTGCGCCCGCGCCCAGGGGCACGGCGAGCTGGCGGACAGCGCGTAGTCCGCGCGCGGCCGGCGTCGCGGCTCGGCGTCACTCTCCGTGAGCGTAGCGCGGTGCCATACGGCGCCCCGACCCCGCGCGCAGGCCCAGTTCCGCCTCCGCCAGCCGGGTCACGGCCCCCGCGTCCGTCAGACCGGGTACGCACACCACCTCACCGGTCTCCAGAGCAGCGAGGGACGCGGTCACCACGTCCGCCGCCGGCATGCCGCCCTCCTCGTGGACGCGCCGCTCGCCGCTCACCGGGGTGTCACCCGCGCCCAGGTGGAACTCGGTCGCCGTGAGCCCCGGGCACACCACCTGCACCCGCACCGGAGTGCCGGCCAGCTCGGCGGCCAGGGTGCGGGTGAAGGTCACCGCGTATCCCTTGGACCCGGCGTAGACGGCCCGCCGGGGGAGCGGGTCCGGCGGGAGGTCGCCGGCGAAGGCCAGCAGTGACGCCACGTTGATCACGGTGCCCCGGCCGCGCGCCAGCATGCCCGGCACCGCCGCCCGCGTCAGCGCCGTCAGGGCGACGACGTTCACGTTCAGCACCCTGGTGAGGAGACCGGCGTCGGCCTCGGCGAACGAGCCGTAACCGTTGATGCCGGCGTTGTTCACCACCAGGTCCACGTCGTCCCCGGACGCCCGCTCCACGACCCGGGACAGGTCCTCCGGGCTGCCCAGATCCGCCACCAGCGTCTCCACCCCGGCCGCCCCCGCCCCGAGCGCCTCCTTCGCCAGCACGTCCAGCCGTTCGGCCCGCCGCGCGACCAGCACCAGACCCCAGCCGTGCCCGGCCAGCCTGGTCGCGTACTCCCAGCCGATGCCGGAGGAGGCCCCTGTGACGATGGCCGTTCCCGGTGTGTCAGCGTCGTGCGAGGTCATCCTGCCGATCCCTCCGTCGCGGGTGGTGCCCGGCCCGCCGCCCAGGGGCACGAGAGCACCCTGCGGCCGGGTCGTCGTCCGACCAGCGCCGGGTGTCCTGGCCGCCCCGAGTGAAACTGCCCTTGACGCGGGCGCTCGTCCGTCCCGACCTGCCCTGACGCCCTGCCGGACGCGCCCGCACCGCCACGGGTGGGGCGTGGGAGGCTGGAGGTATGGACACGGGGCGGGCGGCGCACGCGGCCGACGAGACGACATCGGCACCGGTATCGATACCGGCACGGGTACCGGCACCGGCGGCGGACCCCGGCCTGCCCGCGGCCCCCGCCGCCCTCGCGGCCGTCGCCCCCCGCACCGACCCCCTCCCGTTCACCCCCGGCACCCTCCTCTGGGACATGACCGGCGACATCCGTGTCCTGCTCTACCTCCCCGCCGCCCTCGTCCTCCAGGTCGCACACCCGGCCGTCGGCGCCGGCGTCGACGAGCACTCCGTCTTTCGCACCGACCCCTGGGGCCGCGCCCGCCGCTCGCTCGACTCGCTGCAACTGTGGGTCTACGGCGGTGACCGCGCCGTCGAGGAGGGCCGCAGGCTCCGCCGGTTGCACCGCGACATCAAGGGCACCGACACCCGCGGGCGTCCGTACCACGCGCTGAACCCCGCCCCCTACGCCTGGGTCCACGCCACCGGATTCCCCGTCTTCCTGCGGGCCGCGGAGTATCTGTTCCGTCCGTTCGACGAGGCGGGGGAGCGGCGCCTGCACGCGGAGGCGCGCCGCCTCGGGCGCATCCTCGGCATCCGCGAGCGTGACATGCCGGGCTCCGTCGAGGAGTTCTGGACCTACTTCGACACGGTCGTACGGGAGGAGCTGGAACGGACCGTCGTCGTGGCGGAGTTGCTCGATCCGCGCCGGCCCGTGCCGCCGCCGGACGGGTCGGGGGCGGCACTGCGGCTGCTCTGGCCCGTCCTGCGTCCCGCCCTGCTGCGGCTCCAAGTCTTCGTGACCAAGGGGCTGTTGCCGCCCCTCGCCCGTGAACGGCTCGACATACCGTGGACCCCGCGGGACGAGCGGCGGCTGCGGCTGCTCGGCCGCGTCGTCCGCACCGTCGTACCGCGCCTGCCCGAACGGCTCCGCTACCTGCCCGCCGCCTACGCCGCACGCCGCGCCGCCCGCACCTGACACCGGCCGCCGGCGAGCCGCGAGCCGCCGGCCGCGAGTCCGCGCGGCCCGGCCTCTCCCCCCGGCTTCACACCCCGGCCGCACACCCCGGCCCGTGCTACCGTGGCGCTTTTGCGCGGTCGTCGCGGTGGTGAGCCCCGGGCCGGGTTCCGCCCCTACGCGGACCGTTCCCCTCCCGCCGCGCCTTCCCCGGTACGTCCCCCTGCGGAAGGCACCCTCATGACCCACCCCGACGACTCCGGCGCCCGTCACGGCGATCCCGCCCGATCCGACGCCACGGCACCGCCCTCCGTCCACGCGCCGGACGGCTCCTTCGCCGCCCTGGGCCTGCCGGAGACCGTCCTGCGCACCCTGGACCGGCTCGGCGTGCGCGAACCCTTCCCCGTCCAGGCCGCCACGCTGCCCGACGCGCTGCGCGGACGCCACATCCTGGGGCGCGGGCGCACCGGCGCCGGCAAGACGCTCGCCTTCGGCCTCCCGCTGCTGACCCGTATCGCCGGGCGCCGCGCCGAGCCCAAGCAGCCCCTCGCCCTGATCCTGGTACCCACCCGCGAGCTGGCCCAGCAGGTCACGCAGGCACTGGAGCCGTACGCCGAGGCGCTGCGGCTGCGGATGGCGACCGTCGTCGGCGGCCTGTCGATCAGCCGTCAGATCGCCGCGCTGCGCCAAGGGGCCGAGGTCGTCGTCGCCACCCCCGGACGCCTGCACGACCTCGTCGAACGCAACGCCTGCCGGCTGGGACGGGTGCGGATCACCGTCCTGGACGAGGCCGACCAGATGTGCGACCTGGGCTTCCTGCCGCAGGTGTCCGGACTGCTCGCCCAGGTGCACCCCGAGGGCCAGCGCATGCTGTTCTCGGCCACCCTGGACGGCGACGTCGGGCAACTGGTCCGCGACCACCTCCACGACCCCGTGGTCCACTCGGTCGACCCGGCCGGCGCCAAGGTCGCCGGCATGGAGCACCACCTCCTGGTCGTCCACGGCCCCGACCGCTACGCCGTCACCACGGAGATCGCCGCCCGCGACGGCCGCGTCCTGCTGTTCCTCGAGACCCGGCACGCCGTCGACCGGCTCACCCGGCACCTGCGGGCGAGCGGGGTGCGTGCCGGGGCCCTGCACAGCGGCAAGTCGCAGCCGCAGCGCACCCGCACGCTGGCCCAGTTCAAGGAGGGCGGGATCACCGCGCTCGTCGCGACCGACGTCGCCGCCCGCGGCCTGCACGTCGACGACCTCGACCTCGTCGTCAACGTCGATCCGCCCGCCGACCCCAAGGACTACGTGCACCGGGCGGGCCGCACCGCCCGCGCCGGCGCGTCCGGCCGCGTGGTCACGCTGGTGGCGTCGGGCGGGCGCCGCGAGACGCTCCGCATGCTGGCCGAGGCCGGCATCGAAGCGACCGTCACCACGGTGCGCTCCGGCGAGGCGGAACTGACCCGGATCACCGGCGCCAAGGCCCCCTCCGGCGTCCCCCTCGACGGCGGGCCCGCCGCGCCCCGCCCCAAGAACACCAACGCGCCCTTCCGGGGCATGGGCACCAGCAAGGGCGCCCCGCGCGGTTCCGGTTCCGGCACTGGCTCCGGCTCCGGCTCCGGCGGCAGGTCCTCCCGCAAGGCGGGCGAGGCACGCAAGCTCGCCGAGGCGCGCCGGGCCGCGCAGGTGCGCCGCGGCCGCTGACCGGCACCGCGCCGACCGAGCGCCATCGCGGCGGTTGACCGAAACCCCGTCGGCCGACCGGCACCGCGCCGGAAAATGCGCTGCCCGTCCGGGGCGCGACGTGACAAGCTGTGCTCGCCCGTCCGTCCCCGAACGCAGGAGGTCACCATGACCGCACAGCCCCCCGCCACGGAAGGTTCGGAGCCGGCCGACGCCTCGACGCCTTCGGTCACGCCGGACGCCGACGGCACCTACGACCTCAAGCGCAAGTTCCGCGAGGCCCTGGAGCGCAAGCGAGGCGCCCAGGCGGAGGCGGCCGAGGCCGCCGGCAACCCGAACGCCTCCAAGGTGCGTGCCACGCACGGACCGGCGAAGAGCCAGCGGTCCTTCCGGCGCAAGAGCGGCTGAGTCCGGAGCCGGGCTCAGCGGCTGAGCCCGGCTCCCGGCTTCCGGCTTCCGGCTTCCGGCGCCGGACTCCGCACTCCGGACTTCTACGGTCGCCGCCTGCGGCCACCGGACCTCACTGCTGCGCGACCGCCTCCGCGAACATCCCCGCCTTGTACGAGCCGCCCTTCTGGTGGGTGATGACCGCCAGCCGGTTGGCCGCGTTGATCATCGCGACCAGGCAGACCAGCGCCGCCGTCTGGTCGTCGTCGTAGTGCTTCCGCACCTGCGCCCAGGTCTCGTCCGACACGCCCTCGTGGGCGTCGGCGAGGCGGGTGCCCTCCTCGGCGAGCGCGAGGGCCGCCCGCTCCGCCTCGGTGAACACCGTGGTCTCTCGCCAGACGGCGACCAGGTGCAGCCGGTCCGCGCTCTCCCCGGCCGCGACGGCCTCCTTGACGTGCATGTCGACACAGTGGCCGCAGCCGTTGATCTGGCTGGCGCGCAGCGACACCAGCTCCTGCACGGACTTCGGCAGCGACGCGTCGTGCAGCACCAGTGCCGCGCCGGCGAACCGCTTGGCCCAACGGGCGGCGATCTCGTTCTCGAACAGGTTGAACCGGGTGTCCGTGGTGTCCATGGTGTGGTCCTCACTCGTGGTCTCGTTCGGGACACCCACCAGATGCCGGCCGGCACTACCGTGTGACGGGCGGCCGACGTGAGCTGGACCACACGCCGCCGGTGTCACAGGACCGGGCCGGCCGGCGTCCTGTGCGTATGACTGTGATCGGAAGCCGGGACCAGGGAGCGGACGTGACCAGCGGCGGTGAGGGGCGCGGGAAGGACGGCGGGCGCGGCCGGGGCGCCGGCGCCGCCACCGAGGACTTCCTCACCCACCGGAACCTGCTGTTCACCGTCGCCTACGAGATGCTCGGCTCGGCCGCCGATGCCGAGGACGTCCTCCAGGAGACCTGGCTGCGCTGGGCCGGCGTCGACCTCGCGGACGTGCGGGACCGGCGCGCGTACCTGGTGCGGATCACCACCCGCCAGGCCCTGACCCGGCTGCGCACACTGGGCCGCCGCAAGGAGTCCTACGTCGGCTCCTGGCTGCCCGAGCCGCTGCTCACCTCGCCCGACGTCGCCGAGGACGTCGAACTGGCCGACAGCGTCTCGATGGCGATGATGCTGGTGATGGAGACCCTCGCGCCGACCGAGCGCGCGGTGTTCGTGCTGCGCGAGGTGTTCGACGTCGGCTACGACGAGATCGCGGAGGCCGTCGGCAAGTCCCCCACGGCGGTGCGCCAGATCGCGCACCGGGCGCGCGCGCACGTGGCGGCCAGGCGGCCCCGGGGGGACGCGTCGCCGCAGCGCACCCGCCATGTCCTGGACGCGTTCCGGCGGGCGGTGGAGACGGGCGACCTCCAGGGTCTGCTGGACGTCCTGGCGCCGGACGTCGTCCTGCTCGGCGACGGCGGCGGCATCAAGCAGGCGGTGCTGCGGCCGGTCGTCGGCGCGGACAAGGTGGCCCGGCTGCTGCACGGCGGGCTGCGCAAGGTCCCCGCCGCGCTGACGCTGCGGCCGGCGCTGGTCAACGGCGGTCCCGCGCTGGTGCTGCACCTCGACGGCGAGCTGGACAGCGTGCTCGCGGTCCGCGTCGACGACGGCCTGGTCACCGGCCTGTACGCCGTGCGCAACCCGGAGAAGCTGTCGCACATGGAGCAGGAGACCCCGCTGCGCCGCTGAGCACCGGCCCCGTCCGCCGGCCGCTACCGCTGTTCGCGCCCCGTCCGCCGGCGGCTACTGCTGTTCGCGCCGCGCCCGGCGGGCGGAGCGGCGGCGCAGCAGCACCGGCAGCACGTACCAGCACAGCCCGAACCACAGCATGACCGCGCCCACCAGCACCTCGGCGAGCACGCCCGGCACCACGAAGCGCAGGATCAGCAGCAGCGTGCAGCCGATGGTGAGCGCGAGCAGCACCATCCCGCAGACCATCAGGCGTCCGGCCGTCTCCACCAGCTCGTCCTTCATCCGCTGCCCGGACAGGAAGCGGTGCAGGGACACGGGCGCGATCAGCGCGCCGGTGGCGGAGGCGCCGAACACCACGGTCATGACGTAGATGACCTTGTCCGGCGTCTCCAGCTCCCGGAACAGCGGGGTGAACGCCACGCTCAGCAGGAACCCGAAGAGGATCTGGACGCCCGTCTGGGTGACGCGCGTCTCCTGAAGCACCTCGTTCCAGCGGCGGTTGACCCGCTCGCGCGCGGGCTCCGGCGGCTCGGCGTCCGGCCGCGCGGCACGGTCGTCGTGGTGCGCGTGCGCGCAGCAGGCGCCGCCCTTCTCCGCCGGCCCGGCCGGCTGCTCCGTCATCGTCATGGTGTCCTCCCCGGTTCCAGGCGGACCGTTTGCCCCGATCAGAGGCGGTCATGCCGGAACCGGGGCGAACGAGTCCGACCACACAGGCCGGTCCCTCACGCCCGCCCGTCACGCGCCCGCCCGTCACACGCCCGCCTCTCACACGGCGACCGACGCGGGGTCGGCCGCCGGGGACACCTCCGCGAGCGCCCGCAGCAGCGCACGGGCCACCGCGTCGTTCTGCCGGAAGCCCGGCGAGTCGGTGCGGGGCCGGGCGAACGCGGCGACGGCGCGGCTGTTGGTGGGCGCGCCCAGCGCGATCCGCCGCGGGTGCGGCCCGCCCAGCGACGGGTCGACGAGCCGCCCGTCCGCGGGGGACACGGTGAGCAGCCCCGAGCGGTGGGTGAACGCGGGGTCCGTGACGACCTCCTCGGCGAGCGCCCCGGAGCGGTGCAGGCCGCGCAGCAGGGGGTCCTCGGTGCGGTCCAGGCTGGGACCGGGCAGGTACGCCTCGATCAGGGCGGTGGCGCGGGTGACGTGGCCGGGGACGGTGGGGCTGGTCGCGGTGAAGGTGCCGGTGGACTCCTCGGCGGCGATCCGGACGTCCGCGCCGAGGAAGCGCACGACCCCCGCCTCGGACAGCGCGAGCAGTTGACGCAGCCGGAAGCCGGGCGGGCCGGAGGCCAGGAAGCTGAAGAAGCCCTGCCACCAGCCGTCGAGCTGCTCGGCCACGGACCGCGCGGTCAGCCGGCCCGACTCCACCAGCCGCGGCAGCTGCCCGTAGAGGGACAGCAGGGCGAGGAACGCCCCGAGGTCCGCGCTGAACTCCGGATTCTCACGGCGGGCGACGTCCGCGGCGACGTAGGCCCGCAGATGCTCCTGGAACGCGTCCGGTGTCGCGAAGGCCAGGCCCTCCAGCGGCCGGTCCAGCGCCTCGAAGTCCAGCCGGTCCGCCGGGTCCGGCACCGCCGAGGCGACCAGCGCCGTCATCTCCGCGTCGTACCAGCCGAGCCGGTCGTAGGCGGCGGCGAAGTCCGTCCAGGGGAGCGTGGTCCGTCCGGGGTGGGCGTGGAACAGCTCGTGGTAGTGGCCGTATCCGATCTCCTTCGCCATCAGCGGCCACACGTCCCGCCGCAGGTCCAGCGGGCGGCCCTCGGCGAGCAGCGCGTCCACCGCGGCGGGACCGAAGTGGCGGGGCAGCGCGGGGCGCGGCCCCTGGAGCCGGTAGCGGGTCTTGGAGTGGTACGGCACCCCGCGCCGCGACCCGACGTGCAGCACGGGTTCACGCCCCGAGGCAACGTAGCGGAGGGTGCCGTCCGGGCGGGTGCGGAACCGTCCGCCGCGCCCCTCCGTGAGCAGCGCCATCAGGTCGACGAAGGCCAGCCCGAAGCCGCGCAGGAGGACGTGCTCGCCGGGCCGCAGACCGGACAGGTCCGCGTCGGCGGAGAACTCCGGCGGGAGGTGGAAACGGCCGTGCCGGCGGGCGAAGTCGGCGAACGCGCGGTGCGCCGCGGCCGGTTCGGCGCCGATGTGCCCCTGGGCGAGGACCACCAGGTCGGCGGTGAGCGCCGTGGCACGGTCCGCGAGGCGCACCTGCTGCGGGCCGTCCGGCGGGCCGGTGACCGCGGTCGCCGTGGTGCGGTGCCACTCGACGGTGACCGACGGCGGCAGCTCGGTCAGCACCCGGCGGAACACCCAGTCCAGGTACGCGCTCTGCGCCCGGCGGGTGGGGAAGTCGGCCGGGTCCAGCGCGCGCAGCTCGGCGAGCACCTCCGGGTCGGCGGGCTCGGCGTACGGGGCGTGGCGCGGGCCCCGGCCGGAGAACTGGGCCGCCCATTCCGCCAGCGAAGGGCCTGGCCGCACCGGGCCCTCGACGGTGGACGACTCGTCGGTGAACATCGTGACGTCCTCCGCCATCGAGTTCATCCGCAGCAGCCCCGACTGCTCGTGCCGCCATATCCGCCCCGGCCCGGGCGGATGCGGGTCGATCAGATGGATGTGCAACGCCCGTGCGTCGTCCCAGAGTTCGGGCGCGTTGGCGGCGATGCGCTCCAGCAGCCCGGTGGCGCGCGGCCCCGCGCCGACGACGGCCAGGACCGCGGGTGCGGACGCGCCGCTCACCGGTCACCGCCGATCACCGGGCGGGCGTCGGCCGCGGTGGCACGGCGCAGCCACAGCCGCAGCGCGGTCAGGTTGCCGTGCACCCGTTGCAGCGGAGTCGGCGGCAGGGCGCGGGAGTTGCCGCGCGCGTAGTGCCGCTCGACGTAGAACTGGGCGATGCTCAGCGCGGTGGTGACCGCGATGTACCACAGGGTGGCGACCATCAGCAGCGGGATGATCTGGTACGTCTGGTTGTAGATCAGCTGCACCGAGTACAGCAGGTCGTGCACGGCCAGCACGCTCACGATGCTCGTGCCCTTCAGGGTGCCGATCAGCATGTTGCCGGCGGTGGGCACGATGGAGCGCATCGCCTGCGGCACGACGATCCGGCGCAGCGTACGGCGTCTGCTCAGCCCGAGCGCCTGGGCCGCCTCGGTCTGCCCGGAATCGACCGACAGGATGCCGCCGCGCACCACCTCGGCCGCGTACGCGCTCTCGTGCAGGGTCAGGCCGATCACGGCGGTCAGCGTGGGCCCGAGCAGATTGACCGTTTGCACGGTGACGAACTGCGGTCCGAACGGGACGCCGAGGCCGAGCGTCGGGTACAGCGCGCCGATGTTGAACCAGAACAGCAGCTGCACCAGCAGCGGCGTGGACCGGAAGATCCAGATGTAGCCCCAGCTGAGCGTGCGCAGAACCGGGTTGGCCGACAGCCGCATCACTGCCAGCACGGTGCCGATCAGAAATCCCAGCACCATCACCACGGCCGTCAGCCACAGCGACAGCAGCAGCCCGTCCAGCACGGCGGCGGTGGTGAAGTACCGCCCCACCACGTTCCATTGGAAGGCGTCGTTGCGGACGACGGAGTTGAGGACCATCACGAACAACAGCAGGGCGAGCGCGGCGGTGAGCCGACGGCCGGTGTTCCGGCGCGGCACGATCCGCGGCACGTCCGTGTCCGGGGCGGTGGTGTCGTCCGGCTGTTTTCTCGGCGGGATCGCGGCAGGGGCCGGCGTGACGCCGGAAGGCATGACCATCGAAGGACTCTCCGGGAGAGGGCGCGGGCGTGGATGACCACCCGGCGGCACCTGTGACCGACGGAGCGCGGCAGTGGCTGGCCGCGCGGGCACAATGCGCCGGGGTCCGGCGTCGTCACATGCGCCGCGTCCCTCAACGCGGCCGGAGCGGACGCCCGTACGACACGGGCGGCCGGTCCGTCGCCGATCGTAAGCGCCCGTGGCCGCACCGTGTCAACAGCGCCCGCCGAAGCGCCGTCCGAAGCGCCGTCGGAGCATCGGCCGAGGCGCCGGGCAAGCGTCCCGGCATCCGGGCGCCGCTTGACGTGCGGCGCGATGTCCTGCTCAATAAGTCGCATGAATGCCCAGCAGCAGCGCCTGGTGTCGCGCGATCACATCGACTTCGGTCGCGTGTGGTCCGCCGCGTGTTGCGCCTGACTCGGCAGCGGGCCGTCTGACCGGCCCTTCCCTCCCTCGGTGACCCCGTCGCGGGCCGAGTTCTTCTTCCACGCGCGCTGCCGCACCCCCGTGTCTTCCGACGCCCGGCGTCGTCACGTCCTCCTTCACCCGTCCTCCGTCTGACGGCTCCTCATCTCTCGTCGCACGCGCCGCGGTTCACCCCTGCGTGCGTGCGCCCGGACGCCCCGAGAGGTCACACCCATGCCCGTCGAGCCGTACCACCGGCCGCCCTCCGCACCACCCTCACGCTCGAACGGCGCCCACCGGCCCGACCTGCGGGCCTGGGGGGCGGTGACGCGATGACGTCCTTCGCGCAACTGCCGCATCGCAACACAGAATTCACGTTCGTCGACGTGCCGGTCTCCGACCCCCGGGTACGTCCGCTGCTGCGGGAACTCGGCGACGAGTACTCCGCCCGCTACGGCCGCGACGCCCACACCGAACTGTCCCGCTACCCCGACGAGGAGTTCACCGCTCCGCACGGCGGCGTCCTGCTGCTGCTCCTGGAGCGGGGCGAGCCGGTCGCGGGCGGCGCCTTCCGCCGCTACGACGATGCCACGGCCGAACTGAAACGCATCTGGACGCACTCCGCGCACCGCAGACGCGGCCTCGCCCGACGCGTCGTCGCCGAGCTGGAGCGCGTGGCCGGCGCCCGCGGCTACCGGCGCGTGTACCTCACCACCGGCCCGCGCCAGCCCGAGGCCCGCGGCCTGTATCTGGCCACCGGCTACACACCCCTGTTCGACACGGACGCCGACCCGGAGACCATCGGCCCGCTGCCCTTCGAGAAGCACCTCGGCACTCCACAGGACCTCCCGTCCCCGCCCGACGCCCCACCCCCGCCGCACCCCCGAAAGGTCTCCCGCCCGTGAACCTCCCCCGTTTCAGTACCCGACTCCACCGCGCCGCCGCGCTCGCCCTGCTGCCGCTGCTGGCCCTGACCGCCTGCGGCTCCGGCGACACCGGCGGCACGGCCCCGGCGGGCGCCCAGGCCGCCGCGGGCGACGACCCCGTCGCGGACGTGCGCAAGGTCGACTCGATCGCCGCCCTGCTGCCCGCCGAAGTCCGCGAGGCCGGCACGCTCCGCGTCGGCAGTTCCGTCGGCTTCCCGCCCGGCGCCTACTACCCCAACGGCACGGACAAGGACCCCGAGGGCCAGGACATCGACGTCGCCGACGCCGTCGCCAAGGTGCTCGGCCTCGAACTCCAGCGGCAGGACGCCTCGTTCGAGACGATCCTGCCCGCGCTCGGCAGCGGCAAGTACGACGTCGGCACCGGCAACTTCGGCGTCACCGAGGAACGCCTGAAGACCATCGACTTCGTCACCTACATCAACGACGGCCAGGGCTTCGCCGTCCGCAAGGGCGACACGAAACTCGGCAAGAAGAAGATCACCGACCTGGTCCAGCTGTGCGGCCTGACCATCGGCACCGGAGCCGGCACCACCTTCGAGGCCACCCTCACCGCACAGAAGGGCGTCTGCGCCAAGGCCGGCAAGAAGCCGTACGACGTGAAGGTCTACGCGGAGAACGCCGCCACCCTCACCGCGCTCCAGCAGGGCCGCATCGACGTCGTCATGTCGACCATCAACGGCCTGCGCCACCAGGCGTCGCAGCCCGCCTCGCAGACGGAGTTCCTCGGCGAGTTCCACCGCCTCGACGTCGGCTTCGCCTTCAAGAAGGGCTCCCCGCTCACCAAGGCGTTCCAGGCCGCCGTCAACGAACTGATCAAGGACGGCGTCTACGCCCGGATCCTCGAGAAGTGGGGCACCACCGCCTCGGCGATCGACGCCTCCGAGATCAACCCCCGCGAACACCTCTGAGCCGAGCAGGAACGACGCCATGCCCTCCACCACCGACACCGCGCCGCCCGGCCCGGCCGCCCCCGGCGCCCCGGCCCCGCCCCTGCCCGACGACCCGGCAGGACTCAAGGTCGTCCCCGCCCGCCACCACGCCCGCTGGATCGCGGCCGCCGCCGTGATCGTGCTCGTCGCCCAGTTCACCCACGGCCTGGCCACCAACCCCGTCTGGGAATGGGGCGTCTTCCAGGACTACGTGCTGTCCGAGACGATCGTCCAGGCGGTGTGGGTGACGCTCCAGCTGACCGCCTACGCCACCGTCCTCGGCTTCCTGCTGGGCACCGTCCTCGCCTTCATGCGGCTGTCGCGGAGCCCTGTGCTCCAGACCGTCGCCTGGACCTACATCTGGATCTTCCGGTCCATCCCGATGATCGTGCAGCTGGTGTTCTGGTTCAATTTGAGCGCCCTCTACGACCGGCTGGGCTTCGGCATCCCCTTCGGGCCGGTGTTCTGGTCCGTCGACAGCAACAGCATCATCGGCACCCTCGGCGCCGCCGTCATCGGACTGACCCTCCACCAGGCCGCCTACGCCGCCGAGATCGTGCGCGGCGGCGTCCTCGCCGTCGACGAGGGCCAGCTGGAGGCGGCCGCCGCGCTCGGCATCCCCCGGCTGCGGCAGATCCGGCGCATCGTGCTCCCGCAGGCCATGCGCGCCATCCTGCCCACCGCCGGCAACGAGATCATCGGCCTGCTCAAGGGCACCTCGGTGGTCTACGTGATGTCCATCGGCGAGCTGTTCTACCAGGTGCAGGTCATCTACGGCCGCAACGGCCGGGTGATCCCCCTGCTGCTGGTCGCCACCGCCTGGTACGTCGTCCTGACCTCCGTGCTGTCGGTCGCCCAGTACTACGTGGAACGCCGCTACGCCCGCGGCGCCGACCGCACCCCGCCGCCCACCCCGCTCCAGCGCGCCCGCCGCACCGTCCGCGCCCTGCGCACCGCGGCCGCCCGGCGCCACCAGCCCGTCGTACCGTTCAAGCCCCTGGGAGACATCCGATGAGCGACGTCATGGTGGACGTGCGCGGCGTCCACAAGAGCTTCGGCCCGCTGGAGGTGCTGCGCGGCGTCGACCTGACGGTCCGGGCCGGCGAGGTCACCGTGATCCTCGGCCCGTCCGGCTCCGGCAAGTCCACGCTGCTGCGCACCATCAACCACCTGGAGAAGGTCGACCGGGGCTGGATCGGCGTCGACGGCGAGCTCATCGGCTACCGCCGCTCCGGCAACCGGCTGCACGAGCTGAAGGAGAAGGACGTACTGAAGCAGCGGACCCACATCGGGTTCGTCTTCCAGAACTTCAACCTCTTCCCGCACCTCACCGTGGAGGACAACCTCGTCGAGGCGCCCGTCGCCGCGCTGCGCCGCCCGCGCAAGGAGGCCGTGGAGACGGCCCGGCGGCTCCTCGCCCGCGTCGGTCTCGCCGACAAGGCCGACGCCTACCCGCGGCAGCTCTCCGGCGGACAGCAGCAGCGCGTCGCCATCGCCCGCGCCCTGGCCCTCGAACCGAAGGTGCTGCTGTTCGACGAGCCCACCTCCGCGCTCGACCCGGAACTGGTGGGCGAGGTCCTCGACGTCATCAAGGACCTGGCGCGCACCGGCACCACCATGATCGTCGTGACCCACGAGATCGGCTTCGCCCGCGAGGTCGCCGACACCGTGGTGTTCATGGACGGCGGAGTGGTCGTCGAGCAGGGGCCGCCCTCGGCCGTCCTGGACGATCCGCGGCACGAACGCACCCGCGCCTTCCTCTCCAAGGTCCTCTGACCTTCCCGCCCGTCCCCTTCCGCCGTCACGCAAGGAGCACCCCGTGTCCCTCTCGGCCCCCCGCCGTTCCACCGCCGCCGCGCTCGCCCTGACCTCCGCCCTCGCCCTCGCCGCCTGCGGCAACCCCGACGACGGCGGCACCACCGAGGTCGCCTCCGGCAACGGCGGCAGGACGACGATCAACCTGACCGCCGACCAGGACCGCGTCCGCACCGCCAAGGTCGACGTCATCGCCGCCAAGGTCCCGGCGGAGATACGGAGAAGAGGCACCTTGGAGGTGGTGAACTCCTCCGGCTCCGCCGCGCCGCTCACCTTCGTCGCCACCGACAACAAGACCGTCATCGGCGTCGAACCCGACATCGCCTCCCTGGTCGCCGACGTGCTCGGCCTGGAGCTGCACCTCAACCCCGTCTCCTGGGAGAACATCTTCGTCGGCCTCGACAGCGGCAAGTACGACGCCGGTTTCAGCAACATCACCGTCACCGAGGAACGCAAGGAGAAGTACGACTTCGCCACCTACCGCGAGGACAACCTCGGCTTCGAGGCGAAGAAGGGCAGGGGACTGAAGGTCGACGGACCCGAGGACGTGGCCGGCCTGACCGTCGCCGTCAGCAGCGGCACCAACCAGGAGAAGCTGCTGATCGACTGGAGCAAGGAGAACGAGCGCGCCGGCCGCGAACCGGTGGACATCAAGTACTACCAGAACGACAGCGACACCTACCTCGCCCTCCAGTCCGGCCGCATCGACATCTACCTCGGCCCCAACCCCACCGCCGCCCACCACGCCGCCACCACTGGCAGGACCGAGGTCGTCGGCACCTACTCCGGCGCCGGCGCCGACCTCCAGGGCCTCATCGCCGCCACCACCAAGAAGGACAACGGACTGGTCGAGCCGCTCGCCGACGCGCTGAACCATGTCATCGAGAACGGCACCTACACCAAGGTGCTGAAGCGCTGGGGCCTGACCGACGAGGCCGTCACCACCTCCGAGATCAACCCGCCCGGTCTGCCCAGGACCGCCGGCTGACCACCACCGGACCACGGCGCGGGGACGGCGCTCCCCGCCGTCCCCGCGCCCTCCGCCCCGCCACCGTCACCGACCTCCTGGAAGGCACCGACGTGTCCCCGACTCCCGCATCACCCCTGCACCTCGCCGTCGCCCTGGAGGGCACCGGCTGGCACCCCGCCTCCTGGCGGGAACCGGTGTCCCGCCCCCGCGACCTGTTCACCGCCGCCTACTGGGCCGGCCTGGTCGCCGAGGCCGAACGCGGCCTGCTCGACTTCGTCACCCTGGAGGACGGCCTCGGCCTCCAGACCTCCCGTTTCCTCGAACCCGACGACCGCACCGACCAGGTGCGCGGCCGCCTCGACGCCGTGCTCACCGCGGCCCGGATCGCCCCCCTGACCCGGCACATCGGCCTCGTCCCGACCGCGGTCGTCACCCACACCGAGCCCTTCCACCTCTCCAAGGCGATCGCCACCCTGGACTACGTCAGCACCGGCCGGGCCGGCGTCCGCGTGCAGATCACCGCCCGCCCCGACGAGGCCGCCCACTTCGGCCGCCGCGGCATCCCGCGGATCGACGCCTATGACGCGCCGGCCGCGCGGGAGACGGTGACCGACCTGTTCGACGAGGCCGCCGACCACGTCGAGGTGCTGCGCCGGCTCTGGGACAGCTGGGAGGACGACGCCGAGATCCGTGACGTCGCCACCGGACGCTTCATCGACCGGGACAAGCTCCACTACATCCACTTCGAGGGGCGCCACTTCAGCGTCAAGGGCCCCTCCATCACGCCCCGCCCGCCCCAGGGCCAGCCCCTGGTCACCGCCCTCGCCCACGACACCGTCCCCTACCGCCTGGTCGCCCGCGCGGCCGACGTCGGCTACGTCACCCCGCACGACGTGGACCAGGCCCGCGACATCGTCGCCACCGTCCGCGAGGAGCAGGAGGCGGCCGGACGCGCCGCGGACCCCCTGCACGTCTTCGGCGACCTCACCGTGTTCCTCGACGACGACCCGGCACAGGCCGCCGCCCGCCGCGCCCGCCTGGACGACCTCGCCGGCGAGCCGTTCACGAGCGACACCCGCGTCTTCACCGGCACCCCCGCCCAACTCGCCGACCTGCTTCTGGAGTTCCGGTCGGCCGGGCTCACCGGCTTCCGGCTGCGGCCCGCCGTCCTCGGCCACGACCTCCCGGCGATCACCCGAGGACTGGTCCCCGAACTCCGGCGCCGCGGCGCCTTCCGCCGCGCCTACGAGGCCGGCACCCTGCGCGGCCTGCTGGGTCTGCCCCGGCCCGCCAACCGCTACGCCACCGCCTGAGCCGGAGGAACGACCACCACCATGAGCAAGCCGCTGAAGCAGATCCACCTCGCCGCCCACTTCCCGGGCGTCAACAACACCACCGTGTGGAGCGACCCCGCGTCCGGCAGCCACATCGAGTTCAGCTCCTTCGCGCACTTCGCCCGCACCGCCGAACGCGCCAAGTTCGACTTCCTGTTCCTCGCCGAAGGGCTCCGGCTGCGCGAACAGGGCGGCAAGATCTACGACCTGGACGTCGTCGGCCGCCCCGACACCTTCACGGTGCTCTCCGCGCTCGCCGCCGTCACCAAGCACCTCGGACTGACCGGCACCATCAACTCCACCTTCAACGAACCGTACGAGGTGGCCCGCCAGTTCGCCTCCCTCGACCACCTCTCCGGCGGCCGCGCCGCCTGGAACGTCGTCACCTCCTGGGACGCCTTCACCGGCGAGAACTTCCGCCGCGGCGGCTTCCTCCCGCAGGAGGAGCGCTACTCCCGCGCCAAGGAGTTCCTCGCCACCGCGCACGAACTCTTCGACTCCTGGCACGGCGACGAGATCCTCGCCGACCAGGACACCGGCGTCTTCCTCCGCGACGCCAAGGCCGGCGCCTTCGTCCACCAGGGACAGCACTTCGACATCCACGGCCGGTTCAACGTCCCGCGCTCCCCGCAGGGCCGCCCCGTCGTCTTCCAGGCCGGCGACTCCGACGAGGGACGCGAGTTCGCCGCGTCCGACGCCGACGCCATCTTCAGCCGCCACGCCACCCTCGAAGCCGGACAGGCCTTCTACACCGACGTCAAGCGCCGCCTCGCCACGTACGGCCGCCGCCCCGACCAGCTGCTCATCCTGCCGGCCGCCACCTTCACCCTCGCCGACACGGACGCCGAGGCACGCGACCTGGCCAAGGAGGTGCGCCGCCAGCAGGTCAGCGGCGCCACCGCCCTGCGCCACCTGGAGTTCGTCTGGAACCGTGACCTGTCCGGCTACGACCCCGACGGGCCGCTGCCCGACATCGACCCGGACGTCAGCAGCCGCCACATCGCCGAGGGCCGCGCCCAGGTCCGGATGTACCGCGACCCGCTGGCCACGGCCCGCGAGTGGCGCGAACTGGCCGCCGCCCACAACTGGTCCATCCGCGACCTCGTCATCGAGACCGGCAACCGCCAGAACTTCATCGGCTCCGCCGAGACCATAGCCCGCACCATCGACGAGTACGTGCAGTCCGACGCCGCCGACGGCTTCATCCTCGTCCCGCACGTCACCCCCACCGGCCTCGACGCCTTCGCGGACCAGGTCGTCCCGCTGCTCCAGGAACGCGGCGTCTTCCGCACCGACTACGAGGGCCCCACCCTCCGCCACCACCTGGGCCTCGCCCACCCCGACGACCACCGCGACCGGCGGGCCGCCTCATGAAGTTCCTCGCGATCACCCTGATCGTCCACCGCCCCGACCCCGTCACCGGCGTGCGGAAACCGACGCACGACCGCTTCCGCGAGGTCCTCGACAACGCCGTCCTCGCCGAGCAACTGGGCTTCGACGGCTTCGGCGTGGGGGAGCGGCACGAGCGGCCCTTCCTCTCCTCCGCGCCCACCGTCGTCCTCAGCCACATCGCGGCCCTGACCCGCCGCATCCGCCTCTTCACCGCCGTCACCACGCTCAGCCTGCTCGACCCGGTGCGCGCCTACGAGGACTACGCCACCCTCGACCACCTCGCCGAGGGCCGCCTCGACCTCATCATCGGCAAGGGCAACGGCACCGCCCAGCGCGAGCTCTTCCAGGTCACTCCTGAGAACCAGTGGGACCGCAACGCCGAGAGCTACGACGTCTTCCGCCGCATCTGGCGGCAGGACAGGATCACCGCCGACACCCGCTTCCGCCCGCCGCTCAAGGACGCCGAGGTGTGGCCGCGCCCCTACCAGCGGCCCGTCCGGGTCTGGCACGGCAGCGCCACCAGCAAGGAGTCCGTCGACCTGGCCGCCCGCCACGGCGACCCGCTCTTCTCCGCGAACGTCACCCACCCCGTCGAGCCCTACGCCGAACTGATCGACCACTACCGCGAACGCTGGGAGCACTACGGCCACGACCCGGCGCGGATCGCGATCGGCGCCGGCTCGGCCGGGCTGCTGGTGGCCCGCACCTCCCAGGAGGCAGTCGAGACGTACCGGCCGGTCTTCGAGGCCAACCTCGCCTTCCAGAAGGAGTCCGGACTGCCCGTCGTCTTCGAGACGGTGGAGGACTTCGTCGACCGCAGCTCCGCCCTGATCGGCAGCCCGCAGCAGATCGTCGACAAGGTGCACCGCTACCACGCCCGGTTCGGGCACAGCGTGCTCCATGTGCACGCGGACGCGGGCGGACTGCCCGAGTCCGTGCACCGGGACTCCCTCGAACGCTTCCAGTCCGAGGTGGCCCCCGCCCTCCGCCACGCCCTGCCGGACCCGCCGTTCCCGTGGGAGCCGGTTGATCCGGTCCCTTAGCGCCGGTTCCGGGTTCCGTTCCTGTGGTCTCGTGGCGCGGGTCCCGGAGTGCTCCGGACATGACGCGACCCCTCCGGCATCCGCGTACCGGAGGGGTCGCGTCGTGCCGCGCTCAGGCCGCGGCGGACCTCCGCTCGTACGGGATCGTCTCGCCGGCCTCGATCGCGACCGGGAGCCGGTTCCCGGCCGGCGGCAGGGGGCAGGTCGCGAAGTCGGTGTAGGCGCACGGCAGGTTGGTGGCGCGGTTGAAGTCCAGCACCACACGGCCGTCCGGGCCGGGCACGTCGATCTTCAGCGCCCGGTTGGCGGCGTAGGTGGTCACACCGGACGTCGCGTCGGTGAACAGCACCAGCAGGGCGCCCGGCGCGCCGCCCTCGAACGCGGTCAGCTCCAGTTCCTGCCCGTCGATCTCGAAGCGGACCTTCCCCGGAGCGTCGTAGACGTGTTCGAGTCCCTCGACGGCGGCGCCCACGGTGGTGGGACGCGGCTCGGGGAACGCCACGTACGTGCCGGTGAGCCGCCAGCGCGGGTCCGGCGCGTAGGCGGGGGTGCCGGTGAACGCCGTGCGCAGCGGGTGGTCCGGGTGCCGCGGCCGGATGACGTCCTGGCCGCCCCGGCGGGCCACTTCGATCACCGCGTCACCCCAGACGGCGTTGACGGAGGCGCGCTCCGGGAGGACGCCGAAGCCGTGCCGGCCGCGCACCGTGGCGCCGTCGACCACCAGCTCCTCCCCGTCGCCCAGCTCGACGGTGACCCCGTCGTCGCCTGCCGACCAGACGCCGGGCGCACCGGGCAACAGCTGCGGCTCGGAGGTCGGCCAGTACAGGCCGGTGACGGCGAGGAAGCCGTGCTCATGGGCGAGCGCGGTGTCCTTGTCGTGGTGCCACTTCTCCCACTCGGCGACGAAGGCGTCGGTGGCGGTGCCGGTGCCGGTGCCGGTGGCGGTGGTGGAGTCCTGAACGGTCATGTGCACTCCTCGAGGCGATGGAGAGTGGTCAGTGGTTCAGGGACAGCGGGGTGCCCCAGGTGTGGGTGAAGAACGTCTCCGCGCCGGGGCGCCGCTCCCGCACGGCGGTCTCCCGCTCCCGCAGCTTCGGCGGCAGCAGGTCCGCCGGTGCCAGCGCGCCCACGGCGACGACGGACAGCGGCCGGAACCCCTCCGGCACACCCAGCGACGCGCGCAACGCGTCGGCGTCGAAGCCGGACATCTGATGCGCGTGCAGACCCAGAGCGTGCGCCTGCAACACCAGTTGGGCCGCCGCGAGCCCGGTGTCGTACGCGGGGCCGGGCTGCGGCACGCCGTCCTCGACGCGCTCCTGCGCCACCGCCGCCACCAGCAGCGAACTGGCGCCCGCCCACTCCTGGTTGAAGGGGATGAGCGCGTCGAGGACGCGCAGGTACGTGGTGTCGCCGCGCCGGCCGACCAGGAAGCGCCACGGCTGGGCGTTGTAGGCGGAGGGCGCCCAGCGGGCCGCCTCCAGCAAGGAGACCAGCTCCTCGTCGCCCAGAGTGTGTGCGGCGTCGAACGACCGGGGACTCCAGCGGTCGGCGAGCAGCGGATGGACAGCCGCGGCGGTGGTCGCGGTATGGGGTGACATCGGGGAAGTCCTTCGTCGTCAGGAGGTACGGGGAAGGGGGGAGGAGGGCACGCCTGAAGACGCCACGGCACCGCGCGCCACGGCCCGGGACACAGCAGGGACGGCGGGGACAGCGGTCGGCGAGGTGCGATACGGCGATGAGGAGAGAAGATCGCGAAGAAGAGGCCGGTCAAGTGGCCGGCGCGCGGCGTCAGCTAGGTGGCTACGCGGCGGGACAGCCCGTGGTGGTGACGCGCACGTAATCGACGTGGCGGCGGGTCACGAGGACGGTCATGCGCTCAGGTAACCACACGCCGGCGGCGCCGCGCCAGACCGGCAGGCGCCGTCTCGGCCGCCGGGACGGCGTTCGCGTCCCGGGCGCGGACCCGGGGGGAGCCGACCGTCCCACACACGCCCGTTCGCGGCTCTCAGCATGTGGAACGACGTCCGGGCGTTCTTGACCCGTGTCACCGAGCGCTGCTTTGATCGACGGCATGAAGCGACAGGACCTCACGCGGCGACGCCATGTCGACCTCGCGCGTGTCTCCAGCTCCTTCTGTCGCCGTCACGTCTGAGCGCACCCGAGGGGAACCCTCGCGCCCGCGCCTTCTCTCTCACGGTCTCCAGCTGTTCCGCTGACGCCTGCCGTCGTCGACGCGCCGTCGTCTGACGTCCGCTCACCGCGTTCCTCCGCCGGTCGGTCACGCGACGGACGCCGCCCGTCCCGTGTTCCTCCGCCGGTCGGTCACGCGACGGACGCCGCCCGTCCCGCCCTTGTAGGCCGCCGTCTGCTGCCCGTCGCCGCCCGGCATGCCCCACACCCCATCCCCGGAAGGTCCTCGCATGGCCACCGTCCTGTCCGTCTCCGGAAGCCCCTCCGCCACCTCCCGCACCGCCCGGCTGCTGCGCCACCTCGACCAGCGGCTCGTCGCCCAGGGGCACGACGTCATACCGCTCGACGTACGCGCCCTCCCGCCCGAGGCGCTGCTGCACGCCGACGTCCACCATCCGGCTATCGCCGAGACCATCGCCCTCTTCCAGCAGGCCGACGGTGTCGTCATCGGCACCCCCGTCTACAAGGCCGCGTACTCCGGGCTGCTGAAGACGCTGCTGGACCTGCTGCCGCAGTTCGCGCTGACGGGCAAGACCGTCCTGCCGCTGGCCACCGGCGGCTCCACCGCCCACGTCCTCGCCATCGACTACGCGCTGCGGCCCGTGCTCAACTCCATGGGCCCCGCCCACATCACGCCCGGCTGGTTCACCCTCGACAAGGAGATCACCGTCGGCGACGACGGCACCCTGACCGTCGCCCCCGCCGCGGCCGAGGCGCTGGCCCAGGTCACCGACCAGTTTTCCCGCGCGCTGGGCGGCCGCACCCTGCTGGCGGCCACCGGCTGAGCGTTGTCTCCCCGAGCACTGCCTCCCTCCGACCTCGGCGTCCTCCGACACCGCACCCCCGAACGGAGCCCTCCCGTGTCCCTCACCTTCCACTGGTTCCTGCCCACCAACGGCGACAGCCGTCACGTCGTCGGCGGCGGCCACGGCTCCCCGGCCACGGCGTCCGGACGGGACCGGCCGCCCACGGTCGCCTACCTCAGCCAGATCGCCCGCGCCGCCGAGGACCTGGGTTTCGCCGGCGCGCTCACGCCGACCGGCGCGTGGTGCGAGGACGCGTGGCTGACCACCGCCATGGTCAGTCAGAACACCGAGCGGCTGAAGTTCCTGGTCGCCTTCCGCCCGGGTTTCGTCTCGCCCACGCTCGCCGCGCAGATGGCGTCCACCTTCCAGCGGCAGAGCGGCGGACGGCTGCTGCTCAACGTCGTCACCGGCGGCGAGAGCCATGAGCAGCGCGCCTACGGGGACTTCCTCGACAAGGACGACCGCTACCGCCGCACCGACGAATTCCTGTCCGTCGTACGGGAGTTGTGGCAGGGCAGGACGGTGGACCTGGAGGGCGACCACCTGCGCGTGGCGGACGCCAGGCTGACGCGGCTGCCCGACCCGGTGCCCGAGGTGTACTTCGGCGGATCCTCGCCGATCGCAGGCCGGGTCGCGGCGAAGCACGTCGACGTCTACCTCACCTGGGGCGAACCGCCCGCCGCCGTCGCGGAGAAGATCGCCTGGATCCGCCGCCTCGCCGCGGAGGAGGGCCGCACCCTGCGCTTCGGCATCCGGCTGCATGTCATCACCCGCGACACCGCCGAACAGGCGTGGGCGGAGGCCCACCGCCTCCTGGACGGCTTCGACCAGGAGACGGTCCGCTCGGTCCAGGCGGGGCTCGCCCGCAGCGAGTCGGAGGGCCAACGCCGGATGCTCGCCCTGCACGGCGGCGGCAACCGCGACGCCCTGGAGATCCACCCCAACCTCTGGGCGGGCATCGGCCTGGTCCGCGGCGGCGCGGGCACGGCCCTGGTGGGCAGCCACGCCGAGGTCGCCGAACGCGTCAAGGAGTACCACGCCCTCGGCATCGACGAGTTCGTCCTCTCCGGTTACCCGCACCTGGAGGAGGCGTACTGGTTCGGCGAGGGGGTGCTGCCGCGACTGCGGGCGGAGGGGCTGTGGGTCCACCCGTTCCGGGCGGAGGCTGGTCAAGCGTCGTCGCCCCAGGTGCCGTTGGCGGCGGTGGCGGGGCGGTGACGCCTGACGCTCACCCGGCGCGCAGCGGTGACGCCTGACGCTCACTCGGCGCGGGGCGCGACGTCGGGTGGGTACGGGGGCGGGGCGGGGGCGATCACGCCGGGGGCGGGGGCAGGCGCCTGGGCCAGCCCCCGCTTGATGCGGCGCATGACGGGGTTCACCTGGTGGCGCATCACCTTGCGGAGACGTCCCAGCTCGCTCAGGGCCCACTCCGCGGTGGGGTCGAGACGGACGAACTCCGGTGCCAGATCGGGGCCGAACACGATCATTCCCTGGGCCCCCACCATGCGGGAGGGCGCGTCCGGGTTCTTGAGCGGCGGGTAGTCCGGCCACCGGATTCCGGTGAGCCTCGCCGCCTCCGCACCCGACAACTCGGCCGCTCGGGAGGCGAACTCGGCCTCGGCCGCCGACCGGAAGCGGTCGTACTCGGGTTCGTCCGCGAACACCATCACCATCAGCCGTTCCGGTGGCAGCAGTCGGACGGCCTCCGTGAACTCCCACAGGGTGCCCTTGCTGGTCCCGGTGGCGAGCACCACGAGCCGCGCCTTGCTGATGGCCTCGGTCACGGTGGGCTTCCAGTTGTCCAGCGGCAGGTAGAACCGGCGCGCCCCGGACAGCGGCAGGCGTTCGCCGGGCTTGCCGACGGCCACCACACGCCCCAGTTTCATCCGCAGAGACAGGACCATGTCCTCCTCGAAGGTACGGCTGAGAGGTGTCTGGAGTCTGCGGAGCCAACTGCGTGTGGGCGTGGGTTTGATCTGGTAGAGGGCGTCGTCGAGGTCGAAGGGCCGCAGGTACAGGATGTAAGAGCCCGGTTCGAGACCGCCCGCGTCCTTGATCAGCCGTGTCGTGTGGCGCCTCCCGAACCGGGAGAGACGCGCGCCCGCGTAGACCGCCGCCACACCGCCCACGATCATGAGCAGGCCGGTGACGATGCCCCCGGTCACCGATTCACCGAAGCTGATCGGTGCGCGGATGTGGTTGGCTCCGCCGAGCGCCGTGAAGAATCCGGCAACCCGTGTCACGCACCCGGCGCCTCGGGCGCCGCACCCGACCGTGCGTAACTGGCGTGGCAAGGGCGCTTCGAGTTCCCCCTCGCCCTCGTTGTGCACGTACTCCCCGTCGTCCTGCATACGACGGACGCTACTCACAACCCCCGTGTGCGAGGCTGCGGTTGTGGGGAATTCACCCGCATGGTCACCCCCGACCGCGTTCCAACCGCCGCGCCGCCTCCCGTATCGCCTCCGCGTACGGCGCGTCCGACGCCCGCGTCTCGGGGGAGAGGTCCTCGAAGGGCACGAGCGAGGCGTGCCCGTCGTCGACCGTCTGCATCCACGCGGACCACGCGTCGTGCACGTCCTCGTCCGTGACCCGCTCACCCTTCGCGCGGAGCAGCACCGCGTAGAGCCGGAACAGGTCCTCGGAGCCTTCGGGCGGCCGCGCGGCGGGCGGCAGACAGGACCGGATGAGATCGGCGAGCGGGTCGAGGTAGGTCACCCGGACAGTGTGCCAGCCAGCAGCACGAGGTGGGCCAGGGCGAACACGAACGGCACGATGCGTTCGGAGGTGCCGATCTCGGCGTACCGGCGGGTCCGGCGCGGCTCCGGGGTGCCGCGTAACACCGCCCACTCGTCGGTGAAGATCCGCACCGGCAACCGCGTCTCGATCTCGTTGATGACGCGGAACTTGGCGGCGTTGAGATGCCGGTACGAGCGGAGTTGCAGCCACCAGGCGAGGGAAAGGGTGACGCCGCCCATGGTCACCGGTACGAAGACGTACCACGGCGGTTCGGCCCACTGGGACATCCCGAAGCCGATCACGCTGACCAGCGCCGTCTGCACGGAGAGGAAGAACGCGTTGGCCGAGCCGCGGCGTGCGGACACCCGGTCGGCCATCTCCACGGCGAGCTTGTACAGCTCCAGCACGTCCTGCCGCACGGCCGGCTCGCCGGGAGCCGGGGAACGCGGCCCGGGCACGGCGGCCGCCGTCGGCCGGTCGCGCACGCTGTCGCCGTCACGGTCGGTTTCCATCGGGCTCCCGGGGGGCGGGTGGGGATCGACGGACGCCATGGTAGTGACGGATCGTCATCAAGAGGTGCCGAACGGTGATCTCGCCACGCCTGATCGCGCCACCGGCCTGGACCCACGGGGTCTTCGTTTCATCACGGTTGAGCAGCAGGCCGGAACTGTGGCTTCCATCACAGCCCAGGTGATCTT
The DNA here is from genome assembly GCF_042647945.1 of Streptomyces lusitanus. Lineage (NCBI taxonomy): Bacteria > Bacillati > Actinomycetota > Actinomycetes > Kitasatosporales > Streptomycetaceae > Streptomyces > Streptomyces lusitanus. The sequence continues at coordinate 144,901 of NZ_JBHRWL010000007.1, forward strand.
GTCCTGGTGAGATCACGGGATGCTCGGTTTCCTCGTCCGTCTCCTCCCCTTCTGGGTCCGCGAGCCGCTGCTCATCCTCGTCGGGACGGTGTTCGGCGTACGCATCCTGTACTTGGCCCTCGTCGACGACGCGGGATGGGTGGCGGCTGCCATCGGCGCGGTCTTTTTGCTGGGGACGGCGCTGCGCGTGCGCGTGGTCGTCCATGCCCTGCGCGCCCGCCGCCACCCGGCTCCGGCGCCCTCCACGGACGACGCGGGCGACCGGGCGGACGCGGAAGTCACCGCGCCCGCCACCCCCCAGCCGACGGCTCCGCCCGCGGTGAAACGCCCCGCCGAGAAGGAGCCGAACGCCTGGGGCCAAGCAGCCCTGGCCATCGGCCTCTTCGCGGTCATCGGGGCGGCCTTCTGGTTCCAGGACCGTCTGCCGACCCCCGGCGGCGACGACGGCGCCCCCCAGGCCGCCACCTGCCGGCACGACGAGGACGCGAAGCTGCCGAACGCCTACCGGACCACCCCCGGAGCCGTGACCGGCGAGGACCTGTGCCGGGCGCTCAACCTGCCCGCTCTGCCCAACCTCCTCGGCACGCCCACGGAGACCGCGACCTACGCCTCCGGCACCGACAACACCGCCCCGCTGACGGACCAGAAGGTCGCCCAGCCGGAGGCCAGGATCGAGTTCGACACGTATACGGTGGAGCTGTCGGCCACGTACAACAAGCTGACGGTCGACCAGTACCAGGGCCTGACGGCGTACGGGAACGAGACGGACGTCAAGAAGCTCACGGTTTTGGGCCGCCCCGCGCTGCTCACCTCGGACCACATGATGAAAATCCAGATCGACGTGGGAAGCGGCGGCGGCTCCGGCGGCCCGGTGGAGCAGGGACCGCTGGCGCGGACGCTGACCGTGGCCTTCGACGCCCAGGACCGGGGCGGTTCCTACGACTTCACCGTGTGGAGCGAGTCCGGCGCGCTGCCGGACGACCGCGCCGTGATCAGGATCGCGGAGGAGGTCCTGCCGAGGATCGCGCACGGGACGGAGTGAGCGAGGTACGGGACGAAGTGAGCAAGGCGCGCGGGAACGGCGGGGCGAACCCGGCTCGCGGCCGGGCCCGCCCCGCCGTTCCCCTCTCGGAACAGCTTCCCTTCGTCAGGCCGTACGGCCGGATCAGCGCCGCAGGGTCAGCAGACCCGGGCGGTAGGGCAGCAGGCCGTAGTCACCGCCGGAGTTGGGGCTGCGGCCCTGGTAGAGCAGCTGAAGGTTGCACGGGTCGACCGTCATGGTCTGGTCGGCGCTGGTGCGCAGCAGCTCGCCGTGGCTGATGTCGTTCGTCCACGTGGCGCCGCTGTTGGCCTTGCCGGCGAAGGGGTTGGACTCGCTCGCGGCCTGGGGCGTCCACGTGCCGGAGAGGCTCGTCGCCGTGAACGAGCGGAAGTACCGGCCCTGGGAGCCGATCGCTTCGACGATCATGAGGTACCGGTTCTGGCCCTGCAGCTTGTAGACCTGGGGCGCCTCGAACAGGTTGTTCGTCGAGTCGCTCATGACGACGGTCGCGCTCGAGCCGAAGCTGCCCGGGAAGTTCCCGATCGGCATGCTCGCCCGGTAGATCTTGCCGTTGTCGCCGGCGAAGAACAGGTACATGTTCGTGCCGTCACCGATGAGCGTCTGGTCGATCGGACCCGTGGGGGAGCCGGAGATGCTTCCGGAGAACAGCACCTGCTCGGACGACCACCCGTTGGGGTTGGTCGGGTCGGTCGACGTCCGGTAGGAGAAGGCGGTGCCGCCCCACTGGTAGGCCAGCACCCAGATGTTCTTCGGCGCGAAGTAGAAGAGGCTGGGCGCGACCGTCGAGCTGTTCATCGCGTTCTGGCCGGCCGAGGCCATCTCCGACCAGTCGCCGAAGAGGTTGAAGTTCATCGACCCCCACCGCGTCCCCATGTCGTGGGTCGTCGCGTACACGAGCTGCTTGCCGTTGTAGGGGGCGACGGTGAAGTCCTTGAGCGACACCCAGCCCGACCTGGGCTGCGCCAGCGCGCCCGTGGACGACCAGCGGTAGCTCGACGGCAGGTCGCAGGCGCCGGGGGTGTCGGAGCCGACCTTCACCAGCTGCCACTGCTGATTGGCGCCGCCCCAGTCGTCGTACTGGACGACGTTCGCGTTGTCGGCGGTGGACGCGCCCTGCACTTCGAGCGCCTTGCCGCTGTGCCGTGAGATGAGGCGTACGTATCCGTCGGAGCTGTCGGCGAGCCGCCACTGCTGGTTGGCGGCGTTCAGGTCGGTCCACTGGACGATCGAACCGCCGTTGGCCGTCGACCAGTTGTACACGTCCAGGACCTTGCCGGAGTGGCGGGACTTGATCCGGTAGTAGCCGTCCCCGGAGTCGACGAACTGCCACTGCTGCTGGGCCTGGTCGTTCCTCGGCCACTGAGTGATCCGGGCGCCGTCGTTCGTGGCCAGGTTGTACACGTCCAGCGCCTTGCCGCTGTTGCGGTTGACCAGCACGTACGAGGCGTTCGGGTCCACGGTCGCGGCCTCGGCCGGCTGGGCGCCGACGAACGCGGCCAGCAGCAACAAGGGCGCGAGCACGGCGAGCAGGCGTCTCGGACGGACCGGGGACGCGTGGCTGAGCCACATGATGAACCTCCTGGAAGTGGGGGTGAGGTGTCGCCGGGGAGCGGGGGAGCGGCAGCCGCGCCGGGATCGAACGTGTCGAATGTTTCGGGGCTTTCCCGGCCGCACGACGCCTCAAGCTAGGGAGACGGACGCGGCCGGTCAAGGGCTGTGACCGGCCGAAGTGGCAATTCGAAACATTCGAATGAAGGCCAGAAACTCTTTCTGCCGCAGGGGTTGACGGGTCGTCATCAACCCTCCACCATCTGTCTGGCGAACCGATCGCCGTTCGATTTGTCGAACAAGCTCGCCTCATGTGTCCTGCGAGCCCCGTGAGCCCCGCGCGTCCCCTGAGTCCTGCACGTCTCGTGAGTCCCGCACGTCCCCCGAGTTCCGCACATCTCGTGCGGGACGATGCCGCACCTCTGAGCCGCGGTGCCCGGTGAGTCCACTTCTCCTTCCTTGGAGGCACAGTCATGGGCTTTCACGCCCTCCCCAGAGCCGCCGCCCGGCGGTCACTCCGCGTCCTGATGCCGACGCTGCTCGTCGGCGCGCTCGGCTTCGCCGGCGCGGTGGCCGCACCGCCGCCCGAGGCACAGGCCGCCGAGAGCACCCTCGGCGCGGCCGCCGCACAGAGCGGCCGCTACTTCGGCGTCGCCATCGCCGCGAACAGGCTGAGCGACTCGACGTACGCGTCGATCGCCGGCCGCGAGTTCAACTCGGTGACGGCCGAGAACGAGATGAAGATCGACGCCACCGAGCCGAACCGGGGGCAGTTCAACTTCACCAACGCCGACCGCGTCTACAACTGGGCGGTGCAGAACGGCAAGGAGGTGCGCGGTCACACCCTGGCCTGGCACTCCCAGCAGCCCGGCTGGATGCAGAACCTCAGCGGCAGCTCCCTGCGCCAGGCGATGATCGACCACATCAACGGCGTCATGTCCCACTACAAGGGCAAGATCGCGCAGTGGGACGTCGTCAACGAGGCGTTCGCCGACGGCAGTTCGGGCGCCCGGCGGGACTCCAACCTCCAGCGCACCGGCAACGACTGGATCGAGGTCGCCTTCCGCACCGCGCGCGCCGCCGACCCGTCCGCCAAGCTCTGCTACAACGACTACAACGTCGAGAACTGGACCTGGGCCAAGACCCAGGCCATGTACAACATGGTGAAGGACTTCAAGTCGCGCGGCGTGCCGATCGACTGCGTCGGCTTCCAGTCGCACTTCAACAGCGGCAGCCCGTACAACAGCAACTTCCGTACGACGCTCCAGCAGTTCGCCGCGCTCGGCGTCGACGTGGCGATCACCGAGCTGGACATCCAGGGCGCGTCGCCGACGACGTACGCGGCCGTGGTCAACGACTGCCTCGCCGTCTCCCGCTGCCTCGGTGTGACCGTCTGGGGCGTGCGTGACATGGACTCCTGGCGTTCGGGCGACACCCCTCTGCTGTTCAACAACGACGGCAGCAAGAAGCAGGCGTACACCGCCGTGCTGAACGCCCTCAACGGCGGCAGCGGCGGCGACCCGGACCCGGAGGAGCCCGGCGACGGCACCGCGATCAAGGGCGTCGCCTCGGGCCGCTGCCTGGACGTGCCCAACGCGAGCACGACCGACGGCACGGCGGTCCAGCTGTACGACTGCAACGGCCGCACCAACCAGCAGTGGGAGCTGACCTCCTCCGGTGAGCTGCGGGTCTACGGCAACAAGTGCCTGGACGCGGCCGGCACCGCCAACGGCGCCAAGGTCCAGATCTACAGCTGCTGGGGCGGCGACAACCAGAAGTGGCGCCTGAACTCCGACGGCACCGTCGTAGGCGTCCAGTCCGGCCGCTGCCTCGACGCCGTCGGCGCGGGCACCGCCAACGGCACGCAGGTCCAGATCTACACCTGCTCGGGCGGCAGCAACCAGCGGTGGACCCGCTCCTGACGGGCCCCATCCCATCGACCGTGAGGGTCACCGGCGTACCGGCCGATGACCCTCACGCTCGGCTTCCTGCCCAGATGCGGCGCGTCCGGCGTCGTCGTGGGTTCCCCACCACCCCGCCTGGAGGGGGGCGCGTGGGCGTTCTCGCGCCGCTGGTTGTTCCGACGGTGTTCTGCCGCCCGCCGTAAGTCGTGCGCGACAATGCCCGCACGACTGGTGAGGGAGGCAGCGTGGACCGGGTGCAGTCGCGTGCGCGCGTCGTCCAGATCGGCGATCACGGTGGTGTCCGCGCCCGGGCGTGCCAGGAACCGGTCCATCAGCGCACGGGCGCGCACCCAGGGTTGACCAACGCCCGGGCGTAATTCACGCGTTGGCGCTCGCCTCCGGACGGCCGGCCCGGATAGGCGCGTGCGTGCTTCTGGATGCCCAGCATCTCCATGAGCTCACCCGCACGGGCAGCGGCCGCGCGCCGGCTCGTCCCGGACAGCCGGGCCGGAAGCTGGATGTTGTCGGTGACCGTGAGGCCGTCGAGGAGGTGGAGGAACTGGAAGGCGATGCCGACATGTTCGCGACGGAACGTGGCGAGGGCGTGCTCGCTCGGCCGGTCGATCCGCCGCCCCGCGACGATCACGAGGTGCTGAACCGGCCGCCCCTGCACCGTCCGACCCCACCGACGCCCGTGCCGCGCGGCGGGGCGGTCCCGCCGGAACCTGCTCCGGGGCGCGGCGGCCGGGCTGTCGGAGCGGCTGTACGGGCCGTGCCCGGTCAGGCGCGGAAGTAGTGCCCGGCCTCCAGGTCCCGAACGAGGCCGGGCCCGCTCGGTACCCAGCCGAGGAGTTCCCGCGTGCGCGTGCTCGACGCGGGCATGTCGGCGGCGAAGAAGCGGCCGATCCAGCCGAAGTGCCGCTCTGCGTCCTGCGGTTCGACCGAGGCCACGGGGACGCCGATCCCTCGTCCGATGGCCTCCGCGATCTGGCGCGCGGTGATGCCTTCCTCGTCCACCGCGTGCACGAGCGTCCCCGCCGGGGCCTTCTCCAGCGCCAGCCGGGTGAGCCGTGCGGCGTCGGAGCGGTGGACCGCCGACCAGCGGTTGGTGCCGTCGCCGACGTAGCCCGCGACGCCCTTCTCGCGGGCGATCGCGGTGAGGACCGCGATGAAGCCGTGGTCGCCGTCGCCGTGCACGGTCGGGGCGAACCGCATGCTCACCGTGTGCACGCCGCGCTCGACGTACTCCAGCGCGAGGTTCTCGCTGCCGCCTCGGGGGGAGTCCGGGCCGTGGAACGGTGACCGGTCCTCCTCGGTCACCGGGCGGCCCTGCGTCAGGCCGGCGATGCCGGACGCCAGCAGGAAGGGACGGCCCGATCCGGCGAGGGCGTCGCCGATCGTCCGCACGGCGGCTCGTTCGGCCCGGTTGGAGGCGGCGGGGTCGTTGAAGTCGTGCTTGTTGGCGAGGTGGAGGACGGCGTCGGCGGCCGCGGCGCCCTCCCGGATGCCGTCGAGGTCGTCGAGGTCGCCGCGGCGTACCCGGACGCCCTTCGCGTCGAGGGACGCGGCCGAGGCGTCGGAGCGGGCGAGCCCGGTCACCTCGTGGCCATTGGCGAGCAGCTCGTCGACCGCGGCCGAGCCGATCCATCCGGATGCTCCGGTGACGAAAACACGCATGGTGAAGCTCTCTTCCGATGTTCGAGCCCGGTCGATGCCGACCAGGCAGGCGATGTCAGTCACTGACGTCAGAGACTGGCATCACTGTAGCTGTCACGTCAGCGTCTGTCATCACTAAAGTGGGGGCATGGTGAGATGGGAGCCCGGGACGCGGGACCGGCTACAGGCGGCGGCGACGGAGCTCTACATCAGCCGCGGCTACGACAGGACGACCGCGGCTGACATCGCCCAGGCCGCCGGCGTCACGGAGCGGACGTTCTTCCGCCACTTCGCCGACAAGCGTGAGGTGCTGTTCGGCGGCCAGGAACTGCTGGAGCAGGCGTTCGTGGAGGGCGTGGCCGCGGCGGCGCCGGACGCGTCACCGCTCGAGATGGTCGAGGCCGGCCTGTGGGCGGCGGCGCCGTTCTTCGCGGCGGAGCGGCGCGACCACTCCAGGCGACGGCAGAGGATTATCTCCGAGAACCCCGCATTGCAGGAACGGGAGTTGTTGAAGATGGCGGGGATGGCCACGACCATCGCCGACGCCCTCCGGAACCGCGGAGTCCCCGACGTGACGGCCAGGCTGGCCGCGGAATCCGGGGTGACGGTGTTCGGCGTGACCTTCGGGACTTGGGTCGCCGAGGGCGAGGAGCGGTCGTTCACCGATATCCAGCGCGAGGTGCTGGGCGAACTCGTGGCGATGACGTCCGGCGCCAGGTGACCGGCGCGACGACGGATCGTCGACCTGGCCGTGCCGACCCGCCGCGACCACGACCGGCGGGCCGTCGAACTCACCCGCGCCGAGTGATCCACGCGGTGGGTCAGCGAAGCGGGAGGAGCAAGGCGCGGGCGAGGGCGGAAATCACCGGGGTGGTGTGGCAGGGGAGTTGCCGAGCGGTCCATGCGGCGGCCAGGTCGAGGAACTCGGTCAGGTCGTGTTCCGCTCCGGTGAGCAGGCGTCGTAGGTCGGCGGCGGCGAGTTCGATCGCGGGACTGTCGTCCCGGTCGGCGTCCACGGTCAGGCGGACGGCGTCGCGGTGGCGTTCGGCGAGCGGGGACGGGTCGTGACCGAAGGAAGCCCAGCCGGTCCCGTCGAGGACGTCGAGCCAGTCGCCGCGTTCCTCCAGGCCGTTGCAGCAGCCCGGGAGCAAGGTGACGCCGGAGGCGGTGTCCGTGACCCGCAGGCCACCGGAGACGAAGAGGTCGTCCATGGTGAGCAGCCCGTGCAGGAAGGAGCCGAGCGGGTCCGCGGGCCGCGGCGAGGAGTCGTCGGCCGCCGGTACGACGTCGTTGTGTGCGGCGATGCTCATGACCGCCGTGCCGACCTCGGCGGGCGTGAGCGCGCCGCTGAGCGGCAGGAAGCCGTACGGCTCGATCCCGGCGACGGGCCAGAGCGCGAAACCGGGGGAAGCGGCGACTTCGAGGACGGGTTGCAACACGATCACCCGGAGAGTGTGCGGTACGGCGCCTCCGTCCCGCACGGTCACCGTGCGACGGCCCCCGCCGAGAGGGATCTCCGAAGATCAATATAAGGAAGCCGGGCTCCCAAAAACGCGTCGAGCTTCGCGCAGGTGCCGCCTACCCTTGCCGCATGGGCCACGCGAAGACCTCCTACGTCTGTTTGCCCTGTCGGGCCTCGTACAAGCAGCCCTACGACAGGGACAGGCCGCACCGGGCCTGCCCTCGCTGCGCGGAGCCGCTGATCCACGTGGGGTCGGCCTTCGCGGCGCCCCCGCGCCGGGACGCCGCGGCCTGGCGGACGCTGTCCGTCCTCCTGCACGCCGGCGTCCGTTTCCACAAGAGCTGCTGCGGCGGGCCCGGATACCGTCCGCGTACGCTGCGGGAGGTGCGTGAGCGGATGACGTACGCCCGCCGCACGGGCGAGCCCTTCGCCAGGGCGCTCGTACGCCGCGACGTGCCGTGAGGGGGAAGGCGGAACGCACACGGTTCGTGACGCCACCGCCCGAGGGCTACAAACACCTCGTCGAGACGTACGGGTGAGCAGCCCGCGTTCCGAATGTGACACGGGCGAACGTCGACCTGCCCGCGAGGCCGTGATGCGGCTCAGACCGGCAGGTACGAGCTCGGCCTGTCGTACCAGCTGATGCGGAGCGCGTCGCGGGCGCGGGTCGCGGCTACCAAGAGCAGCGAGCGCGCCCTGAGCTTGCGGTGATCCGGCCGTCATGGTGCGTGCCGGGAAGCGCGGGCAGCGGCGGACCGCCTCGGCGTCGAACCGCTGGACCTCGCCGGGTGCGCGCGGGCCGTCCTCGTCGACGCGCTGACCATCCGCCGCGGGCATCGTACGGCGGCGTCCGAGGACCCAAGAGCACGGCGGCGCCGTAAGACCCTCGTGCCACCGACGCCGGCGTCTCAGGCCAGTCGCCACAACCGGGTGAGCGCCGCAGGGGTCAGGACCTCGCCGGGATGTCCCTGTGCCGCCAGACGTCCCTCGCGCAGCAGGAGACAGGCGTCGGCCGCGCGGGCGGCGTCCAGGTCGTGCGTGGCGTGGACGACGGTCACGCCGTCGGCGACCAGGTCCGCCAGCAGCGCCGCGATGCGCTCCCTGGCCTCGGGGTCGAGCCCGGTGGTCGGTTCGTCGAGCAGGAGCAGGTCCGACTCCTGGGCGAGCCCCTGGGCGATGAGGGCGCGCTGCCGCTGTCCGCCGGACAGGCCCCCGAGCTGACGGGCGGCCAGGCCGGCGACGCCCATGCGCTCCATGGCCGCGTCCACGGTGGCGCGGTCCCGCCGGGTCAGGCGGCGCCACGGGCCGCGTTCGCCCCAGCGTCCCATCTCCACGGTCTGCCGGACCGTCAACGGCAGCGCGTCACCGACCGCGCCGCGCTGGGGGACGAACGCCGGCTGCCGACTGCCGGTGTGGTGCAGCTCGCCCGCTGTGGGCCGGATCACTCCGGCCAGGACGCCGAGCAGGGTGGACTTCCCGCTGCCGTTCGGGCCGACGAGTGCTGTGGCCGCCAACGCCGGTATGTGCGCGCTGAGTTGGTGGAGCACCGGATGGCCGGCGTAGCCCGCGGAGAGCTCGGTGAAGCGGACGCGGAACGCCGTGTCCTCGGGAGCGGGGGAGGAAGGGCAGTATTTTTTGAACATGATTTTCATTGTAGTGTGCTCGCATGGAGTGGTTGACAGCCCCTTTCGAGGCGACCTTCGTTCAACGCGCCTTGTGGGGCGGGATTCTGGTGTCGGCGATCTGCGCCCTGGCGGGCACCTGGGTGGTGCTGAGAGGCATGGCCTTCCTCGGTGACGCCATGTCGCACGGACTGCTGCCCGGAGTGGCACTCGCCGCCCTGCTGGGCGGCAACCCGATGGTGGGGGCGCTGCTGAGCGCGGCGGTCATGACCGCCGGTGTCACCGTCCTCGGCCGCACCCCGAAGCTGTCCCAGGACACCGGTATCGGGCTGTTGTTCGTGGGGATGCTGTCGCTCGGCGTCATCATCGTGTCGCGGTCGCAGTCCTTCGCCGTGGACCTGACCGGCTTCCTCTTCGGCGACGTCCTCGCCGTGCGCGAACAGGACCTGGCGCTGCTGGGCACGGCCCTCGTGCTGGCCCTGACCGTCTCGGTCCTCGGCCACCGCGCCTTCCTGGCCCTGGCGTTCGACCCGCGCAAGGCGCGCACCCTCGGGCTGCGTCCGCGCCTGGCCCACGCGGTGCTGCTCGGCCTGCTGGCGCTGGCCATCGTCGCCTCCTTCCACATCGTGGGGACGCTGCTGGTGCTGGGCCTGCTCATCGCCCCGCCGGCGGCCGCGCTGCCCTGGGCGCGCGGTGTGCGGGCTGTGATGGTCCTCGCGGCACTGCTCGGCACGGCCGCCACCTTCTTCGGCCTGCTGCTGTCCTGGCACCTGGGCACCGCCGCCGGCGCGACCGTCTCCGCCCTGGCCGTGACCCTGTTCTTCCTCTCCCACCTGGCGTCCGGCATCCGCCACCGCCGCAAGCGCCCGGCCGGCATCCGTCCGCCGGCGACCGACTGAGAAAGACCTGAGAGGCGATGTCCTTGTCCGTCCGAAAAAACGTCACTGCCGGGGTGCCGGCCGCACTCGCGGCCCTCGCGCTGCTCACCGCGGGCTGCGCGGGGCAGGACGACGACACGTCCTCCCGGAAGGGGAGTTCCACGGCCTCCGCCACCCCGCACGGATACGTCGAAGGGGCACAGGAGGCGGCCGAGCAGCAGTCACGGCTGGTGCTCAACGACCCGGTGACCGGAGACACCCGGACACTGGACCTGATCACCGGCAGGACGTACGAGACGTCCCGGACGACGGGCGCCACGGACCTCACCACGGACGGCCGGTTCGGCTACCTGCACGCCGAAGACGGCACCCGCGTCCTCGACACCGGCGCCTGGACGGTGGACCACGGCGACCACGTGCACTACTACCGCGCCGCGATACGCGACGCCGGCAGGTTCCCGGCGGGCCCGGGCGCGCGGGTGCGGGGCGACGCGGCCGTGACCGCGGTGACCGGTGAGGACGGCCGGGCCACGGTGTACCGCCGGGCCGGCCTGGAGAAGGGCCGCGTCGGCACCCCCCGCACGCTCCCCGGAACCCACGCCGGGCCGGTGGTGCCGTACGCGGAACACCTGCTGACCCTCACCCGCGACGGGAGGAACGGCACACCGAAGGTCGCGGTGTACGACCGTGCGGGCGGACGCGTGACGTCCCCGGACGCCACCTGCGAGGACCCGGCGGGCGACGCCGTCACCCGGCGCGGCGTCGTCTTCGGCTGCGCCGACGGCGCCCTGCTGGTCCGCGAGGACGACGGGCACTTCACGGCCGAGAGGATCCCGTACGACCGCGGCCTGCCCGCGGGGGAACGGGCGTCGTCCTTCCGTCACCGCGCGGGCAGCGACACCCTCACCGCACCGGCCGGGGACCGGGCCGTGTGGGTGCTGGACGTCACCGAACGCACATGGACCCGCGTGGAGACCGGCCCGGTCGTCGCCGCCAACACCGCCGGAGAGGGCTCCCCGCTGCTCGTCCTGGAGACCGACGGGGCACTGCACGGCTACGACACCGCCACCGGCGAGCCGGTCGCCCGGACCGGGCGGCTCCTCACCGGAGACCCGCGGGCGGGCACCGGCGGACGCGGACCCGTCATCGAGGTCGACCGCAGCCGCGCCTACCTCAACGACCCGGAAGGCAGCCGCGTGCACGAGATCGACTACAACGACGGCCTGCGCGTCGCCCGCACCTTCGACCTGGACATGAAGCCGGCGCTGATGGTGGAGACCGGACGATGACGACACCGAAACGAACCGTTCTGCGGCTGCGCCGCCTCCTGGCGGCCCTGATCACCTTCGCCTGCGCGAGTACGGCCACCGCCTGCGCGAGCGGCGACGACCGGCCCCGGGTCGTGGTGACCACCAACATCCTCGGCGATGTGACCCGCGAGGTCGTCGGCGACCAGGCCGACGTCACCGTACTGATGGAGCCCGGCGCCGACCCGCACTCCTTCGGCCTGTCGGCCGTGCAGGCCGCCGAACTGGAACACGCCGACCTGGTCGTCTTCAACGGCCTGGGCCTGGAGGAGAACGTACTGCGGCACGTGGAGGCCGCCCGCGAGTCCGGCGTCGCCACCTTCGAGGCCGGCGGGGCGGTGGACCCGCTCACCTTCCGGAAGCAGGCCGACGGAGGCCCCGAGGAGGAGGCCGGACAGCCCGACCCGCACTTCTGGACCGACCCCGACCGCGTACGCAGGGCCGCCGGCCTGATCGCCGGCCAGGTGATCGAGCACGTGGACGGCGTCGACGAGGAGGCGGTCCGGGACAACGCCGAACGCTACGACGCCCAACTCGCGCGCCTCACCACCTGGATGGAGAAGTCCTTCGACCGCATACCCGAGAACCGGCGCGCCCTGGTCACCAACCACCACGTCTTCGGCTACCTCGCCGACCGCTTCGGCTTCCGGGTGATCGGCGCGGTCATCCCCAGCGGCACCACCCTGGCCTCACCCAGCTCCTCCGACCTGCGCTCGCTCACCGAGGCCATGCGCGAGGCGGGCGTGCGCACCGTCTTTGCCGACTCCTCCCGGCCCACCCGCCTGGCCGAGGTCCTGCGCACGGAACTCGGCGGCGAGGTACGCGTCGTCGAGCTCCACTCCGAGTCGCTGACCGGGAAGGGCGAAGGCGCCGACACCTACCTGCGGATGATGCGCGCCAACACCGAGGCCATGACCGACGGTCTGACCGACGCCGGCATCACCGGCTGACCCCGCGTCACCGTGCGCCCGGCAGGGTGACCGCCCGGCACGGTGACCGCCCGGCGCCACCCGCCACTCACCCATGACCAGTCACCAGTTACCACCCACCACTCATCACACCGAAGCCGTGTCCGCGCGGCTGTAAGGAAGCACACACAGTGAACACGCCGATACGCAACAGAGCCGTCTCCGGCACGGCCCTCGCCCTCGCGGTGTCCGCGGTCCTCACCGCCTGCGGGGGAGGGGACGGCGCCCCGTCCGACGCGAAGGCGGCGAAGGCGACGCCCCGCACCACACCCGCCGGCGACGTCAGGGACCCGCTGGTCGCCACCTTCGACGGGGGCCTCTACATCCTGGACGGCGACAGCCTCGAACTCACCAGCACCATCGAGCTGCCCGGCTTCAACCGGGTCAATCCCGCCGGAGACGACGACCACGTCATCGTCTCCACCGACACGGGCTTCCGCGTCCTCGACGCCACCGCGCAGACCCTCACCGGCATCACCTACGAGGGAGCCAAGCCCGGACACGTCGTACGGCACGCCGGCCGGACGGTGCTCTTCACCGACGGCACCGGAGAGGTCAACGTCTTCGACCCCGCCGACCTGAGCAGTGGCAGGAAGCCGCAAGGACGCACCTACACCTCTGCCGAGGCGCACCACGGTGTCGCCGTCGAACTGAGCAACGGCGAACTCCTCACCACCCTCGGCACCGAGGAGAAGCGCACCGGGGCCCTCGTCCTCGACAAGAACGACAAGGAGATCGCACGCAACGAGGACTGCCCCGGTGTCCACGGCGAGGCCGCGGCTCAGGGTGAGGCCGTCGCCGTCGGCTGCGAGGACGGCGTCCTGATCTACAAGGACGGTGAGTTCACCAAGGTCGACGCCCCCGACGACTACGGCCGCATCGGCAACCAGGCGGGCAGCGACGCGTCACCGGTCCTCCTGGGCGACTACAAGACCGACCCGGACGCCGAGCTGGAACGGCCGACCCGCGTCTCCCTCGTCGACACGCGGACCGCGAAGCTGCGCCTGGTCGACCTCGGCACCAGCTACTCCTTCCGCTCACTGGGACGCGGACCGCACGGCGAGGCGCTCGTCCTCGGCACGAACGGCACCCTCCACGTCATCGACCCCGAGACCGGCGAGGTGGAGAAGAGGATCCCCGTCGTCGGCGCGTGGCAGGAACCCCTCGACTGGCAGCAGCCCCGGCCCACCCTCTTCGTCCGCGACCACACCGCGTACGTCTCCGAACCGGGCGAGCGGAGGCTCCACGCCGTCGACATCGAGACCGGGGAGAAACTGGCGTCGGTGACCCTGCCGAAGAGCACGAACGAACTCTCCGGCGTCACCGCCGGCCACTGACGGCCGGCCCGGCACGGTGCCGGCGCCCCGGTCCGCCGGACCGCTCCGGCGGACCGGGGCGAGGACGCCACGTAGGTGTGGGACGCACGGACGCACGGACGCGTCGGGTCGGCGGGGCGTCCGTCGTCTGCCCGCCCGGGCGCCATCCGGCGGTCAGCGCGCGCCGGGCCCTGGTCGTACGGGGCGCAGTCCGTCCAGAGTGAGGTCGATGAGGCGCTCGGCCTGATCGCGCTGGTCGGGCTTGGCCGAGGTGAGGGCGATGCCGGTGAGGGCGGCGAACATGTCGGCCGGGCTGATGTCGGAGCGGATCTCACCGGCCGTGGTGCCGGCCTCCATGAGGGAGGCGAGGGCCGCCTGGATCATCTTCCGGCTCTCGTTGTACGGGTCGGTGCCCGAGGCGACGACGGCTTGCAGGGCGTCGGCCATGCCGAACTTGGCCGTGACGTAGTCCATGAAGTGCCGCGTCCACGCGCGCAGGGCCTCGTAGGGCGGCATGGCGGCGAGCAGGCCGGGAACCGCGTCGCACAGCCGGGCCAGTTCATTGCGGTAGGCCGCCTCGACGAGGGCCTCGCGTGTGGGGAAGTTGCGGTAGAGGGTGCCGCTGCCGACTCCCGCTTCCTTGGCGATGCGTTCGAAGTGGGCGTCCAGTCCCTCTTCGCTGAAGACGCGCACCGCGGCGGCCAGGATCCTGTCCCGGTTGCGCTGGGCGTCGGCCCGCAGCGGACGGTGTGGGTCGCGGGGCATCGGGGGCCCTTTCATGGTCACGGTTGCCAAGTGGAGGCATCGCCACTTACGGTTGTTCTAAGTGGAGGCGTCTCCATTTCAATTCTAGGGCACGCGCGTCGCGGCCCTCACGCGTCTTCTCACAGCACCGTCCGAAGGGACTCATCAGCATGTCCGAAATCGCAGGCAAGGTCGTGGCCGTCACGGGCGCGGGCGGCGGCATCGGTGAGGCGACCGCGCTCCTGCTCGCCGAGCGAGGCGCCAGACTCGTACTGGGAGCACGCCGTGCGGAGCGGCTTCAGGCGCTGGCCGCCCGTATCGAGCGGGCCGGCGGCCAGGCGGTCTGGGCCCGCACGGACGTGACGCGTCGCGCGGATCTCGCCGGCCTCGTCCGCGTGGCGCGCGAACGCTTCGGAAGGCTCGACGTCCTGGTCAGCAACGCGGGCGTCGGCCTGATCTCTCCCCTGGACGAACTCCGCGTCGAGGACTGGGAGGAGATGATCGACGTCAATCTCAAGGGCGTGCTGTACGGGATCGCGGCCGCGCTGCCCGTCTTCCGCGAGCAGGGGTCCGGGCACTTCGTCCACACGGCGTCCGTCGCCGGGCTGAGCATCAGCCCCACGATGTCGGTGTACGCCGCCACGAAGAACGCCGTCCGCGCCGTCTCCGAGGGACTGCGGCAGGAGGCCGGGGACAGCCTGCGGGTCACCGTCGTCTCCCCGGGATTCGTCCGCACGGACTTCGCCGACTCCATGCTCCCGGCGCTGCGGGAGCGGATCGTCGAGCAGATGGACCGGATGGGACTGCCGCCGGACGCGGTGGCCCGCGCCATCGCGTTCGCCATCGAGCAGCCCGAGAGCGTCGACGTGGGAGACATCGTCGTCCGCCCCACCGCCCAGGCGTGAACCACCTGTCGGAAGCGAGCCCCGGGGCCGCGCGGCCCCGGGACCGCGAGGGTGTGTACTGACAGCTGTCTGCCTCGGGCAGGCGCCGGCCGCGATGCTCGTGCCATGACCAACACGAGTGTTCCGATCACCGTCTTCGCCCGTACGACGTCCAGCCCCGCACACACCTACCGAGTCATCGTGCCGATCGACCTCGCCCAGGTGTTCAAGCCATGGGGACCGTTCCCCGGCGTCGCGGAGGTACGCGAGCAGACCGGCCCCTGGAACCGGCCGGGGACGTCGCGCCAGACCTGGTTCACCGACGGCTCCAAGGCCGACGAGCGGCTCACCGAGATCGCGGAGGGGCACGGATTCGCCTATGAGCTGAGCGGCTTCACCAATGTGCTGGCCAAGCTGGTCTCCGGGGTGCGCGGCGAGTGGTCGTTCCTCCCCGACGGCACCGGCACGTCGATCCGGTGGACGTACGACTTCCGGCCGCTGCCGGGCCGCCGCTGGATCGTCGCGGGGCCGTTCAAGCCGCTCTGGACCCGCTACATGCGCGCCGCACTCACCAGGATGGTGACCGTGGTGCGGGAAACGCCCGATGGCACCATGAAGGAGTGAGCGACCTGAGCTTCGGTGCCTTGCTGCGCGGCTGGCGCGACCGCCTCGACCCGGCCGACGCCGGCTACGCCCGGTCGGCCCGCCGGCGCGCCCCCGGCCTGCGCCGCGAAGAACTCGCCGAGCTCGCCGGTCTCTCCGTCGAGTACGTGCTGCGCCTGGAGCAGGGCCGGGCCACCCACCCCAGCGCGCAGGTGGTGTCGGCCGTCGCCCGCGCGCTGCGGCTCACCCCGGCCGAACGCGACCAGCTCTTCCGCGCCGCCGGCCTGCTCGCCCCGCGCGACCGCACCGTCGGCACGCACGTGCCGCCGAGCATCCGCCGACTCGTCGCCCGCCTCGGTGACCTCCCGATCGGAGTGTTCGCCGCGGACTGGAGCCTGCTGTGGTGGAACGACATGTGGACGGCCCTGCACGGCGACCCGTCCGCCCTGCCGCCCGCCGAACGCAACCTCGCCCGCGCGCTCTTCGGCACGGGAGAGGGCAGCCGCCACCTCCGCCCCGTCTCGTCGGCGGCCGGCGAGGACGCGTTCGAGACGGCGATCGTCGCGGACCTGCGCGAGGCGGTCGCCCGCTACCCGGCCGACCCGGAACTGGCCGCGCTCGTGGACGAGTTGCGCACGACCTCGCCGTTCTTCGCTGCACTGTGGGCCGTGGCGGGCATGGAGCAGCTGACCGGAGACCTGAAGACGATCAGCCATCCCGAACTCGGCGACGTCACCCTGGACTGCGACGTGCTGACCGTGCCGGGAGTCGACCTGCGCATCGTCACCTACACAGCGGCCCCGGGAACCCACGGCGCCGGCCACCTCGATCTCCTGCGTGCGTCCCGGCTCGGCGAAGCCCGCTGAGAGGAGAAGCACGGCACCACGCAGGATGGCCATCTCCTGCGCGGCCCGAGCGGCTACTACACGGAACCGATGGAACACCGCCGTGTGCAGAGGCTCTTCAGGAACCTCCCCGCGGAGGACGGTGTCATCAGCTCGGGCTGTGCCCAGTGTGTCGCCGGCCTCGCCGTGAGGCCACGATCACGAGGCTGCGCCTGTGGGGGCGAATTCGTTCTGGACCGTTCGGCTCCCGGAGTTCCGGCGGCTGGAGAGAGCGGTCTGCCGGCGCCGTTGACGTACGCGGGCCGGCTCGCCCTCATGCGCGGCGCCGACGATCGGGAGTTCGTCACTCGAACAGTTGGCCGTTCTGGCGAGGAATGGCGACCTCCTCCTGATCGGGCTCGCCGTCGGTCTGGCATCGGCTGCTCAGCCCGCGTCGGAGCTGCGCGCGGTGAGGATGCGGACGGTGCGTTCACCGGTGTGTCCGTCGCGGCCGTGCCAGCAACGGTAGTTGTCGAGGACCAGGATGTCGCCCTCGTCGAGCCGGAAGCGGGGGAGGGACGGTTCGATGTCGTGCACGGCTTCGGTCAGGCGGGCGAGCTGGACGCGGATGTGTTCGCTGTCGGGGTCGCGGTGGATCGGCACCGCTCCGTCCGTGCGGCGTACGACGCGACGTCCGGTACGGGTGAACTCGACGTGTCGTCCGATCCTGGGGGTGGCCGGCAGCCCGCGCAGGTCCGCCCAGGCTCCGTACAGGTCGACGTCGGTGCTGATGAGGAAGGCGTGCAGCGCGGGGTCGGTGGTGGCGAGGCCGTCGACGAACGCGTAGGCGTCCAGCGCGAAGGAGTCGCCGCCCTCGGGTGCCGGCCGCGCGCACTGGACGAGGACGTGGTCCTCGTCCGGGTGGCGCCTGCGGTGGGGGACTCCGCCGATGTCGACGACGATGTCGAAGCTGTCGGCGTGCAGGTGGACGGTGTTGCCCGGGTGTGAGGTGCGGACCCGCTGCGGGTACAGCTCGCGGAGTCGGTCGCCGATGACCTGGGCGGCGGCGACCACCAGGGCGTCGGGCGTGTTCTCGTGGCCGGTGAGGATCACCGCCCCGTCCCGGGCGAGCAGTTCGCGGGCCGTGCCGGTGTTCCTGTGCGGGACGCGTCCGGGGGTGATGCCCGGACCGGAGGTGGAGTGCGGACCGTGGGGCCGATCGGGTGTGTGCATGGCTTCAGGCTGCCTCAGCAGGGGGCGGTCGTCGTGGTTGTCAGGGGGTGTCGTCGCACGTGGGACGGTGGGAGAAGGTCCGGGTGCTGGGGACGAGGGCGGCTGCGGCCGGGGCGGCGAAGCACACGATCGCGCAGCCGGCGAGGACCGGTGTGGCGCCGAAGGCGTCGATGGCGGGGGCGATGACGGCGAGACCGACCGGCGCGAGGCCGTAGGAGAGCAGGAAGTCAAGCGATGAGACCCGGGCCAGCTTGTCGGGGGCGACTTCCCGCTGAGCGGCGGTGAACCAGGGCACGTTGAACAGCTCGATGCCGACGCCCGCGACGGCATAGGCGGCCATGACGACGACCGGGTGGACGGGGAAGACGAGGCTGAGCGGGGCGAATCCGTAGGCGGCGAGCCCGGCGAGTGCGGCCCGGCCGGGGGAGCGGGGGCGCCAGCGGGCGATGACCAGGGCGCCGCCCAGGGCTCCGGCGGTGTAGGCGGTCATCGCACCCGCGAGGACGACCTCGGTGCCGTACTCGTCCCGGCTGACCAGGGGCAGCGCCACACCCGTCGCGGAGTAGCCGGTGGCTATGACGGCGGTCAACGCGCCCAGGCCGGCGACGAACCACGGGTGCCGGCGCGCCTCGCGGACGCCCTCGGCGAACTCGGTGAGGAGCGATGTCCTGGCCGGTCCGGCCGAGGCACCCGGCGCGTCCTGCGCGGCCGGGGGCCGCTTGCCGGGACCGGGGACGAACGCGGCGGCGAGCCAGAGCAGTCCGATGCCGATCAGCAGCGCCCGGGTGTCCAGGAAGACGGCGAGCAGGGCGGCCAGGGACGGGCCCACGAGCGTGGTGACCCGTACGGCCAGGGTCATGGCGGCGTTGGCCTGTTGCCTGCGGCCTTCGTCGACCACCTCGGCGGTCAGTGCCTGGTACGCGGGGCGGCAGGCGCCCTGGCCTGCTCCCGCGACCGCGGCGGCCGCCGCCATCAACAGCACCGAGCGGTCCAGGCCGGTGGCTATCACAGGAGCCGATGTACCGGCGGCGAGTCCCGCCCACAGCACCACGCCCCGACGTGAGTACCGGTCGGCCAGGACTCCGGCCACGGGCACGGCGGCGAGGAACCCGACGGTGCGCGCGGCGAGCAGCAGCCCCAGGTCGGTGGCGGCCAGGGTCCGGTCGAAGACGGCGAGGCCGAGCACGAAGGGCAGGGCCCAGGTGGCCAGGCCGGAGGCCGTGGCGCCCGTCCAGAGGCGGAGGAAGGCGAGGTCGAGCAGGATGGTGCGCTGCTTGTCGGCAGGGGACTGGGCTGCGGTGGAAGTGGCGGAAGGAATGGGCACGAGGGAGTCTTCCTGTCCCGTTGTCGGCTACGGACTGGACGCGATCCGGCTGCAACACCCCTACTCCGTCGAGCGGTTGAGCGACGGGACAGGCCGTGGCGCACGGTGGGCAGCGCGGCGCGGACGACAGGCTATCGCATTGATAATCATTTCCATTAGAGTGCTGTCGGCCGTCCCCGATCAGGGTGTCGCGGTCCTGTCTGCATGGGCGAGAGGTAGAAGTGAAGCCACCGCACACATCTCCGGCTGCGGGCCCTGTGGCCCCGCCGGGCACGGGCGCGGACGCCGTCGACCCGGCCGAGGCGTCGGCCTCCCGACCCGCAGGGGCCGCCCCGGCCCGACTCGCGTCCCGCGGAGCGCTGCTGCTCGGCTGCGCGGTGCTGACCGCCGTCCTGCTCGTGTCCGTCACCGTCGCCATCGGCCTGGGACCCGCGGTCGTCACCCCGGACGAGACCGCGCGCCACCTGTGGGCGGCGCTCAGCGGGGGGCGCATCGGTTCCGGCGAGGTGACGACGTATCAGATCATCTGGCAGATCCGGACGCCGCGCGTGCTGCTCGCGGCACTCGTGGGAGCCGGGCTGAGCGCGGTCGGTGTGGCGATCCAGGCCATGGTGCGCAACGCCTTGGCCGACCCCTTCGTCCTCGGGGTCTCCTCGGGCGCGTCCGTAGGTGCCGTGGCGGTCACGGTCACCGGAGGGCTCGCGGTGCTCGGCATCCACGCCGTCTCCGCCGGCGCCTTCGTCGGCGCGCTGGTCGCCTCACTCCTGGTGTACGCCGCCTCCTCCAGCCAGGGCGCGCTGTCCCCGCTGCGCCTCGTGCTGACGGGCGTGGCGATGTCACTGGGGTTCCAGGCTGTCATGAGCCTGATCATCTACTTCGCGCCGGACGCCGAGGCGACGAGCATGGTCCTGTACTGGACCATGGGCAGCTTCGGGGCCGCGACCTGGGGCGCCCTGCCCGTCGTCGCCTTCGTCGTGTCGGCCGGACTCGCGGTCCTGTACCGGTACGGGCGGACCCTGGACGTTCTCTCCCTCGGCGACGAGACCGCCGCGAGCCTCGGCTTCGACCCCGACCGGCATCGCAGGGTGCTGCTGGTGCTCGTCTCACTCGTCACGGGCGTCATGGTCGCCGTCAGCGGCGCCATCGCCTTCGTCGGACTCGTCATGCCGCACGTGGTGCGCATGGTCGTCGGGGCCACGCACGCCCGCGTGCTCGCCGTGGCCCCCCTGGCCGGAGCGATCTTCATGGTGTGGGTCGATCTGGCGGCGCGGACCCTGGTGGCCCCGCGTGAGCTGCCGCTCGGGGTCATCACCGCGCTCGTGGGGGTGCCCGTCTTCATCGTCCTGATGCGACGCAGGGGCTACACCTTCGGAGGGCGCTGACGTGGACCTGAAACTGGATGAACTCTCCGTGGTGACGGACGGGAAGAGTCTCGTGCGCGGGCTGTCCCTCACGGTGCCGGACGGCCAGGTCGTGGGGCTCGTGGGGCCCAACGGAAGCGGCAAGTCCACCGCGCTGCGGTGCGTGTACCGGGCGCTGCGTCCCAGCTCCGGAACCGTCTGGGTGGGGGAGCAGGACCTGACTCGGCTCCCCATGCGCCACAGCGCACGGACCATCGCGGCCATGACCCAGGACGGCGGCGTCGACTTCGACTTCACGGTCGAGGAGGTCGTCGCGCTCGGACGCGCCCCCCATCTGCGCGGCAACCAGGCGCTCAGTGGCCGGGAACGCTCGCTGTGCGAGTGGGCGATGGACCGGCTCGACATCCGACACCTCGCGCACCGGGGCGTCCTGACGCTGTCGGGCGGCGAGCGCCGGCGCGTCCTGCTGGCCCGCGCGCTCGTGCAGGAACCGGAGATCCTCGTCCTGGACGAGCCGACCAACCACCTGGACGTCCGCCATCAGGTCGACCTGCTCTCCCTGCTGCGGGCCTCCGGGCTCACCGTCCTGGTCGTCCTGCACGACCTCAACCTGGCCGCTGCGGCCTGTGACCGGCTCGGTGTGCTCTCCCAAGGCCGCCTGGTCGCCTCCGGTGCGCCCGCGGACGTGCTGACGCCGGATCTGGTTGCCGGCGTCTTCGGCGTCAAGGCCAGCGTCGTCCCGCACCCGCTGACCGGTGATCCCCAGCTCCTGTACTCGCTCGACTCGACCCGATGAAAGGCTGCTCACGCATGCGTACAACCCGATACCTCACGGCGGTCCGCCGGCCTGTCGCTCTCTGTTCCGCCCTGGCGGCGGCCCTGGCGCTCGGCGGATGCGGTGCCGAGGTCGAATCGGACGCCAAGGATTCCGGCACCGTCACCGTCAAGCGGTGCGGTGAACCGGTGGAGTACACGGTGCCCGAGCGGGCCGTCGCCTACGAAGGCGGCAGCGCGGACAAGCTGTTCGCCCTCGGTCTGACCGAGCACGTGCACGGATATGTGATGCCGCCCGCGAACCCGCCGGTGAGTGAGTCCCCGTGGGCTTCCGAGTACGCCAAGGTGAAGATGCTCAGCGACGACCTCCTGAACAAGGAGGTCGTGGTCGAGGCCAAGTCCGACTTCGTGGTGGCCGGCTGGAACTCCGGCTTCAAGGACGAGCGGGGCATCACGCCCGAAATCCTGGACAAGCTCGGCATCCAGAGCTTCATGCATACCGAAAGCTGTTTCAACTACCCCGGTTTTCCTGAGGAGATGAGCCCCTTCGAGGCTCTCTACACCGACCTCGAACGGCTGGGCAGGATCTTCCGGGTCGAGAAAAAGGCCGCCGAAGTCGTCGACGGGCTGAATAAGCGCGTGGCGGATGTCGAGGCGAAGGCCCCGGACGGTGATCCGGTACCCGTCTTCCTCTACGACTCCGGCACCGACCAGCCGTTCACCGCGGGCAACCAGGTGCCGCCCAACGACATCATCAAGACGGCGGGCGGCAGGAACGTCTTCGACGGCCTCGACGAGCGCTGGACCCAGGTCAACTGGGAATCCGTGGCCGAGAGCGAACCCGAAGTCGTCATCATCCTCGACTACGGCGACCTGCCGGCCGAGCGGAAGATCGACTTCCTCAGGAAGTCCCCGCACACCAGGGAACTCCCGGCCGTGAAGAAGAACAACTTCTTCGTCCTCGACTACAACGAGGGCATCAGCGGCCCCCGCAACATCGACGGCCTGGAGAAGTTCGCCGCCTACCTGCGCGAACTCAAGGGCTGACGTCCCACACCACGGCCTGTCCGGGCAGACGGAACGCCCGCCCGACAGGCCGTTCATCGGCGTGGCTGCGCGCCGTCCCGCTGTGTGACAAGGAAAGGACTTCATGGACATCGACCGTGACTCCCTCGGCCCGGCTCTTCTCGAGCAGTTGCCCCCGCCCCTGCCCGCCGACCTGATCATCTCGCTCAATCAGCCCAAGGCCGATCTGCACACCACCCGTGCCTACGAGTGGAACGGCTGGACGTTCGACGTTCCGCCCGGCGTCTTCCTGCCCGGCTGGACCAGCCGCCTGATCCACGAGCGGGTGCTCGACGGCCGTATCGAGACACGCGGCCTGCGGTACGCCGCCATGGGCGTGGGTCTGGGCGTCGAGGCCGCCGCGGCGGGCGTCCGGGGCGCCCGGGAGATCCACGCTCTCGACGTCCACCCGGAGAGCGTGGCCGCCGCCACCGGACACTACCGGCGCCTGGTCGGCGAGCGTCCGGACACCACGTTCCTCCCCGCGGTGAGTGACCTCTTCGACGCTCTGGCCGACGACGTCCAGTTGGACGTCGTCACCTTCAACCCGCCGGCCGTGAGCCGGACCGTCAGCGACGACCCGGACGTCGTGCGCAACGTCTGCGTGGGTGCGTCCCTCCTGGCGAAGTTCTTCGCACAGATCGCGGAGAGGAACCTGCTCGCCCCCGGCGGTGAGATCCATGTGATCGCCTCCAACACCGCCGACCTGCGTGCCCTCGTCCAGCATGCCCTGGACCACGGACTCAGTCCTCGGATCGACCACCTCCACGACTGGCAGGACGGCGTCCTGACCTTCCTCTTCCGCATCAGCCACGACACGTCCCGCACCGGAGGACAGCGATGAACAACACCGACGAACTCCTGGCCGGCGTGCTGGCGGGCGACCTCGGCCCCCGCCCCGCCGACCTGGTGGCCACGAGCGTCTTCTGGCTGCACCACGGCACGCGGCTGGCCGGCGGGAACACCACCTACCTCAATCAGTACCTCCTCGTCCGCCAGGGCGGCTCCTTCGGCGCCTGCGCCTTCGAGGCCGGCGAGGTGGACGCGGCCATATGCCGCGACGCCTCCGGGGCTTCTCTCGACACTCTGCTGCGCGAGGCACCGAGGCCGCTGCGGTTCGCCGCGCTCGACGCCTACCTCGGCGCCGTGAGCCCGCACCGGGAGGCGGCCGGGGCGGAACCGGTCACCCTGCCCGCCGGAACGCCCGAGACCCGTGCGCTGGCCCGCGACGCGGCGATCGCCGGACTGCTGGACATCGAGGCCGGGGCGAAGGTCGGTCTGATCGGTGTCGTCAATCCACTCGTCGCGGCCATCCGCGAGCGTGGCGGTGATCCTCTCCTCTGCGACTTCAACCTGCGTACCACCCAGTGGGGCGACCCGGTCACCGACGACATGCACGAGGTCCTCGACACCGCCGACGCCGTGGTGGCGACCGGCATGACCCTGAGCAACGGCAGTTTCGACACCGTCCTGGCCCGCTGCCGCGAGCGTGAGGTGCCCCTGGTGGTGTACGCCCAGACCGGCAGCGCCGTCGCACGCGCCTTCCTCGGCGCCGGTGTGACCGCCCTGTCCGCGGAGCCCTTCCCCTTCTCCCAGTTCAGCGCCGACGCCACGACCCTGTACCGCTACCGGGCGGTGGCCGCCGCATGACGTCCGTCACCCGCCCATCGGAGACCGCCGCCCCCGGCAGGGCGGGCACCGGCCACGCCGCATGTCATCACGGCGAGATCATCCAGGGCGTCTTCCTCGACGAGCGTCGCCGACCGGTTCACGCACTGGTCACCCTGCCGATGAACGGACCGGGCAGCGCCGCCCGGTTCGCGCGCCGGCCCGGCAGCCCGCCGGACGAGGTGACGGTGGAGCCCGACGGCCGGACCAAGGCCCGCACGGCCGCCGTCCTCACCGTCCGTGAGTGCGCCGCGCGCCTCGGCGCGCAACCCTGCGGCGGCGAACTGGCCCTCACCGGCGACCTCCCCGTCGGTCTCGGCATGGGCTCCTCCACGAGCGACGTCATCGCCACGATCCGGGCGGTCGCCGACGCGTGGGGTCTGCTCCTGCCACCGGACACCGTCGCCCGCATCGCGGTGCGCGCGGAGGGCGCCAGCGACCCCCTGATGTACGGCTCGCGCCCGCTGCTGTTCGCGCAGCGGGAAGGCCGGGTCCTCGAAGTGCTGGGCGACGCGCTGCCACCCGTCGTCGTGGTGGGGTGCGTACTCGGTCAGGGCGCGCCCGTCGACACCCTCTCCTTGCCCACCCGCGTCCACCACGACGACCTCGCGGCGTACGGACACCTGCTCCGCATGCTCCGCCGCGCGGTCCGCGACACCGACACCGTGCTGCTCGGCCGGGTCAGCACCGCCAGCGCACGCATGTGTCAACGCGTCCTGCAGCACGAGGAGTTCCCCGTCCTCACGGGCATCGCCGACCGCACGGGCGCGGTCGGCGTGCAGATCGCCCACAGCGGCAACGTCGCCGGCATCCTCTACGACCCCCGCTCTCCCGCGCTGCGCCGCGGCCTGCGCCACTGCACCCGCGCCCTCCAGCGGGAAGGCATCGCGCCGACCCGGACCTTCACCCTCTCCGCGTCCCCCATCAGCGAGGAGTTCCCGTGGACGACCACATCTCGGAAGCCGTCGGCCGCCCGGACCTGATACGTCTCGACGACGGTCTCGTCTGCCTGCGGTTCGAGACGATGAAGGTCGTCTCCGCCCTGGCCGCCGTACGCCACCTGCTCGACACCGGAGCCGTACGCCGCGGCGACACCCTCGTCGACAGCTCCAGCGGCATCTACGCCTACGCCCTCGCCCTGGCCTGCCACCGCCACGGCATGCGCTGCCACATCGTCGGCTCCACCACCGTCGACCACACCCTGCGCACCCAACTCGACATCCTCGGCGCCCACCTGGAGCAGATGCCGCCCAGCAGCGACCTCAAGCTGGACCAGAGCCGCCGCGTCGCCCGCGTCCAGGAAATCCTCCGCGACCATCCGGACTACCACTGGATGCGCCAGTACCACGACGACATCCACTACCTCGGCTATGAGGCCGTCGCCGAGTCGATCCACGTCCGGACCGGAGGCGGCCCTCTCGTCCTCGTCGGGGGTGTGGGGTCGGGCGCCTCGACCGGCGCCCTCGCCCACTACCTGAGGAAACGGTCCGTCGATGTGCGGCTCGTCGGCGTCCAGCCCTACGGGAGCGTCACGTTCGGCAGCGCTCACGTCGCAGACCCGGAGATCATCATCGCCGGCATCGGCAGCTCCATCCCCTTCGGCAACGTCCGCCACGACCTCTACGACACCCTGCACTGGCTCGCCTTCGACGCCGCCCTCGCGGGCAGCGTCGATCTGCTGCGCCGGCACGCCGTCTTCGCGGGCCTGTCCACGGGCGCCGCCTATCTCACCGCGCGCTGGGAACACCGTGAAGAGCCCGCCCGCACCACCCTGTTCATCGCTGCCGACACCGGACACCGCTACGTCGACACGGTCTTCGCCCGGCACCGGGAGGCGTCCCGGATCGAGGACCTGGCCCCGCGGCAGGTCCGCGGCACGGACGAACTCGCGCTCCCGTGGTCACGCATGAACTGGAACGGGGCGTCCACACCGGACGAAGCCGTTTTCAGGTAGGCCCGAGCCGGGGCCGCGACGGGGGCCAGGCAGCCGCCGAGCCGAGGCGGCCCCGGGGGTGCCAGGTGCCGGTCGCCGTCACGCAGGTGCCGGTCTCCGGTGCCCCCGCGCCGCGGACCTCCGGCGCACCGGCAACCAGGCCGGCCGGCTCCTCGCCGCCGGTCGGTGGGACGCCGTTCAAGCGCGCGCTCCGCGGAGCCCTGGCCCGGAGCGATCCGGGTGAACCGCACCGGTCGCAGACACCGGTCAGTTCCAGCGAGTGCTCGACCTCCGTGCTGAGGCCGCAGCCGCGGCAGACGAGACAGTGGCGGTGCCGCCCGTCGGCGGGCCGAGGTCGGTACAGCCGCTCCCCGCCTTTCTCCGGCATCACCATCGGTCTGACCACGGTGTACCGGATGCAAGGTGAAGCCGCCGCGCTGGTGCAGTGCGCTCATCACGGCCTTCCGTTGGCGTGTCGGGCGCAGAAAATCGAGATGCACCCCTCCTCCAAGGGGTGCATCTCGTGTGCTTCCGTATTGCTTGGGCAAAGGCTTGTGCAGGACTAAGGGGTCGCCTCTCATCGAGTCGAGTAGGGGAGAAGCGCCATCTCCCGGGCGTTCTTGATCGCTGCGGCGATCTGCCGCTGCTGTTGAGCCGTGACGCGGGTGACGCGGCGGCTGCGGATCTTGCCGCGGTCGGAGATGAACTTCCGCAGCAGGTCCGTGTCCTTGTAGTCGATGTACGTGATCCCGGCCGCGTCCAGCGGGTTGGGACGGGACTTGACGGGCTTGCGGGGGTTCTGGCGGGGGGCCATGGCGCTCCTTCTGTGCTGAGGCGGACGGGGCCTGGATTACGCGACGGGGTCGAGGAGAGAGTTGAATGCGGCCGGGAATCGCTTCCACGCTTCGGGCCCCGCGGCGTACTCGGCGTCGGTGAGCAGGCAGGACTCCAGCACCCGCTCGAGTCCGTCGCGGTCCAGGCCGGGTGAGGTGAAGACGAGGTGCTGGCAGCGGTCGCCGTGCTCGGGGTGCCAGTCCAGTGCGGCGGCCGCTCGGCGTACGGGCGGGGCCAGTTCCCAGGCGGCGTCCGGCAGGGAGGCGAGCCACGGGCCGGCGCTCTCCACGCACAGGGCTCCGCCTGCGGCGTCCCAGGCGAGCAGGGTGTCGGGGCGGTCGGCGAGCCAGAACCGTCCGCGGCTGCGGGCCGCGGCGCAGCAGAGGTCTTCCAGCGCCTGGTAGAGACGTTCGGGGTGGAACGGGCGGTGCCGGCGCCAGACGAATGTGGTGACGCCTGCCTCTTCGGCTTCCTGGGGGAGCAGGGCGCAGGCCGGGTGCTGGGCTGCCGCGGCGGCTTCGATGTCGAAGCCGGCGAAGGCCAGCCGAGCGAGTTCCGGGGAGTCGGCGCTCACCTGGCGTGCGGTGGGGTGGAGTTGAGTGAGCAGTGCGCGGTCCTCGTCGTCGGCGTCCTCGCTCTCCACGACGGCGAGAACGGGGGCGTACTCCAGTTGCCTGGCCCAGGTGTCGCCGACCGTGCGCTGGTCGCCGGCCGCGGCCGCGAGGCCCGCCTCGGCCAGGTCGTCGCCGTTGCCGAGGCAGGGGAGGACGAGTGCCGGGTCGACCGCGGTGATCACGTTGGTGAGCCGGATCGCGTCGCCGCCGTGGTGGACGACGACCTCGGCCATCCCCTTGGGTTCCACGGAGTCCCAGAGTTCGACGACGGCGAGCCGGGTGAGGCCGGTGTCGGCGAGTCGTTCCAGCTCGGGGACCAGGTCTTCGCGCAGCGCACAGCACGCGCAGTCGTTGACCAGCGGGGCCTCTTCTCGTGACAGCTCGCCCGAAGCGTCGCGCACCTGGCGCAGAACGGTGCCGTCGGCCGCGGAGGACAGGTCGTGGTGAAGGGCGACGCTGCCGGGTACCAGGCGCAGGAGGTGCTCCACGACCTTGCGGCGTGCCTCGGAGTGGAGCCCGGCGACGATGACGACGGGCAGTCCGGTCTCGTCCCGCATCAGTTGGCTCCGCGTCGGCCGTACCGGCGTTCGAACCGTTCGACTCGCCCGGCGGTGTCCAGGACCCGGGCGGTGCCCGTGTAGAAGGGGTGGCTGACGTTCGAGATTTCGACGTCGACCACCGGGTAGGTGGTGCCGTCCTCCCACTCGATCGTCTTGTCACTGGTCATGGTGGAGCGGGTGAGGAACGCGTAGTTCGCGGCACGGTCGCGGAAGACGACGGGACCGTACGCGGGGTGGATTCCGGGCTTCATGGGGCGTCCTTGGGATCGGAGGTCGGTGGCGTGGTGCGGGAGGTCAGCGTTCCTCGCGGAAGTCGACGTGGCGCCGGGCGACCGGGTCGTACTTGCGCAGGACCATGCGGTCGGGGTCGTTGCGGCGGTTCTTGCGGGTGACGTACGTGTAGCCGGTTCCCGCGGTGGAGCGGAGCTTGATGATCGGGCGTACCTCATTGCGTGCCATGAGCGGTACTATATGGGAATGGTTTCCATTACCAAAAACTAGCCCCGTCTCAGGTGAGAGGTAGGTACGACCTTGTCCGCCCACTGCCAACTGACCGGCGCCCAGCCGGGCTTCGGCAACACCATCTCCCACTCGCATCGGCGCACCTCGCGCCGTTTCGACCCCAACATCCAGCGCAAGCGCTACTGGCTGCCCAGTGAGGGGCGGTACGTCCGGCTGACGCTCAGCGCGAAGGCGATCAAGACCGTCGACAGCATCGGCATCGAGGCCGCCGTGGCCCGCATCCGCGCCCGAGGGGGGAAGGTCTGATGGCCAAGAAGAGCAAGATCGCGCAGAACGAGAAGCGCAAGGCGGTCGTCGAGCGGTACGCGGCCCGCCGCGCGGAGCTGAAGGAGATCATCCGCCGGCCGTCCTCCACCGACGCCGAACGCCGGGCCGCAGTGGAAGAACTGCGGCGCCAGCCCCGCAACGCGAGCGCCACCCGAGTACGCAACCGGGACAGCGTGGACGGGCGGCCGCGCGGTCACCTGCGGAAGTTCGGCCTGTCGCGCGTCCGCGTGCGGGAACAGGCCCACGCCGGCTTCCTGCCCGGGGTCACCAAGTCCTCCTGGTAGACCCTCCGCTGGCGCGACGGGCCCCGGGTCCGGCCGTGACTCGGCGGAGTCATGGCCGGACCGGAGGCGCTGAGCGTGCCTGCGGACGTCAGGGCAGGCACAGGCAGCTGAGCCCGGTGGCCCTCGGCCGGGGAGAGCCGCTGCGCGGCGGTGGCGGACGTGACGAACAGGTAGGGCCCGGTCGCGTGCGGGGGGCATGAAATCGAACGAGTAGGAGCGGCCTCTAGAAGCTGGCCCGCCTCCCCCTGGCGGCGCCCGCGAGTCCCCTCCGCTTGCGCGAACCGCTCCCCGCGGTGGGGCGGTCCTGTGGAGGGTGGAGGCCGGGGCACCGGTGGCGCCCCGGCCTCTCGGGTCGTGCGGGTCAGGACCCGGACAGCTCGTCGCGCACGGTGCGGGCGGCGGCGACCAGGTTTTCCAGCGAGGCGCGGGTCTCCGCCCAGCCGCGGGTCTTCAGGCCGCAGTCGGGGTTGACCCACAGCCGCTCCGCCGGGATGGCCTGCAAGCCGGTGCGCAGCAGGTCCGCGGCCTCCTCGGCGCTCGGGACACGCGGGGAGTGGATGTCGTACACGCCCGGGCCCGCCTCACGCGGGTAGCCGTGAGCGGCCAGCTCGTGGGCGACCTGCATGTGTGAGCGCGCGGCCTCCAGGCTGATGACGTCGGCGTCGAGGTCGTCGATGGCCTGGACGATGTCTCCGAACTCGGCGTAGCACATGTGGGTGTGGATCTGGGTGTCCGGCCGCACGCCGCCGGTGGTCAGGCGGAACGCCTCGGTGGCCCAGGCCAGGTAGGCCGAGTGCTCGGCGGCGCGTAGCGGCAGGGTCTCGCGCAGGGCCGGTTCGTCCACCTGGATGACGGACGTGCCGGCCGTCTCGAGGTCGGTGACCTCGTCACGCAGGGCGAGGGCGACCTGGCGGGCGGTGTCGGCGAGAGGCTGGTCGTCGCGGACGAAGGACCAGGCGAGCATGGTGACCGGACCGGTGAGCATGCCCTTGACCGGCCGGGAGGTGAGGGACTGGGCGTACGTCGTCCAGCGCACGGTCATCGGCTCGGGCCGGGAGATGTCGCCGGCCAGGATCGGCGGGCGGACGTACCGGGTGCCGTAGGACTGGACCCAGCCGTGCCGGGTGGCGAGGTAGCCGGTGAGCTGTTCGGCGAAGTACTGGACCATGTCGTTGCGTTCGGGCTCGCCGTGCACGAGGACGTCGATGCCGGTTTTCTCCTGGAAGGAGACGACCTCCTGGATCTCCGCCTTGACGCGTTCCTCGTAGGCGGCCGTGCCGATCCGGCCGGCCCGCAGGTCCGCACGCGCTGCCCGCAGTTCGCCGGTCTGCGGGAAGGAGCCGATGGTGGTGGTCGGCAGCAGCGGCAGACCGAGGTGCTCCCGTTGGGCGGCGGCCCGCTCGGTGTAGGGCTGGGAGCGTCGGGCGTCGGCTTCGGTGACGGCGGCGGCGCGGGCGCGCACGGCCGGGTCGTGGGTGATGGGGGAGCCGGCACGGGAGGCGAGGTCGGCGCGGTTGGCGGCGAGTTCCGCGGCGATCGTGTCGGCGCCCTGGGCGAGGCCCTTGGCGAGGGTGACGACCTCGGCGGTCTTCTGCCGGGCGAAGGCGAGCCAGCGCAGGATCTGCGGCTCGATGTCACGCTCGGCCGACGCGTCCAGCGGCACGTGGAGGAGGGAGCAGGAGGCGGCCACGTCGACCCGGCCGGCCAGCCCGAGCAGGGTGGCGAGGGTGGACAGGGACTTCGCCAGGTCGTTGACCCAGATGTTGCGGCCGTTGACGACGCCGGCGACCAGCCGCTTGCCGGGCAGTCCGCCGACGGCGGCCAGAGCCTGAAGGTTTCCGGCCGCGGACTCGGTGAAGTCCAGGGCGAGGCCCTCGACCGGCGCCTTGGCCAGCACCGGCAGGGCGTCACCGAGCCGGTCGAAGTACGAGGCGACGAGCAGCTTGGGCCGGTCGGTGAGGGCGCCGAGGTCGCGGTAGGCGCGGGCGGCGGCGTTCAGCTCGGCCGGGGTACGGTCCTGGACGAGCGCCGGTTCGTCCAGCTGGACCCACTCGGCGCCCGCCGCCCGCAGGTCGGCCAGAATCCGCGCGTAGACCGGCAGCAGCCGGTCCAGGAGGGTGAGCGGTTCGAAGTCCGCCGACACGCCGGGCGCGGGCTTGGCGAGCAGCAGGTAGGTGACGGGGCCGACCAGGACCGGCCGGGCGCTCAGCCCCAGCGCCAGGGCCTCCTTCAGCTCGCCGACCTGCTTGCCCGAGTCGGCCGTGAAGACGGTGTCGGGGCCCAGCTCGGGCACCAGATAGTGGTAGTTGGTGTCGAACCACTTCGTCATCTCCAGCGGCGCGACGTCCTGCGTGCCGCGGGCCATGGCGAAGTAGCCGTCCAGGGCGTCGGTCTCGACGGCGACGCGATGCCGCTCGGGGATCGCGCCGAGGGCGACGGTGGTGTCGAGGACATGGTCGTAGTACGAGAAGTCACCGGTCGGCACCTCGTGGACGCCGGCGTCGGCGAGCTGCTGCCAGTTGTCCCGGCGGAGTTCGGCTGCGGTCTCCCGGAGGGCGTCGGCGGTGACGCGGCCCTTCCAGTAGCCTTCGATCGCCTTCTTCAGCTCCCGGTTCGGGCCCTGGCGGGGGTAGCCGTACACGGTGGCCCGTGCTGCCGCGGCTGCGGACTTCGCTGTCACGGAGATCTCCTTCGCGAGACGATTCCCTGAGATCCCGGCGACGGGACGAGAGCGCGAAGGGGTGACGAACCGGACGGCACGAAGCGCGCCCGGCAAGGCACGGTCGTCCGCCCGGTATGTACTCCCCGGACTTGGTCCAGGGGTGCCCACAACCCGCCCACGAGGTCACCGGGATGTCCGCGCACGAGTGGTTCGCGCGCGGGCAGGTGGCAGGTCTTCGGACTCGCGGGCACCTCTCGTCGTACCAAGTCGTACGAGACACCTACTGGCCGTCGCTTCCCAGGCCCGTACGTCGGACCCAGTGCGTATGACGGCGGTCGTTCCCGCTCACCGCTGCGGGGCAGTCCCGGATTCCCACCGGGTTCCCTCTTGCGACGCATCCCGCCTGGCGGACGGGGCGAACCAGCTGCATCCGTCACCCTACGGGGTCGTCGTGCCGGAAGGCAGCGCGACGTCCGTCATTCGGACAACGTGACGGGACGCCGAACCGGGAACGCCACAGAGGGGGAAACGCCGCCGGAGTGGCTCACGAACGTGACTCCTCGGGGAGGAAGGTCACCTGCGGGGCGCCCGTGCGTGGATGGGTGGTGACTTCCGCCGCGACTCCGTAGACCTCGGCCAGGAGTTGTGGGGTGAGGATCTCGGAGGGCGGGCCGGAGGCGGTGATCTCACCGTCGTTGAGGACGTAGAGGCGGTCGCAGTAGTAGGCGGCGAGGTTGAGGTCGTGCAGGGCGAGCAGCACGGTCGTGGGCAGGCGGCGCAGAGCGTCGAGGACGGACAGCTGGTGGCGGATGTCGAGGTGGTTGGTGGGTTCGTCGAGGACGAGGAGGGTGGGCTGCTGGGTGAGGGCGCGGGCGATGAGGACGCGTTGGCGCTCGCCGCCGGAGAGCCGGTCGAAGGGGCGGTCGGCCAGATGGACGGCGTCGACCGCGAGGAGCGCGCGGTCGATGAGGTCGGCGTCCTCGGGGGTGTCACCGGAGAGGAGCCGTTTGTGCGGGGTGCGGCCCATGGCGACGACCTCGCGGACGGCCAGGTCGAAGTCGGCGGCCGAGTCCTGGACCACCGCCGCCACGGTGCGGGCCAGTTGCCGCGCCGGAAGCGCCCAGGCGTCGTCCCCGTCGACCCGGACGTGCCCGGTGTCGGGGCGCAGGACGCGGTAGACGGCGCGCAGGAGGCTGGACTTGCCGCTGCCGTTGGGCCCGACGAGGCCGATGGTCTCGCCGGGGCGGGCGGTCAGGGAGACGTCGTGCACCAGGTGGCGGGCTCCGGCGGTGAGCGTGACGCCGTCGACGTGCAGTTCGGCCGGGGGCGTGTCGGTCGCGGTCATGCCACTCCTCGGTCGGTGCCGCGGCGGGCGTCCCGGCGCATCAGCCACAGGAAGAACGGACCGCCGCACAGGGCGGTGAGGACGCCGACGGGTATCTCCATCGGTGATGCGACCGTCCGTGCGGCGATGTCGGCCCAGACGAGGAAGACCGCCCCGCCGAGCGCCGCCGTCGGCAGGACCCGGCGGTGGTCGCCGCCGACGAACAGGCGCACGATGTGCGGCATCATCAGGCCGACGAAGCCGATCGGTCCGGCCGCCGCGACCAGCACGCCCGTCACGAGGGAGAGCAGCACGAACAGCCGGGCGCGGAAGCGGGCGACGTCCAGTCCCATCGTGGTGGCCGCCTCCTCGCCGGCCAGCAGCAGATTCAGGTTGCGGGCCTGCGCCAGGAGGACGCCGACGCCGAGCAGCAGGGCCGTGCTCGGCAGCCACAGCGTGCCCCAGTCGACGCCGCCGAGGCCGCCGAGGGTCCAGGCGAGGACCGCGCGGGCCTCGTTGCCGCGGTCGGTGGTGAGCAGCAGCAGATCGAGGAGCGCGGTGAGGACCGCCGCGATCGCCACTCCGGACAGCACCAGCCGTGACGAGGTGATGCGTCCGCCGGTGCGGGCGGTGGCGTACACGAGCAGGAGCGCGCCCAGGGCCCCCGCGAAGGCGGCCACCGACAGGGAGAGGGGCCCGAAGAGCGTGACCCCGAACACGATCACCGAGACCGCGCCGAGCGACGCCCCGGAGGAGACGCCGAGCAGGTAGGGCTCGGCGAGCGGATTGCGCAGCAGGGCCTGCAGGGCGGTGCCGATCACCGCCAGACCGGCACCGGTGACCGCACCGAGCAGCACCCGCGGCGCCCGCACGTCCACCACGATGGTCTCCCGGGCCCGCGACCAGTCCGGATCCTGCCAGCCGGCGCCCAGCGCGTGCGTCACGATGCCCCACACCTGGCCGGGCGGCACCTGGACGGAGCCGATCGCGAGGCCCGCCATGGCGGAGACCAGGAGCAAGGCGGTGAGTACGAGCAGTGTGACGGCCAACTTCGTACGGCCCGCCCCTGACGCGTCGGCCTTCCGCCGGCGCACCGCCTCTTCGGCGGGCGTGCCCGTGGCGGCCTGGGTCACCGGAAGCTCTCGGGGTGCAGTCCGCGGGCCAGGTCCTCGACCGCGTAGGCCGAGCGGATGCCGACCAGGGTGGCGGTCAGGGGCAGGACGACGAACCGCTTGTTCCTGACGGCGGGTACGTCGGCGAGCGCGGGCTGGGAGAGAAGGTACCTCTTCTTCTCCTCGACGCTTCCGGCGCCGGCGTAGTCGTAGATGGCGATGACGTCCGGCTTGCGCTCGACGACCTGCTCCCAGGAGACGTCGCCGAAGACGTCGTCCAGGTCGGCGAAGACGTTCTCGCCGCCGGCCAGGCGGATGAGCTCGGTGCCCAGGCTCTTGCCGCCCGCGGTGAAGGCGCTCTTGTCGCCGCTGTCGTAGACGAAGACGGACACCCGGGATCCGCCCTCGACCGCCGCGGTGGCCTTGCCGACGCGGCTTTGCAGGTCGGCGACCAGCTTGGCGGCCCGGTCCGGGACACCGAAGATCGTGCCGATGGTGCGGATCTCGTCGTAGGTGTCCTGCATCGTCACCTTCTTCTTGCCGCAGTACTCGCGGTTGAGGTAGGTGTCGATGCCGGCGTCGGCGAACGCCTCGCGGGAACGGCCCTCCTTCTCGTCGAAGGCGCTGCCGTAGCCGCCGTAGACGAAGTCGGGCTCGGCGTCCAGGACCGTCTCGAACGACGGTTCCCTCTCCGCCAGTTCGGGGATCGCCTCGTAGTCCTTCTCGAGTTCGGGCAGGACGGCGGAGTCGGGGAAGGCCGTGCCGACCATGCGGTCCTTCAGGCCGAGGGCGAGCATGAGTTCCGCGGGGTGCTGGTGGATGGTGACCACCCGCGACGGGGGCTCGTCGTAGGTCGTCCTCACACCGCAGTTGTCGACGGTGACGGGAAAGCCCGCCGGCGCCGCGGCGGTGGCCTTCCCGTCACCGTCGGTCCCGTCGGACGAGCCGCAGCCGGTGGTCAGCAGCACGGACGAAAGAGCCAGGGCAGCGGCCGTGGCACGGAGGAACCCGCGTGTGCGGGCAGGGGTGAACGAAGGGGACACGTGAAGCCTCCTGGAGTCCGCGCTCCTCGGATCGGGCCCGCGACGGACCAGTGTCCTGACTCCCGGATCGGCGTTCCCTCCGCCTTCCCGCGCTGGGCGCAGTGGCATGTCGGAGGGGCGC
This sequence comes from Streptomyces lusitanus, assembly GCF_042647945.1. Classification (NCBI taxonomy): domain Bacteria; kingdom Bacillati; phylum Actinomycetota; class Actinomycetes; order Kitasatosporales; family Streptomycetaceae; genus Streptomyces; species Streptomyces lusitanus. The sequence continues at coordinate 180,381 of NZ_JBHRWL010000007.1, forward strand.
TCCCCGGTCACAGTGGCGGGACCGTGCCGGATTCGCACCGGCTTCCTGTCTCCCGTCGCGGCGATGACCAGGTGATCCTACGTTTCCCCGAGCCGACGGCGAAAGGGCGTGCGGGCCCGGCCGCACGCCCCGCCTTCCTCACGCCTCGCGGACCGCCCGCAGGACGAGCCGCTCGGCGTTCTCGTCGTAGGGGCGCCCGTCGAACCCGCCGAAGACCTCCACGCGCCCGAACCCCGCCTCCTCGGCCATCCGCCGCAGCTCCACCGCGCTGTACACGAACCAGGTCAGGGTGGCCCGTGTCACCCGCTCGCCCCGGACCAGCACCCACTCGCTGCGCAGTCGCGCCCACGCGTCCAGCACGGTGTCGGTCTGCACCATCAGGTCGTCGCCCCGCCGCACCACCTTGGGCGGGGTGACCCTGCGGGCCAGGAGCTCCTTCCCGGCGACGTCCAGAACGAGTGTGCCGCCGGGTGCCAGGCAGGTGTACATCGTGCGCAGGACGCGCGCGTTGTCGGCGGGGTCCTCGAAGTACCCGAAGGAGGTGAACATGTTGAGGACGACGTCGAAGCCGCCCGGTGCCTCGTACGCGCGGGCGTCGGCTCGTACGTACGTCACGTCGGCACCGGCGTCCGCCGACCGCTTGCGTGCCCGGTCCAGCATGGCCGGGCTCAGGTCCACTCCGGTCACGCGGTGCCCGCGGCGGGCGAGCGGGACCGTGAACACGCCCGGCCCGCAGCACAGGTCCAGCACGCGTGACCCGTCGGGGAGAGCGAGCAGCGGGGAGGTGTCGAGCAGTTCCTCGGCCTGTTCGTAGCGCTGCTCGGAGAAGAGGAAGTCATGGAACTCGGTCCAGAAGTCATCGTCCTGGAATCCGCCCGTCCGTGTCATCGCGCGTCAGTGCTCCTTCGGGATCGCCGTCGGGGACAGGGAGCCGCGCCGTGCGACGGCGCAGCGTGAGCAGCAGAGGGGGAAGCAGCAGACACTGGACGGCGGCCAGCAGCCAGAACCATCCAGTGTGTCCCGCCCGTTCGCCGAGGCCGTACAGCTGGCCGCCCAGCACGCCGCTCGCGCAGGCGCCCAGGCCCGCGGCCAGCCGCTGCTGACCGAAGACCACGGCGTCGGAGCGGGGGCTGCGGCGCAGCGCCTCCAGGTCGTTGTTGAGGAACAGCACGATGTCGCCGAGGGTGATCAGCGCTCCGCCCGCCAGCAGTGCCGCCCGGGTACCGGCCGCCAGCACGGCCAGGCCCGCCGCCAGACCGGTGAAGCCGACCGCGAGGGCGAGGGCGTACGGCATGCGCCGGATCAGGCCGGACGCGAGCGGCTGTACGACGATGACCAGCGTGAAGCAGAGCAGCAGCACCACGCTGTAGAACGCGCTGGAGGCGCGCTCGACGGCGTACACCGCCAGGAAGTGCTGGAAGTGGAAGTAGAGGTAGAAGGCCAGCGCGTTGGCGGCGAACGGCAGGACCGCCACACCGGCGAGGAGACCCGGGCGAGCCGTGTCCGCGGACTCGGTGCGATGCGTGCCGTCGGGTCCGGGAAGCCGTGCGTGTCCCGCCGTGACCGCGAGGAACAGCGCCGTGACGGCCGCGAACAGCCAGCCGGGCGAGGACAGGACGAAGGGTCCGGCGATCAGTGGGCCGACCGCCATTCCGGCGTTGAGTGCCGCGTTGCCCGCCGACAGGAACGCCGGCCGGCGCGCGTCGTCGACGCCGTGCACCAGGTACGCCTTGTTCGCGGGCAGGTAGAGCGCGGCACCGCAGCAGGTCAGCACCAGCGCGCCGACCGCGAGGGGCGGCCAGCGCAGGGCCAGCAGGAGCCCGGTGAAACCGGCGGTGCGCACGACGAGGGCCCACACCATCGTGCGGCGCAGCCCGATCCGGTCCGCGAGGGCCCCGCCGACGATGCCGCCGGAGAACTGCACGAGCGACGCGACGGCCAGGACGACACCGACCGTGCCGAGCCCCATCCCGAGCCGTTCGTGCAGGAACACCGACATGAACGGCAGGACCATGAAGCTGCCGAGCGGAATGAGGAACGAGCTGAGCAGGAGGAACCGCAGCGGGCCGGTGAGCGGGAACAGCGAGGCCCGCAGGCCCGGTTCCCGGGCGGTGCGTTCACCCACCGGGCGCCTCCGGGCCGGCCGGGTCGGAGAACGGGCCGGTGCGTACCCGCAGGGCACCGGCCGCGGCCACCGCGCGGTGGGTGGCGAGTTCGGCGGTCTCCGCCTCGGCGTACACGATGCCCGCGTATCCCCGGCTGTCGCCCAGGTGCTCGACGGGATCGCCGACGCGTTTGACCGGGTACCAGGCGGGTGTTCCCGGCATGCCGGTGAGCCGGTCGAGCCCGGTGACGCCGGTGAACACGCCGGGTGCGGCCGGGTAGCCGAGAACGAAGGCGACGGCCGGACCGCCGGGACAGTCCGCGTCCATGAGACGGGGGCGGCGGCCGAGCGCGGCCTCGATCATCGCCTCGTACACGTTGACGCCGAGCGCCCGGCACAGGCCCTCCCCGACCAGCGCGCCTCCGATGCGGGGGTTGACCTCCACCACTTCCGGGCCGTCGGCGGTCAGTACGAACTCCACGTGAGCGAACCGGTCGGTGTAACCGATGGCGGCGAGCACCTGATCGAGCCAGGACTCGAGTGATGTCCGCTGTGGGGCCGGGAACGCCACGGGGAAGGCGGTGATCTCCTCGCGGAAGTGCGGCTCCGGCGACATGAGCCGGCTGGAGACGCCGAGCAGTCGCGTGCGGCCGTCCCAGGTGAGCGTCTCGGCGCTGTACACCGGGCCGCTGAAATAGGGTTCGGCGAACAACCGTCCCTTCAGGTCCCGGCCGGACGCCTCCGCCAGCGCCGCGTCGAGTTCCTCCTCGTCACGGACCAGCCACACGTTCTGGCTGCCGGTGCCCGCCGTGTCCTTGAGCACGAGCGGCAGCCCCGTCCGCTTGAGCAGCAGCGCGCGTGCCTCGCGGTCCGGGGCGGCGCTTTCGACGGCCCGTGCGCGGGTGAGACCCGCGTCGTGCAGCCGGTTGCGTACGGCGGCCTTGTCCCGGGTCAGCCGCAGCACGGCGGGGTCGAGACCGGGCAGGCCGAGGCGTTCGGTGAGGGCGGCGCCGGCCAGGGTCCAGGTGTCGGTGGAACTGATCAGGCCGCGCAGTCCCGGGGTGCGCCGGAGCAGAGCGGCGGACCGCTCCACGTCGAAGGTGTCGGTCACGACGACGTCGAGGGCGCCGGCGGGCAGCCGGTCCAGTTCGTAGGTGTAGTAGGCGGGGTCCCGGGTGAGGAGCAGCAGGCGCTCGCCGAGCCGGTCGGCGGCCCGGACCAGACGGCCGAGGCCGAAGGTCAGCGACTCCAGGCAGGCCACGGTCATGCGGCACTCTCCTTCCAGCGTGCCGGGCAGGGAGTGCGCCGCCACGTCATCCTCGACCAGGGCATGGTCATCTCCTCCGGACCGCGGACCTCGACGGGCTTCAGCGCGGCCGGGTCCAGGGCCTCGGTGTGCCGGGCGAACACGCGCTCCACGTAGCGGTGTCCGGTGTCGGCCCCGATCACCAGGTGCAGTCGGTCGGGGTGACGGCGGGCCTCGTACGTCGCCGTCAGATAGCCGGCACCGGTGGACAGCCCGGCGAACACCGCGTGCTCGCGCAGCAGGGCGACGGCGCCGGACATGGCGTGGGTGAAGTCCAGCCAGTGCACGGTGTCGTAGAGGTGGTGGCGGACGTTGTCGAAGACGATCGACGAGCCGATGCCGGCGATGATCGCCTCGGGATCGTGATGGTCCTGACTGCCGAAGGTGACGCTGCCGAAGGGCTGGACGCCGACCAGACGCACCGAGGGATCCGTCACGCGCAGGCGTTCCACGATGCCGCCGGTCGAGGCTCCGGACCCCACCCCGCCGACGACGGTCAGCGGCGCGTGCGGGAACTCCGCCGCGATCCGGTCGGCGACCTCCTGGTAGCCGAGGTAGTGGACGTCGTCGTGGTACTGGCGCATCCAGTGGTGGCCGGGACGCTCCGCGAGGATCTCCCGCACCCGTCGCACTCTCAGTTCCTGGTCGAGCTTGAGGTTGCGCGACGGTCTGACCTGTTCCACCGTGGCGCCGAGGATCTCCAGCTGGGCGAGGGTGGTGGCGTCGACGGTGGTGGACGCCACGATGTGGCATCGCATGCCGTACCGGTGGCAGGCCAGGGCGAGGGCGTAGGCGTAGATGCCGCTGGAGCTGTCGATGAGGGTCTGGCCCGGGCGGACCGTGCCCCGCTCCAGCAGATGGCGGACGGCGGCCAGGGCCGAGTAGATCTTCATCGATTCGAACCGCAGCAGGACCAGGCCGTCGGTGAGCCGGACGAGGTCGGGGACTTTCAGGGCGTCGGCGATGTGGGGGTGGATCACCCGTAGCCTCCTTGGGCGAAGGTGCACTGGTGGCCGAGCGAGTGGAAGAACGCGGAGAGTTCGGACGTGACCTCGGCCCGCGGGCGTGAGGTGAAGAGGTAGCCGGCCAGGCTGCCGGTGTGGGCGACGAAGACGCCGTCGGCGCCGAACCGCTCACGATGGGCCTGGAGGCTGCCGAAGGTCGCCTTGGGCAGCACCTCCTGGGACAACGCGGCGCTGACCGTCGCGGCGCGGGCGACGGCTGCCGGGTCGCCCGAGTCGAAGCCCTTCAGCAGATCGGTCAGACACCGCTCGTACTCCTCGCCGCGGCGCCGGTAGTGGTCCAGCAGCAGGGGAGTGACGGCGGCGGTGTCCACCGTGCCGGGTTCCGTCACGTAGGCGGTGTGGAAGCCGATGTCCGCGCCCAGCCGCCGCACCACCCGGTGCCGGCCGCTGAGGTACAGGGCGAACCCGTCGAGGAAGACACTGTCGGCGCGCTCGATGTCCGCGAGGACGCCGAGGACCACGTCCGTGTCGTACGGCAGGGAGAAGACGTGGAACAGGCAGCGCAGCGTCGCCACGATGTCCGCCGTCGAGCTGGCCATCCCCACGCCGACCGGAAGTTCGGAGTGAGTGCGCCAGTCGCCCGGGGGCAGGGTGAGGCCGTAGTGGTCGAGGAAGAGCCGCGCCGCTGTCGCCGACTTCTCACGCAGTACCGGAGGACGCGGCGGTCCCGTCGCCGCCCCGGGTGTGAAGTAGACCCAGGAGTGGCGGTCCACGGGGAAGGACACCACCGCGATCTCAGGGTCGGCGCCCGCTCGCAGCGGTCCCTGGTACAGCTCGCCCAGCGTTCCGTGGCAGACACCGGACACCGTGCCGCGGGACAGGTCCCGTCCCCTGAGGACACCCGCGGCGGGGCCGAGGGCCGTCTGCCCGTGGCTGCCGGGCGACACGGAGACCCGGGAGCGGAGTGACCGACGCGAAGCGGCTGGGTCCCGCACAGCATCCTCCTCCGTACCGGTCGTCGGGCAGCGACAGGGAAGGAGGCGCGGCCACACGCACGACGTACGACCGCCCGTACCGCCGACCCAGTCCACGAGGTCACGTGCACAGCCCGCGCGGGACGCGGGCGCAGTGGCAGGTCTTCGGACTCGCGGGCTCGTCCGCCGAAAGGGCGGACACCTACCGGCCGTCTCTTCCCCGGCCCTGGCGCGGGCCCAGTGACACCGACGGCTTTCGTTCCCACTCACCGCTGCGGGACAGTCCCGGATTCGCACCGGGTTCCCTCTTGCGTCGCGCCACCGGGCGTCCTGGCGGACGGGAGGCGCGAACCGACTGCGTGCATCAGCGTAGGCGCGCTCGTACGTCCGCGACAGTGGGGCTTCGACGGTTGTCCTGAATGTGAGGGGAGGCGGAAACCAGGTGTCTTCCCGGCCAGTTGTCGCCGCGCCTCTGGCCGGATCGCGCCTCGGGGGATCACTGCCCCATCAGCCAGACTTGTTGCCTCACGCCACACGCACACCGCTGCCGCGGTGGCCCGTGCCCGGGAGGCCCCTGATGACGTCAGACACGAGGCCGGACGAAGACGGGGCGGTGACCCCGGCCGGAAGGCGACGGCCTCCCGGGGACCGCGTCGCACTCCGTGCCGATCTGCGCTCCGCCGTGCCCGACGCCACCGCGGCGGTCGTGGTCACGGCGCTCGTGTTCGCCCTCCTGTGGGCGCGCATGGAGTCGGGTGCTTCGGACACCGTCGCGGTCATGCCGTTCATGGACGACGCCGGCACCTACTGGATGTACCTGCTCAGCCAGGCGTTCGGCTGGTCGGGGCTGCTGTGGGCCTGGGGCACGGTCATGCTCGGCCTGCTGCTGTCGGGGCCGCGCCCCGCCCGGCTGCCGGTCTCCCGGCAGACACTGGAGCGCTGGCACCGCACCACGAGCCTGACGACCATGGCGCTGATGTTCGCGCACGCGCTGATGTTCGCGGCGGAACTCGTGCGCTACGAGACGAAGGTGGACTGGGCCGAGCGGCTGTGGGTGGCCTTCGCGGACACCTTCGTGCCCGGCTGGTACGACTCCGGGACCGGCCAGGTCGCCATCCCGATCGGCCAGGGCGCCCTGTACCTGGCGATTCCGCTGGGGCTGTTGTTCTACGTCCGGCACCGCATCGGGGCGAACACCTGGCGCCGGCTGCACCGTTTCGTGATCGTCGTGTACGTGCTCAGCGTGTGGCACACACTGCTGTACGGGACCAACGTCTGGTACGGGGAGTGGCCGCGCACCGTCCTGTGGTTGTTGCAACTGCCGGTCGCCGCACTGCTGTTGCTGCGTCTGCTGAGACCCGCCCGGCGGGCCGAACGGCTGGGTTTCCCCGGCAAGGGCGCCGCCCGCCCGGCCTGGTGGGCGCGGGTGGCGGGACGGGTAGCCGTCGGAGCCGTCGTCGTCGGGCTGGTCGTCGTGGTGGTGTCCGGGCGTGACGGCGGACGGGACCGTCCGACCCATCCGCCCGCGACGGCCCCCCACGCACAGGAGACCGACTGACGGCCGGCACCGGGCGAGCGGGTCCGGCGGTCCCGGGATGGGATGATGGCCGCTGACAAGGCGACGGCGGAACGAGGAAGCCGGTGTGAATCCGGCGCGGTCCCGCCACTGTGATCGGCGAGCGCGTCCCGACAGGCCACTGCCCGGCAACGGGTGGGAAGGCCGGGACACCGCATCGACCCGAGAGCCAGGAGACTCACGCGGTCGCCACCTCGACGGACCCCGGGGCGGATCTCCCCGGAGAGAGGGACGGCACCGCATGCCCGCAACGCCGACCGGACGAACGACCGACGACGCGAGGACCGAGGCGGTGGCCGCCCCCGTGCCGTGCCGCGTCGTCGTGTGCCGCGACTGCTGCTGCGGCAGCCCCAAGGTGACCGGCGTCGACCACGCGGCCCAGACGGCACGTCTGCGCGCGCAGGTGCCGGTGCGGGTGTCCGCCTGCCTCGACGTCTGCGAACACGCCAACGTCATCGTCGTCCAGCCCTCCGCGCAGGGCAGGGCAGCGGGCGCCCGGCCCGTCTGGCTCGGACTGGTCAACGACCCGGACGCCACCGAGGACATCGCCGCCTGGGCACGCGCGGGCGGACCGGGCGTGGCGCCCCGGCCGGACATCCTCGACCTGTACACCATCACGCCGCCACGACGGCGCCCGGCCTCCTGACCGCACGGACCGAGAGGCGGAGGCAGGACACGTCGTGTACCAGGCCCGCGCCTCAACGACGTCGGTCGCCGCCGCGCTGCACGACGTGGCGAGCCTCGGCGGCTTCTTCACCCGCCGGTTCGGCGACCGGACGCCGGCCGGCACCCGGTCGCCCGCTCCTACACGGCGGGCTCCACCGACCTCGCCGAAGCCGTCGCACGCCGGCACCGAACCGTGGAGCCGCGCGTCGACGTCTCCCTCGCCCAACTCGGTCACGCCGCCCGCCTCTGGTCACCGGCCCTGACCTGTGTCGTCCTGCACGGCATCGTCCCCGACCTGGAGGGACTGGAGCGGGCCGACGACGGACCGGCCCTCCGGGTGCCCCGCCCGGCCGGCTGGTACGCCGACCGGCTCGCCGACGGTCCCGTCAGCGCCCTGTACGCGCAGGTGACGGGTCATCTGTCGGCACTGGCCGACGGGCTGCGCGTCTAGATCGCGCCACGCCTGCTGGACGGCAACTCGGCGTCGGCGCTCGCCGGGGCGGCCCACGCCCTGCCGGCACTTTGTCCAGCGGTGCGCGGACCGCGCACCGACCTCACGACGGCGCTGCCGGCCACCGGACGCCTGGCCGGCACCGGAGTGCTCACCGGCCCCGATCTCGCGTTCCGGCGCCGAAGCTGCTGCCTCTACCACCGTGCGGCGGAGGGCTCGACGTGCGGTGACCGCGGGCTGATGTGAGGTGTGCTCCCACGATGACCGCCGCGTCACGCGTCCGGAACAGCCCCGCAGGGTGATGCTGCGGGGTCAGGCGCGGGAGAGCAGGGCGGGCACCGAGGCGAGAGCGTCCGGGAGCGTTCGCTCGGGATCCCGCCGCCCTGGGCCCGCTCGGGGGAGCCGCCGCCTCTGCCGTCGAGCAGCCGCTTCACCAGGGCCGAGGCGTCCCTTCCCGCGTTCCGGGCCGCGCCGTTCACCGCGGCCACCAGCGTCGCCCGGTCGCCGGCCGGGGCGCCGATGACCACCACCCCGGGCCGGGCGGCGGGCAGCCGGTCCCGTACGGCGACGGTGTGGCCGCGCTCGGCGAAGACGTCGAGGAAGCGGCGGCGGATCTCGGCGGTGCGCACGGGGGACTCCGGGTGGCTACAGGGGCTGGACGGCCAGGGATCGGGCGGGGTGGCGGGGGCCGAGGAAGACCACGATGCCGTGCCCGTCGGGGGAGGGGTGGGTTGCCTGCGTCCAGCCCTGCCGACGGTAGAAGGCCACGGCCCGGGCCGACCGGAGGGAGGTGAGCAGCCAGGCACGGCCGTCCGGGGCGTCCTGGGTCACCGCGTGCAGCAGGCCCGCCGCGATCCCGGTGCCGCGGGTGGTGGAGCGGACGGCGAGTTCGTCGATCTCGCGGGCACCGCACAGCCACTCCTCGGTGCGGCGCGGCCCCAGACCGGCGGCGGCTTGCGGATAGCAGCGGTCGACCGGGAAGGGGGTGGGTGTGGTCCAGGCGGTGGCGAACCCCACGACGTCCGGTCCGTCGAAGGCGAGTGCGGCCGTGAACCCCGGACGCCGGGTGTCCGGGCCGAGCCGGGCGACGAACGCCTCGGCCCTGCCCTGGTCCTCGTTCCAGGGCGGAGCGCAGAACGCGTCGGCGTAGACGGAGCGCAGCGCCGCGCCGTAGGTCAGGAGAGCGTCGCACGGGACGACGCGGATGTCCGTCACGCCGCCACCGCTCCGGCCGCGACCGGATGCAGGGCCGCGTACTCCAGAGGCGCCGAGGGGTCGATCGACACGTCCAGCGGGGCCGGCGCGGCCCCGGCGCGTACGAGGAGGTCACCGACGGCGGCGATCATCGCGCCGTTGTCCGTGCACAGCCTGAGCGGCGGCACCCGCAGCGCGATCCCGGCCGCACGGCAGCGCTCCGCGGCCAGGGACCGCACCCGGGAGTTCGCGGCGACCCCGCCGACGACGACCAGCGTGCCGACGCCGTGCTCCGTACAGGCGGCGACCGCCTTGCGGGTCAGGACGTCGGCGACCGCCTCCTGCAGAGACGCGGCTCCGTCCCGCACGGGCAGTTCGCGTCCGGCGTGGGACTCCGCCCAGCGGGCCGCCGCCGTCTTCAGGCCGGAGAAGGAGAAGTCGTAGGAGCCCGGAAGCGGACGGGGGAAGGCGACGGCACCGGGGTCGCCCCCGCGTGCGGCACGGTCGACGGCCGGGCCGCCGGGGTACGGCAGGCCGAAGACCCGGGCGACCTTGTCGAAACACTCGCCGGCGGCGTCGTCCAGGGTGTCGCCGAGGTGGGTGATCGGGTCGCGGGCCAGGTCACGCACGAGGAGGAGCGAGGTGTGGCCGCCGGAGACGATGAGCACCACGCAGGGGTCGGGCAGCGGGCCGTGCTCGAGGGTGTCGGCGGCGACATGCCCGGCCAGATGGTGCACGCCGTGGAGCGGGACGCCCAGCGCGTAGGCGATGCCCTTCGCTCCCGCGAGGCCGACGTGCAGGGCGCCGGACAGCCCCGGGCCCGTGGTCACGGCGACCGCTCCGATGTCGGAGAGCCGCAGCCCCGCCCGGTCCAGTGCCTCCCGCACCACCGGGCGCAGGGCGTGCAGGTGGGCGCGGGACGCGATCTCGGGCACCACTCCGCCGAAACGGGCGTGCTCGTCCATGCTCGACGCCACGGCGTGCCCGAGCAGGCGTCCGTCCCGGACGAGCCCCGCACCGGTCTCGTCGCACGACGACTCGATCCCGAGCACGATCGGAGAGCCCACACCCGCCCCTTCCTGCGATCCGTTCGTTATTGCGAACAGTGTGCAATAAGATCCGTCCGCGTGTGAACCCGGATGCCGTCGCACGGTTGATCGCTCAGTGAGGTGCGCCTCTGTCGCCCCCTGAACTCCGAGGTGGCCGGCAGTGACCCCCGCCCGACAAGGCCCGCCCTCCGCCGTCACCGTCGTCGGGATCGGAGCGGACGGCCGGCAGGGGCTGGCCGAACCCGCCCGTCCGGAAGTCCGTCACCCCGAGGTGCTCATCGGCGGCCGGCGCCAGCTGGATCTGCTGCCCGCCGAGTGCGCCGGCGAGCGCGTCGTCCGGCCGTCGCCCCCGCCCCGCCGTCCCCCGTCTGCTCGCCGCTCACGCCGGCGGCCGCATCGCCGTCCTCGCCGGCGGCGACCCGATGTTCCACGGCATCGGACGAGCACTCGCCGAGGAGGCCGGCGCGCCGCGTGTCCTGCCTCACTTTCACGACGCGGGCGGAATGAGGGAAGCCCCCGCGAGGACGTGACTCGCGGGGGCTTCCTGTGCACCGGGCCGGGCGCACGCGCTCCTGGACGGCTGACCGCAGGAACCTTCCCGGGGTCTCCCGGTCGAGGGTCCCTCGCTGCGTGGTCCTCACGGCTCCTGACGCCGCGCCACCCTCAACCGCGAGCGTGTTGAACGTCACATTCCCTGCGGGGAACTCCTCTCGGTCCGCACCCGACCACTGCACCGGACCACGGATGCGGCAAGAGCCGTTCTGGCAGGGAGGACCGACATGACGGACAGCCGTACGGCGTCGGAGGCCGCGGAGATACCCGCCGGCCGAAGGCCGGACATGCCGGAGACGGACGGCGCGGACACCCCGTCCGGGCCGGCAGCGGCGGCCACCGGAACGGCCGGTGCTCCCGCGGTGTCGTGGAACGCCCTGCGCCCGCTGCTGCTGCGGCTCCACTTCTACGCCGGTGTCCTCATCGGTCCGTTCCTCCTCGTGGCGGCTGTCACCGGGCTGCTGTACACCCTGACACCGCAGATCGAGGCGGTGGTGTACCGCCAGGAACTGCACGTGACCCCCGACGGCGAACCCGAGGCCCTGTCGGCGCAGGTGGCCGCCGCGCGCGAGGCGGTCCCCGAGGGGACGCTGGTGTCGGTGACCCCGGCGCCCGGCCGCACGGACAGCACCAGGGTCGTCTTCGAGAAGCCGGGTCTGCCGGAGAACTACACGCAGACCGCCTTCGTGAACCCGTACACCAGTGAGGTCCTCGGCCAGGAACGCACCTTCGCGGGCTGGTGGATGCCCGTACGCGCCTGGGTGGACGGGCTGCACCGGCATCTGAACCTGGGCGAACCCGGCCGCGTCTACAGCGAGATCGCCGCCAGCTGGCTGTGGGTGGAGATCCTCGGCGGTCTCGCCCTGTGGCTGACGACTCCCCGGGCCCGCAACCGGGTCCGGCAGCTGTTCGTCCCCCGGCGCGGGCCGAAGGGGCGCAAACGCACCATGTCCTGGCACGCCGTGGTCGGCGTGTGGGCGTCGGCCGGTCTCCTCGGCCTGTCCGCCACGGGCATGACGTGGTCCACCTACGCGGGTGCGAGCATCGGGGAGATCCAGGCCGCCCTGGCCGGTCCGAGCCCGGCCGTCTCGACCAGCCTGCCCGACGCCGGGAAGGGCTCCGCCGCCGGCTCGGCCCCGGCGGCGGGCGATGTCGGCATCGACGCCGTCGTGGCCGCCGCGCACGCGGCCGGGCTGCGCGGGGTGATGAACGTGTCGCCGCCGACGGCGGATCAGGCCACGTACGTGGTCAAGGAGAACACCCGAAGCTGGCCCGAGCGCCACGACACCGTGGCCGTCCACCCGGCCACCGGCGAGATCACGGACCGCACGTACTGGGCCGACTACCCGTTCCTCGCCAAGATGACGAGCTGGGGCATCGACGCCCACATGGGCCTGCTGTTCGGCCTGGCCAACCAGATCGTCCTCGCCCTGCTCGCCATCGGCCTCATCGGCATGCTGCTGTGGGGGTACCGCATGTGGTGGCTGCGCAGGCCCACCCGAAGCGAGGGGTTCGCGCTCGGCAGGGCGCCGGCCCGGGGGACCTGGCGGCGGCTGCCGGGCTGGTTCCTCGCCCCCGCCGTCCTGGTCACCGCCGTGATCGGCTACTACGTACCGCTGTTCGGCATACCGCTGCTGTGCTTCGTCGTCGTCGACACGGCCGTCGGCTTCGTGCAGCGGCGCCGCGCCGGCCGGACGGAGGCCGCCGCATGATCAACGCGACCGGTCTCCGATGGATCCTCACCGTCCTGTTCGTCGTCCCCGCCCTCTACACGCTCTGGCTGGCGGCCACGCCCGCACGCACCCTCGCCAACCGGGTGGGCCACGTCCTGCACGCCGTCATGGGTGCCGCGATGGCCGCCATGGCCTGGCCCTGGGGAATGGACCTCCCCGCCGGTCCGCAGGTCGTCCTCTTCTCCGTGGCGGCGCTCTGGTTCGCGGCCGCCGCCGCGTTCCGCCTCCGCGGAACGTACTCGCTCCGGGCGGGGCTGTTCGCGGCGGTACCGCACGTCGTGATGATGCTGGCCATGGCCTGGATGGCGGCCGTGATGGACGGTCACGCGATGAGCTCCGGCGGCGGCGCCGGGGGCGGACACCACCACACGTCCGGGTCGGGCGCGGCCTCCATGATGTCGCTCAGCGGCCTGGGACAGCAGTGGACCGCCGGTCTGCTGGCCGCCGTACTCGCCGCGTTCGGGCTGGTGTGGCTGGCCCAGGCGTTCGACCAGGGGCGCGTGACCGTGCCGCCGGTGCGCGGCACCACCGTGCTCCTCCCTGAGAAGGCCGCCGAACCGGCCTGCCATGCCGCGATGGCCGTGGGCATGGCGGTGATGTTCGTTCTGCTGCTGTGAGAACCGTGAGACGCACATCACGAGCCACCCTCGGAACTCGGCCCGGCACCGGCCCGACCACTGGGACGACACGGCTACGCCTGCCATCGTCGGCAGGCTGGTTCGAAGCGACCAGGAAGGGCCGGGCATGGCCGAAGCCCCGCTGTCACCTCGCCCCGTCGGGGTGACCGCCCGCAGATTTCTCCCTCCCCCCGCACTCTGCGGCTTTCTGCTGCTCCTCGTGCTGCTGTTCGGAGCGTCCTACGCCGTCGGTACGGCGTCCGGTCCTGTCGCACCGGGCATGCACGGCACCGGGGGAACCGGCGGGGGAGGCGGTGACGGCACGTCCGGTACGGGCGGAGACACCGGGGACATGCCGGGCATGCGTCACGGGAGCGGCGAGTGAGAACGGGCGAACCGACCACGAGCCTCGTGGTCACGGACATCACCGTGGGCGGGATGACCTGCGCGGCCTGTGTACGCCGGGTGGAGAAGAAGCTCGCCAAGCTGGAGGGCGTGACCGCCACGGTCAACCTGGCCACGGGGCTCGCCCGGGTCAGCCACCCGGCCGACGTCGCCCCCGACGCTCTCGTCGCCGCGGTCGAGCAGGCCGGATACCAGGCCGCGCTGCCGGCGCCACCCGACGACGGCCCGGACACCGAACGGGCGGACCGGGACGACGCCGAGGCCCGCCGTGAGCGGGAACGGCTGCTGATCACGGCGCTGCTGGCGGTGCCGGTCCTGGTGCTGTCGATGGTCCCGGCCCTGCAGTTCCGCAACTGGCAGTGGCTGTGCTTCATGCTGAGCGCACCGGTCGTGGTGTGGAGCGCCTGGCCGTTCCACCTCCGGGCCCTGCGCGGGCTGCGGCACTCCTCCGCCACCATGGACACCCTGGTCTCGCTCGGGGTCGTGGCCTCCTTCTCGTGGTCGGTGTACGCGCTGTTCCTCGGCGGTGCCGGCGAGCCCGGGATGCGGATGTCGTTCAGCCTGGTGCCCTCGGCCTCCGAAGGCATGGCCCACGTGTATCTCGAAGCCGCCGTCAGCGTCCCGTTGTTCGTCCTCACCGGACGCTTCCTGGAGGCACGGGCCAAGCGGGGGACCGGCGCGGCGCTGCGCTCCCTGGCCGAACTGACCGTCAAACGCGTGTCCGTACGCGACGAGCACGGTGAACGCTCGATCCCCGTCGAGCAGCTGCGGGTGGGGCAGGTCTTCCTGGTGCGGCCCGGCGAACGGGTCGCCACCGACGGGCGGGTCGCCGAAGGAAGCTCCGCCGTGGACCTGTCCCTGGTCACCGGTGAGAGCAAGCCGGTGGAAGTGGGGCCGGGTTCGGCCCTGGTCGGCGGCGCGGTCAACGAGGGCGGCCTGCTGCTCGTCACGGCCACGGCGGTCGGCGCGGACACCCGGCTGGCCCGGATCACCCGGCTCGTGACCGAGGCGCAGGCCGGCAAGGCACGGGCGCAGCGGCTCGCCGACGCCGTCGCCGGCGTGTTCGTCCCCGCCGTCCTGGCGATCGCGGTGACCGTCCTCGGGTTCTGGCTGGGCGCCGGCGCCGACCCGCAGGCGGCCCTCACGGCCTGCGTGGCCGTCCTCGTCGTGGCCTGCCCCTGCGCGCTCGGTCTGGCCACGCCGACCGCGTTGATGGCCGCCACGGGGCGTGGGGCCCAACTGGGCGTGCTGGTGAGCGGACCGCAGACCCTGGAGGCGCTCCAGCACGTGGACACCGTCGTCCTCGACAAGACCGGCACGCTGACCACCGGCCACATGACGGTGGCCACGGTGACCGCGTTGCCCGGCTCACCCGGGCAGGACGAGGCGGTGCGGCTGGCGGCAGCGGTCGAGCAGGGGTCCGAGCATCCGATCGGGCGAGCGGTCGTCGCGTACGCCCGCCGCACGCTGCCCGCCGGACCGCTGCCGGACGTCTCGGACTTCACCGCGACTCCGGGCCACGGGGTCAGCGGCCGGGTCGACGGCCGCGGCGTCGAGGTGGGCGCGCCGGACGGCAGCCTGCCACGCGCCCTGAGCAAGGCCCTGGCCGCGGCGGAGGAGGCCGCGCACACGCCCGTCCTGGTGACCGTCGACGGCCGGCCCACAGCGCTGATCGCCGTCGGCGACCTGCTGCGCCCCGACGCCTACCGGGCCGTGGACCGCCTGCGCCGGCTCGGCATCCGCCCCGTGCTCGCCACCGGCGACCGCAGGGCACCGGCCGACGCCGTCGCCGCCGCGCTCAGGATCGACGAGGTGCACGACCGCTGCACACCGGAGGACAAAGCCGAACTCGTACGGCAACTCCAGGAGGAGGGCGCCCGGGTCGCGGTGGTCGGCGACGGCGTCAACGACGCCGCCGCGCTCGCCGCCGCCGACCTGGGCATCGCCATGGGCGACGGCACCGACGTCGCCATCGGCGCCGCCGACCTCACCCTGGCCCGTGGCGGCATCGAATCCCTCGTCGACGCGGTCCGCCTCGCCCGTCGCACCCTGGGCACCATCCGGGTCAACCTGGTCTGGGCGTTCGGGTACAACGCCGTCACCGTGCCCCTGGCGATGGTGGGGCTGCTCGACCCGATGCTCGCCGCCGCGGCCATGTCCATGAGTTCGGTGCTGGTGGTGGCCAACAGCCTGCGGCTGCGCGGGTGGCAGCCCGCCGCGGCCGGTGGCCACGGCCACCAGAACGGGCGCGACCGGAAGGCGGGGGCCCGATGAGGAGAACGGTCAAGGACCGGGTGTCCGCACTCGGACGTCCGGACCGGCGACGGCTGCGGGACGGGGCGCTCGCCGCTCTGGTCCCGTTCGCGGCCTGCAGCGTGACGCTGGCCGGTCTCACCACCTGGGTCGGCGCCGGCCGGGCCGGCAGCCCGGCACGCGTCGACGTCGTTCACGGTCTCGTCCTCCTGCCGTCCGCGGGAGTCCCGGAGACGGCGGCGTTCTTCGACATCGTCAACGAAGGCGGTTCGGCCGACACCCTGCTCCGGGTCACGGCACGAGGGGTGGCCGGGGAGGTGTCCCTCTCCGAGCATCGTATGGGGCGGGGAAACTCGGCCTACCGGTCCGAGATCGACTCCGTCTCGGTCGCGGCAGGGGAGAGCCTGGTCATGACGCCCCAGGGGGTGGACCTCACCGTCCCCGTGCCCATGGTCCCGTGGCAGGTCGGGGACGCCGTGACGTTCACCTTCGAGTTCCGTCGCAGCGGCCCCGTCGAGGTCCGGGCCGTGGTCGTGCGGCCCGGCTCGGTCTCCTTCCAGTAGTCGCATCCGACGGCGGGCGAGTTCCCGCGCCTCACACGTGACATGAGTCATCCGAGTCCGGGTGAGCAGGAGGACGGGTGTTCCTACGTACCCCCTGATGACGATCGAAGGCCGAGTGCGACGATGGGCGGGCCATGACTGTCCGAGGGTGGTGCCGTGCGATGCGGGCCGGCGTTTTCGCCGCCGTCTGCGTGCTGCTTGCCGCCTTCGGCCACGCGACCATGTCGGGGACTGCCGTGCCCTGGTGGACGCTCGCCGCCGGAGCAGGCGCGACGGGTGTCGCGGGCTGGCTGCTCGCCGGGCGGGAGCGCGGGCTCCCTCTGATCGTCACGGTCGTGACCGCCGCGCAGCTCGTGCTGCACGAGACCTTCTCCAAGGCACAGGCGCTCGGCCTCCCGTCCGGCCCCCGCCCGCCGGCCTCCACGGGGACCGGCGCCATGGACGCGCATTCCGTGCATCTGGGTTCCATGGGCAGCCACTCGATGGGCTCCATGGGCATGGACTCCATGGGCATGGGCTCGATGCACATGGGCTCCATGGGCTCGACGGACATGGGAGGCGGTGTCCACGCCGTCCATGGCATGGCCGGCCTCGACCATGTGCACAGCATGAGCGGTGCCTCGTCGGTCGGCATGTTCGCCGCGCACCTGCTGGCGGCCGTCCTGTGCGGCGTGTGGCTGGCTCACGGTGAGCGGGCCGTCTTCCGGGTCCTGAGGGCGACGGCGGCCTGGCTGGCGGCACCCCTGCGGCTGTTGCTGGCCCTGCCGGCCCCCGTCCCGGCCCCCTCCGTGCGCAGGCGCCGCACCACCGCCGTCGACGCCACCGTGCGTCTGCTCCTGTGCTGTTCACTCACCTTCCGCGGGCCACCCGTGGGTGCCGCTGTCGTCTGAGACAGCCGGAACCACCCCGGAGTCACCTCGCCCCGCGCCGTCCCGCTCTCACACGCGGCTCCGACGGCGCCCCGCTCGTCTCCGAGCGGGAGCCCGTCCCAGCGCGAGCGATCACCTTTCACGGGCTCCGGGTCCCGCCGTACCCCCTCGGGTACGGACGCACCCCTGTACCCGGTGACGCCTGCCCTGTTCGCGGCCGGCCACCGGAAGACCCCAAGAAGGACATCTCGTGATGATTTCCGTCCTGCCCGCCTCCGCTGCGGGCCGCGCCGCCGCGGACGCGTCCGCCACCGCCTGGGCGCTGGCCGCCCGCGGAGGTGATCCCGACGCCGCCGACCACTTCGTCCGCGCGCTCCACACCGACGTGCTCCGCTTCGTCACCCACCTCAGCGGTGACCCCCAGGCGGCCCACGACCTGACCCAGGACACGTTCGCGCGGGCCTTCGGCAGCCTGCACCTGTTCGAAGGCCGGTCCTCGGCCCGCACCTGGCTCCTGTCGATCGCCCGCCGCGCGGTCGCGGACAGCCTGCGCCGTGCCGCGGTACGTCCACGGATCGCGGACGCCGTCGACTGGCGTGCGGCACAGGAGCGGGCCCAGCCGCCCGGCCTGCCCGGCTTCGACGACGGCGTGGCCCTGCTCGATCTGCTGGAGAACCTGTCCGACGAACGCCGGGAGGCGTTCCTGCTGACCCAGGTGGTCGGACTGTCGTACGAGGAGGCGGCCGGTTTCGCCGGCTGCCCCGTCGGCACGGTCCGCTCCCGAGTGTCCCGCGCCCGCGCCGTCCTCGAGCGGCTGTTGCGGGAGGCCGAGGAGTTGAGCGCCGTCGCGGCCTGACCCCCGAGGGGTTCCCGGCGGCGCGGTCCTCGAGAGCGGATGCGTCACCGGGAACCCCGCCGGGTGGCCGGACGACTACAGGAACGTGACGGTCCAAGCCCTGGGGGCGGACCAGGATGACCGACGGCCTGGCTCAACTCCTGTATCCACAGAGGGAATTGACCGGACATCGCGGGAACTCCCCGCGAGGGGCGTCCGACCACTACTGCGACACGGACCCGGCAGCCGGCCGCGCCGGCGGTGACCGAGAGAGGCCCTATGACACCTGAGTTGGAACGCGCCTTCCAGGCGATCAGGGCGGATCACGGCACGGACTCCCTCCGCCGTGTGGAGCGGATGCTGGAGCCCGGGGGAGGCGGGGCGCGTCACCCCCTCCAAAGGGGAGCCAAGTGGGTCCTTCCCGGACTCTCCCCGACGCCCTGGCACGATCCGAGAGGGCATCCGGAACTGGTTCCGGTCGTGGAGGCGTTCGAAGCCGCCCATCCGGTGATCAAGGAGGAGCTGGCCGCGGCCTGGGCGGGGCGCCGGGGCGTCTTCTCGGACTACGAGCACTATCTGACCCGGCAGGAGGACTGGCAGGCCCTTTACCTCTACCGGGGCGGCGGGATGGTCGCGGATGCGGCGGACACGGTGCCCACCGCCTACAAGGTCCTCGAAGAATGCGCTGTCGGCACCGAGAAGATCTGT
This sequence comes from Streptomyces lusitanus, assembly GCF_042647945.1. Taxonomy (NCBI): domain Bacteria; kingdom Bacillati; phylum Actinomycetota; class Actinomycetes; order Kitasatosporales; family Streptomycetaceae; genus Streptomyces; species Streptomyces lusitanus. The sequence goes on from NZ_JBHRWL010000007.1 coordinate 199,201, forward strand.
CCCTTGCTGGAGAGCCATTTCTCCACCCTGTTGCCGGGGGCGGTGATCGCACCCCACTGCGACCTGTGGAACTTCAGCATCAATCTGCATCTCGCCGTCGAGATCCCCGAGGGCTGCAGCATCACCGTGGCGGGGGAGAAGCGCTCCTGGGAAGAGGGGAGATGTCTGCTGTTCGACTACTCCTTCGAGCACGAGGCGCGCAACGGCGGCAGCAGGCCGCGCACCTGCCTGCTGGTGGACCTGTGGCACCCGGAAACCACGGTTCCGGAACGCCGGGCCCTCACGGTGCTGATCACGGAGATCCGACGCCTCATGGGGGATCTCTGACGGCCTTGTGCCGCACTCGCTCCGCAGAAGTTTTCGCGCATTCCTTTGTCAGGGAGGAGTTCTCGACCGGTGGGGACACGGCTGTCTCTCATGGTTCTGGCTTTGGCCCAGCTGGTCATCGCCCTCGACTACAACATCGTGTACGTGGCCCTGCCGGAGATAGGCACCGGTCTCGGGTTCTCCGCGCACGACCTGCAGTGGGTCGTGAGCGCCTACGTCGTGACGACGGGTGGCTTCCTTCTGCTGGGCGGTCGGGCGGCCGATCTGCTGGGCCGGCGCCGCACCTTCGTCGCCGCGGCCCTCGTCTACGCGGGGTCGAGCCTGGTGGGCGGATTGTCGGGGACAGCGTGGCTGCTGGTCGCGATGCGTGCCGTGCAGGGGATCGGCGGCTCGCTGCTGTTCCCGGCCACCCTCGCCCTGATCAACACGATCTACGAGGAGGGACCGGACCGGAACCGGGCCCTGGCCGTCTGGGGCGCTGCGGGGGCCGGGGGACTGTGCTTCGGATCGCTGCTGGGCGGAGTGCTCGTCGAGGCGTTCGGCTGGCCGTCGGTGTTCTTCGTCAACGTGCCCGTGGCGGCGGGGCTGGCGTGGGCGGGACTGCGGCTCTTCCCCGAGGACGGACCGCGCGCAGGCTCCCGGCAGTTCGACCTCGTCGGCGCCCTGGCGGCCACCGGCGGCATCACCCTGCTCGTGGTCCTCCTGGTTCACGCGCCGGAGGCAGGGTGGACCAGCCCGGTCACCCTCCTGTGCGCCGCACTCTCCGTCACGCTCCTGGGTACCTTCGCTCTCGTCGAGACCCGCTCCCGCGATCCGCTGGTCCCGGCCCGGCTCTTCGCCCACCGGGGCCTGACCACAGCGATGGGCGTCACCGCCCTGTACAGCGCCACCTTCAGCTCGCTGCCCTACTTCATGACCCTGTACTTCCAGAACGTGCGCGGCTACGGCGCGTTCGCGACCGGCCTGGCGTTCCTCGTCCCGGCCGTGGTGACCGCACTGGGAACCCAGGCCGGTGAGAGGGCCGTCGCCAAGGTCGGGGTACGCCGCATGCTCGTCGGCGGCCTGGCCCTGGGCGCGACGGGAGCCGCCGCGCTCGGACTCGCGCTCACCGGGGACGGCTCGTACGCCCTGCTGCTGCCCGGCATCGTGCTGCTCGGGCTGGGCCAGGGGGCCGCCTGGACCGGGATGTGGATCATGGCCGCCTCCGGGATCGCGGCCCGGGACCAGGGCGTGGCCTCGGGTATGGCCTCCACGACGCTCCAGGTGGGCGGTGCGGTGGGCCTCGCCCTGCTGGTCGCCCTGTCGTCGGGTGCCGGCCAGGGGCCGGCGGGCGAGGACCTGCTGACCGGGATACGCGGCGCCGTGTTCGCGGTCGCGGCCGTCCTGTGCTGTGGCGTACCGCTCGTCCTGGCCCTGCGCCGAACCACGACCGCCGCCTAGACGGCGTACCCGTCCCTTCTCACCCCATGAGGAGAAGAGCTGTGCCCAGCGACAACCCCAGCCGGCCCGGTCCGGCGGCCGTCCTGTGCGGACTGGCCGGATGGGTGCCGCCCCGCGTGGTCACCAACGACGATCTCGCCACGCGGCTGGACACCGACGACAGGTGGATCCGCACCCGTACGGGAATCCGTCGGCGTCACATCGTCGAGGCCGGCCAGGCCACCTCCGACCTCGCCGTCGAGGCCGGACGGCGCGCGCTGCGTTCGTCCGGGTCGGAGTCCGCCGACGCGGTGATCGTCACGACGACCACCCCGGACCGCCCCTGCCCCGCGACCGCGCCCGTGGTGGCCACCCGTCTTGGTCTGACGGGCGCCGCGGCCTTCGACGTCGGGGCGGTGTGCACCGGATTCGTGTACGGCCTCGCCACGGCCGCCGGGCTGATCGCCACCGGTGTCGCCCGCCGGGTCCTGCTGATAGGCGCCGACACCTACTCCACCATCGTCGACCCGCTGGACCGCACCAACGCGATCATCTTTGGTGACGGTGCCGGAGCGGTCGTGCTGCGCGCGGGAGAGGCCGGCGAGCCCGGTGCGGTCGGCCATTTCGACCTCGGCAGCGACGGAGCCCACGAGGACCTGATCACCGTCGCGGCAGGTGGCTCCCGCCAGCGGTCGGCCGGCTCCGAACCGACGCACGCCGAGCGGCACTTCGCGATGCGCGGCAAGGAGGTGTACCGGCATGCCGTGACCAGGATGGCCGCATCGGCCCGGACGACCTTGGAGCGGGCCGGCCGGAAGATTGACGAGATCGACCACTTCGTCCCCCACCAGGCCAACCTGCGCATCCTGCACTCCGTCGCCGACGACCTCGGCCTGCCCAGGGAACGCTGCGTCGCCCACCTCGACGCCGTCGGCAACACCGGCGCCGCCTCCATCCCGCTCGCCCTCGCCGACGCCGTGGCCCAGGAGCGGATCCGTCCCGGCGACCGCCTCCTGCTCACCGCCTTCGGCGGCGGCCTCACCTGGGGCTCCTGCCTGATGACCTCGCCCTCGCTCACCGCACAGCCGCAACCGGAACGGACCCGCCCATGACCACCTACGAGCAGATCGTCGACGTCATCGTCACGCTGCACGACGTACCCGCCGACCTGATCCGCCCCGAGGCCACCCTCGGGACGCTCGACGTGGACTCCCTGACCACCGTCGAGATCAGCATCCGCATCGAACGCGACCTCGGCGTCACCGTCGGCGACGACGAACTCCGGCCCGACCTCACCCTCGGCCGGCTCGCCGACCTGGTCGACACCCGTCGCACCACCGACGTCTGAATCCCGGAAGAGGACCCGCACCATGCAGATCAAGGACCAGCCCGGCGCCACGCTCGGCGTCACCGTCGAGGACTTCGACCACACCACGGCCTCGGAGGCGGACGTCCAGGCCCTCAAGGAGGCCGTCTACACCAAGAAGATCGCCGTCCTGAAGGGCCAGGACCTCACCCCGCGGCAGTTCCTCGCCCTGGGCCGGCGCCTCGGCCGCCCCGAGACCTACTACGAACCCATGTACCGGCACCCCGACGTCCCGGAGATATTCGTCTCCTCCAACGTCCCCGAGAACGGCAGACAGATCGGCGTGCCGAAGACCGGCAAGTTCTGGCACGCCGACTACCAGTTCATGCCCGACCCCTTCGGTATCACCCTCATCCACCCCCAGGTCGTCCCCGCGAGGAACCGCGGCACCTACTTCATCGACATGGGCAGAGCGTACGAGCGGCTGCCCGAGGCACTGGTGAAGGAGATCACCGGAACGCGCTGCCGGCACTCCGTGCGCAAGTACTTCAAGATCCGCCCCCACGACGTCTACCGCCCGATCTCCGAGATCCTCGACGAGGTCGAGACGAAGACCCCGCCGGTCGTGCAGCCCACCACCTTCACCCACCCCATGACCGGCGAGACCGTGCTCTACCTCAGCGAGGGCTTCACCGTCGGCATCGAGGACGCGGACGGCAACCCCCTCGACGAGGACCTGCTCAAGCGCCTCTTCGAGGCCACGGGCCAGCTCGACGAGACCTTCGCTCACGAGGGCATCCACCTCCAGAGCTTCGAGAAGGGCGACCTGCTGGTCTGGGACAACCGCAGCCTCGTCCACCGCGCCCGCCACACCACCACCCCGGAGCCCACCGTCTCCCACCGCGTCACCGTCCACGACGAGCGCCGGCTCCACGACGGGATGCCCGCCGCATGACCGCGCCCGCCACCGACCCAGGAGCCACCCGGACCGAGGGCCGGACCTTCCGCACCGACGACGAACTGCTCGCCAGGGTCCTGACGCCCTACAAGCAGAACTGCAGGTACCTGAAGTCCGCCGAGGTCACGGCCACCGCGCAACTCGCCTCCGCGCGCTGCGCGTTCGCGATCGCCGAGTCCTGCTACATCGACGACACCGGCCACCTGAACGCGGTCGAGGTCAACATCGCCTACAACCAGATGATGTACTACCTGGTCGCGAAGTCCGTGCAGGAAGGGCTGCTGACCGGTTTCGAGAACTGGACCCTGGACGACTTCTGGCGCCACCAGCTGCCGGACATCCTCATCGCCCGCTTCGCCGCGAACTTCCGGCGGCCCGTCGACCCCCGCGCCTTCACGGGGGACCTGGAATTCCGCTCCGTGACCCGGCGCACCCCCGCCGGCGGCAGCCCCTTCCTCCACGCCCGGACCGCGTTCCGCTACCAGGACGCCCGAGGCGGCCGGTGCGACGGAGAGGCCACCCTCGCGTTCGTCAACGTCCCCTGAACACCGGAGGCACAGCTTTCATGGAGACATCCACGGTGCCGCAGCCCCAGGGCGCGAGGCTCCACCACCCCGAACTGAGCACCCTGGTCCACACCGCCCGCTTCCACGCGGCCCGGCAGCCCGAGGCCACGGCGGTGATCTGCGAGGACCGCACCCTGACCTACGCGGACCTGCACCGCGCCGGCAACCGCATGGCCCACGCCCTGCGGGCCGCGGGCCTCGGCGAGGGCGACCGGGTCGCCTACCTGGGCAAGGAGTCCGAGCACTACTACGAGGCCCTCTTCGCCTGCGCCAAGACCGGCACCGTGCTGGTCCCGGTCAACTGGCGGCTGACGGCGCCCGAGGTGAGCCACATCCTCCAGGACTCCGGCACCCGGCTGCTGTTCCTGGACGACGAGTTCGCCCCGATCGTGGCGGGCATGCCGACCGAGCCGCCCGAGACCGTCGTACCGGTGCACACGATCGTCACCTGGCGTGCACAACACCCGGACACCGAGCCGGAGTTCGAGGCGACTCCCGACACCCCGGTCGCCCAGCTCTACACCAGTGGGACCACGGGCCTGCCCAAGGGTGTCGTCCTCGCCCATCGCAGCTTCTTCGCGATCCGCGACGGTCTCGCCCGAGAGGGGCTGGACTGGATCGACTGGCGGGCGGGCGACCTCGCGCTGATCGGCATACCCGGCTTCCACGTCGGCGGACTGTGGTGGGCCACCCAGAACTTCAACGCCGGTACGACCGTGGTGGCGATGCGGGCCTTCGCCGCCCGGCAGGCGGTGGACCTGATCCGCGACCTCGGCATCACCACTGCCTGCGTGGTCCCCGCCATGCTCCGCATGATGCTCACCGAACCCGGGGTGAGCGCCGCGGACTTCACCACCCTGCGCAAGACCGTCTACGGCGGCTCACCGATCTCCGAGGCCCTGCTGGAGGAGAGCCTCGCCGTCCTGGACTGCGAGTTCGCCCAGATCTACGGGCTGACGGAGACCGGCAACACCGCCGTCTGCCTGCCCCCGGCGGCGCACGTCCCGGGCGGACCGCTGATGCAGGCCGCGGGACGTCCCTATCCCGGCGTACGCGCGAAGGTGATCGACGACCAGGGGCGCGAACTCCCCCCGGGTGGGGTGGGGGAGGTCTGCCTGCACACCCCCGCCCGGATGGTCGAGTACTGGGGACTGCCCGACAGGACGGCTGAAACGCTCGTCGACGGCTGGATCCACACCGGTGACGCCGGATACCTCGACGAGGACGGCTACGTCTTCATCCGCGACCGGATCAAGGACGCCATCCTCGTGGCCGGCGAGAACGTCTACCCCGCCGAGATCGAGAACGCCCTGGAACACCATCCCGGTGTGGGGGAGGCCGTGGTCGTCGGCATCCCCGACGAACGCTGGGGCGAGAAGGTGCACGCCTTCGTCGTGCCTGCGGCCGGAGAGCGGCCCAGCCCCCGGGACCTGCACACCTTCCTCGTCCCGCGCCTCGCGGCGTTCAAGCTGCCCGCGAGCTACGAGTTCACCGACCACGTCCCGCGCAACCCCAGCGGCAAGATCCTCCGCCGCGAACTGCGCGACCGCTTCTGGAGCGACGCCGCACGCAAGGTCAACTGACGGTCCACCCGCGCCGCTGCCGTGCCGGCCGACCCCCCCGCAAGCCGGTGAGGACCGGCACACCACCGGACGAGTCACCGAGAGAGAGCCCCCATGCCCGAACCCATCACCCTGGACGGCTTCCGCGCGGACCTCGCGGAATGCCTGTTCCTGGAGCCCGGCGAAGTCGACCTGGAGGACAGCCCGCTGGACGCGGGACTGGACTCGCTGCGCATCGTCACCCTGCTGGAGCGCTGGCAGGCGGCGGGCGCCGACGTCACCTTCGTCGACCTCGCCGAACGCACCTCCTTCGCCCAGTGGTGGCAACTGCTCACCGAACGCACGCGAGGGGCGGACCATGCCGACGCCTGAACGCCCGACCACGCCCTCGCCCGAGCACCGTCCGCTGCTGGCCGCCCAGGAGGGCATCTGGGCCGGCCAGCAACTCGACACGGACAGCCCGGCGTACAACACCGCCGAGTACCTGCGCATCGCCGGTCCGGTCGACCCGGCCGTGTTCGACCGGGCCCTGCACCTTGTCGTGGCCGAGACCGAGGCCCTTAACGTCACCTTCGACACCGACGACTCCGGCCGCCCCCGGCAGATCCCCACCCACGTCGGCGACTGGCGCACCCACATCGCGGACCTCATCGCCGAGCCGGATCCGCACGCCGCGGCACTGGCCTGGATGGACCAGGACATGGCCCGCCCCGTCGATCTCGCCCGCGGCCCGGTCTTCGGCCACGCCCTGCTGCGCACCGGACCGAGGGAGCACCTCTGGTACCACCGCGTCCACCACATCGCCCTCGACGGCTTCGGCCTCTCCCTCGTGGCCCGCAGGGTGGCCGAGGTGTACAGCGCCCTCATGGTGGCAGCCCCCGTACCGGCGAGCGGGTTCGGCACCCTGGAGTCCGTCCTCGAGGAGGAAGCGTCCTACCGCGCGTCGGCGCGCCACGACAGGGACCGGACCTACTGGACCGGCCGCTATGCCGACCACCCGCCGGTGGCCACCCCGGCAGACCGCTCGGCCCTGCCCGCCCGCACCTTCCATCGCCACGTCACCGACCTCGACCCCTCGGCGGCGACGCGACTGCGCACGGTCGCCCGCGACCTGTCGGTCACCTGGTCGGAGGTGCTGCTCGCGGTGACCGCCGCCCACCTGCACCGGCTCACCGGAGCCCCGGAGATCGTGCTGAGCCTGCCGGCGATGGGACGCCTCGGCTCGGTCTCGCTGCGCGTGCCGGCGATGGTGCGCAACATCCTGCCCCTGCGCGTCCCCGTCGCCCCCGACGACAGCCTGCGCGACCTCGCGCCCCGCGTCTCGCGCGAACTGCGCGCCGGACTGCCCCACCAGCGCTACCGCTACGAGCAACTGCGCCGCGACCTGAAACTGGTGGGCGGCCGGCGTCGGCTGTCCGGACCGGGCGTGAACATCATGCCCTTCGAGTACGACCTGAAGTTCGACGGGCACTCCAGCACCGTCCACAACGTGTCCGCGGGGCCTGTCGACGACCTGGCGGTCAACGTCTACGACCGCGGCGACGGAACCGGCCTGCGCATCGCGGTCGACGCCAACCCCGACCTGTACACCGAGGGCGAGACGGGCGCCTTTCAGGAGGGGTTGCTGGCCCTGCTGCGGGAGGCGCTCACCGGACCGGACCGGCCGCTCGGCGCACCGGAATCCCACGGAAAGGATTCCCACGGAAAGGATTCTCACGGAAAGGTTCCCGTCCTCGACGGCGGCCCGCTGCTCGCCCCCGCCCGTCCGGTGCTCAGCCTGATCGCCGACCACGCGGCCCGCCGGGGCGCGGCCGTCGCCGTCGAGCACGCCGGAGAGAGCCTCACCTACGCCCAGCTCTTCGGCGCGGCACGGGACATCGCCCGCCGGCTGGCCGCTCGGGGCGTCGGCTCCGGTGACCTGGTGGCGGTGTCACTGCCCCGGGGCAACGAGGCCGTCACCGCGGTGCTCGGCGTCCTCATGTCCGGGGCCGCCTACTGCCCCCTCGACCCCCACGCACCCGCCGACCGTACCGCCCGCCTGCTCGCGGACACGGCTCCCGCACTGGTCCTGACCACCGAGGACCGCGCGGCCGACTTCACGGACCAGCCCGTGATCGCGCTGCCCGAAGCGGGCCCCGGTCCGGCCGGCACCCCGGCACCGCCCGCCCCAGGACGACCCGGGCCGCACGGTGCCGCCGCCCCGTTCCGTCCCGGCCCCGCTTCCCGTGACGGCGCCGAGCCGCACGGACCGGACGTCCGCCCGGCGGCCCCCAACCTCACGGACCTCGCGTACGTCCTGCACACCTCCGGCTCCACCGGCCGCCCCAAGGGCGTGCGGGTCGGCCACGCGGCGCTGGCCCACTTCGTCGCCGCGGCCACCCACCGCTACGGCCTGCGCCGTGAGGACCGCGTCCTGCAGTTCGCCCCGCTGCACTTCGACGCCAGCGTCGAGGAGATCTTCCTGACTCTGTGTGCCGGCGCCACCCTGGTGATCCGCACCGACGACATGACCGAGTCGGTCCCGGGCTTTCTCGACGCCTGCGCCCGGCTGAGGGTGACCGTCCTCGACCTGCCCACCGCCTACTGGCACGAGCTGGCATATACGCTCTCCACCGGCGCCGCCGCCCTCCCCGGATCGGTACGCACCGTCGTCATCGGCGGCGAGGCGGCCCTGCCCGAACGCGTCCGGCGCTGGCGGAGGGCAGTCGGCACCTCGGTCGCGCTGCTGAACACCTACGGCCCGACCGAGGCCACCGTGGTCGCCACCGTCGCCGACCTGCACGCCCCCGGCCCCGACGCCGAAGACGCCCCCATCGGCCTGCCGCTGCCCGGCACCCGCGCCGCCGTGCTCGGCGGCGAGCTGTACCTGCTGGGCCCCACCCTCGCCGACGGGTACCAGCCCGATGTCCCGGACAGCGCGCGCTTCGCCCCGCTCACCGCCCTGCCGGACGCCCCTCGCGCCTACCGCACCGGGGACCTGGTCCGCATCGGCGAGGACGGACAACTGCGCCACCTCGGCCGGACCGACAGCGAGTTCAAGATCAGCGGTCACCGGGTGCAGCCGTCCGAGGTGGAGAGCGCGCTGCTCTCCCACCCCGGGGTCCGGGAGGCGGCCGTCGCCGGGCAGATGCTGCCGGACGGCACCCGGCGCCTGGTCGCCCACCTCGTCGCCGAGGGACCGGCGCCGTCCGCCGCCGACCTCCGCGAGCACCTGCGGGCCAGACTCCCCGCCGGGATCATCCCCTCCGCCGTCGAGTTCGTCGGCCGGCTGCCCCGCACCGGTTCCGGAAAGATCGACCGGGCCTCGCTCGCCGTACCGTCCGCGCACCGGCCGCCGACTGCCGGAAGTCCACTGGAGCGGGCCATCACCGACGCCTGGCGCCGGCTACTCGGTGTCGACGCCGTAGCGGTCGACGACGACATCTTCGACCTGGGAGCCCAGTCACTTCAGGTCATCCAGGCCGCCAACCGGCTCGGCGTGGAACTCGGCCGGGAGGTGAAGGTCGCCTGGCTCTTCCAACACCCCACCGCCGAGGCCCTGGCCCGCTTCCTCACCCACGAGGAGCAGCCCGGCGCCACCCCTTCGGCGCTCCCGCCCACCCTCCTGGCCGACACCCGGCTCGACCCGGGCATCCGGCCCGGCACCCCCCGCGCTTCCCACGGCACGCCCCGGCGTGTCCTGCTCACCGGGGCGACGGGGTTCGTGGGCGCCCATCTGCTGGCCCGGCTGCTGACCGTCACCGAGGCCGAAGTCGTGTGCACGGTCCGCGCGGCCGACGCGTCCGACGCCACCGACCGCCTCCACGCGTCCCTGACCTCGCACGGCATCACCCTCGACCGCGGTGCGTCGGTCCGGCTGAAGGCACTGCCCGCGGACCTCGCCCGCGCCGGCCTCGGCCTGCCACAAGGGACCTTGTCCGACCTCGCCACGAGCTGCGACGCGATCTTCCACAACGCCGCGACCGTCAGCATCCTGCGCGACTACGCCACCCTGCGTGCCGCCAACGTCGAGTCCACCCGGCAACTGCTGCGCCTCGCCGCCGTCAACACGACACCGCTGCACTACGTCTCCACGCTTTCCGTGGCCCCGCCGGCCACCCACGGCCCGGACATACCGGAAGCGTTCCTGGCCGCCCATGAGGGCCTGCGCCACGGCTACCAGCAGTCCAAGTGGGCTTCCGAGCGGCTGCTGGAGCAGGCGGCCGAACGCGGTCTGCCCGTCACCGTCCACCGGCTCGGCCGGGTCGTCGGACCGGCCGACACGGGACACGTCAACAAGCGGGACTTCTTGTGGGGTGTACTGCGCGCGGGCGTACCCGAGGGAATCGTCCCGGAGTTGTTCGAGGACGAGATCTGGACTCCTGCGGACTTCGTGGCGAGTTCCCTCGTTCACCTGTCCCTCGAACCGAACGCGAGAGCCTCGGGCCCGGTCTTCAACCACGCCACACTGCCTCGGGTCCGGCTCGCGGACGTCTACGACTGGGTGCGTGATTACGGCTATTCCGTACGCTCCCTGCCACTGGCGCGCTGGCGTGAGCAACTGCCCCGTACGGCCGCTGCCGCGGCCACGACACTCGCCTTCTTCGACTCCACTGGAACCGGCCCCGCCGACCCGGCCACCGCGTCCGAACTGCGCCTCGGCCACGTCCGCGCCGACCGGGTCCGCGCCGGTCTGGAGGGGACCGGCATCACCTGCCGGCCCGTCGACCGCGACCTGTTCTTCCGCTACCTGGACCACTGCGTGACAGCGGGCGTGCTGCCCGCCCCGGCCCGCAGGCCGGTGTCCCGTTCCGGGACCGCCGCCGAATAGTCCGCAAGAGCCAGGAACCCTCGGCCACTTGCCCCCGACTACTGCAACGGAAAGTCACCAGCGCATGAGCACGACCCTCACCCAAGGAGCCCGCATGCCGATGAACCGGCCGGTCGCCACCGCCCTGGCCGCAGCCCTCTGCCTCCTCACGGCGGCATGCGGCTCCTCCACCGACGACAAGGCGGGTGACTCGACGACCGAGGCGGCCGCGTCGGGGAACGGCTACCCGGTCACCCTCGACAACTGCGGCCGCAAGCAGACCTTCGAGAAAGCCCCCAGCCGGGTCGTCGTCATGAACGGCGCCTCCGTCGCCGAAGTCTCCACGCTCCTCGCCCTCGGCCTGGACGACAGGATCGTCGCCAACCAGCAGACCTACGGCCACTCCGAGGTCCCCGGCCGCGCGGAGGCCATCAAGAAGCTCCCCGACGGCGACGTCACGCAGAACGACGCCTTCGACGTCCCCCGCGAGACCATGATCGGCCTGCGCCCCGACCTGGTCCTGTCCACCACGGCCTACGGCTTCGACGAGAAGAACGGCTTCGCCACCCGCGACCAGCTCGAAGCCGTCGACGCGAACAGCTACATCTCCCCGCAGGGCTGCGACCAGGACACGTCGAGGATGACCATCGCCGACAGCTACCGGCTGCTGCGCGACATGGGCAAGGTCTTCAACACCGGCGACAAGGCGGAGAAGCTGATCGCCGCCTCCGAGAAGAAGATCGCGGCCGTCGCGGACAAGGTGCGGGGGAAGAAGAAGCCCAAGGTCATGGTGCTCTTCTCCAACATGTCCATGGGCGGCAACGACTTCAGCTCGGTCGTCGCCAAGGGCATCTACAACGACATCCTCGCCAAGGCCGGCGGCGCCAACGCCTTCGAGAACGCCTCCGAGGGCTCCTTCGCCGACCTGAGCAAGGAAAAGGTCGCCGCCACCGACGTCGACGCCCTCGTCGTCATCGGCTACAACGACCCGGACCCGGCGGCGTACGCCAAGAAACTGCTCAAGGAGTTCCCCCAGTGGCCGGCCGCCAGGAACAACACGTACGTGACGCTGTCCGACTCGATGTACCTCGGTCCCAGCAACGACCTGGCCGTGGAGAAGATCGCGAAGATGCTGCACCCCGACGCCTTCTGAGCCGTCTCAGGATCATGCTGGCGTTCACCCTCCTGCCCGTCGCGCTGGCCGCGACGATGGTGGTGGCCATCAGCATCGGCGCGGTCAACATCCCCCTCGGTGACGTGTGGGCGGTCGTGCTCCACCACGTCACCGGCGCGGATACGGCCCCCTCCGACCCGGCACTCGACCAGATCGTCTGGGACTTCCGCACCCCCCGCGTGGTCCTGGCGGCCCTGGTCGGCGCCGGACTCGCGGTGACCGGGGCGGTCCTGCAGACCGTGGTGTCCAACCCGCTCGCCGACCCCATCGTGCTCGGCTTCTCCTACGGCGCCACACTCGGCGCGGTCCTCGTCATCACCCTCGGCGGCGGCGCAGCCCTCGCCGGTCTCGGGGTGTCCGCGGCGGCCTTCCTCGGCGCGGTGGCCGCGGGCGCGCTCGTCTTCGCCCTCGGGCAGCGGCGGGGACGACTGGCACCGGTCCGCCTGGTGCTGGCCGGCGTCGCCATCGGCTACGTCTTCCTGTCCGCGACCAGCTTCGTCCAGCTCCAGGCGACCCCGACCGAGCTGCGGACGGTCATGTTCTGGATGCTGGGCAGCGTGGCCGGCGCCACATGGGACCAGATCCCCACGGTCACCGTGGTCGTCCTCGTCACGACCGTCCTGCTGTCCCTCTTCGGCCGCCGCCTCAACGTCCTGCTGGCCGGCGACGAGTCGGCCACCGCACTCGGCGTCGACGTCAACCGGCTACGGGCGGTCCTGCTCGTCCTCAGCGCCCTGCTGACCGGCACGGTCATCGCCGTCGCGGGCAGCATCGGCTTCGTCGGCCTGATGATTCCCCACCTGGTGCGGCTGACCACCGGCGCCGACCACCGCCGCCTGCTGCCCCTGACCGCCCTGCTGGGAGCCCTCTACCTGGTACTCGTGGACCTGCTCTCCCGCACCGTCAACCGCCCCAACGAACTGCCGCTGGGCATCCTCACCGCCCTCCTCGGCGCTCCCTTCTTCCTGTGGCTGCTGCGCCGCAACAAGGGTTTGGACTGACCGCATGAAACTCGTCGTCGACCGGCTCCACATCACCCTGGACCGCACCCCGATCCTGCGGGACGTGAGCCTCGAGGCCCGCAAGGGCGACATCGTCGGCCTCGTCGGCCCCAACGGCAGCGGCAAGTCCACCCTGCTGCGCACCGTCTACCGCTCGCTGCGCCCGGCGGGCGGAGCGGTCAGAGTGGGCGAGGACGACGTGTGGGACCTGTCGCCCCGCGCCGCGGCCCGCCGCACGGCCGCCGTCCTCCAGGACGCCGGCGCCAACACCACCGGACTGACCGTCACCGAGATCGTGGCCCTCGGCCGCGCCCCCCACCACGGTCTGCTCGGCCGCGACGGGGAAGAGGACCACATGGCCGTGTCGCAGGCCATCGACCGCTGCGGCGTACGGCCCTTCGCCGACCGGGACTACGCCTCCCTGTCGGGCGGCGAACGCCAACGCGTCCTGCTGGCCCGCGCGTTGGCCCAGAACCCACAGCTCCTGGTCCTCGACGAACTCACCAACCACCTCGACATCCGCGCCCGGTTCGAACTCCTCGACCTCATCCGCGCCACCGGCGTCACCACCCTCGCCGTGCTGCACGACCTCGACCTCGCCGCCCGGCTCTGCGACCACCTGGTCGTCCTGTGCGAGGGAACGGTGGTGGCGGCCGGGCCGGTGCTGGACGTGCTCACACCGGAACTCCTGGCGCGGGTCTTCGGAGTCAACGCCGGCACCGACCTGCACGCGGACGGAGTCGTCCGCATCACCTACGCGGCACGGCCCCTCGCCGACGGCGGAAGCCCGCGGGGCGACGGAAGAACCTGAGTATGCGCGTCAGGCTCCGGGGCGAAGGGAACGGGGCCTCCCCTCAGTTGGTCGTTCGAGACCCGCACGTGGTTCCCGCGGGCCCCGGGACAACGGAAGCACCGGGGGCGGACCGGCGCAGGAGAGCGCGGCACCGTGCTTCGGCCACCGGGCATGGGGGCGCGTCGCCTCGCGGGCCCGGGGTAAGTCTTCCAGCGGTGCCCGATCCGTCCCCGTCAGGGAGCACACCATGAGCGACATCACCGGTCTTGAGCCGTTGGCCACCTTCTGCGGAAACTGCGACTGCGGCTGCCCGCAGCTGTTCGTCGACCCGAGCGCGCCCGAGGAGCGCCGCGTGCTGCTCACCGACGACTTCGGTCAGCGCGTCGAGATGAGCGCCGTACAGTTCGCCTCCCTCGTGGAGGAGGCGAAGGCCGGCAAGCTGGACGGCATCGCGACGGCCTGACGGCCGTCCGCCGAGCGTGCCGTCGGGGCACGCAGGACCGCCGGCAGGCCGAGGGGCACGTCCGCCCGGACGGGTGACCCGTGACACAGGCGGGAACTCGGGCGGGGAACACGGCGACTGAGTGACGGACAGCACCGGATGAACTGTCGTCCCGGTGCATCCGTACCAAGAGGCGTACGTACGCCTCGTCGCACCCAGGAGTCGCGCCATGACCCGTAAGTACCTCGTCACCGGCATGAGCTGCGGGCACTGTGCCGCAAGCATCACCGAGGAGATCTCCCAGGTCCCTGGAGTCACCGGTGTCGACGTCGATGTCGCCGCGGGATCGGTCGCCGTCGACGGCACCGACCTGGACGACACCCGGCTGCGCGCGGCGATCGTGGAGGCGGGATACGAGGTGGCCGAGAGCGCCGCGGCCTGACACGCGCACCCGCGGTGGCGCCGGTCGCCTCCGACAGCTCGGGGCAGGCGGGCGTCGGGGGCGCCGTAAAGCAGCCGGAAAGCAGCCGGAAACGGCCCTGGGGGGCCTCGCACCGCGCGGCTCATCACCCTGTGCGGTGCCCGGCCACGGGCCGCGCCAGGCCGGTCCGGCATAATGCGGGCCGTACACATGAGCGACGGGAACCAGGAAGCCGGTGCGAATCCGGCGCGGTCCCGCCACTGTGACCGGGGAGCGAACCCCATACGCCACGGCCGTACGGCCGGAAGGCGGGGCGAGCGGTGATCCGGCAGCCAGGAGACTGGCCCGTCGCTCCACCGACCGTCCGGGGCGTGGACTCCCCAGGAAGAGGTTCATGATGCGCGTCACGGCCCTCGCCCACGGCCTGCGCAGCGCCTCGCCCCGGGGACCCGTCCGGCGACCAGGGGAAGGCCCAGCAGCCCATGACATCCTCCTTCGCGCGCCGTCGCCTGCTCACCGGGGCGGGAGCCCTCGCCGCCGGAACCCTTCTGGCGGGCTGCTCAGCCGGCGGTGACGGAGGCTCGTCGGGCGGCCGAAGGCTGCGCGCCGCGTTCAGCGCGGGCGGCTCGCAGGAGACCCTCGACCCGCACATCGCGCCGCTCTTCGTCGACCAGGCCCGCGCCAAGGCGCTGTACGACAGCGTGCTCACGTACAAGGACGACATGTCCGTGCAGGCCCGGCTCGCCGAGAGCTGGGAGAGCGACCGGTCCGGCAGCCGCTGGACGGTACGGCTGCGCTCCGACGCCCGCTTCCACGACGGAAGCCCCGTCACCGCCGCCGACGTCCTGTGGAATTACCGGCGCATGGCCGACCCCGCCACCGGAGCCGCCGCACAGCAGCTCTTCTCCGGCGTCGACTTCGCGGCGAGCACCGCCAAAAACCGCGACCTCACCCTCGTCCTGACGGCGCCCGACTTCGAGTTCCCGGCGGCCCTCGGCGCCCCCGGCACCGAGATCGTCCCGAAGGACACCAAGAACTTCGCCAGGCCCGTCGGCTCCGGCCCCTTCCGGTACCGCTCCTTCACGCCGGGCGGCAAGGCCCTCTTCACCGCCTGGGCCGACCACTGGGACGGCGGACCGCACATCGAGGAACTGGAATTCGTGCCCGTCAACGACGAGCGGGCCCGCCTCAACGCCCTGCTGTCCGGCCAGGTCGACTACGCGCACGACCTGACGGCGGCCTCCGCGAGCCGCGTCACCGGCCGCGACGGTCTCGCGGTCCTGCGCAGCAGGCTCAGCACCATGCAGGCCGTGCTGCTGCGGCTGTCCCGCGCCCCCTTCGACGACGCCCGTCTCGTCCAGGCGTTCACCCTCGGACTCGACCGGGACCGGCTCGTCGAGGTCGCCCTGTCCGGCCACGGCACCGCGGGCAACGACCTCTTCGGCATGGGGCTGCGCGCCTACCCCGAGGACCTGGCCCCGCGCGAACGCGACGTCGACCGTGCCCGCGCCCTGGTCAAGGCGGCCGGCGCCGAGGGACTCGCCGTCGCCCTGGAGACCAGCGACGCCGACCCCACCTGGCGTAACGCCTCCACCCTCATCGCCGACCAGCTCAAGGACATCGGCCTGAAGGTCACCCCGCACGTCCGGTCCGCCGCCACCTACTTCGGCGAGGTCAAGGACAAGGGCGTCGCCTTCCACAGCCGCACCGCCACCCTCCCCGTCGTCACCCACCTGCGGTCCCGGCTGCGCAGCGGCGCCGCGAACAACCTCACGGGATACGCGGACGCCACCTTCGACCGGCTGCTCGCCCAGGCCACCGCCACCCGCGACGAGAAGACCCGCCTGGAACTCCTCGACCGCGCCCAGCGCCGTGCCCGGGACCGCGACGGCCAACTGGTGTGGGCGTTCAGCGACTGGAACATCGGCCACAGCGACGCGGTCACCGGACTGCGGGCGGCACCGCCCAACTCCCGCGACTGGGCCCGTTTCGACCGCGTGAAGCTCAGCTGAGGGCGCGCCGTACGTGACGCCGTACCGGCCGCAGACGCCGCCCGCAACCGCATCCGGCGCCGACCCGCCGTACCCCCGAGGACACCGCCGTGGTCTCTCGAACACCGCCGGGTACACGCTGACCAGGACGGCGACGGCGCTGCTCCAGGCCGCCTTCGTACTGGTCGCCGTGTTCGTCCTCACCTCGCTGCTGCCCGGAGACTCCGTGGACGCCGTCCTCGGCGAACAGGGCACCCCCGAACAGCAGCGCCTGGCCCGTGCCGAACTCGGGCTGGACCAACCGGCCTGGACCAGGTTCGTCCACTGGGTCACCGACCTGGGCCACGCCGACCTCGGGCACTCCCTGGTCACCGGTCTGCCCGTCACGGACGAGATCGGCAGCAGGTTCGCGGCGACGGCGGTCCTGGCCGGCGCGGCACTGGCGGTCCTCGTTCCGCTGGCCCTGACGCTGGGCGTCCTGACCGGGCTGCGGGAAGGATCGTTCGCGGACCGGGCCCTCAACGCCTCGGCCCTGGCCCTCCACGCCGTACCGGAGTTCGTCCTCGGCCTGCTGCTGACCGCCTGGCTCAGCGTCGGCCTCGGGCTGCTGCCCGCGACCGCCGCCGGCCTGCGCGGCACCGGGATCCTCACCGAGCCGGCCGTCCTGGTCCTGCCCGTCGGCGTCCTGGTCGCCCGGCAACTGTGCGATCTCGCCCGCCAGGTGCGCATCGGTGTCGCCGCACAGGTGGGCGGTCCCGTCGTCCGGCACCTGCGCCTGCTCGGCCTGCCCGAGCGCACCATCGTGCTCCGGCACGTCCTGCCCGGCTGCCTCGCCCCCGCCGTGCAGCAACTGGCGCGCTGCGTCGACGGACTGCTCGGTGGCACCGTCGTCGTCGAGTCGCTGTTCGCCGTGGGCGGCCTCGGCACCGGGTTCGTCGAGTCCGTGCAGGACCGCGACGTCCCGGCCGTCCAGGGCTACGCCCTGCTGTTCGCGGCGACCGCGCTGACCGCCAACCTCCTCGCCGACCTGACCGTGGCCCGGCTGACCCCGCAACGGGAGGAACGCGCGTGACCGTCTCCCCGCCCGGCCCCCGCCTGCGCCGTCCCGGCGCCGCGTGCCTGGACGGACTCGCCCTCGTGCTGCTCGGCGTACCGGTGCTGCTCGCCGTCGTCGGCCCCGGCCTCGCCGGCTCCACCGCCCCCGACGCCGCACCGCTCCTGCCGCCCGGCGCGGGCCACGTCCTGGGCACCGACGTCCTCGGCCGGGACGTCCTCGCGCTCGTGCTCAGCGGCGGACGGTCCGTGCTGGTCATGACGCTCGCCGCGCTCCTGGCCGCCTGCGCCGTGGGCCTGCCGCTCGGTCTCCTCGCGGCCGGCACCCGCCGCCGCTGGGCCGACGAGACGATCATGCGGACCCTGGACGTACTGCTGGCCTTCCCCGCCCTCCTCCTGGTGATGACGCTCGCGGCCTCCGGACACCAGGACGCCACGACCCTGGTCGTCACCGCCGCGGTGGTACAGGTACCGGCCGTCACCCGCCTGGTCCGCGCCGCGGCCCTCGCCCCCGGATGCCGTACGGCGGTGGAGGCCATGCGGATGCAGGGCGCGCCGTGGCACCACATCCACGGCCGCTACGTCCTACGGCGGGTGAGCGCACCGCTGATCACGGACGCGGGCAACCGTGCCGCGACCGTCCTGGCACTGCTGGCCTCCGCCAACTTCCTCGGCCTGGGCCTGCCCACCGACGCACCCGACTGGGCCGTCCTGATCGAGCGCAACGCCGAGGCACTGTTCCTCCAGCCGTACGCGGTCCTCGTCCCGGCCGTGCTGCTCACCGCGCTCGCCGTCGGCGGCAACCTCACCGCGGACCGTCTCCTGGGCCTGACCCGCCGCTCCCCGGCCCTCGCGGGCCAGGCCCCGAGGGCCGGCGGTGCGGATCCGTCCGCCACGGAGTCCGGCCCGGTGACCGTCCGTTCCGTCCCGGACCCGGCGCGCGGCAACCGGGTCGCCACCGAACCCCTGGACCGCCGGCCCTCGCCAGAACCCGCTGCGGAACCCCTCCTGGTCTGCCACGGGCTCACCGCCCGCACAGCCACCGGCGTCACTCTGCTCCACCACGTCTCCCTCGAGCTGCGACCGGGCCGCTGCCTCGCCCTCGTCGGCCCCTCGGGCAGCGGCAAGACCACCCTCGGCCTAGCCGTCCTCGCCCTCGCCCGCACCGGACTCACCCTCACCGGCAGCGTCCGCCTGAACGGCACCGACCTCCTGGCCCTGCCACCGCGCGAACTGCGCGCCGCCCGTGCCGGAACCGTCGCCCACCTGCCCCAGGACCCCGCCTCCGTCCTCGACCCGACCAGACGCGTCGGAGCGGTCCTGCGGGAAATCGCCGCTCTCACCTACGGACGAAACACGTCACTCACCGCCGGGAACCGCCGCCGAGCCGCCGCCGAGGACGTCCGGCGGGCCCTGCGCTCCGTCGGGCTCCCCGAGAACGGGCCGCTCATCCGCCGGCACCCGCACCGCCTCTCCGGCGGACAGCAGCAGCGCATGGCCCTGGCCACGGCCCTGGTCACCCGCCCCCGGCTGCTCGTCCTCGACGAACCCACCAGCGGCCTCGACGAGCACACGACCGCGCTCCTCACCCGCACCCTGCGGGACCTCGTGAGCGACGGCACGGCGCTGCTGCTCATCACCCATGATGCGCGCCTGGCCACCGAACTGGCCGACGAGACGGTCGCGATGCAGGACGGCAGGGCCGCACGCCCTGAGACGACCGGACGAACTCCCGCACCGTCACAGGAGAAGCGGGAGGGGGAGCGCTCTCGCCCCTCCCTCGCACCGCCGGCACCCGAACGGGCTCCGGACGGGGTGCGCACGCACCGGCTCACCGTCGCCGGTGAGGACCCGGCCCGTCCCCGACTGGCCCCGACGGACCTGGCCCTGCCTCCCGGCAGCCGCACCGTCGTCACCGGACCCTCGGGTGCGGGCAAGACCACCCTGGCCCGCGCCCTCGCAGGACTGACCCCGGCCACAACGGGCCGGGTCGAACACCGGGGCACGGTACTCCCCGCCGCCACGGAGCGCCGGGACCGCGCGGCCCTGCGTGCCGTCCAGTACGTGCACCAGGACGCGCGGGCCTCCTTCGACGAGTACCGCCCGGTCATCGGCCAGCTCACCTTGACCGCACGGCTGCTGCGCGGGCTCGCCCCTGCCGAGGCGTGTGAGGAGGCGGAAGCACTGGCCCGACGGCTCGGCCTGGCCCCGGACGACCTCGCCCGCCGCCCGACCGACCTGTCCGGCGGACAGCTCCAGCGCGCCGCACTGGTCCGCGCGCTGACGGCCCGTCCCGCACTGTTGATCTGCGACGAGGTGACCTCCGCACTCGACCCGCCGACCGCCCGGACGACGGTCGACCTCCTGGTCGAGGAGAGCGAACGGAACGGTACCGCCGTCCTGGTCATCACCCACGACGGCCCGCTCTTCGACCCCGTCGCACACCAGCGTCTGCGGGTGACCGACGGACGGGTCGAGGCCCGCGGCATGTGCCGCTGAGTGCAGGGGATCTCGACCTGCCTGCCGACTCACCAGGTGAGTCGGCAGGCAAGCAGCATGGGAACTGCCCCGGTCCCATGGGGCAGTCGTCCGTACATGCTCCCGGTTGACGCCGTTGTGGCAGCCTGCTTCGCGCAGCTCGCGCAGGTGAGAAGCCTGCTCGCCACGGCGCACGACGTTCTGGGAAGCCTTCGGGTCGAAGACATGCCGGTGTACAGTGAAGGACGCCCTTGACCAGCAGAAAGCCGGCAGGGAGCCGACTTCCAGGAGTCCAACGTGCTGCGCACCATGTTCAAGTCCAAGATTCACCGCGCCACCGTCACCCAGGCCGACCTGCACTACGTGGGATCCGTGACGATCGACGCGGATCTGCTCGACGCCGCCGATCTGCTGCCCGGTGAGCTCGTGCACATCGTCGACATCACCAACGGCGCCCGGCTCGAGACGTACGTCATCGAGGGGGAGCGCGGGTCCGGCGTGATCGGCATCAACGGGGCCGCCGCCCACCTCGTGCACCCGGGCGACCTCGTGATCATCATCAGCTACGCCCAGGTGACCGACGCCGAGGCGCGGGCCCTCGAACCCCGCGTCGTCCATGTGGACGCCGAGAACCGTATCGTCGCTCTCGGCGCCGATCCGTCCGAGCCCGTGCCCGGGTCGGACCAGGAACGCAGCCCGCAGGCCGTGGCCACGGCCTGAGCGGCGCCCGGGCGCCGGAAGAACAGAAGAAGGACAGGGGAGTGACCGGCATGGACGGTGTCGAGATT
This sequence comes from Streptomyces lusitanus, assembly GCF_042647945.1. Taxonomy (NCBI): domain Bacteria; kingdom Bacillati; phylum Actinomycetota; class Actinomycetes; order Kitasatosporales; family Streptomycetaceae; genus Streptomyces; species Streptomyces lusitanus. The sequence goes on from NZ_JBHRWL010000007.1 coordinate 220,269, forward strand.
CGCGACGACCGGCACGCGGGACGGCTCGAGGCGGTCGCGGGCGGTGAGGTCGTCGGGCGGATCGAGTACTTCGTCCTCGACGACCCCGCGCACGCCCTCGTCCCCGTGCACACCATCGTCGAGCCCGCCCATGAGGGCAAGGGCATCGCCGGCTCCCTCGCCCGTGAGCTGTACGCCCTCGCCGCCCGTGAGGGCACCGTCGTCGCGCCGCTGTGCCCGTACGTCGTGCGGTGGGCCGCGCGGCACCCGGAGGAGGCTCCTGCCGCTGATCCGGAGCTGCTGCGTGCGGCCAAGCGGTGGCTTTCGGAGCATCCCGAGCGGTTCTGAGAGCGGTTCTGAGAGCGGTTCGGAGAGCGGTTCTGAGGGCAGGGAGGGTGACGGCCGGACGCGTCTGCCCGGCCGTCACCCCGTCACGCGCCCGGGTGACTGCGGGCGGGGCCGCCGGGTAGGCGGGGGAGTAGTCCAGTCCTAAGCCCATGTCGACCGACCGGCCGGAGGACACACGCCATGACGAACCCGTACCCGGATCCCGTTCCGCCGGGGCCTACGCCCGGTCCCGTGCCGGGGCCCGATCCCGCACAGCCGCCTTCGCCTGAGCCGGGGCCGGCTCCTGAGCCGCCGCCTCCCGCTCCGGGGCCGGGGCCCCAGCCGCCTGGGCCGCCGCCCCCTGGGCCCCAGCCGCCCGGGCCCGGGCCCCAGCCTCCGGGGCCACCCGAGCCGTCGCCCTCGCCGATTCCGCCGGGGCCGGAGCCGGTGCCTAGTCCGGAGCCGGGGCCTCCGCTGACCTGACGCTGACGTGACGTTTCACGTGCGGGTGGGTGGGGGCTGGTCGCGCAGTTCCCCGCGCCCCTGGGGGCGTGGGGCAGTGCCGTGTCTTCGGTGGTGCCGACGGCTTCGGTGTCCCGCGGGTGCGGGTGGGTGGGGGTTGAGCGCGCAGTTCCCCGCGCCCCTGGGGGGGGTGGGGCAGTGCCGTGTCTTCGGTGGTGCCGACGGCTTCGGCCTGCCCCGCCCGTGCGGGTGGGTGGGGGTTGAGAGCGCAGTTCCCCGCGCCCCTGGGGGGGGGGGAGTGCCGTGTCCGTGGATGTGCCGACGGCTTCGGCCTGCCCCGCCCGTGCGGGTGGGTGGGGGCTGGGCGCGCCGTTCCCCGCGCCCCTTCGGGCGCCTGGCTACGCCGTGGTCTCCGACCTGTCCCCGCCCCACAGGGTGTGGAACGAGCCGTCCCTGTCCACCCGGCGGTACGTGTGCGCGCCGAAGAAGTCCCGCTGGCCCTGGGTCAGGGCCGCCGGGAGGCGTTCCGCGCGCAGTGCGTCGTAGTAGGCGAGCGCCGCCGCGAAGCCGGGGGTCGGGACGCCCTGGCGGGTCGCCGCGATCAGGACCTCGCGCCAGTCGTCCTGCGCCTCGGCGATCTCCCGTGCGAACGTCTCGTCCGACAGCAGGCTCGGCAGGTCCGCCCGTGCGTCGTACGCGGCCCGGATGCGGTCCAGGAACGCCGCGCGGATGATGCACCCGCCGCGCCAGATCGCCGACACCGCGCCCAGGTCGATGTCCCAGCCGTACTCCTGGCTGCCCGCCGCGATCTCGTGGAAGCCCTGCGTGTACGACACGATCTTCGACGCGTACAGAGCCTGCTCCACCCGGTCCGCGAACGCCGACGCCTCCGCCTCGCTCATCGGCGTCGGCTTCGGGCCCGCCAGCCCCCGTGAGGCCTCCCGCAGCGCCGCGTGACCCGACAGGGAGCGGGCGAACACCGCCTCCGCGATGCCCGACACCGGCACCCCCAGGTCCAGTGCGATCTGCACCGTCCAGCGGCCCGTGCCCTTCTGCTCCGCCTGGTCCACCACGACGTCCACGAACGGCTTGCCCGTCGCCGCGTCCACGTGCGACAGCACCTCGGCCGTGATCTCGATCAGGTACGAGTCCAGCCGGCCCGTGTTCCAGGTGCGGAAGATCTCCGCGATCTGCGCGGGGGAGTACCCGGCGACGTCACGCAGCAGCTGGTACGCCTCACCGATCAGCTGCATGTCCGCGTACTCGATGCCGTTGTGCACCATCTTCACGAAGTGGCCCGCGCCGTCCGGACCCACGTGCGTCACGCACGGCGAGCCGTCCTTCGCCTTCGCGGAGATCTTCTCCAGCATCGGGCCCAGCGAGTCGTACGACTCCTTCGGGCCGCCCGGCATGATGCTCGGCCCGTTCAGCGCGCCCTCCTCACCGCCCGACACGCCCATGCCGACGAAGTGGATGCCCTGCTCGCGCAGCGCCCGCTCCCGGCGCCGGGTGTCCGCGAAGTGCGCGTTGCCACCGTCGATGATCATGTCACCGGGCTCCAGCAGAGGCGCGAACTCCTCGATCACCGCGTCCGTCGGCTCCCCGGCCTTCACCATCACGACCAGGCGCCGCGGCCTCTCCAGTGCCGCCACGAACTCCTTGGCCGTCTCGGCCGCCACGAAGCTCCCCTCGTGCCCGAACTCCTCCACCAGCGCGTGCGTGCGGGCCGCGGTCCGGTTGTGCACCGCGACCGTGTAGCCGTTGCGGGCGAAGTTGCGCGCGAGGTTGCGGCCCATGACCGCGAGCCCGGTGACGCCGATCTGCGCTGAACTGCTCATAAGGGTGCTCCTGGTGACCTCGGTATCGGTGCCGCCGGGTGCCGGTGCTGCCGGTGGACGCCCGCCGGTCCTGACATCGACCATCCTGACGTGCCGCACTTGCGTGCGCATGCGCGAGTCTTCGGGACCCGCGCAGGCACATACGCGCGAACGCGCCCTCCGTACTCATTGTTCCGGCCGGTCACCTGGCGGGCCGCCCGTCCCGGTGCGGCCGGCCACCCCCTCCGCGCACTCGTGCGGCGCACGCCCCCGCACGCTCCCGCGCCCGGCGGCAGGCGCCCGCGCACGCTCCCCTCCGGCGGCAAACGGGGGCGCAACGGGTGTATCTTCCACGCCATTTGACGCATCCGTGCGTCCGATAGCCGCCTTGTCACGGCCTGTTCGGAGCGCTTACTTTTGCCCCTCCTGACGCATTGTCGAGGGGGATTCCATGGCCGTGCGCGGCCGGCACCGCCGGTATCAGCCGAACAGGATCAACCGGGCCTCGCTCACCGTCACCGCCGGCGGCGCGGGCATGGCCCTCCCGCTGATGGGCACCGGTGCGGCGCAGGCCGCCGACGTGGGGACCTGGGAGAAGGTCGCCGCCTGCGAGTCCACCGGCAACTGGGACATCAACACCGGCAACGGCTACTACGGCGGACTTCAGTTCAGCCAGTCCACCTGGGAGGCGTTCGGCGGCACCCGCTACGCGCCCCGAGCGGATCTGGCCACGAAGGACCAGCAGATCGCCGTCGCCGAGAAGGTCCTCGACGGACAGGGCCCCGGCGCCTGGCCGACCTGCTCGGTACGCGCCGGACTGACCCGCGACGGCGCCGATCCGGACATCCGCCCGGCCACCGACCGCGCCGAGCGCGACGACCGCTCCGACCGTCGCACCACCGTCGAGGACGTACGGCCCCACACCACACCTCAGGCCCGTGCGGGCCGCGCCGAGATGTACACCGTGGTGCACGGCGACACTCTCTCCGGCATCGCCGACCAGGAGCGCGTCCGGGGCGGCTGGCAGGGGCTCTACCAGGCCAACAGGTCGACCATCGGCGCCGACCCCGACCTGATCCTGCCGGGCCAGCGTCTCAAGCTCACCGGCGGAAGCACGGCTACCGGCGGTACGGCCAAGGCGCCCGCCAAGCCCTCCGGCAAGAAGGCCGCCGCCCCCAGGCCCGAGCAGAAGAAGGTCGCACCCAAGACCGAACAGAGGAAGACCGAGAAGAAGACCGAGAAGAAGACCGAGAAGGCCGAGAAGCGGGACCAGGAGCGGGCCGACCGCTCCCGTTCGTCATCCTCCGCGTCCTCCGGCTCCTCCTCCGCCCAGCGCGTCGCCCCCGTCAGCGCCGCCCTCGGCACGCCGTACCACAAGGCCGGGTCCTCCTGGTCGAAGGGCTACCACACCGGCGTGGACTTCCCCGTCCCCACCGGCACGCCCGTGAAGTCGGTCGGCGCCGGCACCGTGGTCGCCGCGGGCTGGGAGGGGTCGTTCGGCTACCAGGTCGTGGTGCGGCACTCCGACGGCCGGTACAGCCAGTACGCCCATCTGTCGGCGATCTCCGTGAAGGACGGCCAGTCGGTCGGCGCAGGGCAGCGCATCGGGCGGTCCGGGTCCACGGGCAACAGTTCGGGCCCGCATCTGCACTTCGAGGTGCGGACGGGGCCCGGGTTCGGGTCGGACGTCGACCCGCTCGCCTATCTGCGCGCCGGCGGCGTCAACATCTGACGCACGCGGTCACGAGCTGACGCACGCGGTCACGCGCCGACGATCGCGGTCACGATCTGGCGAGGTGCCGGCCGGTCGCGGGCAGCGGCACGTACGGGCCGCCGTAGAAGGGCGCGTACGGCATGACCGGCACCGCCGCCGGGTCCAGGGCGTCCGGCCCGGCGGCCGCCGCGGGTACGACGGCCGGCACCGTGATGTCGTCGGGCAACGGAACCGTGACGTCGTCCGGCAACGCAACGTCCTCCGGCAAGGTGACGTCGTCCGGCACCTTCAGCTCGGCCAGCAGCAGCTCCGCGGTAGGCGCGGGTACGGGAGCGGACCCCGCGTCCGTCGGCACCGGAACCGCCCCGCCGGCGTCCCGCTGCTCCCGCGCCAGCCGCTCCGTCGTCAGCAGGATCAGGCCGCCCGCCGCCACCACTCCGCAGCTCAGCGCGAGCGCCGTGCCGGTCGTGCCGTAGCGGAAGGTCTCGCCGAACATGGTGATGCCGACCGCCGCCGCCACCACCGGGTTCACCACGGTGAGCGTCGCCAGCGGGGCCGCGAGGCCCGCGCCCCGGTAGGAGGCCTGCGACAGCAGCATGCCCGCCGTCGCCAGCACGCCGATCACCGCGAGGGACGGCAGGTCCGCCGCCGACACCCCGCCCGTCCAGTCCACCGCGACCGTCTTGGTGAAGACGGAGGACATGCCGAACGCGACCCCGGACGCCGTCGCCAGCAGGATGCTGTGCACCGCCGGATGCCGGTGCACCGCACGCGCCGCGACCATCAGCGTCACGACCGCCGCCGCCGTGACCACGGCCGCCGCGACCCGCTGCGGACCGTCCAGCGACCGCGCGCCCGACGCGCCGACCAGCGCCAGCAGACCCGCGAGACCCACCGTCGCCATCAGGGCGCCCCGCCAGGCGGTCGCCCCGGCCTTGCGGCCGACGAACAGCGCGGCCATCGGCAGCGCGAACACGATCGTCAGCGCGCCCAGCGGCTGGACCAGGCTCAGCGGGCCACAGGCCAGCGCCACCACGTGCAGGAGAGCGCCCAGACCGTTCAGCGCGACCGCCGCCCACCAGCCCGGCCGGCGCAGCGGGGCGTACTGCTGCGCGCCGGACGAGGACAGCGCCACCTGCTCCTGCACGATCGCGCCCCCGGCGTACGCCACGGCGGACACGAACGAGAGGAGCACGGACAACGCGAGGGCGCTCATCGGCTGCTCCTCTGCGTGAGGCGGGGGCGGTCTGCCCGGCGCGGCGAACGGTCGGCTTCCATGACCAACACGATGCCGTGTCAGGGTGTTCCCGTCGTCGTCCCTGAGCACCCAATGCGTCCTACTGCCGATGGAGTACGGGGACGCCCCTGTCATCCCCTGGGTGGGCACCCTGCGGCCGAGGCCCCTGACACCCACCCCGGGGAGACTTGGTACTACTCACCTCGTGGACCTCGACCCGCGCCTCACCGCCCTCCGTGACCTCGGTGGCTTCTTCGCCCTGCGCGCGGGGGACGACGCCGACCGTCACCTTCCCACGCTCGCCCAGGCATACGGCCCCCGCCGCCCGGATGTTCAGCACACCTCCGACACCGACCCCCTGGCCGTCCGCGTGCGCCGCGTCGCCGCCGCCCTGCGCACCCGGGAATCCCGCGTCGCCGCCTCCGTGGCGCATCAGGGTCTGGCGGCGCGCCTGTGGTCCGTGGCCCTCGGCTGCGCCGCCCTGTACGGGGCCGTCCCCGACCTGTCCCCGGGCGCGGTCCGCTGGGACCCGGAGGGGAGCGCCCCCGACGACCTCTGGCTCGCCGAGGTCCGCCCGCGGCCCGGCGACGCGGCCTCCCTCGCCGCCGTCGTCCTGCACGGCCATCTCGAGCCCCTGTCCGCCGCCCTGCGCGCCCGCCACCGTGTCGCGCCCGCCCTCCTGCGCGGCAACGCCGCCTCCGCCCTCGCCGCGGCCGCCCGCGAGATCACCCGCCACGCCCGTCCCGACGCCGCCGCCCGCGCCACCCGCCTGTCCCGCGACCTCCTCACCCACCCCCTCCTTGCCGGCGCCGGCACCCTCGCCGACCCCGGAACCGACACCCGTACAGGAGGCACAGCACCCGCCCCGCCCTTCCGCCGCCGCAGCTGCTGCCTGTACTACCGCGTGCCCGGCGGAGGCGTCTGCGGCGACTGCTGCTTCGTACGGCCGCCCCGCTCTTCCCCGCACGCCCCGACTGCGTGACCATGGGAGGGACGTCCGCGCAGACAGGGGGTTCAGGGTGCGAGTGGGACTGCTGACCCGGGAGTACCCCCCGGACGTGTACGGCGGCGCGGGGGTCCATGTGGAGTTCCTGGCCCGGGAGCTGCGGTCCCTGGTGGACCTGGAGGTGCACTGCTGGGGCGAGGGCCGCGCCGACGGCGTGCTGCGCCACCGCTCCTGGCCCGCGCTCGACGGCGCCAACGACGCGCTGCGCACCTTCTCCGTGGACCTCGCCATGGCCGCCGCCCTCCAGGACCGCGAACTGGTCCACTCCCACACCTGGTACGCCAACCTCGGCGGCCACCTCGCCGCCCTGCTGTACGGCATCCCGCACGTGGTCACCGCCCACTCCCTGGAGCCGCTGCGCCCCTGGAAGGCCGAGCAGCTCGGCGGCGGGTACGCCCTGTCGAGCTGGGCGGAGCGCACCGCGTACGAGGCCGCCGACGCGGTGATCGCCGTGTCCGGCGCCATGCGCGACGACATCCTGGACTGCTACCCGGCCCTCGACCCGGCCAGGGTGCACGTCGTCCACAACGGCATCGACACCTCCCTGTACCGGCCCGACCCCGGCACCGGCGCGCTGGACCGGATCGGCCTGGACCGCTCCCGCCCGTACGTGCTGTTCGTCGGCCGGATCACCCGGCAGAAGGGCGTGCCCCACCTGCTGCGGGCGGTGCGGGGCGTCGACCCGGCCGCGCAGGTGGTGCTGTGCGCGGGCGCCCCGGACACCCCGGAGATCGACCGGGAGTTCCGCGAGCTGTACGAGGAGCTGAGCCGGGTCCGTGAGGGCGTGCACTGGATCCCGCAGATGCTGCCCCGGCCCGAGGTGATCCAGCTGCTGACGCACGCGACCGTGTTCGCCTGCCCCTCGGTGTACGAGCCGCTCGGCATCGTGAATCTGGAGGCGATGGCGTGCGGCACCGCCGTGGTGGCCTCCCGGGTCGGGGGCATCCCGGAGGTCGTGGACCACGGCAGGACCGGGCTGCTGGTCGACCTGGACGACGACTTCGAGGCGGGGCTCACCCGGGCGCTGGACGCGGTGCTCGGCGACCCGGAGGCCGCGCGGGCCATGGGCGAGGCGGGACGGGAGCGCGCGGTGAGCGAGTTCGGCTGGGACGCGGTGGCCCGCCGTACGGCCGGGCTGTACGAGAAGATCCTCGGGCAGGCTTAGCACGGCCCGTCCGGGGCAGTCATGGGAAAACTCGGCGTGAGGAGACGGGCATGCGTCGTGGTGGACCATCGGTCCTGGGAATCGTGCTGGCGGGCGGCGAGGGCAAGCGCCTGATGCCTCTCACGGCGGACCGCGCCAAACCGGCGGTCACCTTCGGCGGCACGTACCGCCTGGTGGACTTCGTGCTGTCCAACCTGGTGAACGGCGACATCCTGCGGATCTGCGTGCTCACGCAGTACAAGTCGCACTCGCTGGACCGGCACATCACCACCACCTGGCGGATGTCGAGCCTGCTCGGCAACTACGTCACCCCGGTGCCCGCACAGCAGCGGCTGGGCCCGCGCTGGTACCTGGGCAGCGCCGACGCGATCCTCCAGTCGCTGAATCTGATCCACGACGAGCGCCCGGAGTACGTGGTGGTGTTCGGCGCCGACCACGTGTACCGCATGGACCCGCGCCAGATGCTCGCCCAGCACATCGAGAGCGGCGCCGGCGTCACCGTGGCCGGGATCCGGGTGCCGCGCGCGGAGTCGTCCTCGTTCGGGGTGATCACCCCGGGCTCCGACGGGCTCACCGTGGACCGTTTCCTGGAGAAGCCGGCCGACCCGCCCGGTCTCGCCGACGACCCCGATCGTGTGTTCGCCTCGATGGGCAACTACATCTTCACCACCAAGGCCCTCGTCGAGGCGCTCATGCGGGACGCCGAGGACGAGAACTCGGTGCACGACATGGGCGGCTCGATCCTGCCGCAGCTCACCGAGCGGGGCGAGGCGTACCTGTACGACTTCAGCACCAACCACGTGCCGGGGGAGACCAGCCGCGACCAGGGCTACTGGCGGGACGTCGGCACGCTCGACGCGTACTACGACGCGCACATGGACCTGATCGCCGAGCGTCCCGCGTTCAACCTCTACAACCGGCAGTGGCCCATCTACACCCACACCGGGCAGCTCTCGCCGGCCCGGTTCAACGCGGGCGGCATCGCCGGCGAGTCGATCATCAGCGCCGGCTGTCTGATCCGGGGGCAGGTGACCCGGTCCGTGCTGTCGCCGGGCGTGGTCGTCGACCCGGGCGCGGTGGTGCAGGGGTCGGTGCTGCACGACAACGTGCACATCGGGCGCGGCGCGGTGGTGCGCGGGGCGGTACTGGACAAGAACGTGGAGGTGCCGCCGGGCGCGACGATCGGCGTCAACCCGGAGCGGGACGCGGAGCTGTACACGGTGTCCGAGAACGGCGTGATCGCGCTGGGCAAGGGGCAGTTGGTGCCGTAGCGGCCGTCGTGAAGGCCCCGGTCGTCCGAGACGGCCGGGGTCTTTGTCATGTCCCTGGACTGCTGACGGAATCCGTGCTGTTATGCCAAGTACTGTTCTTTGACAACGTTGTATGGGACTGACAACGCACAGAACAGAACATGCCCAGAACAGAACATGCACAGCGAGCCGTCATTTCCTCACCGACGGAGGATCCGTGCGCATCAGACGACTCAGGAACCGCTTCGCCCTCCTCCTGGCCACCGCGCTGGGCGTCACCGGCCTCACGGCGACCGGGCCCGCCTCGGCCGCCGCCGAGGACGACCCCGTGGAGATCCACGGGCTGAAGGGCGAGTACTGGACCCACTCCGCCCCCGGCGCCTTCGACTTCCACGAGCTCAAGGCCGTCGCCTTCGACCCCAGCCTCGACTTCGACAATCTGGAGCCGCGTCTCAGCCTCACCACCGGCCAGGCGGACGACGTGAGCGTCCGCTGGACCGGCAGGATCGTGCCGGAGACCACCGGCGCCCACACCTTCTCCGTCAGCTCCGACAACGGCTTCCGCCTGTGGATCGACGGCGCCCTCGTCATCGACCACTGGCTGGACGACTGGGACAACGAACAGACCTCCGAGCCGGTCCAGCTCACCGCGGGCCGAGCCCACGACATCAAGGTCGAGTACTTCGAGCACTACGGCGGCTCCAACTTCCACCTGCGCTGGACCCCGCCCGGCGGCGCCAAGGAACCCGTGCCCCGGTCGGCGTTCCGCCTCCCGGACGGATTCGACTACGACGGCGCCCTCGATGCCACCGTCCTCGCCTCCGGACGCACCCTCAAGCTCGAGTTCCCCGAGCCGCTCGCCACCCCGCCCGCAGGCTTCACCGACCACCTCAACGCGGTGATCGGCGGCGCCCGCTGGCCGCTGACCTCGGCGACACCCGACCCGGCCGACCCGAGGGCGCTGCTCGTCACGCTCGCCGAACCCGTCGTCGGCAACAAGACCGGCACCGCCCGCGGCAGCGCCGACGTCCAGTACGACGGCGAGGGCGGGCTGACGGCCACCGACGGCGACCCCGTGGACGCCTTCCTCAGCAGCGGCCCCAACCGCTCCACCCACGAGCTGCGCACCAAGTGGGCCGACGAGGTGGGCCCCGGCAACGCCCACCCCGAGTACCCGCGCCCCCAGCTCACCCGTTCCCGGTGGCAGAACCTCAACGGCCGCTGGCAGTTCGCCGCAGCCGAGGAGGGCGAGCAGCCGCCCGTGGGCCGCACCCTGAAGGAACGCGTCCTGGTGCCGTACCCGGTGGAGTCCCAGCTCTCCGGGGTCCAGCGGCACGAGGACCGCATGTGGTACCGCCGCACCTTCACCGTCCCGCGCGGCTGGCACATCGGCTCCGGCCGGCGGCTGCGCCTGAACTTCCAGGCGGTCGACTGGCGCGCCGAGGTCTACGTCAACGGCACCAAGGTCACCGCGCACGAGGGCGGCTACGACAAGTTCTCCGTCGACGTGACCGACGCGCTGAAGCGGAGCGGCCCCCAGGAGCTGATCGTCGGCGTCTACGACCCGACCGACGCCGCCGACGGCGAGAACCCGCCGATGGGCAAGCAGCGGCTCGACCCGAGCGGCATCTGGTACACGCCCAGCTCCGGCATCTGGCAGACGGTCTGGATGGAGCCCGTCGCCCGCGACCACGTGGACTCCCTCAAGCTGATCCCCGACGTGGCCGGCGAACGGCTCACCGTCGAGGCGCGGGGCGTGCGCGCGGGACTGCCGGTCACGGCCACCGCGTACGACGGACGGCGCAAGGTCGCCACCGTGTCCGGCCGCACCGGACAGCCGCTCACCCTGAAGATCCGGAAGCCGCACCTGTGGTCGCCCGACGACCCGTTCCTGTACGGCTTGAAGGTCAGCGTCGGCGCCGACCGCGTGAGCAGCTACTTCGGGATGCGCTCCATCGCCGTGGAAAAGATCGACGGCGTGCCGCGCACCGTCCTCAACGGCAAGCCCGTCTTCCTGATGGCCACCCTCGACCAGGGCTTCTGGCCCGACGGCCTGCACACCGCGCCCACCGACGAGGCCCTGGCCTACGACCTGAAGGCGCACAAGCGGCTCGGCTTCAACTCGGTGCGCAAGCACATCAAGGTCGAGCCGGACCGCTGGTTCTACTGGGCCGACCGGCTCGGACTGCTGGTGTGGCAGGACATGCCCGCCATGCGCGACGCCCGCAACCCGGACGCCGAGGCCCGCGCCCGCTACGAGCGCGAGATGAAGGAGATGATCGACGAGCACATCAGCAGCCCGTCGATCGTCATGTGGGTCACCTTCAACGAGGGCTGGGGCCAGTACGACGTCGGCCGGATCGCGGCGCAGGCCAAGTCCTGGGACCCCAGCCGGCTGGTCAACAACCAGTCCGGGCTCAACCTGGGCGCCGACGGCGGCACCGGCGACATCATGGACGAGCACGGCTACCCGAGCCCCGCGCTGCCGCCCCGGCCGGACGGCGAACGCGCCCTGGTCAGCGGCGAGTACGGCGGTCTCGGTCTCGCGGTGCCCGGCCACGCCTGGCCCGTGCAGCAGAGTTACGTCGACGTGGACCCGGCGACCTACACCGACGACTACCTCGCCAAGCTGGACGAGGTGCGGACGCTGGTGTGCCGGGGCAGCAACGGTGCCGTCTACACCCAGATCTCCGACGTGGAGGGCGAGCTCAACGGTCTGCTCACCTACGACCGGCGGCTGATGAAGCCCGACGTGGCGCGGGTGCGGGCCGCGCAGCGGGACCTGATCCGGGACGCCTCCCAGGCCCGGCCCGAGGGCTGCCCGGCCACGGACTGACCGGCCGGAGAGCGGGGCTCCCGCCCGTCCGGGTGGCGTGCGTCCGGGTGGCGCGCGTCACCCCGCCGGACGGCGGGACGCCCCGCAGGGCCGGTCGGCCCCGCATGTCATCGACGTCTCCGCCCCATCTGCCGTAGCGGCGGATGGGGCGGAGACGTCACATGTTGTTAACTATGGGTAGCCAGATCGTACTTGACCGTAATCGGCCGGGAGCGATTGACTGCTGATCCGTTCCCGTCGTCGTTGCGAGGCCCCGCCCATGACCGCAGACCCGCTCGCCCCCCTCGACCTGGCGTTCTGGAACCTCGAGTCCGCCGGTCACCCGATGCACCTCGCGGCGCTCGGCGTCTTCACGGCCGGCTCGCCCTCCGCGGCGGCCCACGCCGCGGACCTGCTCGCCGCCCGGGCAGCGGCCGTCCCCGGCCTGCGCATGCGCATCCGCGACACCTGGCGCCCGCCCGGACTGCGGCGCTCGCTTTCGGCGCTGCGCCGCCCCTGGCCCGCCCCCGGCGAACCGCTCACGGCCGCGCTGGGCCGCCCGCTCACCTCCGTCGTCCGCGGCTCGCTCGCCTTCGGCGGCGCCGCCCGCGAGCCCGACCCCGGCTTCGACCCCGTGGACCACGTGCGGCTGCACGCACCGGTCGCCGACTTCCACGCCGCCGCCGGCGAGCTGATGGGACGACCCCTGGAGCGCACCCGTCCGCCCTGGGAGGCGCATGTGCTCCCGGAGGAGGGCGGCGCCCGCTTCGCCGTGCTGTTCAAGTTCCACCACGCCCTCGCCGACGGACTGCGCGCCCTCACCCTCGCCGCCGCCCTGATGGACCCCACCGACCTGCCCACCCCGCGCACCAGGCCCCCCGAGCCGTCCCGCGGGGTCGTCCCCGACGTCCGCGAGGTGCCCGGCATGGTGCGCGACGCCCTCGCCGAGGCCGGCCGGGCCCTGGACATCGGCGCCGCCGTCGCCCGGTCCACCCTCGACATGCGCTCCTCGCCCGCCCTGGCCTGCGCGCCCAGCGGCACCCGCCGCACCGCCGGCGTGGTCGTCGACCTCGACGACGTGCACCGCATCCGCAAGAGCGCAGGCGGCACCGTCAACGACGTCCTCATCGCGGTCGTCGCCGGCGCGCTGCGCCGCTGGCTCGACGAGCGGGGCGACGGCAGCGACGGAGTCGCCCCCCGCGCCCTCGTCCCCGTCTCCCGGCGCCGCCCCCGCACCGCCCACCCGCAGGGCAACCGGCTCTCCGGGTACTTGATACGGCTCCCGGTCGACGAGAAGGACCCGGTCACCCGGCTGACCCGGGTCCGCACCGCCATGGACCGCAACAAGGAGGCGGGCCCGCACCGCGGCGCCGGCGCGGTGGCGCTGCTCGCCGAGCACGTGCCGCCGCTCGGCCACCGGCTCGGCGGGCCGCTGCTCGGGCAGGCGGCCCGGCTCTGGTTCGACGTCCTGGTCACCAGCGTGCCGCTGCCCGGCTTCGGGCTGCGCCTCGGCGGCGACCCGCTAGGCGCCGTGTTCCCGCTCGCGCCGCTCGCCCCCGGGCACTCCCTCGCGGTCGCCGTCTCCACCTACCGCGGACGCGTCCACTACGGTCTGGTGGCCGACGGAGCGGCCGTCGAGGACCTCGGCCTGCTCGCCCGCGCGGTGACCGAGGAGGTGACGGCACTCACCGTGGCCTGCGCTCACTGAGCGCAGCGGTTTGGTGCTGCGGCCCGGCGCTCCGTAAAATCCCCCGTTCGACAGCGGACGCGAACGGAGCGCCGCGCGAACCGAGGCGGGAACGGCAGCGGCGATGACGGTGACACAGGACGGACCCGGGACCACGGACGAGGTGGCGTACGGGCCCGGCATCGACCCGGAGCGGCTGGCCGTCTGCCTGAGCGTGCTCGAGGAGCTCGACTCGATCGACGTGGACCACCCGGACGCGATCGCGGTCCGCCGGGCCACCTCGCACATCTACCGCACGGTCAAGCAGCGCCGCCGCCAGGAGCGCCGGGCGGCCAAGACCGCGCACGACAAGGCGGTCACCGAGGCCACCGCCACCGGCTCCGCGCAGCGCATCGACGACGAGACCGAGGGCATCCTGCCCTCCTCCCGCGTCGAGCAGGGCCGCATCGCGGGGATACTCCAGCGCCCGCGCTCCTGCTACGTCTGCAAGACGCGGTACGTCGAGGTCGACTACTTCTACCACCAGCTCTGCCCGGACTGCGCCGCCGAGAACCGGTCCCGCCGCGAGGCCCGCGCCGACCTGAGCGGCAAGCGGGCGCTGCTCACCGGCGGCCGCGCCAAGATCGGCATGTACATCGCGCTGCGGCTGCTGCGCGACGGCGCCCACACCACGGTCACCACGCGCTTCCCCAAGGACGCCATCCGCCGCTTCAAGGCCATGGACGACTCCGCGGACTGGGTGCACCGCCTGGAGGTCGTCGGCATCGACCTGCGCGACCCCGGCCAGGTCGTCGCGCTCGCCGACCAGGTCACGGAGCGGGGCCCGCTGGACATCCTGATCAACAACGCCACCCAGACGGTGCGCCGGCTGCCCTCCGCCTACGCCGCGCTCGTCGAGGGCGAGAGCGCCCCGCTGCCGGCCGGCGAGCTGCCCGCGCACCACGTCATCGGCGCGTTCAACTCCGGTGCGGTGGACGGCCTGACCGCGCTCCCCGCCGGGACCGCGAACCTGGACGCCCAGGCGGTGGCCGACCTCGCCCTGGTCGCGGGCAACGCCAGCGTGGAGCGGCACCGGGACGGCACCGCCATCGACGCGGGCGGCCTGCTGCCCGACGTCGTGGACTCCAACACCTGGGTGCAGACCATCGAGCAGATCTCCCCGGTGGAGCTGCTGGAGACCCAGCTCTGCAACTACACGGCGCCGTTCATCCTGATCAGCGCGCTGCGCCCGGCGATGGCCGAGGCGGCCCGCCGCGCGTCCTCGAACCGCGCCTACGTGGTCAACGTGTCCGCGATGGAGGGCGTGTTCGCCCGCGGCTACAAGGGCGCGGGACACCCCAACACCAACGCGGCCAAGGCGGCCATGAACATGGTGACGCGGACCAGCGCGCAGGAGATGTTCGACACCGACCGGATCCTGATGACCTCGGTCGACACCGGCTGGATCACCGACGAGCGCCCGCACTTCGACAAGCTGCGCCTCGCCGAGGAGGGCTTCCACGCCCCGCTCGACCTGGTGGACGGCGCGGCCCGCGTCTACGACCCGATCGTGCGCGGCGAGGCGGGCGAGGACCTGTACGGCGTCTTCCTGAAGGACTACGCGCCCGGCCGCTGGTGACCCCCGGCCCTCGGCGGTACCCGTGACGGCCGGCGGCGCCCCAACCGCGCTCCGGCTGTCCGGACTTGTCCGGTACATCGCGACGCGCGTACTCCGTTCGAGTGAGTCGCTGTGCGCATTCTGTCACGACATGACCGGACATGGCAGGTCATGATGGGCGATCCGTCATGTGATTGTTACAGCCAGTTTCCAGCCCCATCGAGCGGGGGGCCGCTCATTTGGTTAATCTGAGGCGGACGGACAGCAGCAAGGGTTCTACCCGCACCCACCATCCGTCATGGGACCGCCGGTTCACCACGGCCCGCTCTCCCTAGAACGACCGGCGCCACCGCGTCCGAACGGCATGCACACAGACCCGCTCGGGCGTCAGGGCGCCGGCCACGGGGCCGACGCGGTACGTCCCGAGGGTGACCGACACATAAGGAGTGCGCGGTGACACCGGAGCAGACGAAACTCGAACAGCGCCCCGAGGAACGCACGGAGCGTCCCGGCCGCCGGCCAGGGGAACTGGGCTTCCTCGACGTGTGGGCCCGCTCGGCCCCCATCCGCCTCGCCGGGTACGAGGAGGACCTCGCCGAGCCGCACATCCTCCCCAGCGTCGACTGACACCCGCCACCTCCGCACCCCCGCCCGCACCGGGCGTGCCAGACTCGCCACCATGCCGATCAGGGAAGCGCGCACCGACGACTGGTCCCGCATCTGGCCGTTCTGGCACCGCATCGTCGCGGCGGGCGAGACCTACACCTGGGACCCGGGCACCTCCGAGGAGGACGCCCGGGCCCTGTGGACGAGCCCCCCGAAACGGGTGTACGTCGTCGAGGACGACGACGGAACCGTCGTCGCCTCCGCCTATCTCACTTCCAACTACGGCGGCCCCGCCGCCGGCATCGCCAACGCGGGCTTCATGGTCGACCCCGACCGCGCCGGCCGCGGGACCGGACGGCGGCTGGCCGAGCACGTCCTGGCCGAGGCGCGCGACGCCGGGTTCCGGGGCATGGTGTTCAACGCCGTCGTCGAGACCAACCCCGCGGTGAGGCTGTGGACTTCACTCGGCTTCATCGTCCTGGGCACGGTCCCCGACGCCTTCGACCACCCCCGTCACGGCCGGGTCGGGCTGCACATCATGTACCGGCCGCTCTGACCGGCAGCCGCTCAGGGGCGGACGTACGGCCGGGTCATGATCTCCATGTTGTGGCCGTCCGGGTCCTCGAAGTAGGCGCCCCGGCCCCCGAACAGGGTGTTCACCCGGCCCGGTTCGGTGTGCCGAGGGTCGGCGTAGTACGTCACCCCGGCCTCCTCCAGGCGCGCGATCATGGCGTCGAACCGCTCGTCGGGCACCAGGAACGCGTAGTGCTGGGACTGCACGGGCTCGTCCCGCATCTCGTAGTAGTCCAGGGTCACGCCGTTGCCCAGGTCAACGGGCAGGAACGGACCGAACGGCGCCCCCACCTCCAGACCCAGGATCCCGGCGAGGAACTCGGCGGAGTATCTGCGGTCACGGGCGTAGACGGCGGTGTGGTTCAGCTCGATGTGCGGTGCTGCGGACATGGTGGTCTCTCGTCTCCGGAGTCGGTGTTGCCGTTTCCCGGCCGCGGAAGCGCGGCGGGCGGAAGGAACGACCGACGACGGAGGCGCACGCGCCCGCCCCGGACTCACTCCGGAGCCGGGAGCACCGTTCGTGAGAGGCCCAAGGCCGACCCGGCAGTCACGTGCCCGACCTTAGTTCCCGGACGCGGGGCAGGGCAACGGGGTGGGGCGGAGGGCGGTTCGAGGGGGCCGTGGGAGGGGAGTTGTACCCGGGGGTCCGCCGCGCGGGCGGAACCCGTACGGCAGCGAACCCGGCCACACTCATGGAGCGCCGCATGCATGACGACCGCACCCTGGTCGAAGCCCGTCTGAGGCGGGTCCTCGACGAGCGCGTCCGACCCGCCGTCCACCCCGAGTCCGTGCCCCTGGAGGTGGCGGTGTGGCACGCGCCGGGGGAGCCGGTCCCGGTCGCCGAGGGACTGGCCGCCGACGTCGAGCCGGTCACCGTCGGCTCCCGCTGGGGCGCGCCCTGGGGCACCAGCTGGTTCCGCGTCACCGGCACCGTGCCGAAGGAGTGGGCCGGGAGGACCGTCGAGGCGATTCTCGACCTCGGCTTCGACGAGAACATGCCCGGCTTCCAGTGCGAGGGGCTCGTCTACCGCCCGGACGGCACCCCCGTGAAGGGCCTCAACCCGCGCAACCAGTGGGTGCGGATCGGCGCCCCCGTCCAGGGCGGGGAGGAGGTGCGCCTGCACGTCGAGGCCGCCTCCAACCCCGTCGTCATGGGCCCCCGCCCCTTCACGCCCACCCCGCTCGGCGACCTGGAGACCGCCGGCCGCGACCCCCAGTACACCCTGACCCGCATGGACCTCGCCGTCCTCGACGAGACCGTGTGGCACCTGGTGACCGACCTCGAGGTGCTCGGCGAGCTGATGGCCGAGCTGCCCGTCGACTCGCCCCGCCGCTGGGAGATCCTCCGCGCCGTCGAACGCGCCCTGGACGCCCTCGACCTCCAGGACGTGGGCGGCACGGCCGAGCACGCCCGGGCACGCCTCGCCGACGTGCTGGCCGCCCCCGCCGTGCCGTCCGCGCACCGCATCAGCGCCGTCGGGCACGCGCACATCGACTCGGCCTGGCTGTGGCCGCTGCGCGAGACCGTCCGCAAGGTCGCCCGCACCGCCGCCAACATGACCGCCCTCCTCGACGACGAGCCCGACTTCGTCTTCGCCATGTCGCAGGCCCAGCAGTGGGCGTGGGTGAAGGAGCACCGGCCCGAGGTGTGGGCGCGCGTGAAGAAGGCCGTGGCCGACGGGCGGTTCGTGCCGGCCGGCGGCATGTGGGTGGAGTCCGACACCAACATGCCCGGCTCCGAGGCCATGGCCCGGCAGTTCGTCCACGGCAAGCGGTTCTTCCTCGACGAGTTCGGCGTCGACAACGACGAGGCCTGGCTGCCGGACACCTTCGGCTTCGCCGCCGGACTGCCCCAGATCATCAAGGCCGCCGGCTCCAGGTACCTGCTCACGCAGAAGATCTCCTGGTCCCGCACCAACAGCTTCCCGCACCACACCTTCCGCTGGGAGGGCATCGACGGCACCCGGATCTACACCCACTTCCCGCCCGTCGACACCTACAACTGCTCCATGCGCGGCGCCGAGATCGCCCACGCCGTACGCAACTTCAAGGACAAGGGCACCGCCCGGCACTCCCTCGCGCCCACCGGCTGGGGCGACGGGGGCGGCGGCACCACCCGCGAGATGGTCGCCAAGGCCGCCCGGCTCCGCGACCTCGAGGGATCGGCCACGGTCACCTGGGAGACCCCGTCCGCCTTCTTCGCCAAGGCCGAGGCGGAGAACCCCGAACCGCCCGTGTGGGTCGGCGAGCTGTACCTCGAACTGCACCGCGCCACGCTCACCAGCCAGGCCGGCACCAAGCAGGGCAACCGGCGCAGCGAACACCTCCTGAGGGAGGCCGAGCTGTGGGCGGCCACCGCCGCCGTGCGCACCGGCTTCCCCTACCCGTACGCCGACCTCGACCGGATCTGGAAGACGGTGCTGCTGCACCAGTTCCACGACATCCTGCCCGGCTCCTCCATCGCCTGGGTGCACCGCGAGGCCCGCGCCACCTACGCCCGGGTCGCCGACGAGCTGAACGGCATCGTCGACGCCGCCCAGCGCGCCCTGGCCGGCGAGGGAACCGTGCCGCTGCTCTTCAACGCCGCCCCGCACACCCGCGCCGGCGTCCCGGCCGGCGGCGCGCGCCCCGCCGAGGCGTCCGGACGCACCACGCGCGCCGGCCGCCCCGACGGCGGCCACGTCCTGGACAACGGGCTGCTCCGGGTCGGCGTCGACCCCCGGGGCCTGGTGGACTCCGTCGTCGACCTCGCCACCGGCCGCGAGACCATCGCCCCCGGCCGCACCGGCAACCTCCTCCAACTGCACCAGGACCTGCCGAACATGTGGGACGCCTGGGACGTGGACGAGTTCTACCGCAACACCGTCACCGACCTCACCGACGCCGACGAGGTCACCCCCGGCGACGACGGCGCCTCGGTGCGGATCGTCCGTACCTTCGGCGGCTCCCGGGTGACGCAGCTGCTGTCCCTGCCGCCGGGGGAGAAGCGCCTGGTGGTGGACACCGAGGCCGACTGGCACGAGACGGAGAAGTTCCTCAAGCTCGCCTTCCCCCTGGACCTGCACACCGACCGCTACGCCTCCGAGACGCAGTTCGGGCACTTCTTCCGCCCCACCCACACCAACACCTCCTGGGAGGCCGCCAAGTTCGAGGCGTGCAACCACCGCTTCGTCCACCTCCAGGAGCCCGACTGGGGCGTCGCCCTCGTCAACGACGGCACGTACGGCCACGACGTGACACGCGCCGTCCGCACCGACGGCGACGGGGGCACGACCACCACCGTCCGTGCCTCCCTGCTGCGCGCCCCGCGCTTCCCCGACCCCGAGACCGACCAGGGGACGCACCGCTTCCGGCACGCCCTGGTCCCCGGCGCGTCGATCGGGGACGCGGTGCGCGAGGGCTGGCGGATCAACCTGCCCGAGCGGCGGCTCGACGGCGCGGGCGAGGTGGCGCCGCTGGTCACCGTCGACCAGGATTCCGTGGTGGTCACGGCGGTCAAACTGGCCGACGACGGCAGCGGCGACGTGGTGGTCCGCTTCCACGAGGCGCACGGCGCCCGCGCCCGGGCCACGCTCACCGCCGGCTTCCCGGTCGCCGGGGCCGAGGTCACCGACCTGCTGGAACGCCCCCTCGCGGACACGGCGCCGCCCGCCGTCGACGACGGGCGGATCGCCGTGGCGCTGCGTCCCTTCGAGCTGAGGACGCTGCGGCTGAAGCGGGCGTGACCGGGCGGCGGGGCCCCGGCCGCCGTTCCACGCCGGAGGGCGGCGGGACGCGCGGCCGGGGCCCCGTGTGCCCGTCCGCGCCCGGCCCGTGATCATGACAAGGAGCAGCCCGGCATGAGCGACCTCCCCGCCCCCATGGCTCCGGACCGGCCGGCCCGCCGGAGACTCGGCCGCAGCGGTGTGGAGGTCACCCCGCTCGCCCTCGGCACCTCGGGCATCGCCGGTCTCCACACCCCGGTCACCGAGGAGCAGGCGTACGAGGCGGTGCGCGCGGCGCTCAGGCGGGGCATCCGCCACTTCGACACCGCCCCGCACTACGGGCTCGGCCTCGCCGAACGCCGGCTGGGCGCCGTCCTGCGGGAGCTGCCCCGCGACGCCTGCACGGTGTCCACCAAGGTGGGCCGCCGCCTCGAACCGTCCCACGCGGGCGGCGACGACCTCGCCCACGGCTTCGCCGTGCCCGCCACCCACCGCCGCGTCTGGGACTTCAGCGCCGACGGTGTGCGCCGCGGGCTCGAGGCGAGCCTGGCACGCCTCGGCCTGGACCGCGTGGACGTCGTCCTCCTCCACGACCCCGACGACCACGAGGAGCAGGCCTTCCGCGAGGCCTACCCGGCCCTCGAGCGGCTCCGCTCCGAGGGCGTCGTCGGGGCCATCGGCGCCGGCATGAACCAGACCGCGATGCTCACCCGCTTCGTCCGCGACACCGACGTCGACGTGGTGCTGTGCGCGAACCGGCACACCCTGCTCGACCACGGTGCGGCCGCCGAGCTGCTGCCCGCCGCGCTGGACCGCGGGGTGTCCGTCCTGGTCGGCGGCGTCTTCAACTCCGGCCTGCTGGCCGACCCCCGGCCGGGCGCCACCTACGACTACGCGGCGGCCCCCGCCGCACTCCTCGAGCGCGCCCTGCGGATCAAGGAGGCCGCCGAGCGGCACGGCACCTCGCTGCGCGCCGCCGCCCTGGCCCACTGCGCGGCCCACCCGGCGGTCGCCGCCGTGCTGGTCGGCGCCCGCTCGGCCGCCGAGGTCGACGACTGCGCCGACCGCTTCGCGGAACCCGTGCCGGACGCCCTGTGGGAGGAACTGCGGGCGACGGGCCTGCTGGGCGCCTAGGTTCTCCGCCCGCTTCCGGCGGCCAGCCGGGTCGGCGGGAGGAACTCCCGTACATACGTCCGCTCCCACCAGGCGCCCGTCTCGCGCAGCTCCCGCCAGGTGGTGAAGCGGTAGCGGAACAGGCGGGCGCGGACGAACCGGGGCGGGGCGTCGGCGGGGAAGGGGGAGCGGCGCAGCAGGCGCAGCGTGTCGGGGTCGTTCTCCAGCAGCCGCTCCACCAGCCCCCCGAACCACGGGCTCGCGTAGGCGGGGGACAGCGCCGCGAACCACATCAGCCAGTCCAGCCGCAGGTGGTACGGCGCGAACTGGCGTGGCAGGCGCCGGGGGTCGCCCGGCTTGCCCTTGAACTCGTACTCCCGCCAGTCGGAGTCCTCCCGGGGCGACTCGTCCGCCGTCCCCTCCAGCACCACCTCGTGCCGCACCCGGCCCACGCTGCCGAACGCCCCGTAGGTGTTCACCAGGTGCAGCGGGTCGAAGGAGCGGTTCATCTCCTGGCGGCGCGAGAGCATGTTCCGCACCGGCGCGTGACTGAGCGCGAGCAGCAGCGCGGACACCGCGAGCACCACCACCACGAACCAGAGGGGGGCGCCGGCCACCGGCGGCGCGTCGGACGGCCAGGCCACGACGGGGAGCGCCAGCACCACGGTGACCCAGTTCAGCCAGGCGAAGTTCCCGGACAGCACCAGCCACAGCTGGGTGACGATCATCAGCGCCGCGGCCGCCGACGCGACCGGCTGCGGCGCGAACAGCAGGAACGGCACCACCAGCTGGGTGACATGGTTGGCGGCCGCCTCGACGCGGTGCAGCGGCTTCGGCAGGTGGTGGAAGAACCAGCTCAGCGGCCCCGGCATCGGCTGCGTCTCGTGGTGGTACTCCAGACAGGTGAGACGGCGCCAGCACTCGTCGCCGCGCATCTTGATCAGCCCGGCGCCGAACTCCACCCGGAACAGCACCCACCGCAGCAGGAACAGCACGACGACCGGCGGCGCCACCTCGTCGTTGCCGAGGAACACGGCGAGGAACCCCACCTCGAGCAGCAGCGACTCCCAGCCGAACGCGTACCAGGTCTGCCCCACGTTCACGACCGACAGGTACAGCGCCCACGGCACCAGCCACAGCAGCATCGCCGCCCACAGCGGGACCAGCGCGTCCGCCCCCGCCAGCAGCGCCGCCGACACCGCGCACCCCGCCCACGCGCACCCGGCGAAGAAGCGGTCCGAGTAGTGGAGGTGGAACAGGCTGGGGGAGCGGCGCGCGGGCACCCGCGCCACGAAGCGCGGCACCGGCAGCATGCCCCGCTCCCCGATCAGCGCGCGGAACTGGAGCGCCGCGGTCAGGAACGCGACCAGGTAGAGCGCGGCCAGCCCCTTCTGGAACACCAGCCGGCTCGTCCAGTACTCGGTCGCGCCGAACCACTCCACGGCCGCACCCTCCGTCCCCGCGCCGCCTCGCCGGACCCGTCCCGGCCCGCGCCGGGCCCTCGTGGCGCCCTGTTGCCCGTGCCTTCCCGTGTACCACCGGCGGCCCCGGGATACCCGCGTCCCCAGGCGGCGCAGCGGTCGAAGAATCGCCCGAACCCTGGCAAGGTGGCCCCATGGCTGATCGGGGAGCGAGCCCCCTGTCACTCCCGGACGACTGGCCGGAACACCCGGATCCGATCCTGGCGCTCAACCGCATGGGCAGTTTCGACTGGGACCTGGACGCCGGGGTGATGCAGATGGACGCCCAGGCGCACGAGATCTTCGACGTGCGCCCCGACGAGTACGACGACCGGCCCGAGACCCTCGCCGTCCGCGTCCCGCCCGCGGAGGCGCGGCGGCTCGACGCGGTCGTGGCCCGCGCGCTCAACTCCGGCCAGGAGAACTACGGCGCCTACTTCCGCATCCGCTGCCGTGACGGCTCCCTGCGCTGGACCCACACCCAGGGCTACATCCGGCGCGACCCGGCGGGACGGCCCCGGCGCATCATCGGCATCGTCCGCGACGCCACCCAGGAGCTGCGCGAGAGCGGCGACCGGCGCGACCAGGCCCTCCAGGAGAGCCTGCGCCGCCAGCAGACCAACGTGGTCCAGCTGACCACCGCCGCGCTCGCCCACGCCCGGACCGTGCGGGACGTCATCGACGTCCTCAAGGACACCCACGGCCTCACCCATCTGGGCGCGACCAGCCTGGTGATGGGGCTGGTCGAGGCCGGCCGGATCCGGCTCATCGCGGAGGGCCCCGCCGGCAGCTTCGTCCCCGGCACCGAACTCACCCGGATCGACGAGCGCTACCCGATGAGCGAGGCGGTGCGCACCCTCAGCCCGCGCTTCATCGAGTCCCCGGAGGAGTTCGCCGAGCGCTACCCGGAGCTGTGGCAGGGCATCACCGGACTGAACATCACCTCGGCCGCCTACCTCCCGCTCATCGTGCAGGCCCGCCCGATCGGCGCGATGGGCCTGCTCTACAGCGACCGGCGCGGCTTCACCGCCGAGGAGCGCAACATCCTGGTCGCGCTCGGCAGCAGCATCTCCCAGAGCCTCCAGCGCGCGATGTTCTACGAGCAGGAGATGGACCTTGCCGAGGGGCTCCAGCAGGCCATGCTGCCCCGCACCATCCCCAGCGTGCCCGGCGCCGACCTCGCGGTCCGCTACCGGGCCGCCTCCTTCGGCGGCACCTTCGGCCGGGACATCGGCGGCGACTGGTACGACCTGATCCCGCTGCCCGGCGGCAGCCCCGGCGGCGGCAGCCGGGTCGGCGCCGTCATCGGCGACGTCCAGGGCCACGACACGCACGCCGCCGCCGTCATGGGGCAGCTGCGCATCGTGCTGCGCGCCTACGCCGCCGAGGGCCACACGCCCGCCACCGTGATGGCCCGCGCCTCGGTCTTCCTGCACGAACTCGACACCGACCGCTCCGCGACCTGCCTCTACGCCGAGGTCGACCTGTCCACCGGCGTCATCCAGGTGGTCCGCGCCGGGCACATCGACCCGATGGTGCGCCGCGCCGACGGCTCCTGCCGCCGGGTGCCCGTCCCCGGCGGCCTGCCGCTCGGCCTGTCCGCCGAGTTCGGCGGCCTCGACTACCCGGTGGGGAGGATAGAGCTGGAGCCGGGCGAGACGCTGGTGCTGTGCACCGACGGCCTGGTCGAGCAGCCCGGCGCGGACCTCGACGACGGCGTGGAGACCCTCGCCGCGCTGATCGCCGTGGGCCCCGACGACGTACGCGATCTGGCCGACCGGCTGATCGACGTGGCCGAGGAGCGCGGCGGCGACGACGACGTGGCGCTGCTCCTGCTGCGCCGCCGCGAACCGGAGGGCCCGCGGTCCGGCGGCCGGCTCAAACAACTGGTGCCGCCCGGCGAACCGGAGGCGCTGTCCGACACCCGGCGCATGATCCGCACCGCGGCCGCCGCCTGGGGCGCCCGGGACCGGGCCGACGAGATCGAACTGGTCGCCGACGAGATGATCACCAACGTGCTGATGCACACCGAGGGGTCCGCGGAGGTCACCCTGCGGGTGCTCGACGGCGCCGAACGGCGGCTCCGGGTGGAGGTCGAGGACTCCTCCAGCGCCCTGCCCCGCCGCCGGGAGGCGGGCGAGGGCGGCGTCTCCGGCCGGGGCCTGCTGCTGGTGGAGACCCTCACCGACCTGTGGGGCGTGGAGGCGCGCGGCGGCGGCAAGTGCGTGTGGAGCGAGTTCGTGGTGGTGAAGGACCCGGAACCGGCCGGGCGGGGGAACGACACCACGGGCTGAGGACGCGGGCCGCCGGTGGCACCCTTGACGCATGCCGGAACTCCCCGAGGTCGAGGCGCTCAAGGACTTCCTCACCGAGCACCTGACCGGCCACGAGATCGTCCGGGCGCTGCCCGTGGCGATCAGCGTCCTGAAGACCTACGACCCGCCGCTCACCGCCGTCGAGGGCCGCGAGGTCACCGCCGTCCGGCGCCACGGCAAGTTCCTCGCGCTGGCCACGGACGGCGGCCCGTATCTCGTCACGCATCTGGCACGCGCGGGCTGGCTGCACTGGAAGGACCCGCTGCCCAGCGGCGTGCCCCGCCCCGGCAAGGGGCCGCTCGCGCTGCGCGTCGCCCTGGAGACCGGCGCCGGCTTCGACCTGACGGAGGCCGGCACGCAGAAGCGGCTCGCCGTGTACGTGGTGGCGGACCCGGAGGAGGTCGAGGGCATCGCGCGGCTCGGGCCGGACCCGCTGGCCGACGGCTTCGACGAGGGGCGCCTCGCGGAGCTGCTCTCCGGGGAGCGCCGCCGGCTCAAGGGCGCCCTGCGCGACCAGAGCCTGATCGCGGGCGTCGGCAACGCCTACAGCGACGAGATCCTGCACGCCGCCCGCATGTCCCCGTTCAAGCTGGCCTCCTCGCTCACACCGGAGGAGACGGCCCGGCTGTACGAGGCGCTGCGCACCACCCTCACCGAGGCGGTGGAACGCTCGCGCGGGCTGGCGGCCGGGCGGCTGAAGGCGGAGAAGAAGACCGGCCTGCGGGTGCACGGCCGCACCGGCGAGCCCTGTCCCGTGTGCGGGGACACCATCCGCGAGGTGTCGTTCCACGACTCCTCGCTCCAGTACTGCCCCACCTGCCAGACGGGGGGCAAGCCGCTGGCGGACCGGAGACTGTCCCGGCTGCTGAAGTGACCCCGCCGCGGCGGGCCCGGGTCACTCGGGCCGCAGCACCACCAGCGTCTCGCCCTGCGTGGAGCGCACCTCGTACCGCACGAAGTCGTCGGAGTGCATCGCGGAGCCGCCCGGGACGGTGTTGGGGCGGGCGTCGTGCCGGGGCACGGCCCAGCTGGTCATGACGTGCTCGGAGCCGTCGCGGCCGATCCCCACCAGGACGCAGTCACGCGGTCCCGCCGCGTCCTTGACCCGCAGCTCCACGCTGCTGCCCCAGTCGCGGTCCTCGACCTTCACCTCCGCCCACACCCCGGAGCGCTCGTCGGTCGCCTCGACGGTCAGCGGACGAGGCCCGTCGTCACCCCCTGCCAGCACCGTGACCGCGGGGGCGGACACCGCCAGCACCACCGAGGCGGCCAGCGCCAGCAGCATCCGGCGCCGCCCGACGCGCCGCCGTGCGGACACCTGGGTGAGCAGCCGGTCCAGCACGCGCGGCGAGGGCTGCGCCATCGGGTGGACAAGGCGCGGGGTCGCGCTGCGGTAGAGCATCAACTGGCGGGTCGCGGGGCCGAACTCGGTCACCTGCACGGCGCAGCTGGGGCACTCCATGAGGTGGTCCTCGAAGCGGAACGCCTCCGCCTCGTCCAGCACGCCGAGCGCGTAGGCGCCGACGTCGCGATGCCTCTCCAGGGACCTCATGCCGAATCCTCGTGCCGTTGGGTGCGGGTGGGGTTACTCCTTGCTCCCACCGGTACGCACCAGGCTGCCGAATGACTCAGCGGCGCACCGAATCGTGACCTAAGCATTCGGAGGCCTCGGGCCCGCGGATTGGTCGGATTTTCCGCGGACCGCCGAACGGGCCGGGCCGACCCCTGAAAGAGGCCGGGGGGGCCTTGGGAAGAGGCCGGGGCGGCGGCTAGAAGAGATGGATGGCGAGGTGGCCGAGCGGCAGTCCGAGCTGCCACGCCGGCGTCCACACCTTCGGTCCCTCGTCCTCACCGCCGGCCGCCGCGCCGCCCGGCACCGCGTTCAGATCGGGGGCCAGCAGCTCCGTCTCGCGCAGCCAGCGCCAGGCCTCCACCGCCAGCTCCAGGTCCGGCCCCGGCGCGCCCCGGCCGGACGCGGCGGCGTCGGCGGCCAGGTCGTCCAGCCGCTCCTGCACCCACTCCTGCCACGGCTGGTCGTAGGCGGTCAGCGACAGCCAGGTCTCCAGCTGGGTGATGACCCGGATGCCGGACAGCTCGCCGTCGGTGTCGGACAGGAACACGGTCAGCGCCAGCGCGTCCCGGCCGGCCCGGAACTCCATGGACGTCGGCGGCATGAGGTCGCCGGTGCGCAGCAGCTCGTCGGCGATGTACTCGGCGTAGAACCACGCCATGGGGACGGCCGGTTCGCCGTCGCCCTCCGTGCTCTCTCGACCTCTGTGCAGCATCCCTTCCTGCCTCCTCCGGTGCGTGCGCGTCGCCCGAGCCCGGGTCCCCGGTCCGGACTCGGATGAGGACAGCCGATCCCCAACCGGGTCCGACGGCAAGGCGCTTTACGGAGGTTTGACCCGACGGTTGGTTTCACCGCATGTCGGAGGCGTAGCCCGGAAGCACCCGGCGCAGGGCGCGCAGCGCGTAGTACGCGCGGGACTTCACCGTACCGGGCGGGATGCCGAGGGCCGCCGCCGCTTCCGCCACACTCGCCCCCTGGAAGTACACGAGCACCAGGACCTCACGGTGCTCGGGCGTGAGAGTCTTCACAGCCTCCCGGACGTCGAGCATCGCGGCGGCCCGTTCCGCGTGGTCGGAGATCACCCGGGCGTTCTCCAGGACGGCGTCGCCGACCTCGGCCGGCCGCGCCTGCCGGGCCCGGCGCGCGTCGATGGCGAGCCGCCGCGCCACGGTCAGCAGCCAGGGGCGTACGGAGTCGAAGTTCTCGGCGCGCAGCGCCTCGGGGTGCTGCCAGGCGCGCACCAGCGTCTCCTGGACCAGGTCCTCCGCACGCTGCCGGTCCCCGTCGCAGAGCCGGACCAGCAGCGCGAAGAGGGGCCGGCCGTGCTCCCGCTGGAGTGCGGCGAGCTCGTGCTCGGCGGTGGTCCCGTTCGTGAGTGTCGTTCCGGCCGTCATGGCCGTATGGCAACGCACGCCGCCGCCGGGGGACAGGGCGCGCACAGGAGTGTGCGACAGGCGGTCGATCGCGTCGACGAACGGTTCGACGAACGGTCGGGACGGCCGTTCTCGCACGCCGGACGGGCTAAAGGGCGTGTCGGAGCGCCGCACACCGCGAGGAGGCTTCTTACCTGTTCATCCATAAATACGACCACAGCGGGGTGAGTGATGATCGCACGCAGCAGACAGCTGGCCCTCGTCCTGACGGCCGTCCTCGCCGCGGGCGCCGCCTGCCAGGCCCGCGACCACACACCGCCGCCCCAGGGACGTTCGGGCCCTACGGCCCACCGCGGCTTCACCCTGGTCGCCTCGGGCGACGTACTGCCCCACACCTCCGTCATCGAGCGCGCCGCCTTCGACGCCGGGGGCGCCGGGTACGACTTCCGGCCGATGCTCTCCGGCATCCGCTCCGTGGTGGCCCCCGCGGACCTGGCGCTGTGTCACATGGAGACCGTCTACGGCGCGGACGGCGACTACAGCGGCTACCCGCTCTTCAGATCACCGCCCGAGGTGGCCGCGGGCCTCGCCGCCACCGGCTACGACGGCTGCTCCACCGCCTCCGACCACACCTTGGACGACGGCGAGGAGGGCATCCGCCGCACCCTCGACGCCCTCGACCGGGCCGGTGTGCGCCACGCCGGCTCGGCCCGCTCCGCGCAGGAGGCCGCCGCGCCCACCCTCCTGGAGGCGGGCGGGGCACGGGTGGCGCATCTCGCCTACACCTTCGACACCAACGGGCACCCGCTGCCGCCGGACCGGCCCTGGGCGGTGAACCTGATCGACGAGCGGCGGATCGTCGCCGACGCCCGCGCCGCCCGCACGGCCGGCGCCGACGTCGTCGTGGTCTCGCTGCACTGGGGCACCGAGTGGCAGGACGAGCCCGACGGCCTCCAGCTCTCCCTCGCCCGCTCCCTCACCGCCTCCAGGAGCGGGGACCGCCCGGACGTCGACCTGATCCTCGGCATCCATGCCCATGTCCCGCAGGCGTACGAGAAGGTCAACGGCACCTGGGTGGTCTACGGCATGGGCGACCAGATCGCCGGCGAGATGACCGACCACGACGGGGTGAACGACCCGCGCGGCAACCAGTCCACCGTCGGCCGCTTCACCTTCTCCCCGCCGTCCCGCCCCGGCGGCCGCTGGGAGGTCACCCGCGCCGAGTTCGTGCCCCAGCTGTACGACGTCGACGCCGGCCGGGTCGTGGATCTGAACGCGGCCCTGGCTCAAGGCGCCGAACTGCACGCCGTGCGCGACCGCATCCGCGACGTGGTGTTCAGCAGGGGCGCGGCGAAGGACGGGCTCGTGATGGCGGGCGGGGACGGCTGAGGGGCGAGGGTGTCAGTGCCCGGTCGCCGGGGCGGGCTCGGGTGACCGGCGTCCGCGGCGGAACCGGGCGGCGAGCGCGGAGGCCAGGGCGCCGCCCACAGCCCAGGCGGACAGCACCCACCAGGCCGTGGCGGTGTGATGGCCGCCGAAGTAGGCGTAGTTGCGGAGCAGCGTCACCGAGGCGCCGTTGGGCAGGGCGGGGCCGAGGTCGCGCCAGAAGGGCGGCAGCAGGGCCGAGGGATAGACGCCGCCGGCGCTCGGGTTGCCGAGCACCACGAAGATCAGCACGGACAGGGCGATGCCCATCGGCCCCAGCAGCACCTGAAAGGCCATCCCGGCCGCCGCCGCGGCGAACGTGGTGAGCGCGCCGATCCACCAGAGCGCGGAGAAGTGCCCCGGCAGGGCGTCGAAGACCAGGTCGACGACGATCGCGCCGCCGAGCCCCGACAGCACCGACAGCACGGCGAGCGCGCCGAGCCGGATCAGCATGCGGTGCGGATTGGCCGGCCGCGCCCCGTACGTGGCGGACACCGCCGCCGAGGCCAGGTAGCCGCCGACGACCAGGCCGACCGCCAGGTAGAAGGGGGCAAGACCGCGCCCGTCGGCCTCGTTGGGCGGGCGCAGGTCGGTGATCCGCACCGGCTGTGACGGGTCCGCCTGCTGAAGGACCCGCTCCAGCGCCTGGACGCCCGACGGGCCGCCCGCCGACGCCACCAGCAGCCGGTCGGCCCGCCCGTCCGGGGCGACCAGAAGGGCCGCGTCCACCTCGCGCTCCAGCACCATCGCACGCGCCTGGGCGACGCTGTCCGCGGGCCGCCCGGACAGCGGCTCGCCGGGGATGCCGTTCAGCCGGTCGATCACCGTCCGCCGCTCCGCCTCGGGAGCCACCACGGCGACCGGGATCCTTTCCGGGGTGGGGGAGTGGAACGCCCCGATGTAGGAGACCACGAAGGCCAGTTCGAGGATGAGGACGCCCAGCATGACGAGCCCGGCGCGGGGCGTGATCGCGTCCCGCGCCTCGGCCCGGAAGCGGCCCAGCGGCGTCGCGGCGGAGGGACGTCCGGGTGACCGCCCGTCCGGTCCGGGGGTCTCGGCCATGGCGGCTCCTTGCTTTCGGTGAGGTCGGTCGGCGCTCAGGGGCGTCAGGGTCAGGTGAGGCCGTCCGGTGAGCCCGTCCGGGGAAGCGCGAGGAGCGCCACGGTGGTGCCGGCCGCCGCGACGGCGGGCCCGAGCCTGGCGTCCACCGCCATCGCCCCCGACGCCGTCAGGGCGCCCAGGAACAGCATCACGACCGCCCCCACGCGGACGGCCGCGTGCCGGGCGCTTCCGTCGGCGGCGTCCTGCGCCAGGCTGGTCAGCGTGCCCGTGACGAACGTCGTGGTCACCCCCGACCCTCCCGCCGCCCGCCTGGCGGCCGCGGTCTGGCTGCCCATCGCCGCCGCGGACGCGGCCAGCGTCAGCAGCCGCAGCGCCGTGCCGGGAGCGGGACTCACGGACTTCAGCACCAGCACCGCGAGGTCGAGCACGACGACGGCCACGAGGACCGCCCGGATCCCGTCCCACCGCGGCCCCGGCCCCTTCGGCGCCGCCCTGGACGCCGCGTACACCGCGGCCAGGAACGCCACGAGCGCCGTGGCCGCCCCCGCGACGAGCGCCCCGTACCCCGGCCGGCCGGTCAGTCCCGACAGGACGAGGCTGCCGGTCATGTTGGCGGTGAACACGCCCCCGAGCTCGACGAACGCGAAGGCGTCACCCGCTCCCGCCGCGAACGACAGCAGCGCGGCCGTGACCGCGAGGCGCGTCGAGGACGGCGCCGCCCGCATCGGTCAGGAGTCGTCGGCCGGGGGAACCGGGTCCGGGGAGAACGGGACCTGCGGCGGCGGGAGTTCGCGGGCGGCGGGCTCGGGGGAACGTCTGGCGGTCCACCGGGGAGGCGTCGCGGACATCTCGAATCATCCTTTCGGACGGAATCCCCACCATGGTGGTCATACGTCGTTGAAGGGTGCATCTCGAACGGCCGGCGGGCCGGACCGGGCGCGGGCGTCAGTCGTCGTCCACGGGGTCCAGCGCCTTGAGCAGTTCGCCCAGCACGCGCAGACAGGCCGTCACCTCGGCCTCCGTCAGCCCGCCGCCCGTCTCCCGCAGCAGCGCGTGCTCCCGGCGCAGCACCTCGCCGATCGCCGCCGCGCCCTTCTCCGTCGGGCGGATGAGCGACGAGCGCCGGTGGGCGGGGTTGGGGACGCTCTCCACCAGCCCCTGATCCGCCGCCTCGTTCACCATGCGCTGCACGAACTGGCGGCTGATCGCCTGCGCCCGGCCCATCTGCGGCACCGTCATCGGCCCGTTGCGGTGCAGCAGCGTCAGCACGGCGCGCACCCCGAGGGACAGTTCACCGTCCGTCAGGCCGCGTTCGACGCTGCGCTGGGCGCGCCGGTACAGGGGCCCGACCAGGTCGTACACCTCCGTGAGGCGTTGGCCGAGCTCGTCGGGCGGGAGGGGGGTCTCGTGATCCGTCACCCGTCCATCATGACATCCAGGTTGTCAAAGTGCCGCCGACATGACACCTTAGTTGTCATGAGTACTGCTTCGGACCTCCGCTGTCTCCCTTCCGCCGACGGCGACCTCGCCTACCGCGACAGCGGCTCCGGCGATCTCGTCGTCCTGCTCCACTCCGGCTTCGTCGACCACCGCCTCTGGGACGACCACGTGCCCGTCCTGGCCGAGCGGTACCGGGTGATCACCCCCGACACCCGCGGCCACGGCTTCTCCGCCAACGCCACCGCGCCGTTCCGCTGGGCCGACGACCTGGCCGCGCTGCTGCGCCACCTCGACGCCGGACCCGCGGTCCTCGTGGGGCTCTCCATGGGCGGCGTGATCGCCACCGACACCGTGCTCGAACACCCCGGCCTGGTCCGCGCGGTGGTCACCGCCGGGGCCGTGACCGGCGACTTCCAGTACACCGACCCCTGGCACCGCGAGGTCCAGGGGACCATCGCCCGGGCGCTGGAGACCGGGGACGTGACCGCCTGGCTCGACGCGTTCCTGCGGCTGGTGCCCGGCCCGGAGCGCACCGCCGACGACGTCGACCCGGACGTCGTGCGCCGCGTGCGCGAGATGGCCCTGCACACGCTGTCCAAGCACAGCCCCGGCGAGAAGGACTGGCTGGTGCGGGTCACCGGCTCCCTCGACCGGATCGGCGAAATCCGCGTCCCGCTGCTCGCCGTCAACGGCTCCCTGGAGCCGGCCGATCTGCACACCGCCGCCGAACGCCTGGCCGCCGCGGTCCCCGACGGCCGCACCGCGACGATCGACGGCACCGGGCACTACTCCGCGCTGGAGCGCCCCGACGCGTTCACCCGCGTCCTGCTGGACTTCCTGGAGTCCCTCTAGTCCCGCCTCCCAGTCCCGCTTCTCCTCAGTCCCGCTTCCCGGCGCCGTCCCCGTCCGCCCGCGCGAGCGCCGAACGCCGGTAGGAGTAGCCGAAGTAGACGACCAGGCCGATCACGAACCACACGGCGAACCGCGCCCAGGTCTGCCACTGGAGGAACGTGATCAGCCAGATCGAGAACACGACGCCCACCGCGGGCACCACCGGCATCCACGGCGTGCGGAAGGAGCGCGGCAGTTCCGGCTGCCGGTAGCGCAGCACGATCACCGCCGTGCACACCACCACGAACGCCAGCAGGATGCCGATGTTGGTCAGCTCGGCCGCCTCGCCGATCGGCAGGAACCCGGCGATGGCGGCCGACGCCACCCCCACGATCCAGGTGACCCGCGTCGGCACGTGCCGCGTCGGATGGGTCTTGGCGAACCACCGGGGCAGCAGCCCGTCCCGGGACATGGAGAACCAGACGCGGGTGACGCCCAGCATGAACGTGAACATCACGGTGAGGATGCCGATGATGGCGCCCACAGCGATCACGTCCGCAAGCCCGTTCAGCCCCACCGACTTGAACGCCGTGGAGAAGCCGCTCTCCGGGTCGATGTCCTTGTAGTCCTGCATGCCCGTCAGCACCAGGCAGGCCGCCACGTACAGCACCATCGAGATGACCAGCGAGTAGATGATCGCCTTCGGCATGTGCCGCTGCGCGTCCTTGGACTCCTCCGCCGCCGTCGACATGGCGTCGTAGCCGAACACCGCGAAGAACACCGTCGCCGCGCCCGTGAACGCCCCGCCGACGCCGAACGGGAAGAACGGCTCGTAGTGCTCCGCCCGGATGTGGAACACGCCGACGCCGATCACCAGCAGCACGACCAGCACCTTCAGCACCACGACGACCGTCTCGAAACGCGCCGCGTTCTTGATGCCGAGGTTCAGCAGCGCCGCGATCAGCAGACACAGCAGCGCCGCGAACAGATCGACCCGGTGCCCGTCCCCGGTGCCGGGCGCGCCCAGCATCCAGGCCGGCAGGTCCGCGCCCATCTCGTTCACCAGGAAGCTGAAGTAGCCGGAGATGCCGATCCCGACCACCGCGACGATCGCCGTGTACTCCAGCAGCAGGTCCCAGCCGATGAACCAGCCCGCCAGCTCGCCCAGCACCGCGTACCCGTACGTGTAGGCCGAGCCGGCCTTCGGGATCATCCCCGCGAACTCCGCGTACGACAGCGCCGCCGCGGCGCTCGCCACACCCGCGATCAGGAAGGACAGCAGCACCGCCGGCCCGGCCGTGCCGTTCGCCACCGTCCCGGCGAGGGTGAAGATGCCCGCGCCGATGATGCCGCCCACGCCGATCGCGGTGAGCTGCCAGAGGCCCAGGGTGCGCTCCAGCGCAGGACCCCGGCCGACCTCCGTCTCCTCGATGTGCTCGATCGGTTTGCGGCGGAGAATCCCCTCACCCGCCCGGAGCCGGTCCATGTGCCTCACCTCTTCGCGTTCGGCAAGCGGCTGACGAGGGCACATGATCCCCCCGAGGCGCCGCCGACGGAAGACACCACGCGAGCCGCACGGCCCGCCTTCACCGGACTACGGCACCACCGTCACCGGCCAGCGACCCGCCTTCACCAGGCGCACCGCCACCGACCCCACGAACCGGTGCCCCGCCTGCTCGGACGCGCCCACCACCACCGCGTCCGCCGTGAGGTCGTCCGCCGCCTTGACCAGGCCGCTGTACGGGTCGCCCCGGAAGGTGTGGAACTCCCAGCGGATGTCGAAGATCCCCTTGATCCGCTCCATCGACTCCCGGATCTGCGCCGCCAGGTCCTGCGCTATCTCCTCCGTCGTGTCCGCCACCGGCGCGCCCAGCGCCACCCCGCCCGCCAGCACCGGCTGCACGTACACGATGGCGAGCAGCGCGCCCTGGCGCCGCGCCAGCCCCGCGGCGTACGCCGCCGCGCGCAGCGACGAGTCGGAGCCGTCCACCCCGGCCACGATCACCTTCGGGCCGTCCGTGCCCCGCTCGAACCGATGCGCCTGCTGTTCCGTCACGACCGGGAGGCTATCGGAGCGCCGCCCGGCCGGACACCGCCAGGTCCCCGCACATCTCCGCCGTATGCTGCGCCGATCAGGTGAAATCGTGCCGCCGCACCGGTGTCGCGGCGCTGCGCCCGTCCCCCGCGGGGCGACTGATGAGTCATGCAGAAGGATCAATTGCTCACCCGGCGCCGGGCGTTGCTCGCCGGTGCCGCCACGCTGGGCGCGGCAGGGATGGCCGCGGCGCTCGCGCCGGGGGCCGGGAACCGGGGCGCGCCGGCGTCGCCGCCCGTCGCCGGGGCGCCCGCGGCCCGCCGCCCGCTCAGGCCCTCCGAGTACCGCCTGAGGCCCCTGACCGGCTACGGCCCCCCGCGCACCGTGCCCGGCAGGACCCCGGTGCGCGAGGAGCCGCTGCTGAAGGTGCCGGACAACGGCCGCACCGTCGTGCTCACCTTCGACGACGGACCCGACCCCCGCTACACCCCGGAGATCCTCGACACCCTGGCCCGCCACGAGGTGCGCGCCATGTTCTTCGTGTGCGGCGAGATGGCGCACTACAACCCGGGCCTGCTGGCGCGCATGGCCGACGAGGGGCACGTGGTGGGCAACCACACCTGGTCGCACCCCCTGCTGACGAGCCTGCGCCGCCGCACCGTCCGCTCCGAGATGGAACGCACCAGCGACGTCGTCGAGCGGCATTACGGCACCCGCCCGGAGTGGTTCCGCGCCCCCTACGGCGCCTGGAACCGCGCCGCCTTCGAGCTCGGCGCGGAACTGGGCATGGAGCCGCTCGCCTGGACCGTCGACACCCTCGACTGGACCGAGCCCGGCACCCGCACCATCGTGAGCCGGGTCGAGGACGGCGCCGCCCCCGGCGTCGTGGTGCTCTCGCACGACGCCGGGGGCGACCGTTCCCAGAGCGTGAAGGCCCTGCGCTCCTATCTGCCGCACCTGCTGGACTCCGGCTACCACGTCACCGTGCCCCGCCGGGAATACGTCTGAGCATGCGCGAAGCGGCCCCGCCCGCCCGGGCGGGGACCGCTCAGCGGACCTCCACCAGGCGGGCGAAGGCGACCACGTTGCCGTCGTAGCCGTTCTGCTGGGTGAAGCCGCCGCCGCAGGTGATGACCCGCAGCTCCGCGGCGCCCTTCGACGCGTAGACCCGGTCGCCGGGGAAGTCGTTCTTCGAGAAGACCTCCACGCCGTAGATCTCGAACACGGCGGTCTTGCCGTCCCTGCGGGCGATCTCGACCCGGTTGCCCTGCTTCAGCGCGCCCAGCCCGTAGAACACGGCCGGGCCCTGCGCGTTGTCCACGTGCCCGACCACGACCGCCGTGCCCTTCTCGCCCGGCGTGACCGCGCCGGTGAACCAGCCCGCCAGGTTCGGGTCCTCGGGCGGCGGCGCGTCCACCCAGCCGTCCGCGTCCAGGCCCACCGGCACGATCGGCGCGTCCACCTGGATGGCCGGGATCCGCACCCGGTCCGGCACCGCGTACGGCAGCGGCGGCAGCGCGCCGACGGTGACACCGGGGGTCACGCTGCCCGCGGCGGCCGCACCGGCCGGCTGCGGCGGGCCCACGTCGAACTCCCCGGAGCCGTTGCGGAGCAGCGCGAGGCCGGTGAGCAGGACCAGCGCTATCACGCCCCACGGAGCGCGCCTCCTCGGGCGCGCCTCCTCTTCGGCTTCGGCCGGCTCGAAAGCTGACATTCGCCTTCCCCTCTCGACACGGCCGTCGCCGTGTCACTCGCGCATGACGTGAACGCTAAGCGGAGGGTGCGCCACCGGCGACGGGACGGCGGCGAACGGGTGGCCTCCGGGCGGGCGGGGTGCGCCATCCGAGGTGAACCCGGACGAAGATCTTCTGACGGTCCGTGACCTGCGGCGATGGCCTCGCCCGCGGGGGAGGGGCGGGGGGAGCCCTCAACCGTACGGACCATTCCCGAAATGCGCGGCGGCGCACGGCAACTGAGGGTCTTTCCGGGAGGCGCTTTCTCGCCGATCGGACCGGGGACGGGACCCGGGGCGTCTCCCGCGGAGGATCACCATGCGCAACACACGTGCCCTCGCGGCCGCCGGAGCCGCGGTCGCCGTCCTCGGGGTCGCCGCCCCGGCGGCCGTCGCGGACGGCGGACGGGTGCCCAACCCGTCCAACATCGTCGCCCTGCCCAGCGTCATCGCCCGCGGCGGCCAGCTCACCATCACCGTCGACGGCTGCCCCAACGGCGGCCACGCCACCTCGAACGCCTTCCAGCGGACCAACCTGACGCCGGTCAACGGCGCCAACGACACCGCCAAGGGCACCGCCACCATCGACAACGACGCCCGTCCCGGCTCCTACGACATCACCGTCCACTGCTCGGGCCGCAGCCTGACCCGCCCGGCCGCCTTCACCGTCATCGGCGGTGTCCGCGGCGGCATCGGCGGCAGCAGCACCACCGGAGCGACCCCCACCGACATGGCGATCGGCGGGTCGCTGGTGGCCGCCGCGGTCGTCGGCAGCGGCGTGTTCTGGATGCGCCGCCGCGCCGAGAAGCGGATCTGAGGCGCTGTTTCCCCTCGGTCTCCCGTTCCGCACGTGCCCGACACCCGCGCCCCGGACCTTGGCGGTCCGGGGCGCGGCCGTGCGCGGCAGCGGTGACGGTGTCGGCAGCGGTGTCGGTGTGGGTATCGGCGGCTAGCTCTTGATGTCCGGGAACAGCCTCAGGAACGGTTCCGCCGTCGCCGCCAGGCCCCGGCCGTACGGCGCGTCGAAGTCCCAGATGAGGAACAGCAGGAAGGCGATGAGCGCGGAGAACAGCCCGGCGAGGACCAGTTCGCGGCGGGTGCGCCGGATCTGGAGGGCGAAGATCATGCCGATGGTGACCACGGCTCCGGTGACCAGGCCGAACCACACCACGCCCGGCATGGTCGCCCCGGTCGACTCCGCGCGGGCGCTGCGCGCCTGGTCGGCCGCGGCCACCTGGTCCACGAGCGGCTGGTAGGCCTGCGCCTCGAAGTCGGTGCGCGGCTCGTAGTCGGTCACGTCCCGGCGCAGCCGGTCGAGCAGTTCGGTGCCCTCGTCGGTCAGCCGGCCGTGGTCGGCCATGGTCCGCCACTCGGTGGTGACGACGTGTCCGACATAGGCGTTGACATCGTCACGGATCCGGTCGCGGATCTCGGCGGGGTAGACCCGTACCCGCTCGGAGATCTCGTGCAGGGCGACCGCCTCGGCCCGGACGTTCTCCTGGGCGGCGCTGCGGCCCTCCCAGACGCCGGCGATGGCGAGACCCAGGACGATGGCGTACACCACACCGATCCACATCGTCATGTACTCGATGACGTCCGGTGTCTCGCTGGGGTCCTCGTCCTCCGCCGCCCTCCGGTGCCGGACGAGGGTGATGATCACCACGACGGCGCAGGCGGCGAGCATGGCGAGGGTGAGAACAAGCCATTCCGGCAAGAGGTGCCTCCAGGAAGAGAGGGTCGATCGGTTGCGCGGGCGGTCGTCGTCAGCGCGGGCGCAGCGCGGCCACGGCGACCACCGCCGGGGTGGTGATGAGCAGGACGAAGACGAGCGGCGACGTGGTGCTCCGGGCCGGCCGCCGCGGCTCGGTCGCGCGGTGGCGCGGATAGGTGACGGTCCGCAGGGTCGGGCGCGGGCTCGGCGTCGCGGACGGCTTCGGGGACGGTGGCGGGGGAGGCGGCGGCGCCGGACGGAGGGTCGGGCGCGGCCTGACCGTCGGCGCCGGGCGGGGCGGCGGGGTGGGGCGCGCCACGGGCGGCTGGACGGGCCGCAGGGTGGGGGTGGGCTTCGGCGGCGGCGGAGGGGTCGGCGACGGCTTCGGAGGCGGCGGTGGCGGCGGAGGGGTCGGGGTGGGCGTCGGCGTGGGGGTGGGTGTGGGCGTCGGAGGGGGAGGGGGAGGCGGGGAACAGGGCGGGACGTCCCAGTCGATGTGGCCCGCGATCGCCACCGCCTCCGTGCCGTCCGGCCCCGTGGAGGCGTACGCGCAGGCGTCCGCCGCCGCCTGACCGGGTGCGCCGGCGAGCGCCCAGAGCAGCGTGACCACGGCCAACGTCCGCGTCGCGGTGCGGGTTTGGGTCGGTACGAGTGCTTGCACGACGAAGATCATGAGTCGTCCGGAGCCTGGTCACGCACGAGAGCGAGGGGAATGCCACGAAGGAGTTAAGAAAAGAAAAACGGGCCGCCGTTGAACACAACCTGTGCCGCCGTGCGTACCCCTCGTCGAGCGGCGGCGCGGCAGGGCGCTGCGAAAACCTCTGCGATCATCTGGAGTTGACGATGAAGACCTCCTGGCGGACCGCCTCACTGGTGGTGAGCGCCGCGGCGGTGCTGAGCCTGACGACGGCGTGCGGTCAGGACACCCAGCCGCCCTCCAGTCAGAACGTGGGGGTGACGGCGCCGGGTGACCTCGGCGGGATCGGCAGCGGCGCACAGGCGGGCCAGAACTCCCCGGCCCCGAGCCAGCCGGCCAACACGCCGGGGCAGCTGAACGTGGCCACCGACGCCAAGCTCGGCAAGGTGGTGACCGACGAACTGGGCCTGACGCTCTACCGGTTCGACCAGGACTCCGCGAACCCGCCCACGTCCAACTGCGAGGGGGACTGCGCGAAGACCTGGCCGCCGGTGCCCGCGGACGACGCCTCGGCGGGCGAGGGCATCGACAAGGCGCTGCTCGGCGAGATCACCCGCGCCGACGGCACCAAGCAGCTCACCGTGGACGGCTGGCCGGCGTACCGGTACGTGAAGGACGTCAACGCCGGTGACGTCAAGGGCCAGGGTGTGGGCGGCAAGTGGTTCGCGTTCACCCCGGAGGGCAAGAAGGCCCAGTCGGCCGATCTGCCGGGTCTGTCGACCCGGGAGGACCCGAAGCTCGGCGAGATCGTGGTCGACGAGAAGGGCATGACGGTCTACCGCTTCATGAAGGACGAGGCGTGGCCGGAGCCCGTCTCGAACTGCACCGGCGACTGCGTGAAGAAGTGGCCGGTCGTCTCGCCGGTCGACTTCGACGACACCAAGGGCATCCAGAAGAAGGGCTACATGACCTTCACCCGGCCCGACGGCGCCGAGCAGCAGACGATCAACTGCTGGCCCATCTACACCTTCGCCGGCGACAAGGCCCCCGGCGACACCAACGGTCAGGGCGTCGGCGGCACCTGGTACGCCGTGCGGCCCGACGGGAAGCCGGTCGGCGCGCCGGAGAAGTGACGACCTCCCCAGGGTGCCGACCCCGGCGCCGCCGTCCCTGAGTCCGCCCCTTCGCGTATCGCGCGGAGGGGCGGACCCTTTGGCCCGGTTCCTCCCGCGCGCCGGAACCCTCCGGAGTGACGTGATCACGTCACGTTACGATCATGTGCGCCCGCAAAGCGGGCACGTGCCAGAGGCAGTGACCGGGAACGGATGGTCAATTTCCGTTTGGGGTCGCCCTGTTGGCGGGCGATCAGTAGCCTCTGCTCGAACACCGGATCGCCTACGTGTTGGAGAGATACATGGAGCGTCCCGCCTGGGCCCCACGGAGCATCGACATCACGGTGCCCAGTGTCTCCCGGATGTACGACTACTACCTGGGCGGTTCGCACAACTTCGAGGTCGACCGGGAAGCCGCGCGCAAGGCCATGGAGTTCATGCCGGGGCTGCCCAAGGTCATGCAGGCGAACCGGGCGTTCATGCGGCGGGCGGTGCGCTTCGCGGTCGCCGAGGGGGTCACCCAGTTCCTCGACATCGGCTCCGGCATCCCCACGTTCGGGAACGTGCACGAGGTGGCCCAGGCGGCCGACCCCGAGGCCCGGGTGATGTACGTGGACCACGACCCGGTGGCGGTCGCGCACAGCAAAGTGGTGCTGGAGGGCAACGACCGCACCGGCATCCTCGCCGCCGACCTCCGCAAGCCGCAGGAAATTCTCGGCAGTGACGAAGTCGGCCAACTGATCGACCTGAATCGGCCGGTGGCGCTGCTTCTCGTTGCCATACTTCACTTCGTGGAAGAAGCGGACGACCCGTACGGGGCGGTGGCCGAGCTGAGCGAGGCCCTGGCGCCCGGCAGCATGCTGGTGCTCACCCATGCGGCGTACGAGGGCATCCCGCTGCCGCCGGAGCGGGCCGAGGGGGCGGTCGACGTGTACCGAGACATGCGCAACCCGCTGATCATGCGCACGCGCGAGGAGATCGCGCGGTTCTTCGAGGGGTACGACATGGTGGAACCCGGACTGGTGCCGATGCCGCGATGGCGTCCCGACACCGCACCGGAGGACGAGGATCCCTACGCCTTCTCCGGTCTCGCGGGCGTGGGGCGTACGGCGTGAGCGCGGAGCCGGACGGGCCGGAGGGCAGACTGCGCCGGTTCGCGACGATCTGGAGCCGGGCCGTGTACCCGGTGACCTCGACCGCCGCCACCCGCCCCGAGTTCGAGGAGCGGCTGCTCCCGGTGGCGCGGCGGCTGAGCGAGGCGCTGCGCGCGCGGTCCTTCGACGCGGAGGCGGGCCGGGCGGCAGGCAGCGCCCTGGTCGACGCGGACTGCACGGACCCCGAGGCGCTCAGCCACACCCTGGACTGCGTCGACGCCTACCTCGTCCTCTACTGCGGGGGCGACGGCGACCGCGAGACCCTCAGGGCGCGCAGCGCGCGGCTCCAGCACGCCATGGCGGCCGGCTTCGCCCAGGCCCTGCGTGAGCGGACGCTGGCCGAGCAGGAGGCCATCGCCAAGGCCGCGCTGGAGGCGCAGGGCCTCGTGGCGCAGGCCCTGCACGCCACCGAGACCCGGTTCCGCGCGGTGTTCGAAGGCGCGGCGATAGGCATCGCCATCGCCGACCTCGAAGGCAACGTCCTCCAGGTCAACGGTGCGCTCGGGCGCATGTTCGGCCTGACCGAGCAGGCCCTGCTGGGCCGCAACGTCAAGGACTGGACCCACCCCGACGACGCCCCGCAGACCTGGCGGCTCTACGCGGAGCTGGTGAGCGGCGAGCGCGAGCACTACCACCTCGAGAAGGCCTTCTACCGCCCCGACGGAACGGTCCTGTGGACCAACCTCACCGTCTCCCTGCTGCGCGACGCCGACGGCGAGCCCCAGTACCAGCTCGCCCTC
This sequence comes from Streptomyces lusitanus, assembly GCF_042647945.1. NCBI lineage: Bacteria > Bacillati > Actinomycetota > Actinomycetes > Kitasatosporales > Streptomycetaceae > Streptomyces > Streptomyces lusitanus. The sequence continues at coordinate 261,918 of NZ_JBHRWL010000007.1, forward strand.
ATGGAGGACACCACCGAGCGGCGGCTGCTCAACCTCCGGCTGCGCTACGAGGCCACCCACGACGCGCTCACCGGGCTGCCCAACCGCACCTTCTTCTTCGAGCGCCTGGAGAAGGCCCTCGCGGCCGGCCCCGGCCAGCGGTTCGGGCTCTGCTACCTCGACCTGGACGGCTTCAAGACCGTCAACGACAGCCTCGGCCACGCGGCCGGCGACCGGCTGCTCGTCGAGGTCGCCGACCGGCTCCAGTCCTGCGCCACCGCGCCCGGCGAGATGGTGGCCCGGCTCGGCGGCGACGAGTTCGTGGCCCTCACCACCGGCCCCGACACCCGCCGCACCGTCGACGAGCTGGCCGGCCGCATCATGAACGCGCTGCTGGCCCCGATCAGCGTCGACGGCCGGGAGCTGACCGTGCGCGGCAGCATCGGCATCGTCGAGGGCCCGGCGGGGGAGCGCAGCGCGGCGGAGGTGCTGCGCAGCGCCGACATCACGATGTACCGGGCCAAGGCGGCGGGCGGCAACCGGTTCGAGCTCGCCGACCCGGAGGCCGACGCCCGCGCCATCACCCGGCACGGCCTCACCACGGCCCTGCCCACGGCCCTGGACCGGGGCGAGTTCTTCATCGAGTACCAGCCGCTGGTGCATCTCGGCGACGGCAGCGTCCGGGGCGCGGAGGCGCTGGTGCGCTGGCTCCACCCGCAGCACGGGGTGCTCTCCCCGGACCGCTTCATCCCGCTCGCCGAGCACACCGGGCTGATCGTGCCCCTCGGCCGCTGGGTGCTGGAGCAGTCCGTGCGCCAGGCCCGTGAGTGGCGCGACGCCAACGGCGGCGACGCGCTCGGCCCGCTGCGCATCAACGTGAACCTGTCGCCCTGCCAGCTCACCCACCCCGGCCTGGTGCAGGACACCGTCGAGATCCTGGAACGCACCGGCGTCACCCCCGACGCGCTGTGCCTGGAGGTCACCGAGTCCGCGCTCATCGGCGCCGACGACGACCTGCTGAAGCCGCTGCGCCGGCTCGCCGAGATGGGCGTCGACATCGCCCTCGACGACTTCGGCACCGGCTACTCCAACCTCGCCAACCTGCGCCGCCTCCCGGTGAGCGTCCTCAAGCTGGACCGCTCCTTCACCCAGAGCATGCAGCAGTTCCCCGCCGACCCGGTCGACCTGAAGATCGTGGAGGGGATCGTCGCGCTCGCCCACAGCCTCGACCTCGCGGTCACCGTGGAGGGCGTGGAGACCGGCGCGCAGGCCGAGCAGCTGCGCATCCTCGGCTGCGACACGGCCCAGGGCTGGTACTACGCCCGCCCGGGCCCGCCGGACCGGCTGCACGAGCTGGCCCTGGTGGACGCGACGGGATGAGGCGGGGACGGTGACCGACGAGGCGGCGGAGGCGGTCCGGGCGGCGATCGAGGGCGAACTGCGCCTCCTCGACCCGGCCGTGCGCGCCTCCCGCGCCCAGACGCTGCGCCTGCTGGACCCCGAGTTCACCGAGGTGGGTGCCTCCGGCCGGCACTACACGTACGAGGTGATGGTCGCCGAACTCGCCGAACATCCGGGCAGTTCGGCGGACGGCGCGCTCTACGAGCCCTCGGACATCACCGGCGTCCTCCTCGCGCCCGGCCTGGTGCACCTCACCTACGAGACCCGCTTCGAGGGCCGCCGCGCCCGCCGCAGTTCGCTGTGGCGCAAGCGGGACGAGGAAGCGGGCTGGCGCATGTACTACCACCAGGGCACGCCGGTGCCGCCGGACGTTCCTTAGGTCCCTGAGGTTCCGGTGCGGGCGGCGTCGGCCACCGCCGTCGCGGCGCGCACCAGTGCCGCGGTCGCCGTCGAGCGGGACTGCTGCGGCCAGGCGAGGTCGAGCACGACGGGCGGTGCGTCCGGCACCGGCCGGTAGGCGACACCGGGCCGCGGATAGCGGGTGGCGAGGGAGGCGGGGAGCAGGGTGACGGCCTCGCCGAGCGCGACGACCGCGAGCAGCTGCGCCAGGTCCTGAAGGCCCTGGCGGGTCCGGTCGATGTGCCGGTCCACGGTGTCCGGACCGAGGCCCAGGTCGGCGAGTTCCAGGCGGTCGCGGGCGGCGAGCGGGTGGGACGCGGCGAGGACGGCGAGACGCGGTTCGACGGCCAGGGTCTCGGTGTCCAGGCCGGTGCGGTCGTAGGGCGCGTGGACCAGGGCCGCGTCCGCCTCGCCGGAGCGCAGCAGCCGCGGCTGTTCCTGCCAGCCGCACAGCCGGACGGTGACGGGCACCGACCCGGGCTCGGACGCGTAACGCTCCAGGATCGGCTCGAGGAGGCCGGCGTCCCCGTCCGCCTTCACGGCCAGGATCAGCTCCGGCCGCTCCGCCGCGCGCCGGGCCCGCCGCCCGGCCGCCTGGAGGGCGTCCAGCGCGAGCCGGCCCTCCCTGAGCAGCACGTCCCCGGCCGGGGTCCGGGTGACCTGGTGGGTGGTCCGCTCGAACAGGGTGACGCCCAGCTCGGCCTCCAGCTTGCGGATGGCCCGGGACAGGGGCGGCGGGGAGATGCCGAGCCGTTCGGCGGCACGGGCGAAGTTCAGTTCCTCGGCGACCGCGACGAAGTACTGCAGCGAACGGGAGTCCACGATCGGGGTTCCGCCCTTCCGTCGGTATTGCCTCCAGGGTAATGACCGGGAGCGGATCGATCCTTCAGTTCAGGTGGCCCGGGCCACAGGATGAAGGTGCGCGCGGGCCCTCCAGGCCGACGCGCCCCTCCACCCGATTCTCCCGTGTACCGGAGCTCCAGTGATCGTCATCACCACCCCCACCGGCCAGATCGGCCGGCAGGTCCTCGACCACGTCCTCGACGCCACGGACGGAACGACCCAGGTCCGCGTGATCGCCCGCGACCCGAGCCGCCTCACGCCCCAGGCACGCGAGCGGACCGAGATCTTCCGGGGCTCGCACGCCGACCCCGAGGTCCTCGGCGCGGCGTGCGCCGGAGCCGACCGCGTGTTCTGGCTGGTACCGCCGGCGCCGGGCGCGGACGGCGTGGAGGGCCACTTCCGCGACTTCACCCTGCCGTTGTGCGAGGTCATCGGCCTCGGGAAGGGAGTCGAACGGGTCGTCGCCGTGTCCACCGCGGGGCGCGGGGTCGCGAAGAACGCGGGGCAGGTGTCCGCCTCGCTGGCCATGGACGACCGGATCGCGGCGACCGGCGTGCACTACCGGGCGGTGTGTCCGCCGTTCCTGATGGAGAACCTGCTCGGCCAGGCGGCGGCTCTGCGCTCCGGCGAGTTCTACATGCCCCTGACGGTGGACCGGGTCCTGCGTACGTGCGCCACTTCCGACATCGCGGCGACGGCCGCCCGCCTGCTGCTCGACACCTCCTGGACCGGCCGCGCGGACGTCCCGGTGATCGGCCCCGACGACCTCACCCCCGAGGGCATGGCCCAGGTCCTCTCCGAGGTGCTGGGCCGCACGGTGCGGGTACGTCGGATCACCCCGGAGGACTACCGCGCCGCGGCCCTGCGCTCCGGAGCGAGCGAGGCGATGGCCCAGGGCCTGGCGGACATGGCGACGGCGATGGACGCCCAGGGCTTCTACGGCCCCACGCAACCCAGCACCCCCGACACCGCCCCGACGGGCTTCCGGGAGTGGTGCGAGACGGTACTGAGGCCGGCACTGCTGTCTTGAGTCCGCGGTCGCGTCACCCGGCGGCGCGTCCGTAAAGGCGCACGGGCCGACGCGCCTGAGCCCGAACGCGTGCCGAGCCCGGGCCCGCCCCGGACACGGTGTCGCGTCCTGCCCGCCCGGACGCGGCGCCGCACCTCGACCCGCCCCCGCCCGGAGGGCACCCTCACCGCTCCAGCAGCATCCGCTGCAGCTCCCGTGCCGCCCGTGGCGGCGCGACGTCGCTGCGGTGGGCCAGGGCGATCGCGCGGTGCAGGCCCGGGCGTGCCAGGGGCGTGACGTGGAGGCCGTGGGCGGAGCGGGCGGCGACCATGCGGGGGACCACCGCGACGCCCAGCCCCGCCCGTACGAACCCCAGCACCGCGTCCATCTCGCCGCCCTCCACCGCGAACTCCGGCTCGAAGCCTTCCGCCCGGCACGCGGCCACGGTCAGCTCGCGCAGGTCGTAGCCGTGCCGGAACATCACCAGGCGTTCGCCCTCCAGGTCGGCGATGCGCACCGCGCGCCGGCCCCGGCCGGGGCGGGGGGCGTCCGGGGAGGAGACGACCACCAGGTCCTCCCGTAGCAGCTCCACCGTGGTCAGCGCGGGGGAGGGCGTCGGCAGCGGCAGCACCACCAGGGCGAGGTCCAGCGCGCCGCGGGCCAGTTCGCGCACCAGGTCGTGGGAGCCGCCCTCCTCGATCAGCAGCCGTACGCCCGGGTAGCGGTCGTGGAAGGCGCGCAGCACGTCCGGCAGCAGGCCGGTGCACAGGCTCGGGGTCGCGCCCAGGCGTACCCGCCCGCTGCGCAGCTGCGCCACCTCCTGCACCTCGTGCCGGGCGGTGTCGGCGTCGGCCAGGATCCGCCGGGCCAGCGGCAGCAGCGCCTCGCCCGCGTCGGTCAGCGTGATGTTCCCGCGCGCCCGCCGGAACAGATCCGCGCCCAGTTCCCGCTCCAGCGCCTTGATCTGCTGCGAGAGCGACGGCTGGGCGACGTGGACCAGTTCTGCGGCCCGGGTGAAGTGCCGGGTCTCGGCGACGGCGACGAAGTACTGGAGCTGCTGGAACTGCATACGGCCATGATAGGAGGCCCCTATCGAATCGAGCCGCACCATGTCTTGGACCGATGGGGCCCTTCGGCTCTAGCGTCTGCTGACATGGCTCTGGCAACGCGGACGGACCGACGGCCGTCCATGGCACGCACCGTGTGGGACTCGACCGTCGGCAAGAAGACAGTGATGGCGGTCAGCGGCCTGATCATGCTGCTGTACCTGGTCGTCCACATGATCGGGAATCTGAAGATCTTTTTCGGGGCGGGGGAGTTCAACCACTACGCCCACTGGCTGCGCACGATCGGCGAGCCGTTCATGCACTACGAGTGGACGCTGTGGGTCATCCGCGTCGTCCTCGTCCTCGCCGTCGTCGCCCACGCCGTCTCCGCCTACCAGCTCAGCCGCCGCGACATCAAGGCACGCCCGACGAAGTACGTGCACAGGAAGGCGCGGGCCAGCTACGCCACGCGCACCATGCGCTGGGGCGGTGTCATCCTCGCCCTGTTCATCGTCTGGCACCTGCTCGACCTGACCACCGGCACCGTCCACTCCGGCGGCTTCGAGCACGGCAAGCCCTACCAGAACGTCGTGGACACCTTCTCCACCTGGTACGGCAACACCATCTACATCGTCGCGATGCTGGCCGTCGGTCTGCACGTCCGGCACGGCTTCTGGAGCGCCGCCCAGACCCTCGGCGCCGGCAGCCGCACCCGCGACCGCGCCCTGAAGACCACCGCCAACGCCCTTGCGCTGCTGCTCACGGCCGGCTTCGTCGCCGTACCCGTGGGCGTCATGACCGGAGTGGTGAGCTGACCATGACCTCGTACACCGACTACACGACCGGCGCGCCGGTCGCCGACACCAAGGCCCCCGCCGGGCCGGTCCACGAGCGCTGGGACAAGCGGCGCTTCGAGGCCAAGCTGGTCAACCCGGCCAACCGCCGCAAGCACACCGTCATCGTCGTCGGCACCGGCCTCGCGGGCGGCTCCGCCGGCGCCACGCTCGCCGAACAGGGCTACCACGTCGTCCAGTTCTGCTACCAGGACTCCCCGCGCCGCGCCCACTCCATCGCCGCGCAGGGCGGCATCAACGCCGCGAAGAACTACCGCAACGACGGCGACTCCGTCCACCGCCTCTTCTACGACACCGTCAAGGGCGGCGACTTCCGCGCCCGCGAGTCCAACGTGCACCGCCTCGCGCAGATCTCCGTCGAGATCATCGACCAGTGCGTCGCGCAGGGCGTGCCCTTCGCCCGCGAGTACGGCGGTCTGCTCGACACCCGCTCCTTCGGCGGCGTCCAGGTCTCCCGCACCTTCTACGCCCGCGGCCAGACGGGCCAGCAGCTCCTCCTCGGCGCCTACCAGGCGCTGAGCCGGCAGATCGCGGCCGGCAACGTGGAGATGCACCCGCGCACCGAGATGCTCGACCTGATCGTCGTCGACGGCCGGGCCCGCGGCATCGTCGCCCGTGACCTGATCACCGGGAAGATCGACACCTACTTCGCGGACGCCGTCGTCCTCGCGACCGGCGGCTACGGCAACGTCTTCTACCTGTCGACGAACGCCATGAACTCCAACGCCACCGCGATCTGGCGCGCGCACCGGCGCGGGGCGTACTTCGCCAACCCCTGCTTCACCCAGATCCACCCCACCTGCATCCCGCGCACCGGCGACCACCAGTCCAAGCTCACCCTGATGAGCGAGTCGCTGCGCAACGACGGCCGTATCTGGGTGCCCAAGGCCAAGGGCGACACCCGTCCGCCCGCGCGGATCCCCGAGGACGAGCGCGACTACTACCTGGAGCGCATCTACCCCTCCTTCGGCAACCTCGTCCCCCGTGACATCGCCTCCCGCGCCGCCAAGAACGTCTGCGACGAGGGCAGGGGCGTGGGCCCCGGCGGCCAGGGCGTCTACCTCGACTTCTCCGACGCCATCAAGCGGATGGGCCGCAAGGCCGTCGAGGCCAAGTACGGCAACCTCTTCGACATGTACCAGCGGATCACCGACGAGGATCCGTACGAGGTGCCGATGCGGATCTACCCCGCCGTGCACTACACGATGGGCGGACTGTGGGTCGACTACGACCTCCAGACCACTGTCCCCGGCCTGTTCGCGATCGGCGAGGCCAACTTCTCCGACCACGGCGCCAACCGGCTCGGCGCCTCCGCGCTGATGCAGGGCCTCGCCGACGGCTACTTCGTGCTGCCGGCGACCCTCAACGACTACCTCGGCCGCAACCCGGGCCTCGGCGAGGTGACCGGCGACCACCCCGCCGTGCGGGAGGCGCTGGCCGAGACCGAGGACCGGCTGAACCTGCTGCTGGCCGTCGACGGCGACCGCACCCCCGACTCGTTCCACCGCGAGCTGGGCGAGCTGATGTGGGAGTTCTGCGGCATGGCGCGCAGCGACTCCGGACTGCGCAAGGCCCTGGAGCGCATCCCGCAGATCCGCGAGGAGTTCTGGCGGCGGATCAAAGTGCCCGGCACCGGCGAGGAGTTCAACCAGTCGCTGGAGAAGGCCAACCGCGTCGTCGACTACCTGGAGCTCGCCGAGCTGATGTGCCTCGACGCGCTGCACCGCACCGAGTCCTGCGGCGGGCACTTCCGCGAGGAGTCCCAGACGCCGGACGGCGAGGCGGCCCGCAAGGACGACGAGTTCTCCTACGCGGCCGCCTGGGAGTTCACCGGCACCGGCGAGGCTCCGACCCTGCACAAGGAAGACCTGGTCTTCGAGTACGTCCACCCCACCCAGCGGAGCTACGCATGAAGCTCACCCTGCGCGTCTGGCGCCAGAAGAACGCCGGCGCCGACGGCGCCATGTCCACGTACGAGGTGGACGGCATCTCACCCGACATGTCCTTCCTGGAGATGCTCGACACCCTCAACGAGGAGCTCATCCTCAAGGGCGAGGACCCGGTCGCCTTCGACCACGACTGCCGGGAGGGCATCTGCGGCGCCTGCTCGCTGGTCATCAACGGCGACGCCCACGGGCCCGAGCGCACCACCACCTGCCAGCTGCACATGCGGTCCTTCAAGGACGGCGACACCATCGACGTCGAGCCATGGCGGGCCGCCGCCTTCCCGGTGATCAAGGATCTGGTGGTCGACCGCTCCGCCTTCGACCGCATCATCCAGGCCGGCGGCTACATCACCGCGCCCACCGGATCCGCCCCCGAGGCGCACGCCACCCCGGTGCCGAAGCCGGACGCGGACCTCGCCTTCGAACACGCCGAGTGCATCGGCTGCGGCGCCTGCGTCGCGGCCTGCCCCAACGGCGCGGCGATGCTGTTCACCTCCGCCAAGATCAACCACCTCAACGTGCTGCCGCAGGGCGCGCCCGAGCGGGAGACCCGGGTGCTGGACATGGTGGCGCAGATGGACGAGGAGGGCTTCGGCGGCTGCACCCTCGCCGGGGAGTGCGCCACCGCCTGCCCCAAGGGCATCCCGCTGACCTCCATCACGGGCATGAACAAGGAGTGGCTGCGGGCGACCCGCAAGGCGGGCAAGCGGTAGCCGCCCCCATCGACGTTCGCCGGACGGTGCGGACGGGCGGGGCCGGGAGAAGGTGCTCCTTCCGGCCCCGTCTCGCATGCCCGGCGAGCCGTTCTGTCGCACTGTGGAAAATAAAGTGCGATTAATCACTTTCGTCCCGTTTTTTACCTCCTGATCAGGAGAACCGGAGAGGAGTGACCCGAGAGGAGGGTGATGACAGATGATCACCCGCGAAGAGATCTCGATCCTGCTGGATCACCCCGTGTACGACGGGGACGGCAACAAGATCGGCGACGCGAAGCACGTCTTCCTCGACGACGCGAGTGGACGCCCCGAGTGGGTGACCGTCAAGACCGGGATGTTCGGCTCCAGCGAGTCGTTCATACCCATCCGTGACGCCTCCCTGGTCCAGGACCACCTCGAGGTGCCCTACCCCAAGGACAAGGTGAAGGGCGCGCCGAGCGTCGACATCGACGCGGGCGGCCACCTGTCGGTGGACGAGGAACACCGGCTCTACGAGTACTACGGCATCAACTGGGACAGCGTGCTCGGCGACCCCAAGGACAGCGGCGGCACCACGGGCAAGGCCGGGACCGCCGGCGCCGCGGGCGCGGCCGGAGCCGCGGGCGCCGCGGGTGCCGCGGGCACGGCGGCCGGACGCCGCGGCGACACGTCCGGCGCGGGCGGCATGACGGGCACGAAGGGCGGCATGTCCGGCACGGCGGGCGCCAAGGGCACCACGGCCGAACGCTCCTCCGCCACCGGCGCGGCGGGCGCCATGTCCCGCGGCGAGACCGGCAGGCGCGGCGCGGGCGACGCGATGACACGCTCCGAGGAGCGCATGCACGTCGGCGTCGAGCGTCACGAGTCCGGCCGGGCGCGCCTGCGCAAGTACGTGGTGACCGAGGAGGTCACGGAGACCGTCCCCGTCCGCCACGAGGAAGTGCGCGTGGAGCGCGAGCCGATCACGGACGCCAACCGTGAGGAAGCCATGTCCGGGCCGGCCTTCAAGGAGGACCAGCACGAGGTCACGCTGCACGAGGAGCGCCCCGTGGTGACGACCGAGGCCGTGCCGGTCGAGCGCGTCCGGATGACCACCGAGGAGACCGTCACGAACGAGACCGTGCGCGGCCGGGTGCGCAAGGAGCGCATCGAGGCCGAGACGGAGATGACCGACGACGAAGGCCGCCGGGGCCGTGACGCCCAGGGCCGTGGCCGTGGCCGTGACGTCCCGGGCCGGGGCCGCCAGTAGCGCCCCCGTCCTCGCTCTCCCCGCGACGCGCCGGTGTGCTCACCGGCGCGTCGCGCCGTCCAGCCCCGCGAGCACGGCGAGCCGCCGGTAGGAGTCCAGCAGCGCCTCACGGTCGAAGGTGCTGGTGGTGACGAGCACCTCCTGGGCGCCGGTGTCCTTCAGCACCGTCTCCAGCTCCCGCTCCACCTCCTCCTCGGCGCCGGCCAGCTGTCCGGCCAGCCCCGCCTCGTAGAATCCGCGCTCCTTGGCACTCATGGCGAGAGACTCGACGCGCTCGGCAGGCGGCAGGGGCGGGAAGGTGCCGTGCGTGCGGGAGTACGCCATCGACCAGGCCTCCGGCACCAGCAGCCGCCGGGCCCGCTCGGGCGTCTCCGCCACCGCCACGGTGCCCGAGATCACCACGTACGGCTCCCGTGCCCACGCGGAGGGGCGGAACCGCTCGCGGTAGCGGTCGACGCCACGGCGCATCCGGTCGCGGTCGCGCAGGTCGCCGATGACCATCGGCAGCCCGGCGCGGGCGGCGATGTCCGCGCCCTCGCCCATCGCCAGCACGAACGGCGGCACGGTCAGCCCCTCCGGCGGCCGGGCGTGCACCCCGGTGGGGGAGGTGCCCCGGAACCAGCCGAGCAGCTCGTCGAGCTGGCCGGCGAAGTCCTCCGCGTCGCCCTTGTCGCGCCCGAGCGCCTTGCGCACCCCGTCGGTGAACCCCACCGAGCGGCCCAGCCCCATGTCGATCCGGTCCGGGAACAGCGAGGCCAGCACGCCGAACTGCTCGGCCACCACCAGCGGACGGTGGTTGGGCAGCATGACCCCGCCGGTGCCGACGCGGATCGTGCGGGTCGCGCCGGCGACCGCCGCCGCCAGCACGGTCGGCGCCGAACCGGCCACCCCGGGCACGCCGTGGTGCTCCGCCACCCAGAACCGGTGGTACCCGAGCCGCTCCGCCTCTTGGGCGAGTTCCACCGTGTCCCGCAGGGCCTCGGGGGCGGTGTGCCCCTCACGGACCCGTGAACGGTCCAGGACGGAGAAGCGGGTCGCGGCGATCACGGAACTCATACCCGGTTCAACACCGGGGAGCCGCCAGGATTCCTGCGCGCACTGTCTAGGGTGTGGGCGTGACCCACCGTACCGAACCCGTCCGGCGTCCGCTGGCCGTCTTCGACCTCGACAACACCCTCGCCGGCACCGCGCACCGCCAGCACTTCCTGGAGCGCAGGCCCCGCGACTGGGACGGCTTCTTCGCCGCCGCGCCGCAGGACCCGCCGCTCGCCGAGGGGATCGCGCTGGTCCGGGAGAGCGCCCAGGTGTGCGACATCGTGTACCTCACCGGCCGGCCCGAGCGCTGCCGCCGCGACACCCTGGACTGGCTGGCCGCCCAAGGCCTGCCCGACGGGGAGCTGCACATGCGCGGCAACGCCGACCGGCGGCCCGCCCGCATCACCAAGCTGGCCGTGCTGCGCCGCCTGGCCCGCACCCGGGAGGTGCGGATGCTGGTGGACGACGACGAACTGGTCTGCGCGGACGCCCGCCGGGCCGGGTTCACCGTCGTCCAGGCGCGCTGGACGGCCCCCTCGGACGAACTGAAGGACGCGCAGGAGCGCGAGGGGCGTACCTGAGCCGCACCACGGCGGCTCAGTCCGTCTCCTCCAGCCGGAAGCCCACCTTCAGGCCCACCTGGTAGTGCGCGATCCGCCCCTCCTCGACATGCCCGCGCACCTGCGTCACCTCGAACCAGTCCAGATTGCGCAGCGTCTGCGACGCCCGCTCGATGCCGTTGCGGACGGCCTCGTCCACGCCGTTGGGCGAGGTGCCGACGATCTCGGTGACCCGGTAGGTGTGGTTCGACATGCTTGCTCCTCTCACGGCGGCTCCACCGCCTGTGGCACACGTCACTCCACCGTGCCCCACCCTCGGTCCGGGCGCGAGGCGTCGGCCCCGTTCGCCTGACGCCCTTGACCCGGGCATTGGTCCATACCAAGATGCTGGGCACCCGTCCGAGCTCCGGCTCGCCCCCCACGCCGGGCCCCGCCCTGTCCGCCAGACAGAAACCAGGACCCCACGTGAGACGCCGCCTGCTCGCCCTCGTCTGTGTGTCCGCCTCCCTGCTCACCGGCTGCGGGGTGATGTCCGACAGCGCGGCGGAGCGGCGCACCGTCACCGTGTGGCTGATGCAGCACAGCGCCTCGCAGGACTTCCTGGACCTGTTCACCGAGGAGTTCGAGCGCGAGCACGAGACGCTCGACCTCGACATCCGCATCCAGGAGTGGACCGGCATCGGCGAGAAGGTCCAGCAGGCCCTGCGCGGCGACGACCCGGACGGACCCGACGTCATCGAGGTCGGCAACACCCAGGTGTCCGCCTACGCCGAGGGCGACGGCCTGCTCGACCTCACCCTGGAGTCCATGCGCGACTGGGGCCGCGACGACTGGCTGCCCGGCCTCGCCGAACCCGGCCGCTGGGGCTCCCAGCAGTACGGCATCCCCTGGTACGCCGCCAACCGCGTCGTCGTCTACCGCAAGGACCTGTTCCGCGCGGCCGGCGTCACCCCGCCGAAGACCCGCGACGAGTGGCTGGAGACCACCGAACGCCTCGACACCGGTGACACCCAGGGCATCTACCTCGCCGGACAGGACTGGTACACGCTGGCCGGGTTCATCTGGGAGGAGGGCGGTGAACTCGCCACCGAGCGCGACGGCGTCTGGCGCGGCGCCCTCGACAGCGAGGCCGCCCTGCGCGGCATGGACTTCTACCGCCGGCTCCAGCGGCTCGGCGACGGCCCCGTCGACGCCGACGAGGAACACCCGCCGCAGGCCGGCGTGTTCGCGGAAGGGCGGGTCGCGCAGATCGTCGCCGTCCCCGGACTGGTCCGCGCCATCGTCCAGCAGAACCCCGGACTCGAGGACAAGATCGGCTACTTCCCCGTCCCCGGCAAGGAGGCGGGCCGTCCCGGCGCCGTCTTCACCGGCGGCTCCGACCTCGTCGTCCCGGCCGGAACCGACGCCGAGGACGCCGCCGTCGAGGTCGTCGCCGCCCTCACCGGCGCCCGGTGGAACACCGACCTGGCCCGCACCATGAACTACGTGCCCAACAAGGCCTCCCTCGCCGGCTCGGTCGCGGGGGAGGAGGGCCTGAGGGCCATGGCCGCGGGCGCCGCACGGGGCCGGGCGACCCCGGCCACGCCCCGGTGGAGCGCGGTCGAGGCCGACAACCCGATCAAGGAGTACATGACGCGGGTGCTCACCGGCGCCGACCCCGGGAAGGAGGCCGAACGGGCCGCCCGACGCATCACGGAGACCCTCGCCTTCGACTAGGCGGAAGAGCACCGAGGGGTGTGGCCGGTCAGCGGGCGACGCTCAGCGACAGCGCGAACCGCCCCTCCCCGTCCGTCCACCACCGGGCCAGGTCCAGCCCCGCGGCGGCGAGTTCCGCGCGCACGCCCTCCCGCCGGAACTTCGCCGACACCTCGGTGCGCAGCTCCTCGCCCTCCGCGAAGTCCACGACCAGCTCCAGCGCCGGGATCTTCACGGACTGCGCGGTGCGCGAGCGCAGCCGCATCTCGATCCACTCGTGCTCCGCGTCCCACAGCGCCACGTGGTCGAAGGCGTCCGGGTCGAAGTCGGCGCCCAGCTCCCGGTCGAGGACGTTCAGCACGTTCTTGTTGAACGCCGCCGTCACCCCGGCCGCGTCGTCGTACGCCCGGACCAGCGTCTTCTCGTCCTTCACCAGGTCCGTGCCGAGCAGCAGCGCGTCACCCGGGGCGAGCAGGGCGCGGACGGAGGCGAGGAACGCGGCCCGCTCGGCCGGCAGCAGATTGCCGATGGTGCCGCCGAGGAACGCCACCAGACGCGGCCCCGGCGTGTCCGGCAGGGCCAGCTCCGCGGTGAAGTCCGCGACCAGCGCGTGCACCTCCAGACCCGGCCGTTCGGCCGCCAGCGCCCGCCCGGCCCCGGTCAGCGCGGACTCGCTGACGTCGACCGGGACGTACGTGTGCAGCCCGCCGAGGGCGGCGATCAGATGCCGCGTCTTCTCCGAGGAGCCCGACCCCAGTTCGACCAGGGTGCGGGCGCCGGACGCGGCGGCGATCCCGTCGGCGCGGGCGAGCAGGATCTCCCGCTCGGCGCGCGTCGGGTAGTACTCGGGCAGCGCGGTGATCTCCTCGAACAGCTCGCTGCCCCGGGCGTCGTAGAACCATTTGGGCGGCAGCGTCCTGGGGCTGCCGGTCAGTCCCGCGCGGACGTCGGCGCGCAGCGCGGCGCCGGTGGCGTCCTCGGGGAGGGTGCGGGTCAGACGGAACGGACTCACGTGAGGGGCTCCTTGAGCGGGGTGAGCAGCACGTCGGTGCGGCTCGCGGCGAGCAGGGTGCGGTCGGGCACCTCCTGCCAGTGCGGGTCGTCGTCGTAGGGCTCGGAGGCGACGACGGTTCCCCCGCCGGGCCGGGCGAGGTACCACAGGGTGTCCCCCCACGCGGTGGCGGTGACGGTGACGCCGTCGGTGAGCAGCAGGTTCAGCCGGGCCGCCGGCGCCGCCGCCGCGACCTCGGCGACCGTGTCGGCCAGCGCCTGCCCCATCGCGTCGCCGGCCCGCAGCCGCGCCAGCACCAGCGCCCACACGAACGCCGAGTCGTTGCGGGCCTCCAGCGACAGCAGGTCGACGGCGGGCAGCGTGGCCGCCAGCGGCGCGAGCGCACCCGGCCAGCCCGGCACCGCCCCGTTGTGGCTGAACAGCCACGCCCCCGACGCGAAGGGGGCCGCGGCCGCCTCCGCGTCGGCGCCCGAGAGCGTCGCGTCCCGCACGGCGGCGAGCAGCGCCTGGGTCCGCACCACCCGCGCCAGGTCCGTGAACGACAGGTCGGCCCAGATCGGCCCGGCCCGCCGGTAGCGGGCCGGGACCGGGTCGCCGTCGGCGTACCAGCCCACGCCGAAGCCGTCCGCGTTGACCGTGCCGTGCCGCTGCCGGCGCGGCGCCCAGGACTGCCGGTACAGCCCGTGCGGCGGCCCCGCCAGCAGCGCGCCCAGCGGCTCCGCCGGGCCCACGTACGCCAGATGACGGCACATCAGGCGTCCTCCACCGAGCGGGCGGTGCGGAACCCGGAGAAGATCTGCCGCCGGATCGGATAGTCCCAGTTGCGGAACGTGCCCCGGCACGCCACCGGGTCCACGGCGAACGAACCGCCCCGCAGCACCTTGTACTCCGGACCGAAGAACACCTCCGAGTACTCCTTGTACGGGAACGCCCGGAAGCCGGGGTACGGCAGGAAGTCGCTCGCCGTCCACTCCCACACGTCCCCGATCAGCTGCCGCACGCCCAGCGGCGACGCCCCCGCCGGGTAGCTCCCGGCCGGCGCCGGACGCAGATGGCGCTGGCCGAGGTTGGCGTGCTCGGGCGTCGGATCGGCGTCCCCCCACGGGAAGCGCCGCGAGCGGCCCGTGGCCGGATCGTGCCGGGCCGCCTTCTCCCACTCGGTCTCGGTCGGCAGCCGGCGCCCCGCCCAGCGGGCGTACGCGTCCGCCTCGTACCAGCACACGTGCAGCACCGGCTCGTCCGGCGGCACCTGCTCGGTGACGCCGAAGCGGCGCCGCAGCCACTGCCCGCCCTCCCGGCGCCAGTACAGCGGCGCGGTGAGCCGGGCCCGGCGCACGTGCGCCCAGCCCTCGGGCGTCCACCAGCGCGGGTCGTCGTAGCCGCCGTCCTCGACGAACGCCTGGTACGCGCCGTTGGTGACCGGCGTGGCGTCGATCCAGAACGGCGCCACCTCCCGCTCGTGCGCGGGCCGTTCGTTGTCCAGCGCCCACGGCTCGGCCGAGGTGCCCATGGTGAACGGGCCGCCCGGCACCAGGATCTCGGCCGGCCCGGTGTACGGCGTCACCGGCTCCGGGTCGGGCGCGGTGAGGGCGGCCGGGCCCTTGCGGAGCTGGTGGGTGATCAGCATCGTCTCGTCGTGCTGCTGCTCGTGCTGCGCGATCATCCCGAAGGCGAACCCGGCCTCGGTCAGCCGGGTGCCGTCGAACGCCGTGCGCTCCAGCACGTCCAGCGCCCGGCCGCGCACGTCGGCCGCGTACCGGCGGGCCTCCCCGGGCGACAGCAGGGGCAGCCGGGGACGCTCGGCGCGCGGGTGCTCGAAGGCGTCGTAGAGGCTGTCGATCTCCGGGCGGATCGCCTCCTGGCCGGCCACCGCGCGCAGCAGCCACTGCTCCTCCTGGTTGCCGATGTGCGCCAGGTCCCACACCAGCGGCGACATCAGCGGCGAGTGCTGCGCGGTCAGGTCGGGGTCCTCCACACAGCTGGTCAGCAGCGTGGTGCGGTCCCGCGCGACGACCAGCGAGGCGACCGCCCGCTCGCGCAGGGTCTCGGCGTCGAGGGCGGGGTCGGTCATGAGGGGGTGTCCTTCCCGTTCGGGTGGGTGGTGAGCAGGGGCGCGCCGGATCCGTCCGTGCGCCCGTCGTGCCCCGCGCGCCACGCGTCGAGCACGTCGTCGGCGGGGCAGCGGCCCCGGGCGACGTAGCGGTCCCGGAACGCCGCGACCCGGTCGACCACGGCGGTCGCGGCCCCGAGCCGGGGCAGGGCCTCCAGCGCCGCCGCGAAACAGACGGCCGCCGCCTCCCGCAGCTCGGGATCGGCCAGCCCGTCGCGGGCCGCGTCCCGCCACAGCGGATTGTGCGGGGCGGCCAGGCCCCGCGTCCGCTCGGCCAGCGGCTTCACCGCCCGGTACGCGGTCTCGGCGGCCTCCGCGTCGTCGAACAGCGCCGCCGTCACGGCCAGCGGCACCGTCCAGCCGTCCTCGCCGGGCTGCGCGTCCATCATCCGCAGCTCCAGATGGCCGCGCGGTCTGACCGGCGGGAACAGCGTCGTGACGTGGTAGTCCAGGTCGTCGTGCGTGGGCGCGCGCGGCGCCCCGCGGCGCGTCCAGTGCCGGAACGACAGATCCTCCGGCACCTCCCACGGCCCGTCGTCGTCCTGCCGCACACACATCACGGGCGCGTCCAGCACATGCCGGGCCCACGCGGCGCGCGGGTCGGCGTCCAGCGCAGGCGCACCCGCCCGCCCCGCGCCGATCTGCGCCCAGCGCAGCTGCCGCGTGGACAGCCAGCCGGTGGGCCGGCCCGCGGAGACGGGGGAGTTGGCGAAGACCGCCACCAGGACCGCGCCCAGCAGATGCGCCATCCACCAGCGGCGCACGTGGCCGAGCGGGCCGGGTTCCTCGTGGCCGGCGTCCACGCACACCTGCACCGAGGCGGAGGTGCACATCATGAACCGGCCGGCCGCGCCGGTGCGGTCCAGGGCGGCCTCCATCGCGTCGTAACGCGGCTGACGGAGGAACCGGCGGGGCGTCTGCCAGGGATCGTGGCCCATCCCGGCCAGGGTCAGACCGTCCCGGCGCAGGACCGCGCGGACGGCGTCCAGGTCGGCGGAGACGGTGGTCAGGCACTCGGTGAGGGAAGCGGCGGGCGGGGAGCTGAGCTCCAGCTGGCCGCCGGGCTCGACGGTGAGCGCCGAGCGCAGGGGCACCTCGCGCAGTGCGGCGTAAGCCGCTTCGAGTCGTTCACGGGGGACGGGGAGCCGCGGGTCGCGCGACTCGTGGACCAGCCATTCGACCTCCACGCCGAGACGGCGGGGCGGTCCGGTCTTGAAGCAGATGCCCCGTATCAGGGCCTCGGCCTCGGCCTCGGTGACGGCCGCGCGGGACGGCGCACAACCGCTCGACGGATCTGACATGCGGGAATCCTCCTGAGACACCACCATGTCGCCGGCCCGGAGCGGGTTCGTCCCGGCCGGCGTCGACGCGTCCACCCAAAACCCTCGGGCCGCCGCGCACAAGAGCGCCCGGCGGGGCGTAAGGGCTCCGTCACCTCCGCGTCCCGCCCGCCACCGGGGGATTTCACCTCCGGGCCCGGACCGTCCGGGGCGGCGAAAACCTCGTTGCGCCGCCTCACCAGCATCGCTCAGGATGCTCGCATGAGCACGACGAGGGGGAACGCGCGGAGCGCGGTCACGGCGTCCACGGGGGTGGCGCCGTGAGCGCGCGCCTGCGGGGGATCGCCAAGGAGACGGAAGAGATCGTGGCGCGGGGCGCCTACCGCGCGCCGGACGGCCGGCAGGTGCCGATCGGGCCCGCCGTCGAGGCGGCGCGGCAGGGCACCACGCTGCACGGACCGGAGCCGGTCGAGGTGCCGCCCTTCGCGCCCGTGACCACCCGCTTCGAGGTGACAGGCGAGAGCAGCCTGGCCGCCGCCCGCCGCCTCACCGGCCCCGACGCCCCGGATCCCGTGGCCGTCCTCAACTTCGCCTCGGCGCGCAACCCGGGCGGCGGCTACCTCAACGGCGCGCAGGCCCAGGAAGAGGCCCTGTGCCGCGCCTCCGCGCTGTACACGTGCCTGCTGCGGGCCCCCGGCTTCTACGACCACCACCGCGCCCACCGGGACCCGTTCTACACCGACCGGGTGATCCACACCCCGGCCGTGCCCGTGTTCCGCGACGACCGCGGCGCCCTGCTCGACGCCCCCTTCACCGCCGCCTTCCTCACCTCCCCCGCGCCCAACGCGGGCGTGATCCGCTCCAGGACGCCCGAGCGGCTGGGGGAGGTGCCCGGCGCGCTGGTGCGCCGCGCGGGCCGCGTGCTGGAGACGGCGGCCCACCACGGCCACCGGCGGCTGGTGCTCGGCGCCTGGGGCTGCGGCGTGTTCCGCAACGACCCCGCCCAGGTCGCGGAGGCGTTCCGCACGCACCTGGGGCGCGGCGGACGCTTCGAGGGCGCCTTCGACCACGTGGTGTTCGGCATCCTGGACCGCACCCGTGACGGCGCGACCCGCACCGCGTTCGAGCGGACCTTCGCGGACCTGGTGGACGCGCCGGAGGCGGTCATTCCCAGCCGTACCGCTCCCTGAGCCGCTGCCGCACGGAATTGAACCGCATCCGGTCCAGCGCGCACGCCTCCCTGCGCATGCCCTGCTCGTGCAGCCGCAGCACCCGGTCGACGGCCACCCACGAGTCGCGCCCCGACCGGTCCCACGGCCCGCTGCCGATCGGCACCCACTCCCGGTCCCCGGCATGCCCCTTGCTGGACAGCCGCACGGCGAGGAAGGTGCCCGCCGCCTCGCGGGCCACGACCAGCACCGGCCGGTCCTTGCCCCGGCCGTCGTTCTCCTCGAACGGCACCCACGTCCAGACGATCTCCCCGGGGTCCGGGTCGCCGTCGTGCGCGGGCGAGTACTCGGTGCGCACCCGGCCGACCGAGCGTGCCTCGGTCTCGACGGTGGCGTACGGGCCGTAACGGCCCGGGGTGTCTTCAGGGGTGTAGGCGGTCACAGGCCGTACCGTACGTCACCCGTCCGGCGGTACCGCCCAAGGGGGTTGCCCCCCCGGGGCGCTACGAGCCGCCCCCGGTCCCCGTGAGCTCCCGCCCCGTCACCATCCCGCTCTCGATCCGCACGAACACGCCGTCCCGCAGCGGCATCCACGACCGGGGGCCGGTGCGCAGCAGCCGCTCGTGCTCGGCCGGGTCGGTCACCACCGCCGCCCGGCCGGTCACCACCACGCTCCAGCCGGACCGGCGCCCGGCGTGGAAGTCGTCCGCCTCGAACGCCACCACCACCCCGTCGACGGCCCGCACCAGGTCGGAGCCCGCGGAGGTGCACAGCACCACCGACCCGTCCGGGTCCAGGGTGAAGTTCACCGGCAGCACCGCGGGAAGCGCGTGCCGCGTGTACACGACGCGGCCGACCGGCACCTTGCCCAGCAGGCGCAGGCACTCCTGCCGGCCGAGCGCCCGGAAGCCATCGCTGTGGATCATCACCCCATCGTCGGCGGCGCGGCGGGCCCCGACTAGGGCCGGACGGCCCCGGCCGCCGTGCGGATGCCTGATCCCGCACCCCGGTGGAACCCTGGACGCATGGGCAAGACCGCGCTGACCGTCATCGACATGATCAACACCTATGACCACCCGGACGCCGACCAGCTGCTTCCGTCCGCCGATCGGGTGGTCCCGGTGATCTCCCGGCTGCTGGAGCGGGCGCGACGGCGGAACGCGCCGGTGATCTACGTCAACGACAACTTCGGCGAGTGGCGCTCCCACCACGGCGAACTGCTCGACAAGGCGCTGGCGGGGCCGCACGCGCACCTCGTCGAGCCGCTGGTGCCGGACGAGTCGTCGCTCTTCGTGGTCAAGGCCCGGCACTCCATCTTCTTCGAGACCCCGCTCAGCTATCTGCTCACCCAGCAGGGCATCGACCAGCTGGTGCTGTGCGGGCAGGTGACCGAGCAGTGCGTGCTCTACTCCTCGCTCGACGCGCACATCCGGCACTTCGAGGTGACCGTCCCCCGGGACGCCGTGGCGCACATCCACGAGGACCTGGCGGACGCCGCCCTGCGGATGATGGAACGCAACATGGGCGCACGGGTGTGCGCCAGCGACGACCTGTGGGCGTGACCCGGCCCGGATCCACGGGCGGGGCGGGGTGACACTGGGGGCATGAGCCGTCCCTCCCTCCCGCCGCCGGAACTGCGCCCGTACCTGGAGGAGCTGGTCCGCCGCACCTCCGCCGTCTGCGGCGACCGCCTGGTGAGCGTCCTCGCCGTCGGCTCGCTCGCCCTCGGCGACTACCGCCACGGGCGCAGCGACGTCGACGTGACGGTCGTGGTCGACCCCGCGCTGCCGCGCGCGGACCTGTCCGCGCTGGCCGGGACGCTCGCCCACTCCGAGCTGCCCTGCCCCGCCGCCGGCCTGGAACTGGTCGTCTACGCGGCCGACTTCGCCGCCCGCCCGTCCGGTGACGCGGGCTACCTGCTCGACCTCAACACCGGGCCGTCCCTGCCCGAACGCGCCGCGTACGACCCCTTGGAGGGGCCGGCGTTCTGGTACGTCATCGACCGGTCCGTCGCCCACCAGGCGGGCCTGCCGCTGTACGGCGCGCCTGCGCGGGACGTGATCGCCGCCCCGGACCGGCCCACGGTGCTCGCCGCGCTCCGCGCCTCCGTGCGGGAACACGCCGACGGGGAAGGCCATCTGGCCGACAACCGGGTGCTCAACGGCTGCCGCGCCACCGTCCACTGCCGTACCGGGCACTGGTTCGCCAAGCGCAGGGCGGGGGAGATCGTCGCCGCGTCCGAGCCGGCCTTCGCGCCCCTCGTCACCCGGGCGCTGGACAGCTTCGAACGCCCCCGCGCGGAGGCGGCGGTGCTGCCCGCCGACGAGGTGCGGGCGTTTCTGGTGTGGGTGGCCGCTCGCGTGGAGGAGGCGGCCGCGGCGGCCGGGGTCTGAGCGGGCCGGACGGGGTTGGTCCAGGGCGGGCGGGGCCTGGCGAGGGCGGGATGTGGCCGGTAGGAGCCGGACGGGGCTTGGCGAGGGCGCCCGCGGAAGCGGAACCGCCGCCTACAATTCCGGTGGCCGACCGGGGGACGGGGGAGCGGGAGCCACCATGGAAACGATCATCGTGCAGTTACCCGGACCCGAGGGACCCGTGGGTCCCGAGGGGAACGCGGCGGGCAGGCCGCGGCTGCTGCATCTCGCCCCCGGCGACGTGGCCGACTTCGGTCGCGGGCTGCCCGGCGGCGAGGACGTGGCGATCGAGCTGGCCGACCCGGGGATCTCCCGCCGCGCCGGACGGCTGGAGGCGGCCGGGGACTACTGGCGGCTGTCCAACTTCAGCCGCACCGTGTCCTACGCGGTGGAGAACCTGGAGGGCGCGGGCGAGTACCTCACCGTCGCCCCGGGGCGGCTCGGCGCGCCCGTGCCGTTCGAGTTCTCCCGCGTGGTGCTGCCCGCCCTGCACCACCCCGTCACCTTCAAGGTGTTCGCGCCGCAACACGCCTACCTGGGTGAGCGGTCCGCCGACGGTCTCGGCGAACAGACCGTGCACCCGTTCGCCCTGGACCCGACCGCGAAGTACTTCCTCGTCCTGGTCGCCCTGTGCGAACCCCGGCTGCGGGACCCCTCGGACACGGCCCTGCCCGGCGTCGGCGAGATCGTCGACCGGCTGCGCCCGCTGGAGTCCTGCCGGGGCCTGACCCGCTCCGCGGTCAACTACCACATCGACTACCTCGCCCACACCAAGCTGCGCCTGGACCCGGGCGAGGACGGCGCCGCCCCCGACGGCAGCCGCACCGGCGCCAAACGCGCCCGCCTCGCCTCCGTCGCCCTGCGCTTCGGGCTGGTACGCGAGGACCACCTCGCCCTGCTGCCGCGCACGCGCCCCTGACAACTGTCAGGTACCGGCGTCGCCCTGACGGCCCGTACGGTCACGGCGAGTGGCCGGCGCCCCCTGACCGAGGGCGCCGGCCGTGAACGCCGTACGACACCAGGAAACAACGGGAAAGAGGAAGTATGAGCCGCCGATCGCTCACAACTCTGCTGGCCGCGGGGGGCGCAGCCGCGGTGATGGCGCTCCTGCCCATGTCCGCCGTCCACGCCGCGTCGTTCTCGGGCGGCAACTACGGTGCCTACGCCAGAGAGGGGCAGTACCCCACCGTCTCCGGCTGCGCCGGGACCTTCCGCCAGGTCGGAGCCACCAAGACCTTCGAGGGCATGGCGCTGAAGTACTACTACTCCGACGCGTGCGGCTCCTTCGCGCGCATCGAGAACGCGCGCACCAACTGCGCGGCGGTGCTGGAGCGCTCCAACAGCGGGGCGGGCCGCGCCGACGGCTGGGTGTCCGAGACCGTGGACCCCGGCCTCACCTACGCCTTCACGAAGATCGGGAACAACCTCGACGGCCGGGTCTCCCGCGCCATCCTCGCCTGCGACGGGCACGCGCTGGTGAACACGGGCTGGTACTGAGCCGTCGCGGCTCTCGCCGCACACCCCGAGGGGCGGGCCGGATCACCGGCCCGCCCCTTCCCCCGTGACGCGCGGGCGTCAGCAGTCGGGCACGCCCTCGATCTTCTGCCCGCCCCGCAGATACAGGTTGTTCACCCAGGCGAGGTCGCTGCCGGAGAACTCCTGCACGGCGGTCCACCAGTTGTTGGTGCCCACGTCCGGGTCGGTGACCGTGTCGCCCTGCGTCTGGCAGACGGCGTCCAGCCAGTACTGCGAGCGGACGGCCAGGCGCGGGGCGGACACCGACGGCTGCTGGCGGAGGTTGACGTCCGTGGCCCAGATGTAGACGTCGGTGAGCGTCGGGTCCCCGCCGGACGGAGCCGCGGGCGCGGCCTGCGCGGTGGCGGTGAGCCCGCCGAACGCCAGGGCGGCCGCGGCGAGGAGGGTGACGTGACGGCGCGTGAAGTTCTTCATGGTCATTCATCCCCGTGGAGTAGGTGCTGTGCTGCTGTGCCACTGTAGGGAGACGACGGACACGGGTGTCCCTGACAACTGTCAGGGCACGGACCGGACTTCGGCGCCGGCGTCCTCGTGCCGGAAATCCGCTCGACGCGCGCGGCGGTGGTGCCCTAACGTGCCGTCCGCGGCATCGCGTGCCGGTCACCGGCCGGGTGAGGCATGGAGGCGCCGCGGATGCCTGTGGAGGCATTGACCTTGTCCGTCGAGTTCAACCACACGATCGTTCTCACTCCCGACCGGGAGACGTCCGCCCGCTTCGTCGCGGAGATCCTGGGCCTCGAGCCCGGACCGCCCGCCGGGATGTTCCTCCCGGTGACCACCGCCAACGGCGTCACCCTCGACTTCGCCACCGTCGACATCGACATTCCCGTGCAGCACTACGCGTTCCTCGTCTCCGAGGACGAGTTCGACGCGATCCTCGCCCGGCTCGTCGCCGCCCGGGTCCCCCTCCAGGCCGACCCGCACGGCCGGCACCCGCGCCGCATCAACCGCAACGACGGCGGACGCGGCGTGTACTTCCGCGACCCGGCGGGCCACGGCCTCGAGGTCCTCACCCGCCCCTACGGCACCGACCCGGACTCGCCCCTGAACGGCGTGACCGAGGAGATCCCCGGCGCGGTCTGACGCGGCACGACAGCCCCCGTAGCCCACCTGAAGGAGTCACCCGCCCGTGGAACGGAACAGACTCGGCAGGAGCGACGTGCACGTCACGGAACTGGGCTTCGGGGGCGGTCCGCTCGGCGGGCTGTTCGAGCCGGTCGACGACGACACCGCCGCGCGGGCGCTGGAGGCGGCCTGGGACAGCGGTGTCCGTTACTTCGACACCTCGCCCCACTACGGGATCGGGCAGTCCGAACGCCGTGTCGGCGCACTGCTGCGGGGGAAGCCGCGTGACGCGTGGACGCTGTCCACGAAGGTCGGCAGGGTGCTGGTGCCGCAGGATCCCGGCGGCCGGACCGACGAGGCCTTCGAGGTGCCCGCCACCCACCGCCGGGTGTGGGACTTCACCCGGGACGGGGTGCTGCGCAGCGTGGAGGACTCGCTGACGCGCATGGGCGTCGACCGGATCGACGTGCTGTACCTGCACGACGCGGAGCAGCACTTCGAGGACGCGCTCCGCGACGGCTACCCGGCTCTCGCCGAGCTGCGCGCCCAGGGGACGGTGGGAGCCGTCGGCGCGGGGATGTACCACACGGGCAAGCTGACCCGGCTGGTCCAGGAGACCGACGTCGACGCGGTGATGCTGTCCGGCCGCTACACGCTGCTCGACCACAGGGAGCCGTCGATGACCGTCCGCCGTGTCGTGCCGAACCTCCACTCCGAGGCCGTAGGGGAGAACCGGGAGTTCTACGGCCTCCTGGGCTTCGAGGAGGTCATGAACCACGGCTGGATCATGACGCTCGCCTCGCCGTCCAGCCCGACGGCGCAGGTGAGCGTGATGACCGCCGACAGGACGGCGCCGGTCGACCCCGACCTGAGCGTCGAGGTGGACGACGTCGACGCGGTGTACGAGACCGTCCGCGACAGCGGCGCGGAGATCGTCCACCCGCTGCGGGACGAGGAGTGGGGCGTACGCCGCTTCTTCGTCCGCGACCCGGACGGCCGCGTGGTGAACGTCCTCAGCCACCGCTGAGCTGACTTCCGGCCTCCGCCTCCTCTTCCCGGCGCGCCTCGTCGAGGCGGCGGGGAAGCAGCAGCGGGGTGGCCAGGAGCAGGGCGCCCGCGAGGGCGATGGCGGTGCGGGGGCCGGTGAGGCTCGCCAGCAGGCCCCAGAACGCGGTCAGCGCGGCGATCGACGCCTTGCCGGTCGCCGACCACGCCGACAGCGTGCGCACGACCCGGTCCGCCGGGGTCCCCTCCAGCCGGCGCGTCGCGAGGACCGGGTTGAACACGCCGATGCTCGTGATCAGCCCGAACTCGACCCCCATCACCAGAACCAGCCCCGCCACACCCGGTCCCACGAACGCCAGACCGATCGGCCAGCACGCCCGCAGCGTCCCCGCGACCTGCAGCACCCGCCGCGGCCCGAACCGCGCCACCAGCCGCCGCGACAGCCGCGCGCCGACCAGCCCGCCCAGACACGGCACCGCGAAGGCCAGCCCGTACTGCCACGGGGCGAAGCCCAGCGGGCCCACCATCAGCACGATCAGCAGCGGCGACGACGCCATGATCAGGCCGTTGACCAGCACCGTGTTGAGGAACAGCGGACGCAGCTCACGGCTGCGCAGGATGTACCGCCACCCGTCGAGCAGGTCGCCGGCCCGCAGCCGGGGCCGCGGGTCCGGCCGCTCGGGACGC
This sequence comes from Streptomyces lusitanus, assembly GCF_042647945.1. Classification (NCBI taxonomy): domain Bacteria; kingdom Bacillati; phylum Actinomycetota; class Actinomycetes; order Kitasatosporales; family Streptomycetaceae; genus Streptomyces; species Streptomyces lusitanus. The sequence continues at coordinate 286,904 of NZ_JBHRWL010000007.1, forward strand.
CGGTCGCCACCACCCGCCGCGCCCAGCGCACCGGCCGACAGCAGATAGCTCACGGCGTCGGCGACCACCGTCGTCACCGGCCCGAACACTCCCATCGCCGCCCCGCCCAGCGGCGGACCGAGCATGGTCGCGGTCCAGTTCGTCGACTCCAGCCGCCCGTTCGCGCGCAGCAGCTCCTCGCGCGGCACGACGTCCTTCACGTACGCGCCGACCGCCGCCTGGAACGTGATGTCGGCCGCCGCCACCGTCACGGACACCACCAGCAGCTGCGCCACGGTGAGCGCGTCCACGGCGTAGGCGAGGGGCACGCTGAGCAGCACCGCGCACCGGAGCAGATCCGTCGCGATCATCACCGGGCGTTTGCGGCGGTACTCCACCCAGGGCCCGAGCGGCACCGACAGCACCGCCCCGACCGCGGGACCCACCGCCGCCAGCAGCGACACCTCCGCCGGACCGGCGTCCAGCACCAGCAGGGCGATCAGCGCGAACGCGTCGAACGCGAACCGCGTACCAAAGGTGGACACCCCGTACGCCGCCCACAACCACCCGAACCGCCACCCCGGCGACCGCCGCCCGTCCACCCGCCGCCCCCGCTCACACCCGGCCCCACCCCCGGCGGCCACCGGGGACCGGCCCATCCAAGCGACCGCGACGGCTCCGGGCAAACCGAGCCGGTCGCCGTATGCTGGCCGCGGTTTCTACCGGAGGCGGGGGATATGCGCGATGATTCCGAGCGCGGGAAGCTGCAGATCTATGCGGTGGAGAGCGCAGGGCCTGAGGCAGCCACCTGCGTCGTTCGCTGTACAGGCGGCATCGCGCGCACCGGGCAGCGGTACTCCTCCGGCGAGATAGCTCCTCTCACGCTCGAACACATCACCCGTTATGGCAGGGCGGTTGATTTCGTGGATCCGCCTCACAACGCGAAGGTTCGCTTTTCCGGAGAGGGCGCGCGTGGTCTGGTGCGAAATGTGGTCCTCGTCGAGGAGGAGCATCAGCCGCCGTGCGGGGTATGAGGGTGACGATGTGAAAAGCGGACGGGGTGTCCGTCGGTGGCGCCCCGTGTTCGCGACCTCGCACCGGGAGGTGTCCTCATGACCACCCGCATACGCGACGTGATGTCCGCGCACACCACCTCTGTCGAGCCGATGACCTCCGTGACGCAGGCGGCGCGGCTGATGCGGGAGCAGGACGTCGGGGATGTGCTCGTCGCCTACGACTGCGACCTGTTCGGTGTGCTCACCGACCGCGACATCGTGCTGCGGGGCGTCGCCGAGGGGCACGATCCCGAGGCCACGACCGTCGGGTCGCTGTGCACCCGCCCGCCGCTGGTGACGCTCGACCCGGACGACACCACCGACCACGCCGTCGAGCTGATGCGGGAACACGCCGTGCGGCGGCTCCCCGTGGTGGAGCACGGCGGCTGCCCCGTGGGCGTGGTCAGCCTCGGCGACCTCGCCGCCGAGGAGGACCCGCACTCCGCGCTCGCCGACATCAGCCGCGCGACGCCGACCCACTGAGCGTGGTCACCCGTCGACGGTCACCGCGCACGACCAGCCGTACGGTCCCGGCGACAGCCGCAGATCCTCCCAGCCGACGTCCGTCGGCACCTCCCCGGTGACCCGCACGTCCGCCAGGCCCACGACCGCCAGCCGCACATCCAGCCCGCCCTCGGCCTCGTCGGCCTCCACGTCCACCGGCACCTGGCCGTACGCCTCCAGCCGGTACAGGATCTCGTCGAGCAGCGCGGCCAGCAGGTCGTCGTCGCTCGTCTCGGCGAGCCGGATGCGGTCCACCCCGGTCGGTCTCACACCGGACACGTCGGCGAAGCACTCCACCATCGCCACCACGGCCTCGGCCAGGCAGTGCTCGCGGCTCGCCGCCCAGGCCTCGATGCGTACGTCGTCCTCCTGCGCCACCGAACGGTGCCCGCTGCGGTCCCGTCGCGGCGCCTGCCCGGGGTCACTCGTGTCACCGACCATGCACCACGACTGCCCGAGCGCGCCGCCCCCATGCCCCGCGCCGGTGCTTCGCGCACCCGGGGAAGGGGTACGCGGGTGCCGACCGAGGTCGTGACCGCTCGGAGGGAGGGCACCGTCATGCGGTTCCGTGATCGCCGGCAGGCCGGACGCGAACTGGCCGCGCGGCTGCGGGAGAGGCAGGACGCGGGCGCCCTGCCCGACCCCCTCGTCCTGGCGCTGCCCCGCGGCGGCGTCGCCGTCGCAGCCGAGGTCGCCGAGGCCCTCGGCGCGCCCCTCGACGTCCTCGTCGTCCGCAAGGTCGGCGCCCCCCGCCACGAGGAGTACGGCGTCGGCGCCATGGCCGGCGACGGCGTCCCCGTGTACGACGAGGAGGCCCTGCGCGGTCTCGGCCTGACACAGGCCGACCTCGCGCCCGTCGTCGCACGGGAACGCGCCGAACTGCTCCGGCGCGAACAGCTCTACCGGCAGGGCAGGCCCGCGCCCGACCCGCAGGGCCGCACGGTGGTCGTCGTCGACGACGGCCTGGCCACCGGCTCCACGGCCCGCGCCGCCCTGCGCGCCCTCCGCGCCCGCGGTCCCGCCCGCCTGGTCCTGGCCGTCCCGGTCGCCTCCCCGGAGGGCGCCGCCGCCCTCCGCTCCGAGACCGACGAGCTGATCAGCCTCCACGAACCGGCCGCCTTCATGGCCGTCGGCCAGTGGTACGACGAGTTCGACCAGACGACGGACGAGGAGGTGCTGGAGGCGCTGCGCCGGCATCAGCAGCGGAGTCAGCACCAGCGGCAGCCGTAGCCGGCACCGGCAGCGGCCATGATCGCGGCCCGGACCGGTCAGATCACCTCGTCCGCCCGCAGCGCCGCGATGTCCTCCGGCGTGCGGCCCAGTTCGCGCAGGATCCTCTCCGTGTGCTCGCCCACCGCCGGCACCGGGTCCATGCGGGCGGGGAGGCCCGCGAGGTCGGCGGGCGGGAGCAGCGCCTGAGCCATGCCGCCCGGCACCCCGATCTCGCGCCACCGGCCGCGCGCCGCCAGCACCGGGTGGTCGAGGAACGCAGCGACGTCGTTGACCCCGGTGCAGGCGATGCCCATCTCCTCGAGGCTCTTGAGCAGGTCCGCCGCGTCGTCGCGGGCGCAGCGGTCCGCCACGATCGCGTTCAGTTCGTCCCGGTGCGCCACGCGGAGGGAACCGGTGGCGAACCGCGGGTCGCCGGTGAGTTCCGGCCGGCCGAGGAACTCTCGGCACAGCGCCGCCCACTCGCGTTCGTTCTGGACGGAGAACAGCACCTCGCGCCCGTCCGCCGCCCGGAACGTGCCGTACGGCGCGATCGTCGCGTGCTGCGTGCCCATCCGGGGCGGCTGGGCGCCGCCGTACCGCGTGTAGTACGCGGGCTGCCCCATCCACTCCGCCAGCGCCTCGAACAGGGACACCTCCACCGGGTGCACCTCGCCGGTGGTGGCGCGGGTGTAGAGGGCGGTGAGGACACCGCTGTAGGCGTACATCCCGGCGGCGATGTCGGCGACGGAGATTCCCGTACGGGCGGTCTCCTCTGGGGTGCCGGTGAGCGACACCAGACCCGTCTGGCACTGCACGAGCAGGTCGTACGCCTTGCGGTCGGCCCACGGCCCCGTGGTGCCCCAGCCGGAGACGGCGCAGGGGATCAGGCGCGGATGGCGGCGGGCCAGGTCCTCGGCGCCCAGCCCGAGGCGGCCGGCCGCGCCCGGCGCGAGGTTTTGCACGAACACGTCGGCGTCCGCCAGCAGTTCGTGCAGGATGTCCAGGCCGCGCGGGTCCTTCAGGTCGAGCGTGAGGGACTCCTTCGAGCGGTTGATCCACACGAAGTAGCTGGACGTGCCGTGCACGGTGGTGTCGTAGCGCCGGGCGAAGTCACCCCCGCCCGGCCGCTCCACCTTGACGACCCGGGCGCCGAGGTCGGCCAGCTGCCGGGTGGCGTAGGGCGCGGCCACCGCCTGCTCCACGGTCACCACCGTCACCCCGGACAAGGGGAGTCTCCGCACGTCCACGCCTCCTCGCCCGCACCCGGGTCCCCGGTCACCGGCCGCCTCCGGCCGGTACGCGATCACTACGCCATGAGTACGGCCGGGGCGACCGCCTGTCAACGCCCGCCCCTCCGCGGCGCCTGCCCGTCAACCCGCCCGTCCGTGCCGGTACGTCAGCGTCCGCCCGGCGCCGGTACGTCGGCGGGGCGGCTGCGCGACATGATGCGCATGCCCCGCGCGTCCACCGCGCGGACCTGGAGCGACCCGCAGCCGCAGCGCGTCCACACCGTGCTGCCCGCCGCGGTGGCGTGCCGCGAGACGACCTGGAACGGCTCGGCGTGGTCCGGCCACCCGCAGTAGGGGCAGGCGGTGCCGGTCGTACCCGTGACGCCGGTGGTGCTGGTCATGGCGACTCCTTGGATTCTCACGTGCTGCACGTGACGTGTGTGCCTGCCGCCGTGCGCGGCACCTCAAGGATGAGCCGTCGATTATGTTCACGTCCAGGTTGACTTTGTGCACGCCACCGTGAAGCCTCGACTTCATGATTGACCTGCGCCGGCTTCACGTCCTGCGAGCGGTCGCCCACTACGGCACGGTCACCGCGGCCGCCCGCGCCCTGCACTTCACGCCCTCCGCCGCCTCCCAGCAGATCCGCCAGCTCGCCCGCGACCTCGACGTCGACCTGCTCGAGCCCCAGGGCCGCGGGGTACGGCTCACCCCGGCCGCCGAGAGCCTGCTGGCGCACGCCGACGCCATCCAGGCCCGCTGGGACCTGGCCGAGCTGGACCTGCGCGCCGACCACGGCGACCCGGCCGGGGTGCTGCGGGTGACCGGGTTCCCGGTGGCCGTCTCGGTGCTGCTCGCGCCGATGGCGGCCCGGCTCGGCGAGCGGCACCCACGGTTGTCGGTACGGATCACGGAGGCGGTCGTTCCGGCCATTTTCGACCTGCTCTTCGAGGGCGCCGCCGATCTGGCCGTGGTGGAGTCCACCCCGCACAACCCGCCGATGAGCGACACGCGGTTCGACCAGCAGCCGTTGCTCGACGACCCGTTCGACCTGGTGGTGCCGGACGCCCACGCGCTGGCCGGGCGGGACCGCGCCGACCTGGCCGAGGCGGCGCACGAGCCGTGGATCGCCCCGGTCCCGGAGAGCCCGTGCCGGCTCCAGGTGATGGCCGCGTGCGGCGCGGCCGGCTTCACCCCGGAGGTCGTCCACCACGCCGGCGACTGGAACGCCACGGCGCATCTCGTGGCCCACGGTCTCGGCGTGGCGCTGATCCCGCGCCTGGCCCACGTGACCCCGCACCTGCCGATCACCCGCGTCCGCTGCGCGGGCGACCCCCACCGCAGGCTCCTCACGGCCACCCGCGCCGGCGGCCACGCCCGCCCGGCCGTCGCGGCGGCCCTCCGCGAACTGCGCGAACTCGCCCCGACGGCTCTCGCCTGACCCCCCCGGCCGACAGCGCGCCGTCCGTCAGGCGTCCGGCGTCTTCCGCCCCGGCGCCCCCACCCGCAGCCCGTCCATGACCAGGTCCAGCAGGCGGGCGGCCCGCTCCTGCCAGGCGCTCGCGGGGTCGAGCTGCCAGAGTCCGCCGATCGCGAGGAGCAGGTCGTCGGAGGTCACGCCGGGGCGGATCACCCCGGCCTCCTCGCACGCCCGGAGCAGCCGGTCCGCCGCCTGGAGCAGCGTGTCGGGTCCCGGCTTCGCCGGGCCGTCCGGGGAGCTGGTGGCCTGCCGGATCGCGTCCGCGAGACCCGCCTTGGTCATGCTGAACCGGGCCAGCCGGTCCATCCACTCCCGCAGCGCCCGGTCGGGCTCCCGGCAGCACAGCAGCTGGTCCGCGCTGTCGGCGACCTGCCGCATCTCGTGCCGGTAGATCTCCATCACCAGCGCCTCGCGGCTGGGGAAGTTCCGGTAGAACGTGCCCTGTCCGACGCCCGCCTTCTTGGCGATCACGCTCAGAGGGGTGTCCGCCGACCGCGTCAGCTCGGTGACCGCGACGGCCAGGATGCGCTCGCGGTTGCGCTGAGCGTCCGCCCGCTGGGGTGTCTCCGCGCTCCGGGACGCGTCCTTGTGCTCGCCCACCGGTCCTCCTTCCGGGCCGTGACCGAAACCCGTCCTTGATAAGCGGACAGCTGTCCACTACGTTCTCGGTAACGGACAGCTGTCCGCTTCCGGTCCATCGTATCGGCGGACCCGGGCGGCACGGGACGGCCCCTCGGCATGCCCGCGCCACCGCCGCGCCCGCACGACGTCGCACGTCACACCATCCCGCACACCGCACGTTCCGCACAGCGCCCCGACCCCTCCGCTGCAGATTTTCGTGACTCCTGAGATATCCGTGAAAGAAGGCCGTCCATGACGCCCCCCACGTCGTCCAGCACCGTCACCCTGAACGTCAACGGCGAGAAACACACGCTCACCGTCGACCACCGCACCACCCTGCTCGACGCCCTGCGCGACCGCCTCGACCTGACCGGCACCAAGAAGGGCTGCGACCACGGCCAGTGCGGCGCCTGCACCGTCCTCGTCGACGGCCGGCGCACCGTCTCCTGTCTTCAGCTGGCCGTCGCCTCCGAGGACCGCGAGATCACCACCGTGGAGGGCGTCGCCGAGGGGGACCGGCTGCACCCGGTGCAGCAGGCCTTCCTCGACCTCGACGGCTACCAGTGCGGCTACTGCACCCCCGGACAGATCTGTTCGGCGGTCGCCGTCATCGAGGAGCACGCCGCCGGCTGGCCCAGCGCCGTCACCGCGGACGTGCGGTCCGAGGCCGGCCCGCCGCCCCTGACCACCGAGGAGATCAAGGAACGTATGAGCGGCAACCTCTGCCGTTGCGCCGCCTACGGCCAGATGGCGGAAGCGGTCGCCCGCGCCGCCGCCGAGGCCTCCGCCGACACCGCCGTCACCGAGGAGACCGCCGCATGAGGGAGTTCGACTACCGGCGCGCCGACGACGTCGCCACCGCGGTCGCCCTGCTGGACGCGGACCCGGACGCCCGCTTCCTCGGCGGCGGCACCAACCTCGTCGACCTGATGAAGAACGGCGTCGAAACCCCCGCCCGGCTCGTCGACGTCCGCTCCCTCCCGCTCGACCGGATCGAGACCGACGACGACGGCGCGGTACGCATCGGCGCGACCGTCACCAACAGCGACCTCGCCGCGCACCCGCTGATCCGCGACCGCTACCCGGCGCTCACCCAGGCCGTCCTGGCCGGCGCCTCCGGCCAGCTGCGCAACATGGCCACCGTCGGCGGCAACCTGCTCCAGCGCACCCGCTGCGGCTACTTCACCGACATCACCCGGCCCTGCAACAAGCGCGCACCCGGCAGCGGCTGCTCCGCCCTCGAAGGGGAGCACCACAACCACGCGATCCTCGGCGCCTCCGAGCACTGCGTGGCCGTCCACCCCTCCGACATGGGCGTCGCGCTCACCGCGTTCGACGCCGTCGTCTCCTGGCGGACCGCCGACGGCGCCGGCGAGGCCCCGCTGACCGACTTCTACCTGCCGGTCGGCGACACCCCGCAGCGCGAGACCGTGCTGCCGCCCGGTGCGCTCATCACCCATGTCACCCTGCCGCCCGCGCACGTCGCCGCCCGCTCGCGCTACCGCAAGGTCCGCGAACGCGCCTCGTACGCCTTCGCGATCGGCTCGGTCGCCGCCGCGCTGGACGTGTCCGGCGGCGTCGTCCGCGACGCCCGCCTCGCCCTCGGCGCGGTCGCCTCCCGGCCCTGGCGGGCCCGCCTCGCCGAACGCATCCTCGTCGGCGCGCCCGCCACCGCCGAGTACTTCGCCGCGGCAGCCGACGCCGAACTCGCGGCGGCCCGCCCCCTGCCCCACAACGGCTACAAGGTGACCCTCCAGCGCAACCTCGTCGTGGCCGTGCTGACCGAACTCGCCGAGGAGACCTCCCGATGACCGTCGCCCCCCAACGCCCCGCCGCACCGGGCGTCGTCGGCACCGCGCACACCCGCGTCGAGGGCCGCGACAAGGTCACCGGCGCCGCCCGCTACGGCGGTGACATCCCGTTCGCCGGGCTCGTCCACGGCACGTTCGTGCTGTCCACGGTGGCCCGCGGCCGGATCCGGTCCCTCGACACCGCCCCGGTGCTCGCCATGCCCGGTGTCCTGGCCGTCCTCCACCACGGCAACGCCCCCCGCCTGGCCGGCGACTACGTCGGCATGCTGGGCGTCCGGCCGGACCCGACCGCCCTCGTCTTCCAGCACGACCGCGTCCCGCACGCCGGCTGGCCCGTCGCCCTCGTCGTCGCCGAGACGCCCGAGCAGGCGCGGGCGGCCGCCGACGCCCTCGCCGTCTCGTACGAGGAGGAGCCCCACGACGTCGCCCTCTCCGCGGACCGGCCCGACGCCTACCCCGCCGAGGGGCACATGCCCGGCGTCACCGAGAAGGGCGACCTGGAGGCCGAACTCGCCGCCTCCGCGCATGTGGTGGACGCGGAGTACACCACGCCCGAGGAGCACCACGCCATGATGGAGCCGCACGTGGCGACGGCGTGGTGGGACGGCGGCCGGCTGGACCTCGTCGACTCCGACCAGGGCATCACCTGGGTCGCCGACGAATTCGCCCGGATGTTCTCCCTCGACCCGTCCGCGGTACGGGTCCGCTCCGAGCACGTCGGCGGCGGCTTCGGCAGCAAGGGCGTCCGCGCACCGCAGGTCGCCGCGGCGATGGCCGCGGCCCAACTGGACCGCCCGGTGCGGGTGACGCTGACCCGGCGCCAGATGTTCTCCGTCACCGGCTACCGCAGCCCCACCGTCCAGCGGGTCCGGCTGGGCGCAGGACCCGACGGACGGCTGCGCGCCCTGGAGCACGTCTCGCTCAACCAGACCTCCACGGTCTACGAGTTCGTCGAACCCGGCGCCGGCGTGGCCCGCACCATGTACGACGCCACCGCCCACCGCACGGAGAACCGCGTCGTACGGCTGGACGTGCCGTCCCCGACGTGGGTGCGGGCGCCCGGCGAGGCGCCGGGGTCGTTCGCCCTGGAGTGCGCCCTCGACGAACTGGCCGAGAAGTGCGGCGTCGACCCGATCGACCTGCGGCTGCGCAACGAGCCGGAGACCGGCCCGGTCAGCGGACTGCCGTTCGCGAGCCGCAACGTCGCCGCCTGCTTCCGCGAGGGCGCCCGCCGCTTCGGCTGGGACGCCCGCGACCCGCGCCCCGGCGTGCGCCGCGACGGACGGTGGCTGCTCGGCACCGGCACGGCCGCCGCGTCCTTCCCCGCGGGCGCCCTGCCGTCCACGGCGGCGGTGACCGCGGACGCCGACGGCACCTTCACCGTCCGGATCTCCGCCTCGGACATCGGCACCGGGGCGCGTACGGCGCTCACCCTGATCGCCGCCGACGCCCTGCGTGTACCGGCGGAGCGGGTCCGGGTGCACCTCGGCGACAGCGACTTCGGGCCCTCCGGCATCGCCGCCGGCTCCATGGGCACGCGCTCCTGGGGCTGGGCGGTCGCGGCGGCCGCCGGGGAACTGCGCGAACGCCTCGTGCCGGGCGGTGAACTGCCCCCGGAGGGCATCACCGTGCGGTCCGACACCACGCAGGCGATCGCCGCGCTCGCGGCGAAGGAACGGCACACCTGGGGCGCCCAGTTCGCCGAGGTCGCCGTCGACGTCAGCACGGGCGAGGTCCGGGTGCGGCGGATGCTCGGCGTCTTCGCCGCCGGCCGCATCGTCAACCCGCTGACCGCCCGCAACCAGCTCGTCGGCGGCATGACCTGGGGCATCTCCATGGCCCTGCACGAGGAGGCGGTGCGCGACGCGGCCTCCGGCGCGCTCTACGGCGCCGACCTGGCCGGCTACCACGTCGCCACCCACGCCGACGTGCCCGCGGACGTCGAGGCGGTCTGGGTCGACGACCACGACCCCGACGACCCGGTCGGCATCAAGGGCATCGGCGAGGTCGGCATCGTGGGCGCGGCGGCCGCCGTCGCCAACGCGGTGTGGCACGCCACCGGCGTACGCCACCGCGCCCTGCCGATCCGCCCGGACCGGGTGCTGCGGGCGGGAGGTCCGCATGCTTGACCTCGCCGACGACCTGCGCGGCTGGCTGGCCGAGGGCCGGGAGTTCGCCGTGGCCACGGTGATCTCCGTGGACGGCAGCGCGCCGCGCGGCCCCGGCGCCGCCCTCGCCGTCGACCGTGAGGGCACGGCGATCGGCTCGGTGTCCGGCGGGTGCGTCGAGGGCGCGGTGTACGACCTGTGCGCCGAGGCCCTCGCGGACGGGCGGGCCAGGACCGAGCGGTTCGGGTACAGCGACGAGGACGCCTTCGCGGTCGGCCTGACCTGCGGCGGCGTCATCGAGGTGCTGGTCACGCCGGTCGGCGCGGACAGCCCCGTCCGGCCGGTGCTGGAGTCCGCCCTGCCGGAGCTGTCCCGGGGCGGGCCGGGCGCGCTGGCGTGGGTGACGGACGGTCCGGCGGACCTGCTGGGCCGGGCGCTCCTCGTCCGGCCCGACGGCACGCACGCGGGCGGCCTCGGCGGCGCGGAGGAGCTGGACCGCGCCGCCGCCGGAGCGGCGCGTGACCTGCTGGACGCGGGGCGCACCGGGACGGTCACGGTCGGGCCGGGCGCGGACGCGTACTGCGCCGGGCGCCCGACCCTCTTCGTGCAGTCCTCCGTGCCCCCGCCCCGGATGATCGTCTTCGGCGCGATCGACTTCGCGGCGGCGCTGGTACGGGTGGGGAAGTTCCTCGGCTACCACGTCACCGTGTGCGACGCCCGGCCCGTGTTCACGACCCGGGCCCGCTTCCCGGAGGCGGACGAGGTGGTGGCCGACTGGCCGCACCGCTATCTGCGCGGCACGCCGACCGACGCCCGCACGGTGCTGTGCGTGCTGACGCACGACGCCAAGTTCGACGTGCCGCTGCTGGAGGTGGCGCTGGGGCTGCCGGTGGCGTACGTCGGCGCGATGGGCTCCCGCCGCACCCACACCGACCGCCTGCGCCGGCTGCGGGAGGCGGGCGTGGGGGAGCGGGCGCTGTCCCGCCTGCACTCCCCGATCGGCCTGGACCTCGGCGCCCGCACCCCGGAGGAGACGGCCCTGTCCATCGCGGCGGAGATCGTCGCGGCACGCCACGGCGGCACGGGCGCGCCGCTGACCACGACGACCGCCCCGATCCACCGGGAGGGCCGGCCGGCCCCGGCGGCGGCCTGAGCGGGCGTGCGCGAGCTGCCGCGTACGGCGAAGGGGCCGGAAGCCTGTTCCGGCTTCCGGCCCCTTCGGGCGTGCTCGGGGTGTGCGTCAGGCCGCGGCCTGCTCGCCGTCGACCAGGGCGTGCAGGCGGTTGACGACCTCCGTCAGCTGCTCGGCGACCTCGGTGTCGTCCGCCGGGTGGGTCTCGGCGAAGCGGGTCATGGAGCCGGGGATGGACAGCTTGATGTCCTCGACGACCTTGCCGCCGGCGATGCCCACGGCCTTGCGGGCCTCGTCCTGCGCCCAGACGCCGCCGTACTGGCCGAAGGCGGTGCCGACCACGACGACCGGCTTGCCGCTGATGGCACCGGCGCCGAACGGCCGGGACAGCCAGTCGATGGCGTTCTTCAGCACGGCCGGGATCGTGCCGTTGTACTCGGGGGTGAAGAGCAGCAGCGCGTCGGCGGCCGCGGCGGCCTCGCGCAGCTGGGCGGCGGCGGCCGGCACGCTGCCCTCGACGTCGATGTCCTCGTTGTAGAAGGGGATCTCCGCCAGGCCCTCGTGGAGCGCGATGTCGGCGCCTTCCGGGGTGAGCTTCACGGCGGTCTCGGCCAGCTGACGGTTGTGCGAACCGGCGCGAAGGCTTCCGACAAGGGCGAGGATGCGAACAGACATGGGAAAACTCCAGGGGGGATATGACCTGCGACACAAGACGGACCGTGGTCCGCTTTGCAGTTGTAGCACTCCAACCGGACCACGGTCCAGTTTCATTCCCGATGCTTTACGCTGGCTTCATGTCCGCCGCGCCCCCGTCCGTCCCGACGCCCCCGGAGCCCGTCGAGTCCCCGCAGCTGGTTCAGCTGGGTCTCGACGACGAGCCCTGCCTGCGCGCCGACGCCGCCCGCAACCGGGCCCGGCTGCTGGAGGCGGCCGCCGGACTCGTCGCGGCGCACGGCGCCGACGCCGTCACCATGGAAGAGGTCGCCGCGGCGGCCGGTGTCGGCAAGGGCACCGTCTTCCGCCGCTTCGGCGACCGCACCGGCCTGCTCATGGCCCTCCTCGACCACGGAGAGAAGAAGCTCCAGGCCGCCTTCCTCAGCGGCCCCCCGCCGCTGGGACCGGGTGCGCCCCCCGCCGAGCGGCTGCGCGCCTTCGGCCGCGCCGCCCTGCGCCGCACCGTGGAGGACCTGGAACTCCAGCTCGCGGCCGAACCGGACGCGGGCCGCCGCTTCACCGTCCCGCCCTACCGGGTGCGGCACCACCACGTCGCCCTGCTGCTGCGCCAGGCCGTCCCGGACGCCGACTGCGAGCTGCTCACCCACACGCTGCTGGCCCAGCTCGACCCCGCCCTGGTCCACCACCTGATCCACCAGTGCGGCATGCCGCCGCAGCGCCTGGAGGACGCGTGGACCGACCTCGTCGACCGGGTCACCGGCACCACCGGCTGACCTCCCCGGACGGCTCCTCGCGCACCCCGGCCCGCGCTCTCAACTCCCCCGAATGAAGGGCGCGTTACGGCTTCTGCAAGGATGCCGTACGTCATGGTGCAGATACCGAACCCGCCCGCGCCCCCGCTCCCCGCACCCACGCGCTCCGTGCCGACGAGCGCCGATGTGGCCCGCCTGGCCGGCGTCTCGCGCGCGACCGTCTCCTACGTGCTGAACAACGCCCGCGCCGTCCGGATCAGCGAGCCGACCCGCCGCCGCGTCCGCGAGGCCGCGCGCGAACTCGGGTACGTCCCGCACGCGGCCGCCCGCAGCCTGCGCGCCGGGCACAGCCGTATGGTCCTCATGCCCGCGCCCGCGTTCCCCGTGGGCCCGCTGTACAGCAGGTTCATCAACGAACTCCAGGCCGCGCTGTGCCTGCTCGACTACACGGTCGTCCAGTACGGCACCGTCGGCGCGCACGACGACGAGGCCGCCCGCGCCTGGGCGGAGCTGCGTCCGGTGGCCGTGCTGGTGCCGGGCTCGGGGCTCGGCCCGCAGGGGGTCGAGGTGCTCAAACGGTCCGGGGCGCGGGCGGTCGTCACGCTCGGCCCCGAGACCGTGGAGGGCGCGCACGCGCTGCTCATGGACCACGACGTCGTCGGGTACAGCGCGGGCGCGCACCTGTTCGACACGGGGCGCCGCCGGATCGGCGTGGTCGTGCCGGGGGAGCCGGGGCTGGACACGTTCTCCGCGCCGCGGCTGGCGGGGGTGCGGGCCGCCGTGCGCGGCACGGACGCGACGGTTGTCGAGCTGCCGCTCGCGCACGAGGAGGAGGCCGCGGCCGGGCTCGCCGCGCGTTGGCGGGAGCTGGGGCTCGATGGGGTGTTCACGTACAACGACGAGTACGCGATGCTGCTGATGCGGGCGCTTCAGGACGCGGGGATCCGCATTCCGGAGGAGACGGCCGTGGTCGGCGCGGACGATCTCATGCTGGGGCGGCTGTTGCGGCCGCGGCTGAGTACGGTGCAGCTCGAACTGCCGTCCGGGCAGGAGCTGGCCGATCTTGTCGACCGGGCCGTCCGTGATCCGGGGGCGGCGCCGGAGGCGCACAAGGTGTTGGGGGCGTCGGTGATTCGACGGGAGTCGAGCTGACGCTCACTGTCTTGCCGGGGTTGTCCGACCCGGACCCGGGGCCCGTGGTCTACGGGGGTGTCGGCATGGAACCCCGTGGCCGGTGGCCGGGGGTGGTGCGCGGCCCGGCGTTGGCGGGGTGCCGCCCGCGCCCACCCGTGCCGCCTTTGGCGGCACGAATGCCCGCGGGCTGCGGGCGCCGGTGCCGGCCGTGCCCACCTGTGCCGGCCCTGGCGGCACGAATGCCTGCGGGCTGCGGGCGTCAGGGCCGGCCGCGCCCACCTGTGCCGGTCTTCGCCGCACGATTGGCTGCGGGCTGCGGGCTGCGGGCTGCGGGCTGCGGGCTGCGGGCGCCCGGCGGCCCGCCTCCCGGCCTTGGCGGCAGGATGGCCCGCGGGCTCAGGGCGGTGCTCAGGCGTCCTGAGCGCCGTCCTGCTGGGTCTGCTGTTCCGCGATCTGCCGGCGGACCTGGTCCATGTCCAGCTTGCGGGCCTGGCCGATGACGTCCGTCAGTGCGGCCTGCGGCAGCGCGCCGGGCTGGGCGAACACCGCGACCTGGTCGCGGACGATCATCAGCGTCGGGATCGACTGGATGCCGAAAGCAGCCGCCAGCTCGGGCTGCGCCTCCGTGTCCACCTTGCCGAACACCAGGTCCGGGTTGTCCTCGGCCGCCTTCTCGTACACCGGTGCGAACTGCTTGCAGGGGCCGCACCACTCCGCCCAGAAGTCGATCAGCACGAACTCGTTGTCCGTGACGGTCTGGTCGAAGTTCTCCTTGGTGAGTTCGACGGTGGCGCTCATGGTCTGGTCCCTCTTCCTGCTGTCGGCTCGGGCGTCGGCACAACACGGCCGACCGGTGACGTATTCCGCGCCCCTACCCATGTGGCCACCCGGCACACCACCCACCAGACTGACGCCATGACGGAAACGCAATCGACGCACACGCAAGTGACCGACTACGACGTCGTGGTGATCGGCGCCGGGCCGGTCGGGGAGAACGTCGCCGACCGCACCCGCGCGGCCGGGCTGTCCACCGCGGTGGTGGAGAGCGAACTGGTCGGCGGCGAGTGCTCCTACTGGGCCTGCATGCCCAGCAAGGCGCTGCTGCGCCCGGTCCTCGCCCAGGCCGACGCCCGCCGCCTGCCCGGCCTGAGCGCGTCGGTGCAGGGCCCCCTGGACACCACCGCGGTGCTCGCCCGCCGCGACTCCTTCACCTCCGGCTGGAAGGACGACGGCCAGGTCCAGTGGCTGGAGGGCACCGGCGCCGACCTGTACCGGGGCCAGGGACGCCTCAGCGGCCCGCGCACCGTCACGGTCACCGGCCCCGACGGCCGCCGCAGCGTCCTCACCGCCCGGCACGCCGTCGCCGTCTGCACCGGCAGCCGCGCCCAGCTGCCCGACCTGCCCGGACTCGACGAGGTCCGCCCCTGGACCAGCCGCGAGGCCACCAGCGCCCGCTCCGCGCCCGGCCGGCTCGTCGTGGTGGGCGGCGGAGTCGTCGCCGTCGAGATGGCCTGCGCCTGGCAGGCGCTCGGCTCACGCGTCACCGTCCTGGTGCGCGGTGACGGCCTGCTCGGCCGGATGGAGCCCTTCGCGGGCGAGCTGGTCGCCGAGGCCCTCACCGAGGCCGGCGCCGACGTCCGTACGGGCACCTCAGTGAAGGCCGTGACCAGGGAGAACGGCACCGTCGTCGTCCTCACCGACACCGGCGACCGGATCGAGGCCGACGAGATCCTCTTCGCCACCGGCCGCGCTCCCCGCACCGACGACATCGGCCTGGACACGATCGGCCTGGAGCCCGGCTCCTGGCTGGACGTCGACGACAGCCTCCGGGTGACCGGCCACGACTGGCTGTACGCCGTCGGCGACGTCAACCACCGCGCCCTGCTCACCCATCAGGGCAAGTACCAGGCGCGCATCGCGGGCGCCGCCATCGTCACGCGGGCCGCGGGCGAGCCGGTGCAGGCCGAGCAGTGGGGCGCGCACACCGCCACCGCGGACCACGCCGCCGTCCCGCAGGTCGTCTTCACCGACCCGGAGGCGGCCTCCGTCGGCCTCACCCTCGCCGAGGCCGAACAGGCCGGCCACCGGGTGCGGGCCGTGGACGTCGACCTGTCGTCGGTGGCGGGCGCGAGCCTGTACGGCGACGACTACCGGGGCCGGGCCCGTATGGTGGTCGACCTCGAGGAAGAGATCGTGCGCGGCGTCACCCTCGTCGGTCCCGGCGTCGGCGAGCTGATCCACGCGGCGACCGTCGCGGTGGCCGGCCGCGTCCCGGTCAGCCGGCTGTGGCACGCCGTCCCGTCCTACCCGACGATCAGCGAGGTGTGGCTGCGGCTGCTGGAGGCGTACCGCGACGCCTGATCCCCTTCGGCCCTCGTGGGCCTCCTCCTCGAGCGCCGGACGGGCTGCGAGCGGCCCCTCCGGCGCGCGAGGAGCGGGTGTGCCGCAGCTCACACCCCCCTCCCGGGAACTCGACGGTCCTCCGCCCCGACCCCTGCATCGGCACCACCCGTCGAACCCCGCTCCCCGGGAGACCACCGCCGATGACCACCACCCCCACGCCCACCACGGACGACGCCCCCTCACCCCCCGCCCCCGCTTCCCCGCAGGGCAGAAGCGCCTGGTCCACCCTCCGCCCGCTCGTCCTGCGCCTGCACTTCTACGCGGGCGTCCTGGTGGCGCCGTTCCTTCTCGTCGCCGCCCTCACCGGCCTGCTGTACGCCGCCGGCTTCCAGGCCGAGAAGATCGTCTACGAGCACGAGCTGACCGTCCCCGTCGGCGACCGCGAACTCCCCGTCTCCGAACAGGTCGCCGCCGCCCGCGCCGCCCACCCCGACGGCGAGATCACCGCCGTACGCCCCTCGCCCGAGCCCGGCGCCACCACCAGGGTGCTGCTCTCCGGCGTCCCGGGGGTGGTCCCCGACCACACGCTCGCCGTGTTCGTCGACCCGTACACCGCGAAGGTACGCGGCGAGCTCGAACAGTACGGCTCGACCGGCGCGTTGCCGCTGCGCACCTGGATCGACGAGTTCCACCGCGACCTGCACCTCGGCGAACCGGGGCGGCTCTACAGCGAGTTCGCGGCGAGCTGGCTGTGGGTCATCGCGTGCGGCGGGCTCGTGCTGTGGTTCTCGCGCCGCCGCGCGCAGCGCACCCTGCGCGGCGCCACCGGACGCCGCCGCACCCTCGGTCTGCACGGCGGGGTGGGCGCGTGGGTCGCGCTCGGCTTCGTGTTCCTGTCCGCCACGGGCCTGACCTGGTCCGCGTACGCCGGCGCGCACATCGGCGACCTGCGTACCGCGCTCGGCCAGGAGACCCCGGCGGTGTCCGCGACGGCCGGCGAGCACGCGGGCCACGGCACGGCCGGGGGAGCGGGCGGCGACGCGGCGCACGGCGTCGGCCTTGACCGGGTGCTCGCCGCCGCGCGCGCCGAGGGCCTCGACAACCCCGTGGAGATCGTCCCGCCCGCCGACGAGGGGTCCGCGTACGTCGTCCAGCAGATCCAGCGGAGCTGGCCGACGAAGCAGGACGCCGTGGCCGTCGACCCGGCCACCGGACAGGTCACCGACGTCCTGCGGTTCGCGGACTTCCCGGTCCTGGCCAAGCTCACCCGGTGGGGCATCGACCTGCACACCGGCTCGCTGTTCGGCCTGGTCAACCAGATCGCCCTGATGCTGCTCGCGCTCAGTCTGATTTTGCTGATCCTGTGGGGCTACCGCATGTGGTGGCAGCGGGGCCGCGGCTCCGCCTTCGGCCGGCCGATCCCGCGCGGGGCCTGGCAGCAGGTGCCCCCGCAGGTGCTCGTGCCGCTGCTCGTGCTGGTCGCCGTCCTCGGCTACTTCGTCCCGCTGCTCGGCATCCCGCTGGCGGTCTTCCTCGCCGTCGACATCGTGCTCGGCGAGATCGCCCACCGCCGCGGCCGCCGGACGTACGGCCCCACGTCCCGCTGACGCTGACACGCACGGTGCCCGGCTCCCCTCAGGGGGAGCCGGGCACCGTGCGTGTCTCAGGGGTTCAGGACTCGTCGAACTCCCCGCCCAGCGCGGCCGCGAGTCGCAGATGCGGCTGCGCCTCGGCGTCCCGCCCCTGCCGCTGAAGGGTGCGGCCGAGCATCAGCTGGGCGTAGTGCTCCACCGGGTCGCGGTCCACGATGATCCGCAGCTCGGCCTCCGCGCGACGCAGCTGGGCCGAGTGGTAGTAGGCGCGGGCCAGCAGCAGACGCGGCCCGGTCTGCTCCGGCACCTCCTCGACCAGGCTGCCCAGGACCCGCGCGGCGGCGGTGTAGTCCTTGGCGTCGAAGAACATCCCCGCGCGCTCCCAGCGCTCGGCGTGCGTTCCGTGGTCGTAGTACGTGATGTCCACTTCCGGCCTCCTTCGAGGCCGACAACGGACCGGGACGGTTCCGTATTCCACCCGCCTGGCGCACGGATGAAATGGATTTCTCAAGCCGGGGGAGCATCCGCGCCGCCCGATCCCTCCGCTCACACCCCGGGCGAAGCCGGATTCACCACGTAGCCGCTGTGACCTGCCGAGAAGTAGGAAGAGCGGAATCTCCGAGAGGCCCGTGCCCCGGCGACGGCGCGGCCGGATGATTGGTGCGCATCGGCCAAATCTCGTCGAACTTCCGCTCTGCGCACGCCAGTTGACGCCCCAGCGGCGCGCTAGTACCGTCCGCTGAAATCGATTTCGACGCTGGCCGGCCCGAGTCCCACCGGGAGCACAGTCAATGCGCAGATCCACCCCACCCTCCAGACCGGCAGGGCCCCTGGGCCGTGCCCTGGCCACGGCCCTGCTCGCCCTCGGCACGGTGCTGACGGTCGTGCCGCCGGGCTCGGCCGCGACCGGTCCCTCGCAGGACGCCGTACGGGCCGCGGAGCCCGGGGCGACGGCCGCCGCCGGCTCCCCGCCGGCGAGCGACTTCTTCGCGACCGTCGCCGTGGACCCGGCGGCCACCGTCGGCGCGCCCGCGGCCGGCGACAACCGGGACCACGGCGACCTCTGGCCCAACTGCTGGTCCGACGACGACAACGTGTACGCCGCCTACGGCGACGGAACCGGCTTCGGCGCCGCCTTCAGCGACATCGGGGTCGCGCGGATCTCCGGCATGCCCGGCGCGCTGACCGGATCACAGCTGTCCACCGACATCGGCCGCATCTGGACCGCGGGCCACAACCGCAAGCCCACCGGCATGGCCTGTGTGAACGGCGACCTCTACCTCGCGGTGCAGGACCTGGCGCACGACTTCAACGACGCCCCGGCCGCGACGATCGCCAGGTCCACCGACAAAGGCCGCACCTGGACCTGGGACCCCAACCGGCCGATGTTCGGCGGCGGCGTCTTCACCACGGTGATGTTCCTGGACTACGGCAAGAACTACGCCGACGCCCCCGACGACTACGTCTACGCCTACGGCCTGGACCACAACTGGCGGGACCCCTTCGACAACACCGTCCCCGACCCGGTCGACCTCTACCTGGCGCGCGTCCACAAGAACTCCGTCATGGACGAGAACGCCTGGCAGTACATGTCCGGCACGGACGCCTCCGGCGACCCCGTCTGGTCCACGGAGATCGCGCAGCGCAAGCCCGTCCTCCACGACGACCGGCGTGTCTACCAGAACGTCCTCACCCCCGGCCGGGCACGCGACATGACGGTCCTCGGCCAGGGCGGCATCGTCTACGACAAGCCGCTGAACCGCTACCTCTACACCTCCTGGACCGAGTACACCTTCGAGTTCTACGAGTCCCCGACCCCCTGGGGCCCCTGGAAACACTTCGCGACCAAGGACTTCGGCGGCTACCCCTGGACCCACTCCAAGCACGGCGGCTACGCGACCACGATCCCGTCGAAGTACATCAGCGCCGACGGAAAGTCGATGTGGCTCCAGTCCAACGTCTGCCCCTGCGGCGGCGGTTACCCGCCGGGCGACCACTACGCGTACACCTTCTCCCTGCGGAAGCTGAGCCTGGAGCCGCGCCGCGACACCACTCCGGGGAACACCGCCGACCCGAGCCGCAACCTCGCCCGCGAACCCGGCACCGTGCCCGTCCAGCGCGCCACCCACTTCGGCCGGGACGCCTTCTACGCCGACGGCAACCGCGACCAGAGCGAGGACGACTGGAACGACGAGCGCAAGGACGCCAGTTGGTGGGGCTACACCTGGCCGCGCCAGTACATGATGAACAAAGTCACCTACACCACGGGCGACATGTTCGCGGACGGCGGCTGGTTCGCCGGCGACCTTCGGGTGCAGGTGCGGCGCGACAACCGGTGGGTCGACGTGTCCGGGCAGCGCGTCGGGCCCGAGTACCCGTACAGCGACGCCGCGGGCGCGCACCGGACCTACACCTTCGCCTTCGACCCGACGGCGGGCGACGGCGTACGGATCATCGGCCGGCCCGGCGGGACGAAGACCTTCACCTCCCTGGCGGAGCTCGAGGTCCACTACGGCGACGCGGGCGGCCTGATGCTCGGCGATTCACCGACCGACGTGACCGGTGACGGCAAGGACGACATCGTCACGTTCACCCGCGGCACCGCCGCGGAGGTGTACGCGGTTCCCTCGGACGGCACTGCGTTCACCGGCGGGGGCAAGTGGAACGACCACTTCGCACCCGCCGGGGAGACGCCGCTCACCGGCGACTTCAACGGCGACACCAAGGACGACGCGATCACCTTCACCCAGGGATCGACGGCCGACGTCTACGTCGCGCCCTCCACCGGCACCTCGTTCGCCACCGGCCAGAAGTGGAGCGACCACTTCGCGCCCGCCGGCGAGGTCCCGGCCGTGGGTGACTTCGACGGTGACGGGACCGACGACATCGCCACCTTCACCCAGGGCGACACCTCCGACGTCTACGTCTCCCTCTCCGACGAGAAATCCTTCGCCACCGGCGAGAAGTGGCACGACCACTTCGCACCGCGCGGCGAGTTCCCGGCCGTGGGCGATGTCAACGGCGACAAGAAGGACGACATCATCACCTTCACCAAGGACGCCGAGGCCGCCGTCTACGTCGCCTTCTCCGACGGCGAGTCCTTCGGGCCGGCGCACAAGGTCCTCACCGGCTTCTCGCCCGGCGCCGAACTGCCGCGCGTGGGCGACTTCGACGGGGACGGCCTCGACGACATCGCCTCCTTCACCGCGGACGCGGCCGCCGAGGTCCGCGTCGCCCTGTCCGACGGCGAGGGCTTCGTCACCAAGGGCGTCTGGCACGACGCGTTCTCGGGCCCCGGCGCCTTCCCGTACGTCGGTGACTTCGACGAGGACGGCCGGGACGACGTGGTCTCCTTCGACCACACCCCCGAGGCCGATGTGCACGTGGCGCTCTCGTCCGGCAGCTCCTTCCGGGAGCCGAGCAAGTGGAACGACTTCTTCGGCCTCCCCGGCGAGACCTCCCTCTGAGCTCTCCGCCCCCTCCGTATCGGTGGTTCCCGGGCGCGCGCCCCGATCCGGCGCGCGTCCCGGGCAGCCCTGCGCCCACGACCGACCGATGGCGATTCCCGACCCCCATGGAAGGAAGACCGACGTGCGAAGACGGCACCTCAGCCTGGGCCTGATCGGCACCGTGCTGGCCTCCAGCGCCCTCCTGCTCCCCGCGCAACCGGCCTCGGCCGCCGGCCCCCGCCCCGACTTCCGCGCGCCCTGGCCCTGCGGAGAAGGCCGGGACTACTACCACCACTCCTCCGAGGTCTACAACGCGCTGGACTTCAACATCGCGGGCTCCGCCGACCTCGGCACCCCGGCCCTGGCCTCGGCGTCCGGCACCGTGATCGACGTGGTGCCCATGCCCAACTCCTCGGGGTACGGCAACCATGTCCTCGTCGACCACGGCGGCGGCTGGACCACGCTGGTCGCCCACCTGGACCGCATCACCGTCTCCGAGGGGCAGTACGTCCGCACCGGTGACGAACTGGGCAAGGTCGGCAGCACGGGCAAGTCCTCCGGACCGCACCTGCACTACGAGCAGAAGGCCGACGGCCGCAACCAGCCCATCGTGATCGACGGCGTGGCGCTGCGCTACAGCACCACCGCCGCCCGCCACACCAGCGGCAACTGCGGAACGCCACCGGCCATGATGGCCGGTTCGCCCACGGACTTCACGGGTGACGGTGTGGACGACATCGTGACGTTCACACAGAACGCGGAGGCGGACGTGTATGTCGCCGACTCGACCCGGGACGGGTTCGGTGAGGCGAGGGTGTGGCACGACTTCTTCGCGCCGGGCGGGGAGGCGCCGCTGAGCGGTGACTTCAACGGCGACCAGAAGGACGACGTGGTCACGTTCACCAAGGGTGCCGAGTCGGACGTGTACGTGGCTCTGTCCCAGGGGAACGGGTTCGGTCCGGCGACGGTGTGGCACGATCACTTCGCTCCGGGTGGTGAGGTTCCGGCGGTCGGTGATGTCAACGCGGACGGTTTCGACGACGTCGTGACGTTCACGCATGACGCGGACGCCAGGGTGTATGTGGCGTTGTCGAACGGCCGGGACGGCTTCGGTGTCGCGACGGTTTGGCACGACTTCTTCGCGCCGCCTGGTGAGTTCCCGGCGCTCGGTGACGTCGACGGTGACGGGGACGATGACCTGATCACGTTCACGCAGGGCAGCACGGCGGACGTGTATGTGGCGCTGTCGAACGGTAAGGACGGGTTCGGCGTGGGCCAGTTGGCGCACGAGCACTTCGCGCCGGCTGGTGAGCTGCCGCGGGTCGGTGACGTCGACGGTGACAAGAAGGACGACATCGTCGCCTTCACCCAGGGTGCCGAGTCGGACGTGTACGTGGCCCTGTCCAACGGCGCAACCTTCGGCCCCGGCGCCCGCTGGAACGAGTTTTTCTCCCCGTCCGGCGAGTTCCCGTACGTGGGTGACTACGACGGTGACGGCAAGGACGACATCGTCACCTTCACGCACAACGCCGAGGCGGACGTCTACGTCGCCACCTCCAACGGCACCGACGCCTTCGTCAACGGCCGCAAGTGGCACGACTTCTTCGGCACCCCCGGCGAGACCAGCCTCTAGCAGGAGAGGAACCTGTGATGCATCGCAGAACCGGGAGACTCCTCCCGGCCGCACTGTCGCTGGCCTCCCTGGTCATCGGCTCACTGTTCGCCGGCGCCTCGCCCACCGCCGCGGCCTCGGCGGCCACCGCCGGCGTCCAGGCCGCCGGTGTCGTCCAGGCAGCCGACGTCAAGGCCGCCGGTGTGGTCTCGCGCGCCGAGCGCGTCGCCAAGCTGACCGGACCCGGCTCCATTAGCGCCACCGACGCCCGCTGGCAGCTGAAGGCGACCGACCTCGGCATCATGTGGGACAACGGCAGGGGCGAGATCCTCACCGCCTTCGGCGACTCCTACGGCAACGGCTGGACGGGACCGGGGGCCGCCGTCGGCGACCCGGCCACGCTCGACTGGCGCTGCAACCTGGTGGCCCGCAGCGCCGACCGCAACCTGGCCGACGGCATGTCCATCGACAGCATGGCGACGGACCGTCCGGGCCACGCCAAGCAGGTCCTGCCGTGCAAGCGCGTCGACAACGACGAGCTGACCACCATCCCCACCGCCGGCATCTCGGTCGGTGGTCGGCAGTACATGCACTACATGTCGGTGCGCCGCTGGAGCCCGAAGGGCGGCGAGTGGTTCACCAACTATTCGGGCATCGCCTACTCGGACGACAACGGCGAGAACTGGGTGAAGGACGCCGACGCCCGCTGGCAGAACGACGCGGGCTTCGGCAACAAGTTCCAGATGGCGGCCATGCTCAAGCAGGGCGGCTACGTCTACCTGTACGGAACGAAGAACGGCCGCTTCGGCGACGTGTATCTGTCCCGCGTCCCCGAGGCGCAGCTCCTTGAGCCCGGTGCCTACCGGTACTGGACCGGCGGCGACTGGGTGACCGACTCCTACGCCGCGACGCCGGTCGCCGGCGCCCCGGTCGGCGAACTGTCCGTGCAGTACAGCCGCTATCTCGGCCGGTTCGTGATGATGTACCTGGACGATCCGGGCGGCTCGATCGTGATGCGGACCTCGGCGACGCCGTGGGGGCCGTGGAGCGGCAAGCAGGTGGTCGCGTCCGGTGCCGACTACCCGCAGCTGTACGGGTCGTTTATCCACCCGTGGTCGGCCGACTCCAACAGCCCGTACCTGTACTTCACGATGTCGCAGTGGCAGCCGTACAACGTGTTCCTGATGCGGGTGCGGCTCACCGGCGGCGGCGTGCTGGGCGGTTCCCCGGCCGACTTCGACGGCGACCTCAAGGACGACATCGTCACCTTCACCCAGGACGACCGGGCCGAGGTCTATGCCGCGAGGTCCACGGGCAGCGTGTTCGACGGCCGGGAGCTGAAGTGGAACGACCACTTCGCGCCGGGCGGGGAGACTCCGCTGACCGGTGACTTCAACGGCGACCACAAGGACGACATCGTCACCTTCACCCACGGCACGAACGCGGACGTGTATGTCGCGGCCTCCGACGGCACGTCCTTCGGCACGGGCCAGAAGTGGCACGATCATTTCGCCCCCGGCCGTGAGGTGCCCGCGGTGGGCGACTTCGACGGCGACGGCATCGACGACATCATCACGTTCAGCCGTGAGGACACGGCCGACGTGTACGTCGCCCTGTCGGACGGCGGCACCTTCGGCGAGGGCCGGAAATGGCACGACGACTTCGCGCCCTGGGCCCAGTTCCCGGCCGTCGGTGACGTCGACGGGGACGGCCTGGACGACATCATCGCCTTCACCCAGGACGCGAGCGACGACGTGTACGTGGCCCTGAACGAGGGCGGGAAGTTCGGCGCCCCGTACAAGGCGCACGACCACTTCGCCCCCGAGGGCGAGCGGCCGCGCGTCGGTGACGTGGACGGCGACGCGAAGGACGACGTCATCACCTTCACGGGCGGTGAGGCGAGTGACGTCTACGTCGCCCTGTCCGACGGCGCGGTCTTCGGCGGAGGCCGGAAGTGGGCGGACTTCTTCGCCCCGGACGGCGAGTTCCCGTACGTGGGCGACTACGACGGTGACGGCAGGGACGACATCGTCACCTTCACCCACAACGATCTGGCCGACGTCTACGTGAACGTGTCCAACGGCACGGACGGCTTCGTCGACGGCCGCAAGTGGCACGACTTCTTCGGCCTCGCCGGGGAGACGACCCTCTGACACCACCCGTGCCGAAACACCACCCGTTCTGACACCACCCGTTCCACCCTGACCGGCCCGGTCGGCCGCGACTCCCGTTTCCCCGTATGGGCCCGCGGCCGGCCGGGCCTTTCCCCTTCCCCCGCATTTGGACTGACAGTCCAACGCCTGGACGTGTAGTCTGACGACGCAGGACGGTGACGCCGACAGGAGGTGGGCTCATGGCGGCCGCACAGGACCGGGGTGCCGAACGGGAGGCGATCCTCGCCGCGCTGACGCCGGTCGTCGACGGGATCGCCGCGACGTTCGGTCCGGTGTGCGAGGTGGTGCTGCACGACTACCGGCGCCCGGAGG
Organism: Streptomyces lusitanus; assembly: GCF_042647945.1. Lineage (NCBI taxonomy): Bacteria > Bacillati > Actinomycetota > Actinomycetes > Kitasatosporales > Streptomycetaceae > Streptomyces > Streptomyces lusitanus. Next base: position 312,078 of record NZ_JBHRWL010000007.1, read on the forward strand.
CGTCCGTGGTCGCCGTGGCCGGCTCCGTGACCGGGCGGACGGCCGGCGGGGCGATGAGCGAGATCGGCATGCGGATGCTCGCCCGCGGCGACGAGGCCGCCGACGAGCTCAACTACCTCACCCGGACCGGGACCGGCACCCTCGTGAAGTCCTCCACGATGCTGCTGCGGGACTCCACGGGAGCGGTGTTCGGCGCGCTGTGCGTCAACGTCGACGTCACCGCCGTGAGCCAGGCGCACACTGTGCTCGGTGCGCTCGCCGGCCTCGTCGGCGGCCCGGCCGAACCGCCGACGACCCCCTTCGGCAACGACATCGACTCCGTGGTCGAGGCCATCGTCGACGACCACCGGCAGCTGCGGCACCGGGGCTGGGCCCAGCTGGACCGCGAGGAACGGCTGCGGCTGTTCCGGGACCTGGACGCGAGGGGTGTCTTCGCCGTACGGCGCGCGGTCGAGCAGGTCGCCGGCCGGCTCGGCATCTCCCGCGCCTCCGCGTACAGCTACCTCTCCCAGTCCCGGACGACGACCGACCCGACCCCTGATGGAGGCACCTCGTGACGACCACCACCCCGCCGGTCACCCTCGACGACGTCCGCTCCGCCGCCGCACGCCTCAAGGGCGTCGCCCACCGCACGCCCGTCCTGCGCTCCCGCACCCTGGACGCGCTCGTCGGCGCCGAGGTGCACCTCAAGTGCGAGAACTTCCAGCGCGTGGGCGCCTTCAAGTTCCGCGGCGCCTACAACGCGGCCTCCCGGCTCACCCCCGACCAGCTGTCCCGGGGCATCGCCGCCTACTCCTCCGGCAACCACGCCCAGGCCGTCGCCCTCGCCGCCCGTGAACTCGGGACCACCGCCGTCATCGTCATGCCCGAGGACGCCCCGCCGTCGAAGCGGGCGGCCACCGAGGGGTACGGCGCCGAGATCGTCACCTACGACCGCTACAACGGCGACCGTGTCGCCGCCGCCGAGGCCCTCGCCGCCGAGCGGGGACTGACCCTCGTCCCGCCCTACGAGCACCCGCACGTCATCGCCGGACAGGGCACAGCCGCACTCGAACTCGTCGAGGAGACTGGGGAGCTGGACGTCCTGCTCACGCCGGTGGGCGGCGGCGGGCTGATCGCCGGCAGCGCCACCGCCGTCAAGGGGCTGCACCCCGCGACCCGGGTGATCGGTGTCGAACCGGAGGCCGGCGACGACACCAAGCGGTCCCTGGAGGCCGGCCGGCGTGTCAGCATCCCGGTCCCGCGCACCATCGCCGACGGGCAGGCGCTGCACACCCCCGGCGAGCTGACCTTCTCCCTCAACCGACGGCTCTTGGACGGGATCGTGCTGGTCGGGGACGACGAGATCAGGGACGCGATGCGGTTCGCCTTCGAGCGGCTGAAAATCGTCCTCGAACCGAGCGGGGCCACCCCGCTGGCCGCGCTGCTCACCGGACGCGCGGGCCCGCTCCCGCCCCGCGTCGGCCTGATCCTCTCCGGCGGCAACGTCGACGCCGAGCGCTTCGCCCGGCTCTGCGCCCCGGGTGACTGAGCCGGACGCCGGCGCAGGGGTGCGGGGCGCGCGCTCTCACCCGAATGGCGTCCCCAGGTGGACGGGCGGACGATGAAGGAGTAGGGCCCGGCCCATGCGGCATCGGGCCGGTCACCGGAAGGGAGCAGGGCCATGCTCGAGGTGAAGACGCTGGACAAGCCCGACGAGCGACGCGACTTCCCGAGGGGCCACCTCGAAGCCGTCCACCTGACGGGGCTGGACTTCGCGGTCGCCACGTTCGAGCCGGGATGGCGGTGGTCCGAGTCGGTCGGCCCGATCGCCGGCACGACGTCGTGCGCCATCCACCACAACGGCTACGTGCTCCAGGGCCGTATGCACATCCGCATGGACGACGGCGCGGAGAGCGAGGTCGGACCCGGCGACGTCTTCGTGTGCCCGCCGGGCCACGACGCGTGGGTCGTCGGCGACGAGCAGGTCGTGGTGTACGACTTCGCGGGCGCCATGGCCAAGGACTACGCGAAGGCGGACTGAGCCGGCCTCTCCATGGACTACCGGTCCGCCGGCCGGTCCAGGTAGTGCGCGCGTCCCTCGTCGTCGAGCTCGAAGGGCCCCGCGGGGATGACGCAGAACTCGTTTCCCTCGGGGTCCACCATCACCAGGAACCCGCCGTCGTCGTACCCCTCCAGCCGCCGCCCGCCGAGCCCTTCGATCCGGCGCTGCTCGGCCGCGGGGTCGGCGGCGGCAATGTCGATGTGCACGCGGTTCTTGCCGGAGCCGGAGCCCGAGCCGGATTTCGGCGCGTCGGTGCGCTGGAAGCCCAGCCCCAGGCCGTTCTCCCTGCGCAGCCACACATAGGGGCCCGTGCGGCCCACCACCGGCCTGCCGAGCACCTCGGACCAGAACGCGGCGAGCCGCTCGGGGTCCGTGGCGTCGACGATGAGGGCGTTGATCTGCGCTGAGGATTCGGCCATGCCCCGATCCTCCCCCGACACGGCGCGCGGAATCTCCCCTGACACGGCGCGCGGAATCTCCCCCGGTACGGCGTGCGGATGCTCCTCGAAGCGGCACGCAGGCGTCATGACGGCGTGCACGCGGTCTTGGCGCGGCCCGCGGACGCGTCTAAGGTCCGTTTACAACGTTGTGTGACGGTCACTGCGCTCTTGTGGAGGATGCCGATGCCGGGTTCGCGCGCGCCACGTCGTTCACAGGCCGGAAGACGGACCGAAGGACGTCCCGGTAGCCGGGCCGGGAGATGGGCGAGGGCGGTGTGTGCCCTGGCGGCGGCCTGGGCCGCGGTCGTCGCCGCCCCGGCCGGGCCGGCCTCCGCGCAGCCGCGCCTCGTGGCGGCCGACGCCGGAACGGACTATGTGGCGATGGGCAGTTCGTTCGCCGCGGGCCCCGGCATCCCGCCCCTCCAGTCGAGCGACGGCGCCTCCGCCTGTGGCCGGTCGGCCGTCAACTACCCCAGCATCGTGGCCCGCGAGATCGGCGCCGACCTGACCGACGTGTCGTGCAGCGGCGCGACGACCGCGCACGTGCTGAGGGACCCGCAGGGCACCCGCCCGCCGCAGATCCAGGCCGTGACCCCGGACACGCGCCTCGTCACGGTCACGATCGGCGGCAACGACGTCAACTACCTCGGCAGCATCAACGCCTACTCCTGCCAGGCGAGCGGCAACACCGGCTGCCCGACGGTGGACCGCGACGCGATCGAGCGGACCTTCCCCGAACTCCCGAGCCGTATCGCCGACATCGTGCGCGCGGTCCACGCCGTGGCGCCCCAGGCGCGGGTCCACCTGGTCACCTACTTCACCCTGCTGCCGGACTCCGGCACGTGCGCCGTCGCACCGCTGACCGACGAGCAGGCCGCGTACGAACGGAGCATCGCCGCGCGGCTGGCCGCCGCCACCGCCGAGGCGGCCGCCGCGACCGGCGCCACCCTGGTCGACCTGGCGGGCGCCAGCCGCGGCCACGACGCGTGCTCGGCGAACCCCTGGGTGGAGTCGTACCGCCCGGCGCAGGGCCGGTCGACGTACCACCCCAACGAGGCGGGCATGCGGGCGGCGGCCGACCTCGTGCAGTCCGCCCTGGCGTCCGGCGGGGTGACGCGGACGGCCGCCTTCCACTCCGGTGTTCCGGGCAAGTGCGTCGACGTCCGCGACGCCGCCACCGCCGACGGCACGCCCGTCCAGCTCTACACCTGCAACGGCACGGCGGCCCAGCGCTGGACCTACGTCCCCGGCGAGGGCGGCACCCTGCGCGCCCTGGGCCGCTGCCTCGACGTCAGCGGCGGCGGAACCGCCAACGGCACCAAGGTCCAGCTCTGGCAGTGCAACGGCACCGGCGCCCAGCGCTGGATCACCGGCCCGGACTCGTCCCTGATCAACCCCCAGTCGGGCCGCTGCCTGGACGACCCCGGCGCCTCCACCGCGGACCGCACGCAACTCCAGATCTACGACTGCAACGCGACCAATGCCCAACGCTGGACGCCGACGGCGGCGGGGCTTCAGGGGTAGATCCAGTATCGCCGCCCGCCACGGCCCCTGTCACCGTTCCGCGGAATGATCTTTACGTCCGGTATGCGCCCTACAGTTGCGGGGACCGGAACAGCACACGCACAGGGGAGTGGGGAGTGGCGCAGAACCGTGCCGCGCTCGCGGCGGAACTCGAGGACATGGCGGCGGCGGACCACCGCCTCGCGGCCAAGGGGTACAGCGACGACCCCGCCGAGCAGTTGGCCTGGCGCCGCCTCACCGCACGCCACGGCGACCGTCTCGGCGCGATCATGGAGGAGCACGGCTGGCCCACGGCGGACCAGGTCGGGGAGGAGGCCGCGCGCGCCGCGTGGCTGATCGCCCAGCACGCCGACCGTCAACTCGACGTCCAGCGGCGCGCCCTGCGCCTGCTGGAGCAGGCGGTCGAGGCGGGCCTCGCCAGCCCGCGCGACCTGGCCTTCCTGCGCGACCGCACCCTTGTCAACGAGGGCCGCAAGCAGATCTACGGCACACAGATCGCCGGCGTGAGGGACGGCTCACCGGTCCCGTGGCCCTGCGAGGACCCCGCGCGCATGGACACGCTCCGCGCCGAGGTGGGCATCGAGCCCTTCGCCGTCCACGTGGCCAGGCACGCCCCGGCCTGACCGCCACCGACCGCGCCCCCGTCCCTCACACCGGCAGCAACCGCCCCACCAGCGCGTCCAGTTGACGTACGTTCCTGCACTCCCGCATGTCCACCAGCTCCGCGTACGCCGGGGCGGCTGAGTCGCCCGTGCCCCAGAGGGTGCGGGGTTCGGGGTTGAGCCAGTGCACGCGGCGGGCGCGGCGGGTGAGGTCGCGGACGGCGGGGAGGTTGGGGTCGGCCATGTTGGTGCGGGCGTCGCCGAGGACGAAGACCGTGGTGCGCGGGCCGACGGCGTCGGCGTACCGGCCGGTGAACTCGCCGAGGGCGGCGCCGTAGTCGCTGCTGTCGTGCCAGGCGGTGAGCCGGGCCTCCGCGTGGATGCGGGCGCCCAGGCCCTCGGGGTCGGCGGCGCCGTGCACCAGCAGGCCGGTCACCTCGTCGATCCGGTTGACGAAGGCGAACACCCGCACCTTGGAGAACTGGTCGCGCAGCGCCTGCACCAGCAGCATCGTGAAGTCGGAGAACCCGGCCACCGAGCCCGACACGTCGCACAGCAGCACCAGTTCGGGACGGGCGGGCCGGCGCCGGCGCAGGACGGGCCTCACCGGCACCCCGCCCGTGGACAGCGAGCCGCGCAGCGTCCGGCGCAGGTCGATGGTGCCGCGCGCGGCACGGCGGCGGCGTGCCGCGAGCCGCGTCGCCAGTTTCCGGGCGAGCGGCCGGACCGTCCGGCGCATCTCGGCCAGCCCGTCCTTGCCGGCGAGCAGGAAGTCGACCCGGTCGGCGGACGGGGCGAGCGCGCGGCGGGCGATCTCGTCGCGGCCCCGGCGCTCCGCCGCCCGCCGCCGCGCCTCCGCCGTGACCAGCCGCCGGAACTCCTCGATACGCCGCCGGATCTCGTCCTCCAGGAGCCGGTCGGCGAAGCTCCCGGACCCGTCCCGCCCGCGCACCTCGTCCCGCACCCGCGCCAGCAGCGTCTGCGGACGCAGCCGGTCCAGCGCCTGGTACGCCGACCAGCCGTCCGAGCCGGGCGAACCCCCGTACCCGCCGAAGCCGTCGACCGCCTCCACCGCCAGCCGGGCCAGCGCCGCGGCGTCGTCCGCGGCCAGCGCCTCGGCCAGCCGGGCGCGCAGCGCCTCCCGGTCCGCGTCGCCGCCGCCCTCCGGCACGCCCACCCCGCGCGGGAAGTACAGGTCGAAGACCGCGTCGAACACCGGGCGTCCGCCGGCCCCGTGCAGCAGGGTGGCCGCCAGGCCCTCCCGGAGCAGGTCCCGGTCGGCGAGACCCAGCGCCTCCACCGCGCGCGCCGCGTCCACGGTCTCCCCGGTGCCGATCCGCAGGCCGTGCGCGCGCAGCGCGTCGACCAGGCCGGTCAGCCGGGTCACCAGGTCCGTGTCGGCGAGGTCCGGGTCCGCGAGGGCCGGGTTCGCCGGGTTCGGGTCCGGGGCGGCGGTCACAGCGCGTCCAGGTCGAGCTTGGCCGCCGCCTTCTGGATGTCGTCCTGGTGCTTGAGGACCACGCCCAGACTGTCCCGTACGACGGTCTCGTCGAGCGTGCTCGCGCCGAGCGCCAGCAGGGTGCGCGCCCAGTCGACGGTCTCGGCCACCGACGGCGCCTTGCGCAGGTCCATCGCGCGCAGCGCCCCCACCACCCGCACCACGGACTCGGCCAGCGCCGCGTCCACGCCCGGCGCCTTCAGCCGGACGATCCGCCGCTCCAGCTCCGCGTCCGGGAACCCGATGTGCAGGAACAGGCAGCGGCGGCGCAGCGCCTCGGACAGCTCCCGGGTGGCGTTGGAGGTGAGGACGGTGAACGGCCGGCGGGTCGCCGTCACCGTGCCCAGTTCGGGCACCGTCACCTGGAAGTCGCCGAGCACCTCCAGCAGCAGCCCCTCGATCTCGACGTCCGCCTTGTCGGTCTCGTCGAGCAGCAGCACCTTGGGGTCGTCGCCGCGGATCGCGGTGAGCAGCGGACGGGGGAGGAGGAACTCCTCGCTGAAGATGTCCGTACGGGCCTCGTCCCAGCTCTCGCCCCGGCCCGCGCTGATCCGCAGCAGCTGCTTGGCGTGGTTCCACTCGTACAGCGCGCGCGACTCGTCCACGCCCTCGTAGCACTGGAGCCGCACCAGCCGGGCGTCGCAGGCGCGGGCGACCGCCTTGGCCAGCTCGGTCTTGCCCACCCCGGCGGGGCCCTCCACCAGCAGCGGCTTGCCGAGCCGGGCGGCGAGGAAGACGGTGGTGGCGACCGCGGGCGACGCCAGATAACCGGTCTCGGCGAGGCGCGCGGAGACGTCGTCGACGGAAGTGAACAACTGCGGCCTCCGGCTGGGCGCGGGAACGACGGTGTCCGGGCACCCCGTGATGCCCGGACACCTATCTAAGCGCTTGCTCATCACTCTGTCACGCGGTCGCGCCCACCGCCCGCACCGCCGGCGTGCGCAGCACCCGCCGCGCCGTGAACAGGCTCGTGCCGACGGTCGCCGCCGCGCCCACCGCGGCGACGGCCACCCACACGCCCACGAGCTGCCCCGGCAGCACCGCGTCGCTGCGGACCACGGTGAACGGCACGATCCCGGCCAGCGCAGCCGCCGTGCCGAACAGCAGCCCGACGACCGTGAGGACCAGCCCCTCGACGCCCACCACGCCCAGCACCTGCCCGGGCGTCGCCCCGGCGAGACGCTGCTGCCCGAACTCCCGGCCCCGGTACGTGGTCGCCGCGTACAGGGAGTTGACCAGCATCACGCAGACGAACACCACGATGATCCCGACCACGGTGTAGTTGAGCGTCTCGAGATTCTTCGCGTCGACGGACTTCACCGTCCCCGACGCCGCGACCTCGTCGCTCTCCACCGCCTGCATGGTGAGCGTGGCCGTGGACACCGCGGTGAACAGGATCAGCGCCATCAGGATCCCGGACAGCTCACCCGCCCGACGCCGCAGGTTCCGCACCGCGAGCCAGCCGCTCGCCCCGCCGAGCGCCAGCCGGCCCAGCACGCCCGTCAGCAGCCGCGGCGCCATCAGCGCGAACCCCACCGACAGCAGGATCGCGCCCTGCGCGGGAAACGCCATCAGCATCTCGTCCGTCGCGGAGAAAGCGAAGGTGGAGGACGCCGCCACCGCGCCGGCCGCCAGCGCCGCCCAGGCGAACACCGGCCGCCTCCGCACCGTGCGCCGCCGCCCCCGCGTGACCCGGCGCACCGCGAGCAGCGCCGCGCCCGCCGACGCGACCAGGGTGACGCCGACGCCCGACGACAGCGCCACCGCCCCGAAGGAATGGTCCACGGACCCGGCGACCTGCCCCGTGTCCTGGAACAGCTCCACCAGCAGCCGCCCGCCCAGCACCCCCGGCAGCACCGCCGCCGCCGTGCCCACCAGGGCCACGGCCACGGCCTCGCCCACCACCATCCGCTTCAGCTGCCCGGGCGTCGCCCCCGAACAGCGCAGCAGCTCCAGCTCGGCCGCCCGCTGCCGCACGTTCACCGTCAGCGCGGACGCGACCGCGAAGAACACCAGCAGCGTGCCGTACCCGCCGACCACCCCGGCCGCCGTCCGCAGCGTCTCCGAGCTGACCGGGTCGACACCCGGCGCGCCGGCGGTGTCGTGCATCGAGTTGAACGCCATGACGATCGCCGCGCCCAGGAACGCGGACAGCAGCGTGGCGAGGAACCGTCCGGGCCGCTGCCGGACCGACCGCAGAGCCAGTACGAGCATCCCTCACACCCCCACCGGAGCGTCGTCGCCCAGGTGCGCCAGCCGCTCCGCCACCGCGTCCGCGGTCGGCGCGTCCATCCGCCCGGCCAGCCTGCCGTCCGCCAGGAACAGCACACTGTCCGCCCAGGAGGCGGCGACCGGGTCGTGCGTCACCATCACCACCGTCCGCCCGTGCACCCGCACCGCCTCCCGCAGCAGCGCCAGCACGTCCCGCGCACTGCGCGTGTCCAGTGCCCCCGTCGGCTCGTCCGCGAAGATCACCCGCGGCTCCGCGACCAGCGCCCGCGCGATCGCCACCCGCTGCCGCTGACCGCCGGACAGCTGGTCGGGCCGGTGCCCGCGCCGGTCGCCCAGACCCACGGCGGTGAGGATCTCCGCCGCCCGCCGCCGGTCCACCCGACGGCCCGCCAGCTTCAGCGGCAGCACCGTGTTCTGCGCCACCGTCAGCGTCTCCAGCAGGTTGTACTGCTGGAACACGAACCCGACCCGCCCGCGCCGGAACTTCGTCAGCTCCGTCTCCCCGGCGCCCGTCAGCTCCGTCCCGTCGACCCGTACGATCCCCGCGTCCGGCCGCTCCAGACCCGCCGCGCACTGAAGCAGCGTCGACTTGCCCGAACCGGACGGCCCCATCACCGCCGTGAACGTGCCCCGCGCCAGCCCCAGCGTCACCCCGTCGAGCGCGGTCACGGCGTTCTCCGCCGAGCCGTACGACTTGGTGACCTTGACCAGGCGCAGCGCCTCGGCGGCCGGTTCCGTGCGCGGATCGTGCCGCGCCCTGTTGCGCACCATCGTCATCTCCTCCGTCCGGCACGCCCTGTGCCCTGCTCACGACGCTACGGAGGAGGGAAGCGCCGCACACGGGGCGCAGTGCCCGTCCCCGGGGTGTACGCAGCGACACCCCAGGGGTGCGGTTCACCGGACCAGGACGACCTCCAGGGTGCGCGGCCCGTGCACGCCCTCGACCCGGTCCAGCTCGATGTCGCTGGTCGCCGACGGGCCGGAGATCCACGTCAACGGGCGGGCGGGGTCCAGGCGTTCGAGGGCCTGCGGGACGGATCCCACCACCTGGTCCGGGACGCGCACCACGCAGATGTGGTGGTCGGGGATCAGGCTGATCCGGCGCCGGCCCTGGTCGGGGGAGCCGTCGAGGACGATCGTGCCGGTCTCGGCGACGGCGACGGCGCAGGCGGTGACGACGCTGTCCACCGCGTCCAGCTCGTGCGGGGTGCTTCCCGCCTCGTCCGGCACCCGGGTCACCTGGGCCGCCGCGACCCAGCCCTCGTCCAGTCCGGGCGGTACGAGCACGGTCGAGGCGCCCCGCGCCGCCAGCAGTTCCGCGACGACATCCGGCAGCGCTCCGGCGTCGGTGCGGTGCACGACCGCCCGGTAGTCCGCCAGGTTCTCCGCCAGCAGCTCCACCGTCTCCTCGACGGTCCGCTCCCCGTGCTCGCGCAGATAGTCACGCTCGACCGGCGCGTCCTCACCCCGCCCCACGTCCGCCAGCGCGCGCCGCACCCGCCCCAGGATCCGATCCCTGCTGCTCACTTGGCACCGCCCTTCCCGCCGCGCGTGCGCTGCCACCAGTCCCGGAACGGCTCCGCCGGCACCGGCGGCAGGTCCCGGGTCCCGCTCCACGCCCTGCCGGGCCCCGGCAGCGTGCGCGGATGCAGCCGGCGGGTCCGCGAGGCGAGCCGCTGCCCGGTGCGCAGGGCGCCGGGCCGGCTCAGCGCCCAGCGGGCCGCGCGCATCGCCGCCCGCTCGGCGGCGTGCCCCTTCGCCGGCCGCAGCCGCACCTTGCTGCCCTCGCGGACGGCCTCGCCGCCCTCCACCACCCGCTCCCGCAGATGCACCAGCACCTCGGGGATGTCGATCGCGACCGGGCACACCTCGTAGCAGGCCCCGCACAGCGACGAGGCATACGGCAGCGACGCGTCGATCTCGCTTGCCGTGCCCCGCAGCTGAGGGCTGAGGATGGCGCCGATCGGGCCGGGGTACACCGAGCCGTACGCGTGCCCGCCGGCCCGCTCGTACACCGGGCAGACGTTCAGACAGGCGGAACAGCGGATGCAGCGCAGCGCCTGCCGGCCCACCTCGTCGGCGAGGGTGTCGGTGCGGCCGTTGTCCAGCAGCACCAGATGGAAGGCGCGCGGCCCGTCCCCGTCCGTGGTGCCGGTCCACATCGACGTGTACGGGTTCATCCGCTCGGCGGTCGAGGAACGGGGGAGGGTCTGCAGGAACACCTCCAGGTCCTGCCAGGTCGGCACGATCTTCTCGATGCCCACCACCGAGATCAGCGTCTCCGGCAGGGTCAGGCACATCCGCCCGTTGCCCTCGGACTCCACCACGACCAGCGTGCCGGTCTCGGCGACCATGAAGTTCGCGCCGGAGATGCCGACCTTCGCGCGCAGGAACTTCTCCCGCAGATGCAGCCGCGCCGCCTCCGCGAGGTCGGCGGGCGTGTCCGTCAGGCCCTCGGGCGCGGGGCGGCCCCACGCGCCCATCTCCCGGGCGAAGATGTCGCGGATCTCCCCGCGGTTGCGGTGGATCGCCGGGACCAGGATGTGCGAGGGCCGGTCCTTGCCCAACTGCACGATCAGCTCGGCGAGATCGGTCTCGTAGGCGTGGATGCCCCGCGCTTCCAGCGCCTCGTTGAGGGCGATCTCCTGCGTGGCCATCGACTTGACCTTGACGACCTCCGTCTCGCCGGTCGCCTTCACCAGCTCCGCGACGATCCGGTTGGCCTCGTCGGCGTCGGCGGCCCAGTGGACGACACCGCCGGCCGCCGTCACCGACTCCTCCAACTGCTCCAGATAGCGGTCGAGATGACGCAGGGTGCGGTCCTTGATCCGCTTCCCGGCCTGGCGCAGCCGCTCCCAGTCGTCCAGCTCCGCCACCGCCCGGGCCCGCTTGGCGCGGATGGTGTGCGTGGCGTGGCGCAGATTGCCGCGCAGGGTGGTGTCGCGCACGGCCCCCCGGGCCGCCGCCGGGAAAGCCGGCATACCGACGAACGTTCCGCTCATACGGCCGGGTCCTCCTCCGTGCTCGCCAGGATCTCCGCGATGTGCACCGGCCGCATGCCGGTCCGCAGCCGAGACATCGTGCCGCCGATGTGCATCAGACAGGAGTTGTCCGCCGCGCACAGCACCTCCGCGCCCGTCGACTCCGCGTTGCGCACCTTGTCCGCGCCCATCGCCGCGGACACGTCGGCGTTCTTCAGCGCGAACGTGCCGCCGAACCCGCAGCACTCGTCCGCGCCGGGCAGCTCCACCAGCTCCAGCCCCTTCACCGCCCGCAGCAGCCGCAGCGGCCGCTCGCCCAGCCCGAGCGACCGCAGCCCGTGACAGGTCGGGTGGTACGTCACCCGGTGCGGGTAGTACGCCCCGACGTCCGTCACCTCCAGCACGTCCACCAGGAATTCGGTGAGTTCGTACGTCTTCGGCACCACCGGCGCCAGCACCGTCGCGAGGCCGTCCCCGCGCCCCTCCGACCGGGCCCGCTCACCCATGCGCGGATACAGCTCCCGCACCATCGCCCCGCACGACCCGGATGGCGTCACGACCGCGTCGTAGCCGCCGAAGACGTCCGCGAAGTGACGGGCCAGCGGCTCCGCCTCGTGCCGGTACCCGGTGTTGTAGTGGGCCTGGCCGCAGCAGGTCTGCGCCGCGGGGAAGTCGACGTCGACACCCAGCCGGGTGAGCAGCTTCACCACGGCACGGCCGGTGTCCGGATAGAGCGTGTCGTTGACGCAGGTCAGGAACAGGGCGACACGCATCGTGGCTCCTCGTCCGGTCGATCATCACGTGTGGGGCAGGGTAGTGCGGGCCGGCGCGTCGGGGGAGACCCGCTCATCGCTCGGCGAGCCGGGCGAGAGCCGCCGCCCACCGCCGGGTGCCGCCGCACGGCTCGTACCGGGTGAGCGGCTGGGTGGCGGCCAGCAGCCGCCGCATGCCGGCCAGGCCGCCGACCCGCCCCTGGGCGCGGGCCTGCACCAGCACGTTCCCGAGCGCCGCCGCCTCGGCCGGTCCGGCCACCACCGGCAGCCCGCACGCGTCGGCGGTGAGCTGGCACAGCAGCGCGTTGCGCGCGCCGCCGCCCACGACGTGCACCACGTCCACCGTCCGTCCGGCGAGCCGCTGCGCGTCCTCCACGGCCGTGCGGTGGGCGAGGGCGAGCGAGTCGAGGACGCAGCGCACGGTCGCGGCGGGGGAGTCCGGCACCGGCTGCCCCGAGACCCGGCACGCCTCGGCGATCCGCTCCGGCATGCGCCCCGGCGCGAGGAACGCGGTGTCGCCCGCGTCCACCACCGACCGCAGCGCCGGCACCCCGGCCGCCTCACGCAGCAGGGCGCCCAGGTCAGGATCGCCCCAGGCGCGCAGACACTCCTGGAGCAGCCACAGGCCCATGATGTTCCGCAGATACCGCACCGTGCCGTCGAGCCCCAGCTCGTTGGTGAAGTTGGCGGCCCGGCTCTCCTCTGTCAGCACGGGCGCGTCCAGCTCAAGACCGGCCAGCGACCAGGTGCCGGTGCAGATGTACGCGAACCGCTCACCGTCCGCCGGCACGGCGGCCACCGCGGACGCCGTGTCGTGCGACGCGACCGCCGTCACCGGCACAGGCCCGCTCAGCCCCGTCTCCTCCAGCACCCCGGGCCGCAGCACCCCCGCCGGGTCGCCCGGCAGCCGCAGCGGCGCGAACAGCCCCAGGTCGATCCCCAGCCGCTCCGCGATGCCGTGCGCCCAGGTGCGGGTGCGCGGGTCGATCAGCTGCGTGGTGGAGGCGTTGGTCAGCTCGGTGCCCTGCTCCCCGGTCAGCCAGTACGCGAGCAGGTCCGGCATCAGCAGCAGCCGCTCCGCCTGCTTGAACTGCCGTGTGTCCCGGGCCGCGATCAGCTGGTACAGCGTGTTGAACGGCGCGTACTGCAGCCCGGTCGCCGCGTACAGCTCCCCGGCCGGCACGGTCGCCCACACCTTCCCGGCGACCGTGCCGGTCCGGCCGTCGCGGTAGTGCACGGGGTTGCCGAGCAGCGCCCCGTCGGCGTCCAGCAGCCCGTAGTCGACGGCCCAGCTGTCGACGCCGACCGAGTCCACGGCCCCGGCCGCGCGCAACCCGTCCAGCACCCCGGCGTACAGCCCCAGCACGTCCCAGCGCAGCCCCTCCGGCACCCGCACCGGACGGTTCCGGAACCGGTGCGCCTCCGTCAGCTCCAGGGTGCCGGGGCCCACCCGGCCGACCATGACGCGCCCGCTGGACGCGCCGAGATCGACCGCCGCGTACGCCCCCGCGCCGCCGCTCACCGCAGGAAGGCGGCGGCGACGCCGGCGTCGACCGGGACGTGCATCCCGGTGGTGTGGCTGAGGTCGCCGCCGGTCAGCGCGAACACCGCGTTCGCCACATGCTCCGGCAGCACCTCCCGCTTCAGCAGTGTCCGCTGCGCGTAGAACTCGCCCAGCTTCTCCTCCGGCACCCCGTACACGGCGGCCCGCCGAGCCCCCCAGCCGCCCGCGAAGATCCCCGAACCGCGCACCACGCCGTCCGGGTTGACGCCGTTGACCCGGATGCCGTGCTCGCCCAGCTCCGCCGCCAGCAGCCGCACCTGGTGCGCCTGGTCGGCCTTGGTCGCCGAGTAGGCGATGTTGTTCGGACCGGCGAACACCGCGTTCTTGCTGGCGATGTACACGATGTCGCCGCCCAGCCGCTGCGCGGTCATCAGCCGCGCCGCCTCCCGCGACACCAGGAAGGAACCGCGGGCCATCACGGCGTGCTGGAGGTCCCAGTCCGCGGCCGTCGTCTCCAGCAGCGGCTTGGACAGGGAGATCCCGGCGTTGTTCACCACCAGGTCCACCCCGCCGAACGCGAGCACGGCCGACCGGAACGCGGCGGCGATCTGCTCCTCGTCCGTCACGTCCACCGTGACCGCGACCGCCGTGTCGGGACCGCCCAGCTCCTCCGCGACCGAGGCCGCGTTCCCCCCGTTCACATCGGCCACGACGACACACGCGCCCTCGGCGGCCAGCCGCCGCGCGACGGCCTTCCCGATCCCGCTGCCCGCCCCGGTCACCAGCGCCACCCGGGTCGCCAGCGGCTTCGGCGGCGGCATCCGCCGCAGCTTGGCCTCCTCCAGCGCCCAGTACTCGATCCGGAACTTCTCCGACTCCTCGATCGGTGCGTACGCCGACACCGCCTCCGCCCCGCGCATCACGTTGATCGCGTTCAGATAGAACTCCCCGGCCACCCGCGCCGTCTGCTTGTCCTTGCCGAAGCTGAACATGCCCACGCCCGGCACCAGCACGATCGCCGGGTCCGCCCCACGCATGGCCGGGGAGTCGGGCTCCGCGTGCCGCTCGTAGTAGGCGGTGTACTCCTCGCGGTAGACGGCGTGCAGCTCCTCCAGCCGGGTCACCGCCTCGTCGAGCGGCGCGGACGGCGGCAGATCCAGCACGAGCGGCCGCACCTTGGTGCGCAGGAAGTGGTCAGGACACGACGTCCCCAGCGCGGCCAGCCGCGGATGCTCGGCCCGCGCGAGGAAGTCCAGTACGGCGTCGGAGTCGTCGAAGTGCCCCACCTGCGGCCGGTCCTGCGAGGCGAGCGCCCGCACGTACGGCGCGAGAGCCGCCGCCCGCTCCCGCCGCTCCGCCTCGGGAAGCGCCTCGTACCCCTCGACCACCGGCCCGAACGGCTCGGGCCGGCCCCGCTCGGCGAGGAACCGCTCGGCGGTCCGGATGATGTGCAGCGAGTTCCGCTCGCACTCCTCGGAGGTGTCACCCCACGCGGTGATCCCGTGCCCGCCGAGCACACATCCGACGGCCCGCGGGTTGGCTTCCTTCACGGCGGCGATGTCCAGCCCCAGCTGGAACCCGGGCCGCCGCCACGGCACCCACACCACGGTGTCGCCGAAACACTCGGCGGTCAGCTTCTCCCCGTCGGCCGCACACGCCAGCGCGATCCCCGAGTCGGGATGCAGATGATCGACGTGGGCGGCATCGACCAGCCCGTGCATCGCGGTGTCGATCGAGGGCGCGGCACCTCCCTTGCCGTGCAGGCAGTAGTCGAACGCGCCGACCATCTCGTCCTCGCGCTCCACCCCCGGATACACGTCGACGAGCGCCCGCAGCCGGTCCAGCCGCAACACGGCCAGCCCCGCCTCGGTCAGGGTCCCGAGATCGCCTCCGGACCCCTTGACCCACATCAACTCGACATCACCGCCGGTGACGGGATCCGTCGCGATGCCTTTGGCGGAGGCGTTCCCACCGGCGTAGTTGGTGTTCCGTGGATCGCCGCCAAGCCGATGCGCCCGAGAGAGCAGAGCGTCAACTTCGGTGTTAACCATGACAACCAGTCCTTGATAGAGGGGGATGAGCGCACTACCTCAGAGGCGCGGGGAACTGCGCGACCAGCCCCCACGAACCCGCAGCCCGCGACGAACAAAAACCAGGCAACCGCTCACGCCCCCCAACCGGCCTGCTCCCCACCCACCCGCTCACCCACGATCTTCTCGGCCCACCCCGACCGCGCATACGCCCCCATCGGATCGGGATCCAACCCCATCTCCTCCCGCACCTCCCGAAGAAGCGGACGCACGTCCGTACTGAACGCGTCCATCAACACGGCGTTGGCGCCCAGCACATCCCCCTCCCGCTGCGCCGCACCCAACGCGTCCCGGTCGACCAACAACGCCTTGGCGGTCGCCTCCTGCACGTTCATCACCGACCGCACAATCGCCGGAATCTTCGATTCCACGTTGTGGCACTGGTCCAGCATGAACGCCACGTCCCCCGACAGCCCGCCCCCGCGGACCACCTCGTACATGATCCGGAACAGCTGGAACGGGTCGGCCGCGCCGACCATCAGGTCGTCGTCGGCGTAGAACCGCGAGTTGAAGTCGAAGCCGCCGAGCTTCCCTTCCCTCAGCAGCGTCGCCACGATGAACTCGATGTTGGTGCCGGGCGCGTGGTGCCCGGTGTCCACCACCACCTGCGCCTTGGGGCCCAGCTTCAGGCAGTGCGCGTACGCCGTCCCCCAGTCGGGGACGTCCGTCGCGTAGAACGCCGGCTCGAACAGCTTGTACTCCAGCAGCATCCGCTGGTCGTCGCCGAGCCGCTCGTACACCTCCGTGAGCGCCTCCGCCAGCCGGTCCTGCCGGGCCCGGATGTCATCCTGGCCGGGGTAGTTGGTCCCGTCCGCGAACCACAGCTTCAGGTCCTTCGACCCGGTCGCGTCCATGATGTCGACGCACTCCAGCAGATGGTCCACGGCCTTCCGGCGCACGGCCGCGTCCGGGTGGCAGACGGAGCCGAGCCGGTAGTCGTCGTCCTGGAAGGTGTTGGAGTTGATCGCGCCGAGCCGCAGCCCGCGGTCCTCGGCGTGCCGTGCCAGCGCCGCGTAGTCGTCGACCCGGTCCCAGGGGATGTGCAGCGCCACGGTCGGCGCCACGCCCGTGAACTCGTGCACCTTCGCCGCGTCGTCCAGCTTCTCCTGCGGAGTGCGCGGGACGCCCTGCTGCGCGAACACCTTGAACCGGGTGCCCGAGTTGCCGTACGCCCACGACGGCGTCTCGACTGCCTGCTTCTTGAGAGCGGCTTTCACCGCGGCGCGCTCGGTCACGTCAGGGCTCCTGTGACATCGGGTCGTGACGACCACTGAGTGAAACGATTCAGGAGGGGAAGCTAGGCGTCCCCCGAAGGGGTGTCAACCCCTCCGGCCCGGATCGCCTCCCGTGACCTGGGCGTGACACGAGCCTGTCGAAGATTTTTCGACCGTGACCCATTGACGTGACATGCGGGACGCGCCTAACGTCCCGGCAACCCAGTTGAAACCTTTCACGACGTCGTCAGGGCCGACCCGCCGACGTCGTCGAGGAGCCCTCATGACCCACCCGTCCGACACGGGTCCGGCCCCGGTCCTCGCGCTCAAGGGCATCTCGAAGTCCTTCGGCGCGGTCCGCGCGCTGCGGGACGTCTCCCTGGAGCTGTTCCCCGGGGAGGTGCACGCCCTGGCCGGAGAGAACGGAGCCGGCAAGTCCACGCTCATCAAGACGCTCGCCGGAGTGCACCGGCCGGACGCCGGCCAGGTGCTGCTCGACGGCGAGCCCGTCGTCTTCCACGGACCCGGCGACGCCCGCGACGCCGGCATCGCCGTGATCTACCAGGAGCCGACGCTCTTCCCCGACCTGTCGATCGCCGAGAACATCTTCATGGGGCGTCAGCCCCGCCGTGCCCTGCGCCGCATCGACCACAGGGCCACCCGCGACGCCACCACCGCCCTGATGCGGCGGCTCGGCGTCGCACTGGACCCGGACCGGCCCGCCCGCGGCCTGTCCATCGCCGACCAGCAGATCGTCGAGATCGCCAAGGCGCTCTCCTTCGACGCCCGCGTCCTGATCATGGACGAGCCCACCGCCGCCCTCACCAACAGCGAGGTCGCCCGCCTCTTCGGCGTCGTCCGCGCCCTGCGCGACCAGGGCGCCGCGGTGCTCTTCATCTCCCACCGCCTGGAGGAGATCTTCGAGATCTGCCGGCGCGTCACCACCCTGCGCGACGGCGCCTGGATCGCCAGCGAGCCGCTCGACGGCATGACCGAGGACGACCTGGTCCGCCGCATGGTCGGCCGCGACCTGGCCGAGCTCTACCCCAAGCAGGACGTGACGCCCGGCGAGGTCGCCCTGAGCGTGCGCCGCCTCACCCGCGAGGGCGTCTTCACCGACGTCTCCTTCGACGTACGGCGCGGCGAGATCGTGGGCCTGGCCGGACTGGTCGGCGCCGGACGCACCGAGGTGGCCCGCGCCGTCTTCGGCATCGACCGCCGGGACGCCGGCGAGGTCGAGGTCGACGGGCGGAAGCTGACCAACGGCGCCCCGTCCACCGCCATGGCCGCCGGGCTCGCCCTGGTCCCCGAGGACCGGCGCGCCCAGGGCCTGGTGATGGACATGTCCATCGAGCGCAACATCGGCCTCACCGGCCTCGGCACCACCGTGCGGGCCGGGCTGATGGACCGCGGCGCCGAACGCAGCCGCTCCCTCGACTGGGCGGTCAAGCTCCGGGTCAAGTACGCCCGGATCGCCGACACGGTGAACACCCTGTCCGGCGGCAACCAGCAGAAGGTCGTCCTCGCCAAATGGCTCGCCACGCGGCCCAAGGTGCTGATCGTGGACGAGCCCACGCGCGGCATCGACGTCGGCACCAAGGCCGAGGTGCACCGGCTGCTGTCCCAGCTCGCCGCCGACGGCGTGGCCGTCCTGATGATCTCCTCCGACCTGCCCGAGATCCTCGGCATGGCCGACCGCGTGCTGGTGATGCACGAGGGCCGGCTCACCGCCGAGATCCCCCGCACCGACGCCACCGAGGAAACCGTGATGGCCGCAGCCACCGGGAGGGCCGCCGCATGACGGTCACCGCCCCCGACGAGGCTCCCGTCGCCGAGGTGCCGAAGGCCGGCGCCACGCGGCTGGTGGACCGCGTCTTCAAGATGCGCGAACTCGCCATCCTGGCCGTGTTCCTGGTGATGATCGCCGTCACTCAGGCCGGCAACAGCGAGTTCCTGTCCGAGCAGGGCATCAAGGACCTGCTGCTGAACGCGACCATCCTGGTCCTGGTCGCCACCGGCCAGACCCTCGTGGTCATCACCCGCAACGTCGACCTGTCCGTCGGCTCGACCCTCGGCATCAGCGCCTTCGCTGCCGGTCTGTACCTCCAGGACGGCGGCAACCCGGTCGTCGCCGTCGCCCTCGCCGTCCTGCTCGGCATCGGCTTCGGCCTGCTCAACGGCCTGCTCGTCTCCCTCGGCCAGGTGCCCGCCCTCGTCGTCACCCTCGGCACGCTCTACATCATCCGCGGCATCGACTCCATCTGGGTCGGCTCCCGCCAGATCACCGCCGCCGACCTCCCCGAAGGGTTCGTCGACTTCGGCTCCGGCGGCATCTCCGCCGTGCCCTACCTGGCGCTCATCGCGCTCGCGGTCCTGGTGGCGACGGCGTACGTCCTCAAGCACTTCGGCGGCGGGCGCGAGCTGTACGCGCTCGGCTCCAACCCCGAGGCCGCCCGGCTCGCCGGCATCCCCGTACGCAAGCGGATCCTGGCCGCCTACACCGTCTGCGGCGCCCTCGCCGGACTCGCCGGCGCGATGTACCTCGCCCGGTTCGGCAACGTCGACTCCGGCACCGGCAGCGGCTACGAACTCACCGTCGTCAGCGCGGTCGTGGTCGGCGGCGTCGTCTTCACCGGCGGCTCCGGCAGCGTCTACGGCGCCGCGCTCGGCGCGCTGCTGCTGACCTCCGTCAACAGCGTGCTGCCCGCCCTCGGCGTCAGCTCCGTGTGGGTGCTCGCCATCAACGGCGTGCTGCTCGTCCTCGCCATCGCGGTCGACCGGATCGTCGCGCTGCGCGTGGCCTCCGCCCTGAAGAAGAGGAACGCCCGCCATGCCTGACTCCCTCACGCGCGCCGTTCGCTGGGACACGGTCGTCGGCGCCCTGCTCGTGGTCGTCCTGCTGCTGTCGTTCACCACCGTCGACGGCTTCGGCAACGCCCTCAACCTGTCGTTCCTCATCGGCAACACCCTGCCGATCGCGCTGATCGCGATGCCCATGACGCTGCTCGTGGTCTCCGGCGAGATCGACCTGTCCGTGGCGTCCACGGCGGGCCTGTCCGGCGCGGTGATGGGCGCCCTGTGGAACCAGGGCATGGCCATCGAGACGATCATCCCGGTCTGTCTCGTCATCGGCGTCGTCTGCGGCCTGGTCAACGGCCTGCTGGTCACCCGCCTCGGGCTGCCCTCGCTCGCCGTCACCATCGGCACCCTCGCCGCCTACCGGGGCATCGCGCAGATCGTGCTCGGCTCCGACGCGGTCACCGACTTCCCCTCCGCCTACCTGGACTTCGCCGCGGGACGCATCGGCGACACCTTCGTCCCGTACGCCTTCCTGCCCTTCCTGGTGCTGCTCGCGATCGCCGTCGTCACCCTGCACGCCACCCCGTTCGGCCGGTCGCTGTTCGCGACCGGGGCCGGCGAGGAGGCCGCGCGGTTCGCCGGCATCCGCGTCAAGCGGCAGAAGCTGATCCTGTTCACCGTGACCGGCCTGATGTCGGCCCTCACCGGCGTCTTCTGGGCGCTGCACTACGCCAGCGCCCGCTACGACAACGCCACCGGCCTCGAACTGTCCGTCGTCGCGGCCGTGCTGCTCGGCGGCATCGACTTCGACGGCGGCAAGGGCACCCTCGGCGGCGCGCTCGCCGGAGTGTTCCTGCTGGGCGCGCTGCAGAACATGATGAGTCTGCGGGACGTCTCCGCCCAGTCCCAGATCGTCGTGACCGGTGTCCTGCTCGTGCTGTCCGTCCTCGGCCCGCGTGTCGCCCGGCAGATCGCCGTCGCCCGCGCCGGACGCATGGCGGCCACCGCGCCCGCTGCGGATCCCAAGGCGCCCGCACCGACCTCCTGACCTCTCCTCGTCCCCTTAAGGAACCCGCCATGCGCACAGCATCCCTCCGCCGCACCTGCGCGGCGCTCGCCGCCGTCACCTCCCTCGCCCTGGCCGCCACCGCCTGCGGCGGCACCACCAAGGAGGACGTCAAGAACGAGGGCGGCGCGGCCGCCTCCGCCGGCAAGGCCGACCCCAACGCCGCCACCAAGAAGGGCCTGACCGTCGGCTTCCTGCCCAAGCAGGTCAACAACCCCTACTTCACCTCCGCCGACAAGGGCGGCGAGAAGGCCGTGCGGGAGCTCGGCTCCACCTTCAAGGAGGTCGGCCCCACCAGCGCCACCGACACCGCCGGCCAGGTCTCCTACGTCAACACCCTCACCCAGCAGCAGGTCGACGCCATGGCCGTCTCCGCGCAGGACCCGGGCGCCCTGTGCACCGCGCTCAAGCAGGCCATGAAGAACGGCATCAAGGTCGTCACCTACGACTCCGACACCAATCCCGAGTGCCGCAACGCCTTCGTCTCGCAGGCGTCCGCCGAGGACCTGGGCCGCACCGAGGTGCAGCTGCTCGCCGAACAGATCGGCTACCAGGGCGAGATCGCGATCCTGTCCGCCGCGCAGACCGCGACCAACCAGAACACCTGGATCGACTTCATGAAGGACGAGCTGAAGGACCCCAAGTACAAGAACATGAAGCTGGTCAAGGTCGCCTACGGCAACGACGACGCCCAGCAGTCCTTCCAGCAGACCCAGGGCCTGCTCCAGGAGCACCCGAACCTCAAGGGGATCATCTCCCCGACCACCGTCGGCATCAAGGCCGCCGCCCAGTACCTGTCCGGCTCCAAGTACAAGGGCAAGGTCAAGCTCACCGGCCTCGGCACCCCCAACGACATGCGCAAGTACGTCAAGAACGGCACCGTCGAGGCGTTCGAGCTGTGGGACCCGGCCAAGCTCGGCGAGCTGGCCGCCCGCACCGCCGTCGCGCTCGCGTCCGGCCAGGTCACCGGCAAGGAGGGCGAGACCTTCACGGCCGGCGCGATGGGCGAGTACACCCTCGGCAAGGACGGCGTGATCAACCTGGGCAGGCCGACGGTGTTCAACGCCGGGAACATCGACAAGTTCGACTTCTGATCCCTTGGGCTGCTCGTGGGAAAGGCGGTACTCCGTGCGACGCGTGTGTTTCCTGCTCAAGGTCCGCCAGGACCGCATCGACGAGTACCGCGCACGCCACGCCGCCGTGTGGCCCGAGATGCGCGAGGCGCTCGCGGCCACCGGCTGGCACAACTACTCCCTCTTCCTGCGCGACGACGGCCTGCTCGTCGGGTACCTGGAGACCGAGGACTTCGAGGCGGCGAAGGCCGCCATGGAGGCCACGGAGGTCAACGCCCGCTGGCAGGCCGAGATGGCGCCGTTCTTCGAGTCCCTCGACGGCGCCCGGCCCGACGAGGCGATGACCCCGCTCACCGAGGTCTTCCACCTCGGCTGACGGCCACGGGTCCACCCGGCCCGTGTCCGAAAAGGGGCGGACGTGCGGGTAGTGTGAGGGCCCGCCGCGCCGCCCCCGTGATTCCGTCGCCCCTCTCCCTGGAGGTCCCTGTCCGATGGCCCAGTCGGTGGGTATCAAGGACGTCGCCCGCGTCGCCGGAGTCTCCGTCGGCACCGTCTCCAACGTGATCAACCGTCCGGACACGGTCGCCGCCGAGACCCGGGCCCGGGTGCTGTCCGCCATCGACCGGCTCGGCTACGTCCGCAGCGAGTCCGCCCGCCAGCTGCGCGCCGGCCGCAGCCGCATCATGGGCCTGCTCGTCCTCGACATGGGCAACCCCTTCTTCGTCGACGTGGCGCGCGGCGCCGAGCGGGCCGCGCGTGAGGCGGGCCTCGGCGTCATGGTCTGCAACAGCGCCCAGAGCCCCAGCGAGGAGGCCGAGTACCTGTCCCTCTTCGCGGAGCAGCGGGTACGGGGCGTGCTGCTCACCCCCGCGGACGCCACCGGCCGCACCATCGAGGGGTTCCGCCGGCACGGCATCCCCTTCGTGCTGGTCGACCGGGTCGCCGAGGGCACCACCGAGTGCTCCGTCTCCGTCGACGACGTCGCCGGCGGCGCCCTGGCCGTCCGCCACCTCGTCGACGCCGGGCACCGCTCCCTCGCGTACGTCAGCGGCCCGCCCGGGCTCAATCAGGTCCGGGACCGCCGCACCGGCGCGCTGAACGCCCTCGCCGAGGCCGGGCTCGGCCCCGACAGCCTGCACGAGCTGCCCACCGAGCGGCTCGACGTCGCCGCCGGACGCGACGCGGGCGCCCGGCTGCTCGGCCTGGCCCGCCGGCCCACCGCCGTGTTCTGCGCCAACGACCTGCTCGCCCTCGGCGTGCTCCAGGCGATGTACGCGGCCGGCGTCAACGTCCCCGACGATCTGGCCATCGTCGGCTACGACGACATCGAGTTCGCCGCCGCCGCGGCCGTGCCGCTCACCTCCGTACGGCAGCCCGCCGTGACCATGGGGGCGCTGGCGGCGGAACTGCTGCTGGAGGAGACCGAGTCCACGGGCGCGGGCCACGAGCACCGCCGGGTCGTGCTCTCCCCGGAGCTGGTGGTGCGGCGCTCCAGCCTGTCGGCGCGTTGACCGATGTTCAGGAACTTTTTCATGATCCCGGGGTCGTTGGCCGAAGGAACATGTGCTGAACTGGGTCGCGGCCCGACAATCCGTTCGTACCGGGAGTCCCGTTGACCGACACCTACCGCCAGCCCGGAGTGGTCCTCACCGACCGCCGGTTCACCGTGCCGCTCGATCACGACAACCCCTCGGGCGAGACGATCGAGCTGTACGCGCGCGAGGTCGTCGCGAGTGACAAGGCGGGCCAGGACCTGCCCTGGCTGCTGTACCTCCAGGGCGGCCCGGGCTTCGGGGCGAACCGTTTCGTCGGCAAGCCGGCCTGGTTGGGGCGTGCCCTGGAGAACTACCGGGTGCTGCTGCTCGACCAGCGCGGCACCGGCGCGTCCACCCCCGCCAACCGGCAGACGCTCCCGCTGCGCGGCGGCCCCGCCGAGCAGGCCGACCACCTCACGCACTTCCGCTCCGACGCGATCGTCCGGGACTGCGAGACCATCCGCCCGCAGGTGACCGGCGGGGCCCGCTGGACCGTGCTCGGCCAGAGCTTCGGCGGCTTCTGCACCGTCGCCTATCTGTCCACGGCCCCCGAGGGACTGGACACCGCCCTGATCACCGGCGGCCTGCCCTCCCTCGACGCGCACGCCGACGACGTCTACCGGGCCGCCTACCCGCGGATCGAGCGCAAGGTCGCCGCCCACTACGCCCGCTACCCGCAGGACGTCGAACGGGCCCGCCGTATCGCCGACCACCTGCTCACCCACGACGTGGTCCTGCCCAACGGCTACCGCTTCACCGTCGAGGCGTTCCAGTCCCTCGGCCTGATGCTCGGCAGCGGCGACGGCAGCCACCGCCTGCACTTCCTCCTCGAACACGCCTTCGTCCCCACCCCGTCCGGCCCCGCGCTCTCCGACGCGTTCCAGGAGGAGGTACAAGGCCTCCTGTCGTTCGCCGGGCACCCCCTCTACGCGCTGCTGCACGAGGCGATCTACGCCCAGGACGCCCGCCCCACCGCCTGGGCCGCCGAGCGGGTACGGGGGGAGTTCCCGCAGTTCGACGCGGCCAAGGCGCTCGCGGGCGACGAGCCCGTGCTGTTCACCGGCGAAACGATCCACCCCTGGATGTTCGACTGCGACCCGGCGCTGCGCCCCCTGCGGGAGACCGCGGAACTCCTCGCCGCGCGCACCGACTGGACCCCGCTGTACGACCCGGCCCGCCTGGCCGCCAACGAGGTCCCGGTCGCGGCGGCCGTCTACCACGACGACATGTACGTGGACACCGCGCACTCCCTGGCCACCGCCCGGGCGGTCCGCGGCCTGCGCACCTGGGTGACCGACGAGTTCGAACACGACGGCGTGCGCACCGGCGGCCCCCGCGTCCTGGACCGCCTGCTGGCGCTGGCCCGCGACGAGGCGTGACCGCGCGCCTTGCCCCGGCGCGCGGGGAGGCGTGACCGCGCGTCTTGTCCTCGCCCGCGACGAGGCCCGACCGCGCGTCTTGTCCTCGCCCGCGACGAGGCCCGACCGCGCGTCTTGCCCTCGCCCGCGAGGAGGCCTGCCGCGCGCCCCCGTGCACTGTCGGTGGCGGGGGCTAGTCTGCGAGGCATGACCGAGTCGACGATCAGTCAGCTCCAGCCCATGCCCGACGACTGGCAGCGCGCGCTGGCCGTGGTCGCCCACCCGGACGACCTGGAGTACGGCTGCGCGGCGGCGATCGCCGCCTGGACCGACGCCGGCCGCGAGGTCTCCTACGTCCTGGCGACCCGCGGCGAGGCGGGCATCGACACCCTGGACCCCGCCCGGTGCGGGCCGCTCCGGGAGCGCGAGCAGCGGGCGAGCGCGGCCGTGGTGGGCGTGTCCGAGGTCGCCTTCCTGGACCACGCGGACGGCGTGATCGAGTACGGCCCCGCCCTGCGCCGGGACATCGCGGCGGCGATCCGGCGCCACCGGCCCGAGCTGGTGATCACGCTGAACCACCGGGACACCTGGGGCGGCACCGCCTGGAACACCCCGGACCACGTGGCCGTCGGCCGCGCCACGCTCGACGCCGCCGGCGACGCGGGCAACCGCTGGATCTTCCCGGAGCTGACCGAGCAGGGGCTTCAGCCCTGGGACGGGGTGCGCTGGGTGGCGGTCGTCGGCTCCGCCTCGCCCACCCACGCGGTGGACGCCACCCCGGGCCTGAAGCGGGCGGTGCGCTCCCTGCTGGAACACCGCACCTACATCGAGGCGCTCACCGACGAGGACCCGGAGACGTACGCGCGCACGCTGCTGACCGGCTTCGCGGAGGAGACGGGGAAGCGGTTCGAGAACCGTCCGGCGGTCGCCTTCGAGGTGTTCCCGAGGTGAGCGCGGTGGGGGAGAACGGGGAGGACAAGGAGGACCTGGCGCGGAGCTTCGAGCAGCACCGCGCCCACCTCAAGGCGGTCGCCTACCGCATGCTCGGCTCGCTCGCCGAGGCGGAGGACGCCGTGCAGGAGGCCTGGCTGCGGCTGGGCCGGGTGGACCCGGGGGAGATCGGCAACCTCGGCGGCTGGCTCACCACCGTGACCGGCAGGATCTGCCTGGACCTGCTGCGCTCGCGCGCCGCCCGCCGGGAGCAGCCGATGGACGACACGTTCGTCCCGGACCCGGTGCTCCGGCCGCTGTCGCGGGTCGACCCGGAGCAGGAGGCGCTGGAGGCCGACTCGGTGGGCATCGCCCTGCTCGTCGTCATGGAGGCCCTCGACCCGGACGAGCGGCTGGCGTTCGTGCTGCACGACATGTTCGCCGTGCCCTTCGACGACATCGCCCCGGTGGTGGAGCGCACCCCGGCCGCGACACGGCAGCTCGCCAGCCGGGCCCGCCGCCGCGTCCGCGACTCCGCCCCGCCGTCCGCCCCCGACGCGGCGCAGCAGCGGCAGGCCCTCGACGCGTTCCGCGCGGCGGCGCGCACCGGCGACTTCGAGGCGCTGCTCGCCGTACTTCACCCGGACGTGGTGCTGCGCGCGGACGCGGGCGCCCTGCTGGAGGGCGTGGCGGGCTCCAAGCGGCTCCAGGGCGCGCAGCGTGTCGCCGAGTCGGCGATGCTGTTCGCCCGCTTCAACGCCACCGCCCGGATGGTCCTGGTCAACGGCACCCCGGGCCTGGTCACCGTGGTCGACGGCCGCGTCGGCTCGGTCCTGTCGGCCACGGTCCACGAGGGCCGCATCACGGCCCTCTACATCCTGGCCGACCCGGAGCGCTTGGAGAGCCTGGCCCTGCCCCCGGAGGGTGAGGGGGCGGGGGACCACTGAGGACGCGCGTCCACCTGACGACCGTGGCCGCGCACCGCTCACCCCGCCCAGCCGCGGACCGTCGGTGCCCCGCTGAAGCTCCTACAGATCGTCAAGCCCGTGGACGGGGTCCCTAGGATGCGTTCGTGGCGCCATTCGACGAGGTCAAGGCGACCCCACCTCGTCGCCCTCGTCCGCGCCGGAGCCTGCTTCGAACGCGGCCGGCTCGTTGAACGGCCACAGGCGACCGCGGCATGAATAGGGTGGCGGACCTGCCGCGAAGTCCGAGATCATCCGATCATGTCGGATGACGCCCCAGGACAGGATCTTCCGTTCGGCTTCGCGTTCCGGCCGTATCGCGGCGACGAAGACCACGGCCCCATGGCGGCAGTGCGGCTGGGGTGTGCCGAACGGGACCGGGTCGATGCCCATTCGGTTGTGGAAGGGCTCCCGACGGCGGCCGAGATCGCCGAAGCCTCTGCCAAGCTGGAGGAGCCGTCCAAGAACCAGATCCTGGTGGTGCGCGACGGGAGCGTCGTCGGCTACGCGACGATCCGGTGGTGGCAAGAGCGGGACGATACGTGGCTGTACCTGCACCGCGGCTACCTCTTGCCCGAGCATCGCCGCCAGGGCATCGGCTCAGCCATGTTGAGCTGGGCCGAAGAGCGGATCCGCCGGCTCGTCGAACAGCATGGAACGGCGCGAACGGCAGTGATCGGCGCGAATGCCATGGCCTCCGAGGAGGACGCCACGGCACTCCTGCTCGCAGCCGGCTACCGACGTGTCTTCAGTCTCGTCGAGCTGGAGCTGGGCGATCTGCAGCAGTTGCCCGAGCGGCGCAGCGAGCTGCCGACAGGGACACGGACGGGGCCGATCGGGACAAGCCACTACCGTGCAGCCTGGAGGACGGTCGTCGATTCGTATGCGGACACCGGTTTCGCTCGGAAATGGCCTTTCCAGGACTTCGTCGACACCGCCGACCCGGCATGCTGGAGGGCTGCATGGAACGGGCAGGACATGGTCGGCGTCGCCCTCTGCTCCATCCGCCGGCACGACCACACCGTGGGCGAGGTCGAAGAGTTGAGTGTCCGGAGAGACCGGCAACGCCTCGGAATCGGCCGGGCCCTGCTGTTGGACGGGCTGCGCAGCCTTCGCGAGCAGGGTGCAACGACCGCCCGGCTGTTCACGGGCACGGCAAATCCGCACCGGTCCTACGATCTTTACGAGAGTGTGGGGTTCCGGCGACAGAACGAGTACGTCCGTTACCGCAAGCCGCTTGCATGACCGACCGGTCATTGGGCTGTCACCTTGCGCCCACTTGGCAGCTCTCTGCATGACCCAGGACAGTCGGCCGACGCAGGCTTGAGTCTCCCGTAGGGGGAGGCACGAAGGTGCAGGCATGGACGGCGACACTCCGACACCGGGATCGTGCCGCCGACGGACCGCAGCCCGGCCGGCTCGACCTCGCTGTCATCCGGCAGGTGCTGAACCGGGAGGTCTCGGTCCCGGAGGTCGCGGCCGCACACGCCGATGCCCTGGAGGTGCAGATCCGTACCCTCCGACTGCGGCGCGCGGTGCTGCGAGCGGTGGCCGAACGGGGCTCCACTCGACGCCAACGCCGAGTTCGTCGACATGATGCGCTCGGCCATGCCCGGAACTGCCGGACGACCCCGACCCCCACCAGGTCGACGCCTGGGTGGAACTCGCCGAACTCACACAGGACCCCGACTTCCGCGCCGCCGTCCGCCGGATGGCGCGGTACCAGGCGGCCGAGCGCGCCCAGGGCGACGTCACCGGCTTGCACCACGACCTCACGGAGACCGTCCGCGACAGCGTGGGTCGCGCACTCGATGCCGGCGTCGCTCCCACCTCGGCGGAGGCCGCACCCGTCATCGACGGCCTCACCGTCCGCTACGCGCAGACCTTCAGCCGAGCCGACGACGCCGACTTGCGCCACTGGCTGCTGACCCGTCTGGACATCGCCGGCGACCCCCGCGCGGAACGCTACTGGCACCTGCTGGCCGTCATCAACGGATGGCCCGCCCCGCCGAGCCTGGCACCGGTCTTCACGTGGTTCACGGAAGCCCTGCGCGCTCACACCCCGCCGCAGCCCCGCGTGCAGTAGCCCCACACCTGACGGTCGCTCCGACCCTCGCGGCGATCACGCGGCGAGGGTCTCGAAGCGCACGACAAGGTGACCGTCCTCGACGCGGTTTCCGGCTCGCCTGTCGGCTCAAGCGCGCGAGCGCCACTCACCACTCACCGCCCGCCGGCCTCCGGCCGCTGACCGCTGTCCGTCCGCTGCCCCGGAATGTCCGCCCGCCGCGCGCTCCGCCGTTCCGGCCGCAGCCGCAGCCCCTCCGGCATCAGCGTCAGACGTTCCGTCACGCGGAGGCGGTACGCCGGGTCCGGGTGCAGGTCGTAGCGGCGCAGGAGCAGGCCCAGGATCAGCGTCGCCTCGTGCAGGGCGAACTGGCGGCCGATGCAGGCGCGGGCGCCCGTGCCGAACGGTTTGTAGGTGTGGGGCGGCCGGGCGCGTACCGCCCGGGGTTCGAAGCGGTCCGGGTCGAAGCGGTCGGCGTCCGCGCCCCACACCTCCGGGTCCCGGTGCAGCATCGGGGTCAGCACCAGCGTCCACGCGCCGCGCCGCATCGGATGCTCGTCCGCGAGCACCGTGTCCTCCGTCGCCTCCCGCGAGTACGCCGGCGCCGTCGGCCACAGCCGCAGCGCCTCGTCGAGGACGCGTCGGACGTGGCGGAGGCGGGCGACCTGGTCGTAGGCGGGCGTGTCCGTGGCGCCCCAGACGCGGTCCACCTCGGCGCGGGCGCGGTCCGCCACGTCCGGGTGGAGGGAGAGGTGATGCAGGGCGAAGGACAGCGCGCCCGACGTGGTCTCGTGGCCCGCGACCAGGAAGGTGATCACCTGGCGGCGCACGTTCTCCGGTGACAGCCGTTCCCCGGTGGCCGGGTGGGCGGTCTCCAGCATCCGGTCCAGCAGGTCGCCGTCGGCGTGCCCGTCCGCGCGCCGGCGGCGGACCACCTCGTCGACGATGTGGCCGAGCCGCGCGATGTCCCGCTCGTTGCGCCCGTTCGCCCGGCGCAGCAGCAGCGGGGCCAGCGGCGGCGGCACGTTGTTCAGCCGCTGCGCGTGGCTGAGGGTGCCGATCATCGCGGTGACGAACGGGTGCGGGCGGGACCGTTCGAAGGAGCCGAAGTCGTGCCCGAAGCCGGTGCGCGCGATCGTCTCCAGCGTCAGCTTGGTCATGTCGCCGGGCACGTCCACCCAGCGCCCGTCCGCCGCCGCGCGGTCCCAGTGCTCGGTCAGGCGCGCGGCCACCGACAGCATCATCGGGTGGTAGCCGGACATCGCCTCGCGGCTGAACCCGGGCGCCAGCACGTCGTGCGCCAGCTGCCAGTTGGGCTCGTGGTTGTACGCGGTGAACAGCCCGTCACCCGCGAGCGGGCGGAGGTTGGCCACGCCCAGCCCCACGTGCTTGGCGAACCGCGACTCGTCGGCCAGGTCGGCCGCCAGTCGGGCGCCCCACGTGAACACGAACTCGTTGCCGAAGACCTTGCGCCGGAAGATCGGCCCGAGCCGCCGGGCGATCCGCACCGAGTCCTGCACGGGCGTGCGTCTGCTCGACCCCATGACGTCGCCGAGCAGCGGCAGCCGGTACGGCGGGTGCGGTATGCGGTCCAGGGCGGGCCAGCCCTGCTCCGCGCTGCGGAACCCCTTCGGCACGGCGGTCCGTGCCGTCGTCTCCGCCATGACGCGGTCTCCTTCGGTCCGGCGAGCGAGTACGACGTGTTGCACATGAGTTCAATAACGCGGATCCAGTCTGGTCCGGCCGCCGGACCGGCGTCAACTACAGTGCGGGAATGGCCGTGGACCAGGGCGGGCGCGCGCGCCGCCGGCTCAGCACCGAGGAGCGCCGGGAGCAACTGCTCGCGGTGGGTGCGCGGTTGTTCTCCGAGAGCCCGTACGACGAGGTGTGGGTCGAGCAGGTCGCCGAGATCGCCGGGGTGTCGCGCGGACTGCTGTACCACTACTTCCCGAACAAACGGGACTTCTTCGCGGCCGTGGTGGAGCGCGAGAGCGAGCGGATGCTCCGGATGACCGCCCCCGTGCCGGGCGTCCCGGTGCGCGAGCAGCTCACCGCCGGGCTCGACGCCTACCTGGAGTACGTCGAGGCCCACGCACACGGCTACCGGGCCTTCCACCGCGCCGACGCGGCGGGGGACCAGGCGGTGCGACGCGTCTACCGGCGGGCGCTGGCCGCGCAGGAGCGGCAGGTCCTCGCCGCGCTCGCCGCCGACCCCGAGTTCGGTCCGGTGCTGGAGTCCCGGCCGGACACCCGGCTCGCCGTGCGCGGCTGGCTGGCGTTCACCACGGCCGTCTGTCTGGAGTGGCTGCGCGGGGCGCACTTGGGGCGTGAGCAGGTACGCGACCTGTGCGCACGCGCCCTGCTGGGCGTCCTCACACCCTGAAGGCACGTAAGAGATCACCTCGGCCGGTTGGCGCGCGCCCCGATCTTCGATAGGTTAGGCAAGGCTTACCTAATAGGAGGTTGGGATGGGTGACCACACGCACGGCTGGGCCGCCGCGCCGGGCGCGGCCGAGCGGGCCCGCTCGGTGCTCGCCGCCGCCTGGTCCTGCACGGTGACCGCGGAGGGCACCCGCGAGGAGCTGGTCGGCGCGCACACCGTCACGGACGACGGGCGGGTCCTGCTGGACGTGCCCGAGGACGGCGCTCTGCACGCCGCCGCGCTCTGCGCGCCGCGCGGGGAGCCGTCCGCCGTGCTGGAGTTCGCCGACGTCGCGCCCGTCCCCGTGCGCGACCGCGTCCGCGCCCGGGTGTGGCTCGCCGGATGGTTCTCCGCCGAGGACGGCCGGCTCGCCCTGCGGCCCACCCGGGTGGTCCTGCGCCGGCCCTCCGGCGCGCTGCTGGTCGGCCCCGACGAGTTCGCCGCCGCGGCCCCCGACCCGCTGGCCGGCGCCGAGGCGCGGCTGCTGACCCACCTCGCGGACTGCCACGCCGACGCCGTGGACCGGCTCACCCGCCTGGTGGACCCGGCGAGCCTCCAGGGCGCGGTCCGGGTACGGCCGCTCGCCGTGGACCGGCACGGACTGACCCTGCGCATTGAACGCGCCCGCACCGACGGCGACGTACGGCTGCCGTTCCACGCGCCCGCCGACGACGTCGCGCAGCTCACCGAGCGCATGCACGTGCTGCTCTCCCAGGCGGCGAACGCCGCCTCCTGCCCCCGCCCGCTACAGCGGCAGCGCGCAGACGGCGACGGGTGACGCGAACGGCTCGCCGGCCGAGCGCAGTTCACCGCTGTCCGCGTCCACGAGGAACACGCTGACGTCGTTCGACTTCTGGTTCGCCGTGAACAGCAGTCCGCCGTCGGGGGAGAGGGCGAGGTGGCGCGGGAAGTCACCGCCGACCGGCACCGTGCCGAGCAGCCGCAGCCGGGCCCCGTCCTCCTCGACGGCGTACCGGGCGACGCTGTTGTGGCCCCGGTTGGCGAGGAACGCGTACCGGCCGTCGGCGGTGACGGCGAACTGCGCCGGGTAGTTGGTGCCGGAGCCCGAGCCCGTCGGCTGCGGCTCCCCGATCGTCAGCCGCCCCGACCCGGGCTCGTAGGCGCACACCGCCACCGTGTCGTCGACCTCGTTGGCGAGATAGGCGTACCGCCCGCCGGGGTGGAAGGTCAGGTGGCGCGGTCCCGCGCCGGCGCGTGCGGCCGCCCGCGACACCTCGGTGAGGGTGCCGGCTTCCTCGTCGAGGCGGTACGTGTACACGGTGTCCGTGCCCAGGTCCACCGCCAGGACGTGACCGCCGTCCGGGGCGGTGACGAACTGATGGGCGTGCGGGCCCTGTTGGCCCGGGCCCGGGGGCGGCGCGGAGTGGGTGACCATCGCCGTGCGCTCGCCGAGCGCGCCCGACGTCTCGATGCGGTGCACCGCGACACTGCCCGAGCCGTAGTCGGCGCTCAGCAGGAAACGCCCGCCGGGATGCACCGACAGATGGCACGGTGAGGAGCCGCCCGTGGCGCTGCTGCCCAGCACCGTGCGGTCGGACAGCCGCACGGCGGTCACCGCGCCGTCCTCCCGCTCGTTCACCGCGTACAGCGTCCGCCCGTCCGGGTGCACCGCCAGGAACGACGGGTCGGCCACCCCGCCGACGACGCCCGCGCCGGTGATCCGCCCCGTCGCCGGGTCGTACGTCGCCAGACCGATGCCCTCGCCGCCGCCGTCGACCGAGGTGTACGTGCCCAGGTGGAGCGGGCGCGGACCCGAGGGCGTCGCGCTCGGCTCGGGCGGGCCGGTCACCGTGGCCGGGGCCCGCGGGGTCGCCGCGTCGGGCGGCGGGCCGCCGCCGTCGCAGGCGGGCACCGACATCCCGGCGGCCGTCCCCGCGAACGCGCCCACGAAACGGCGCCTGCTCAAACCGGCCCTGTCCATCACACGCACCTTCGGTCGTCCCCCGTCCCGCTCGCCTCGGGACACCTTGGCGTCGATCACCCGTCGAACGCAAGGGAACCCCGCTCGCGCGGGCGGGTCGCGGGCCGTCGATCCGGGGCGCGGAGCCACGCGTTCCAGCGCTGCCCTGCCTCAGCGCCGCCCGGCCGGCTCCCAACCCGCCGGCTCCCGCCTCAGCCCCGCCCCGCCGGCTTTCCGTCCCGGTTCCGGCGGAAACGGGCCGGCAGGCCGGACAGCCGGTCCCGCATGCGGGTGAGCCGGGGCAGCCGTTCCCGCTGCTCCCGCGAGTGACGGTCCAGCTCCTCGAAGAGCCGCCGGGTGCGGTGCTCGGTGTCCATCTCGTCGAGGATGCGGTTGACTTCCGTCAGCAGGGCGCCCAGCAGCTGCCACCGCTCAGGGTCGCGCCGGGCCTCCTCGTACAGCAGCTCCGCCAGCCTGTCGCGGGTGCCGGCCGCCTGCCGCAGCTGCGAGGCGAGCCGTTCCTCCGCCGACTCGGCGTTGGCGCTCGCGCTCGTGGTGACCAGCACCGCGAAGCTCACCACGGCGTCGGCGATCTCGGCCAGCTGCTGCTCGAAGACCTCCCCCGTCTCCTTCGTGAAGAGACGTTCCGGCTCCCGTTCCTTCGCCAGGTCGGTCAGCGTGCGGGCCAGCACGCGCAGCACCACCGTGCAGATCTCCAGCGTGTCCAGACCCGTGCGCAGCACGACCCGGTGCAGCAGCCCTTCCCGCACCCGCGGGTTGAGCCGCAGGCTCTCCTCCGCCTGCCGCAGGTCCGCGTCCACCTCGCTGATGTCGTGGTCCAGCCTGCGCGCCTCGTGCAGCCGGGCGGCCGCGCGCGCCGCGGGCGGACGGCCCGCGGCCTCCTCGCCGATCCGCAGCATCAGCTGCCGTACCCGGCGCGCCAGCTCCTCGATGGACTCGCCGGCCTCCTCCACCCACACGGGCGGCGCCAGCAGCAGGTTGAACCCCATCCCCACGAAGGCGCCGATCAGCGTCTCCACGATCCGCGCCCAGGCGGTGTCGCCGTGCGTGGTCACCCCGAGCACCAGCATCGCGCTGATCGCCACCTCGGGCACGAACTCGCCCGCCCGCACCAGATGGCCGGTGACCAGCGCGGCGAGGATGAGCAGACCGAGGCTCCACCAGGTCAGACCCACCAGCAGGCTGAACAGGATCGCCAGCACCACGCCGGTCACCACGGAGTTGACCCGGCGCAGACCCGTGGTCAGGGTCGAGTACAGGGTGACCTGGACGACGAGCAGCGCCGTCAGCGGAGCGGTGAGCGGCGCGGCCTCGGGGCTCAGCCGCACCGCGATCACATAGGCGAGGGTCGCCGCGGCCGCCGACCGCACCGTCTGCACGGTCAGCGGATCACGGTGCTGCTTGAAGAACCGGACGGCAGGCGCGGTCATCTGGCGTACGACGTGCATCCTCGGACGGTTCCCCCTCCGCGCGTGTGACGAACGTGTTCCACCGTGACGGCAGTCACCCGGGGTACGGCAACGGGACCACACCCGTCGCCCGGCGGGGTCACAGCTTGTCGATGAAGGCGAAGAGATTGCCGCGCGTGCGGTCGATCTGCTCCTCCAGGGTGAGGCTCTCCTCGAACCGCGCCCCGGTCTCCGGGACCTTCAGCCCGCGCAGATAGAGGGAGCAGGCCAGATCGGTGCACATGTAGGCGCCGACCGAGTTGCCCTCCCGGCCCGCGGGACCGGACTTGCGCGCGGTCATCAGCGCCACCCCGCCGCGCGGATGGGTCGTCAGACACAGCGAGCACATGCTGCGGTGCAGGAAACCCCGCTGGGCCGGCTGGAAGCGCAGCGCCACCCCGACGAGCCGGTCCTGCCGCTCCACGACCAGATAGCTGCGGTCGGGCGCGCCCGGATCTCCCCAGCCCAGGAAGTCGAGGTCCTGCCACGGACGCCCGTCCAGGTCCCGGGGCACGTTCAGCCGCTTCGCCTCACCCTTCGAGCAGTTGATGAACGAACCGCGGATGTCCTGCTCGGTGAGTGCTCTCATGACGTCGTCTCCTGTGATGTTCCGTCAAACCTAGGGGTCCTAGGTTTCGGCGGCCAGCGTAGGGATCGGCCCCGCGCCGGGGCCAACGGTTTGCCCCCGCGCCCCGCCGCCGCCCCGCCGTGCCGCGCCGCCGCCCCGCCCCGCCGCCGCCCCGCCGTGCCGCCCCGCCGCCCCGGCCCGTCGCGCCGAGGGTCGCCGCCCACCGCCCCGCACCCGCCCCGAGGCGCCCCGTACGCTGTACCGCAGTCGCCGAGGGGGAGGGGAACGCACGATGGGGGACTCCCGGGAACGGGCCCGCCGGGTGCTCGCGGCCGCCGGACTGCCGCCCGACGCCCTGGCCGGGGTGCGCCCGCTGGCCGGGGGCACCTACAACACCGTCGAGGAGATCCTCCTGTCCGACGGTACCCGGTACGTCCTGAAGGTCCCGCCCCCGCCCACCGTGCCCGGACTGCGGCACGAGCGGCGGCTGCTGGTCGCCGAGGCCGGCTTCTGTGCCGGGGCGGAGCGGGCCCGGGTGCCCGCGCCGCGCGCCGTGTCCCTCGCCCCGGACGACCCCGAGCCGTACCTGCTGCTCACCGCCTGCCCGGGCGTGCCCTGGCCCGAGGCGGCCCCCGCCGACGAGGAGCGCGCGGCCCTGCGCACGGAGCTGGGCCGCCAGGTGGCGCGGCTGCACCGGGTCACCGGAACCGCGTTCGGCTACCCGTCCGGCGCCCTCGGCCCGCTCGCCCCCGACTGGCGGACCGCGTTCACCGCGATGACCGACGCCGTGCTCGCCGACGCCCGCGACCACCGCCCCTGGCTGCCCCGCCCCGTCGACGAGGCGGCCGCCCTGTTCCGGGCCGCCGCGCCCGCGCTTGACGCGGTCACCGTGCCGGTGCTGGTCCACTTCGACCTGTGGCCCGGCAACATCCTGGTGGACCGCCCGGCCGGCGGACCCGCGCGGATCGGCGGACTGATCGACGGGGAGCGGATGTTCTGGGGCGACCCGGTCGCCGACTTCGTCTCCCTGGCGCTGCTCGACGACATCCGGCGGGACGACGCCTTCCTCGCCGGTTACGCGGAGGACGACGGCCCCGCGGTCCTCGACGAGGCGGCCCGCCTCCGCCTCGCCCTGTACCGCGCCTACCTCGACCTGATCATGCTCACCGAGACGGTGCCCCGGGCCGTGGGCGCCGAGGACGCGCGCCGGGTCCGGGAGTGGGTCGGCCCGCACCTGGAATCCACGCTGGACGAGATCGCGGAGGCGACCGGATGCGCCCCGAGTAAGTTCACATCGTGAACTAAGGGGAAGGAAAAGTCGCGCCGGGCCGCCGCTCGGCGGTATGTTGCAGGTCGGGCCGGGTGTATGGGAGGAGCCACATGGCGGGCAACGGGCGCACGGTGCGCGACCTCAGGCGGGCCAACCGTACGGCCGTGCTCCAGCGGCTCTACTTCGACGGCCCCCTCAGCCGCTTCGAACTCGGCCCCGCGACCGGCCTCAGCTCCGGGTCCGTCAGCAACGTCGTCGCCGACCTGATCGCCGACGGACTGGTGGAGGAGGCCGGCAGCGTCGACTCCGACGGCGGCCGTCCCCGCACCCTGCTGCGCGTGGCCCCGGCCAGCGGCCACATGATCGGCGTCGACGTCGGCGAGACCCGCGTGCGGGTCGAGCTGTTCGACCTCGCCCTCACCGAGCTGGCCCGCACCGAACGCCCGCTGGAGCAGCAGCGGTACGAGGTCGAGGTCATCGTGGACCACATCCGCTCCGGCATCGACGAGGTGCTCGCCGCCGCGGACCTGCCGCCGGAGCGCCTCCTCGGCGTCGGCATCGGCGTCCCCGGCATCGTCGAGCACACCGCCGACCGGGGCGCGGTGGTGCACGGACAGACCATCGGCTGGGACGCGGTCCCGCTGGAGTCCCTGCTCCGCGACGGCTCCCCGCTGCCCGACGGCGTGCCGTACTTCATCGACAACGGTGCCCGGACGCTGGGGCAGGCCGAGATGTGGTTCGGCGCGGGACGCGGCGCGGGCAACGCCCTCGTCGTCCTCTTCGGTTCCGGCGTCGGCGCCTGTCTCGTCACCCCCGAGGTGCGGCACGGCCGGGCGGTGGAGTGGGGGCACCTGACCGTACGGGTCCGGGGCCGCCGCTGCCGCTGCGGCGCGCTGGGCTGCCTGGAGGCGTACGCGGGCGCGGAGTCGCTGCTCGCCCGCTGGCGCGAGGAGGGCGGCCGGGTACCGCAGGACACGGACGAGGAGACGGCGCTCACCGCGATGCTCGCCGCCGCCTACCCGGTCGACGGCGCCGACGCCGACCCCGTGGCCCTGGCGGTGCTGGAGGAGACCGCCGAGTACCTGGGCGCGGGCCTGTCCGACCTGATCAACCTCTTCCAGCCGGAACGTATCCTCATGGGTGGCTGGGCCGGCCTCCAGCTCGGCTCCCGCTTCCTGCCGGCCGTGCGCCGCCACGCCCTGTCGTACGCGCTGCGCCATCCGGCGGAGCGGGTCACGATCGAGCTGGGCAAGCTGGGGCCGGACGCGGTCACCGTCGGCGCGGCCATCCTGCCGCTCGCCGACTTCTTCGACCGGGGCGGGCGCCGCCCCGAGCCGGACCCGGCCGTTCCCGCGCCCGCCTGGCGCACGGCCCTCAAGGACCGCGTACCACGCTGAGCGCAAGAGGGTCTGCTCCGGGGTCAGCCGGTGGACTCGTCCGGCACCGGGGCCTCCGGGTAGGACGCCGCCGAGTGCGGCGCGCCCTGGCGGCCCGTGCCCGCCTCGTCCGTGTCGGGCACGTCCTCGGCGGACTCGTCCCCGTCCGGCTCCCCGTCCGGCTCCTCGGCCTTCCGCTCGCTCTCCCGCTCGGCGGCGGCCGGCGCGACCTCCCAGGGGTCCTCGTCGGGACCGGCCTGCTGGTCGGGCATGTCCCGTGGGACACCCGCGCCGTTCTCACCGGGACCTTCGAGGCGATGGTCGGTCACGACGCTCTCCCTTCATCCGTACGGCCCACGCGGGTACCCCGCCCGGCCCCGCGCAACCAGCCCTACCCCACCGCGCTGCCGTGCAGCGGAGCCGTGTTCTCCCCGGCGCCCTGCCGCATGCCCAGCAGGAACTCCTCCACCACCTGCGTCGCCGTGCGCGTCGGCCGCCAGCCGAGGTCCACCCGCGCCCGCGTGCAGTCCATCAGCGGCAGCCGCAGCACCGCGTCGAACAGGTGCGGGGAGGCCGGCAGCAGCCGCAGCCCCCACGCCGCCGCGACCGCCGACCGGGCCGCCGCGCGCGGCAGCCGCACCCGGCGCCCGCCGAACATCTCGCCCAGCAGCTCCACGTCCACCGTCGGCTCCGCCGCCAGGTTGTACGGCCCCCGCGCCTGCCCGGACAGCACCGCCAGCCGGTACGCCCGCGCCGCGTCGTCCGTGTGCAGCACCTGCATCCGCAGACCGGGCACGTCCGGCAGGAACGGCAGCAGGTCGGGCCGCGCCAGCTGCCCCGGCAGATGGCGGCCGCCGAAGATACGGCGCTGCTCGCTCGCCGACTCGCGCTTGAAGAGGAACGCGGGCCGCATCCGCACCACCCGGAGACCGGGCCGGTCGCGTTCCACGATGTCCAGGGCCCGCTCCAGATATGCCTTCTCCCGGCAGTACGCGGCGTCCGGCCAGCCGTGCGTCGGCCACGACTCGTCCACCGCGCGGTCCTTCGGGCCGGGGGAGTACGCCCCCACCGACGAGGCGTGCACCAGCGTCGGCACCTCCGCCCGGGCCACCGCGTCGAACACGCGCATGCTGCCGAGCACGTTGCTGCGCCAGGTGGTCGCGGGGTCGTGCGTGGGCTGGAACGCCCAGGCCAGATGGATCACCGCGTCGGCGCCCGCGAACTCCCGCACCAGGTCGAACCGGTCCGAGGCCACGTCCACCGCCGACCACTCCGTCTTCGGCGGCGACCAGTCGGGGATCCGCCGGGTCACGCCCAGAACGGAGCCGACCTCGGGTTCCTCCGCGAGGGCCCGCACCACGCTGGTCCCCACGTTGCCCGTGGCGCCGGTCACGACGACCCTGAGTCCCGCTGCGCTGCTCACCTTCCGCTCCCTCCGACGAGCCGCGGCACCACTGCTCCGCGGAGCCGTCCGGGTACCCCGCACGCGCGCGGGCTCACGCCGGCCGGAACCGGGCGAGGGATACGGGGGATGCGGGGGATACAAAAAGAGCCCCGGCCGCGACGGGGGAATCACGGCCGGGGCGGCTCACAGGTGGGTGCGCATGGCGGTCGCCTCTCGGCGAAAGGCTCCACAGGGCTTCAGCCGAACGATCGTCCCTGTGGGCGAATGGTGAGGCCCGGGGGCACTGTCCCATCCGCACCCACGATCTGTTCAACGGGCAACAGCCTCGCTGTGTTCCGCCCGCGGTCCTGTTCCGCGGTGACGTGTGTCACCACGCAGGGGGAGGTCAGCGGCCCCGCGCGTCCGGGGCGAGGTCCGCCCACAGGTTCTCCGCCTGGAGCACCAGCGTGCCCAGCACCGCCGTCCGGGCCGCGCCCCGCCCAGCCTCCCGGGTCAGCCCCTCCTGGAGCCGGGTGTGCAGGTCCCGCATGGCCGCGTCGGTCCGCTCGTCCAGCAGCGGGTCCGCCGACCCCTCCTCGCCCAGCAGCCGGTCCGCCTCGGCGCGGCAGCTGTCCCCGAGCAGCTCCAGCAGTTTCCCGTAGGAGCACAGCACCTCCGGGTCGGGCGCGGCAGGGGAGCGCTCCTCGTCCGCGGCGACGGCCAGGCTGCGGGTCAGCGCCGTGACATGGCCGGTGATCCGGCCGAGCCGCTCGTCCTCGTCCTCCGACGGCAGGGCCTGGGTCGGCGCCCGGTGCAGCGTGCGCAGCACACCCGACGTCAGCCGCATGCTCTCCCTGCTCCAGCCGCGCGCCGAGCGCAGCGCGTCCAGCCGGTCCTGGAGCCGTTTCGCCGCGTTCAGCCGGCCGACCGCCGTCTGCGCGTCCCACTCGCCCTCGCGCAGGTCGCCCGCGACGGCATGCAGCACCTCGCCCGCCTCCCGGGCCAGCGCCGCCAGGTTCTCCCGCACGTCCCGCAGATGGACCGGCGGCAGCACCAGCGCGTTCACCGCGACGCCGATGACCGCGCCGAGCGCCGCCTGTCCCAGCCGGTGCCCCACGGCCGCCGCGCTCACCGTGCCCGAGGCGATGGTGAACACGGCCGTGGTCGCCGCGTAGATGCCCTGGTCGCCGAAGCGCGGCCAGTTCGACAGCAGCACCAGGACCGGCACCGACAGGGCGATCGCGCCGGTGGTGTCGTCGGTGACCGCCTGCGCCCCCGACGCCACCAGCGCCCCGACGCAGATCGCGGCGAACTGCCGCGCCCCCGTCACCAGCGAGCTGTACACGGTGGCCTGCACCAGCACCAGCGCGACCCACGGCGCCATCAGCGCCATCGGGTCGCCGAGCCACACCTGCGCCACCAGCCAGGCCAGCAAGGCCGCCAGGGCCGCCTTCAGCGACTGCACCAGCAGATCCCGCTCCCGCCCCGGCCCGCGCACGGCGGCCCGCGCCGCCCGGCCCACCGACCGCGTCTCCCAGCGCACCGCGTCCGCCGCCCGGGCCGGCCGCCCGCTCGTGGCCGCGCCGTCCCCGTTGTTCCCGTCGTCGATCACCCGCGTCATGGGCCTGCGGTTTCCCTGACGCGCCGGTCACGAAGCATGCGGAATCTCACGCCAGCGGGGAGTCCGCCAGCGACGCCAGCAGATGCGCCGGGTGGTCGTACACCGCGCCCGCGCCCGCGTCGGTCAGGTCGGCGCGCGGGATGCCGCCGCACAGCAGGCCCACGCAGCGCACCCCGGCCCGGGCGCCCGCCCGCATGTCCCACACCGTGTCGCCCACGAACACCGCCCGCCCGGCGGGCACCCCGGCCAGCTCCAGCGCGTGCTCGACGGGCTCGGGCGCCGGCTTGCCCTGGTCCACGTCGTCGGCGCTCGCCGTCGCGGAGATCGCCCGGTCGGCGTCGATCGCCCGGCGCAGCGCGTCCAGCTCCGCCCCGCCGGCCGAGGTGGCGAGCACCACCGTCCAGCCGTCGTCGTGCAGCCGCTCCAGCAGCCGGCCGGCGTCCGGCAGGGCCGGCAGCCGGTCGAAGTACTGCCCGTACAGCGTCTTGTGCGCGGCGCTCAGCTCCGCGTCGCGGGAGGCGTCCCGGTCCTCTCCGAGCAGATGCGCGATCAGATCGGTGGACGGCAAGCCCACGGCCCGGTGGACGGCGTGCATGGGCACCTGGTGCCCGGCCTGCCGGAACGCCTCCCACCAGGCCGTGACATGCAGATGGTTGGTGTCGGCCAGAGTGCCGTCGACGTCGAAGACCGCCGCCCGTGTCATCAAGACCCTTCCTTTCCTCGCGGACCCGTACGGGTACCACCGCGCCCGCCCGCCACGCCCGCCGGCGTTCTGCGCTCCCGCGCCCAGGCGAGCAACTCCTCCAGCCGCCAGGTGGTGACCACCCGCCCGGGCGGCACCCCGCACTCCTCGGCGCGGGCACACCCGAGGATCTGCCAGTCCAGCTGGCCGGGGGCGTGCGCGTCGGTGTCCACGGAGAACAGCACCCCCGCCTCCACCGCGCGCCGCAGCAGCCGCCGGGGCGGGTCGAGCCGCTCGGGCCGGCTGTTGATCTCCACGGCGGTGCCGGTCTCCGCGCACGCCGCGAACACCTCGTCGGCGTCGAACTCCGACTCCGGCCGGCCCCGCCCGCTCAGCAGCCGCCCGGTGCAGTGCCCGAGCACGTCGGAGTGCGGGTTCCGCACGGCGGCCACCATTCGGCGGGTCATCGACCGGGCGTCCATCCGCAGCTTGGAGTGCACGGACACCACGACCACGTCCAGCCGCTCCAGCAGCTCCGGCTCCTGGTCGAGGGAGCCGTCCTCGAGGATGTCGCACTCGATGCCGGTGAGCAGCCGGAACGGCGCCCACCTCTCGTTGAGCTCCGCGACCACCTCCAGCTGCTCCTTGAGCCGCTCGGTCGACAGCCCGCGCGCCACCGTCAGCCGGGGAGAGTGGTCCGTCAGCACCGCCCACTCGTGTCCCAGCGCGGCGGCGGTGCGGCCCATCTCCTCGATCGGGCTGCCCCCGTC
The DNA here is from genome assembly GCF_042647945.1 of Streptomyces lusitanus. Lineage (NCBI taxonomy): Bacteria > Bacillati > Actinomycetota > Actinomycetes > Kitasatosporales > Streptomycetaceae > Streptomyces > Streptomyces lusitanus. The sequence goes on from NZ_JBHRWL010000007.1 coordinate 354,254, forward strand.
CGACCAGTCGGAGTGCAGATGGCAGTCCCCGCGCAGCAGCGCCCGCAGCTCCCGCCCCGCCCGGTCCTCGGGCTCGCGCTCCGCCTCCTCGCGCAGCTTGCGCAGGTACTCGGGGACCTGCCCGTCCAGCGCCTCCACCGCCACCTGCGCGGTCTTCGGCCCCACGCCCTTGAGCCGCTCCAGCGTCCCGGCGGCGGCCCGCTCCCGCACCTCGTCCGGGCCCAGCTCCGCCAGCGTGCGCGCCGCGGTACGGAAGGCCCGGACGCGGTACGTCGGAGCCAGCGACCGCTCCAGCAGGAACGCGATGTCCTCCAGCGCCTCCACGGGGTCCATGGCCACCTCCTCGCTCCAGGGTTCCCCAGGGCGCGCGGGGCCGCACGCCGCTCGGGGCGGTTGGCCCGCGCCGCCACGGGTACTGCGAGACCCGGCAGCGCGGACACCGACGACGAGGAGGCCCGCATGTCCCTCTCCACCCCCGTGGACGGCAAGGTCGCCGTGATCACCGGCGCGGACTCCGGCATCGGCCGGGCCACCGCCGTACGGCTCGCCGCCGCCGGCATGGACGTCGGCATCACTTGTCTCGGCGACCGCGAGGGCGCGGAGGAGACCGCCGAGGAGGTGCGGTCGCACGGCCGTCGTGCCGAGGTGACCCGCCTGGACCTGACCGAGCTGCCCGGCGCCGCCGGCACGATGGACGAGCTGTGCGACCGGCTGGGACGCGTCGACGTGCTGGTCAACAACGCCGGAACCGGCACCATGACGCCCTTCCTCGACCTGGAGCCCGAGAAGGTGCGCGAGGTCCTCGACGTCGACCTGCTCGGCCCGTTCCTGTGCTCGCAGAGGGCGGCGCGCCACATGATCGGGCAGGGCGACGGCGGCCGGATCGTCAACGTGACGTCCGTGCACGAGCACCAGCCCCGGGTGGGGGCCGCCCCGTACTGCGCGGCCAAGGGCGGCCTCGGACTGCTCACCCAGGTGATGGCGCTGGAACTGGCCGAGTACGGCATCACCGTGAACGCGGTCGCGCCCGGTGAGATCGCCACCCCCATGACCGGCCAGGAGGACACCGACCCGCACACCGAGCCCCGCCCCGGCATCCCTCTGGGGCGCCCCGGCGACGCCCGTGAGGTCGCCGCGGTGATCGCCTTCCTCGCCGGCCCCGACGCCTCGTACGTCACCGGGGCCTCGTGGAGCGTGGACGGCGGCATGCTCCGCATGGGACCGCAGGCCGGTTCGCACCTGACCAGCGACGACTGGCGCCGGCCCTGAGCCGCGGAGGAGGGGACATCGGGTGTTATGGCCGGGAAGCCGTGATCATGCCGTTTGGGGCTACTCTCGATGCATGACCGAAAGCGCGAGCCCGTACATGTCGCAGCCGCGGATCACGGTGCTCGGGGTGCAGCCCGGGGTCCCGCCGTTCCGGATCGTCGAGATCGACGGAGAGGTCGTCGGTGAGGCCAGGTCCGTCACCGACGTGCTGCAGGCAGCCGTCGCGTACGGCATCACGGTGCACGATCTGGACGACCCCGACACGGTCCGCTGGGTGGGCGGGGACAAGTTCACCTGGTCCACGCGTCAGGCCCCCCGCGCCCGCGAGGAGCAGCGGGGCAGGCCCTAGACAGCCGTACGCCCCCGTCCACGGAGAACGGAGGCGTACGACGTGCGGGGGCCGGTGGCTCACTTCTTCGTGCGGCGTGCGTGCACGGCCCTGCTCATCCGCCGGCCCAGGAGCAGGTAACCGATGAGCGCCCCGGCGGTGTTGAGGATGACGTCGTCGATGTCGAAGGCACGGCCGGTGACCAGCGCGCCCTGCGCCACCTCGACCAGCAGCATCACCACGGCCGTCAGGACGAGGATCCGCAGGAAGCCCCGGGTGCGCGGCGCGACGACCGGCGCGAGCACCCCGAAGGGCACGCCCAGCAGGATGTTGCCGCCGATCTGCTTGACCGCGTCCCGCAGGGCCGGCTGGTCCAGGTAGGCCCGCAGGGAGCGGCCCGGGTGCAGGTTGGTGTGCGTCAGGGCCTCCGAGGCTGGGGACGGCTGCAGTGTGAGCCGGGCCAGCACCACCGCGAACACCACCATGAAGGCGAAGGCGCACAGCAGCACCAGCAGCCGCAGGGGCAGCGGGAGCGGTTGGGGGGCGGCGCGGGCCATCGGTCATCCTCCGGTCGTCAAGGTCGTCGAGTGTTACGGCGGTTACCCCCGGTCGGAGCGGACAGTCCGGTCAGCCGGCGAAGGTGACCCGCACCCGCTCGAACCCCAGGGAGCGCAGCAGACCCTGGAGCATCTCCCGGGTGTTGGTCTCCGCCCGCGCGGTCAGCCCGCTCTCCTCGGCCGCCTCCCGGATGTGCCGCACGGCGAGCTTCTGCACGGCCTGTTCGCTGTTGGGGTTGTCCGAGAAGAGGTCACCGAGCCGGTCGAGCAGGCCGCGCTGCTTGGAGACGGCGTAGGAACGGTCCACGTCCAGCGCCGGGGTGCCGAGACGGGCGCGGGGCAGCCTGAGGACGGCGGATGTGCGGTCCTCGTCCACCCGGACGTCGCCCTCCTTCAGCCCGCCGAGGTCCACATAGGCGTCCACGGTGCCCGCGCCCACGTACAGGGTGCGGCTGCCGCGGACCGCGTCCGGCAGGAACTTGGTGTCCTTCTCCAGGTCCACCACCACCTGGAAGTTGCCCGAGGCGGCGTCGTAGCGGCTGATGTCCTGGATGGACTCCAGCAGCGCCGGCCCCGAACGGTCGCGGGTCTCCGTGCCGAACAGGTCCTTCAGGCCCGGCAGCACGCTCAGCCGGATCCCGGCGAACAGCACGGCCAGCACCACCACCGTGGCGGCCAGCGCCTTCACCCAGCCGGGCACGCGCGCGGTCGGTCGCTCCACCGGAGTCGTCATGGCGACGGCCCTCCTTCCTCCCGTCCGCATGCCCGCCATCTCACGGAACAGGCAGGGCAGTTGGGGGACAGCCCCCGGCACCGGGGGCATGGAGGGGGCGCACGGGCGGGGCGGACCCGCGGCGGGCCGGCTACTGCACCGGGCCCGACCGCGACCCTGGTGCGGTCAGCGCCGCCTCCACGGAGGGCCACGGCGGCAGCAGACGGGTCAGGCCGGTGATGCGCAGCATCCGCAGGGTCAGCGGATGGGTGCAGACCAGCTGCAGCCGCCCGTCGGTGAGCCGGTGCCGGGCCCGGTAGAGCAGCCGCAGCCCGGAGAGGTCGAAGAACTCGATGTGGGTGAGGTCGATGACGACCTGGGCGTCCGGCTCGGCGGTCGCCAGGTCGAGGTGCGGCTCGATCTCCGCGGCGGCCGCGATGTCGATCTCACCGTGGAACTCCAGCACGGTGTGGCCCCGGTCCCGCCGCACGCGCAGATGCCGCGTCAGCGGCGGGGGTTCGTACCGCACGACGCCATCGCCTCCAGCCTGCTGGGTGCTCCGGGGGAGGGTCACCGGCCCCAACACCGGCCCCCGGCACGCGAGTTACTTGCCGACGACTGCATTTGAGCATGTTCGGATGACATATGTCTTCGTCTTGCGACCGAGTTTTTCGCCACTTCGATCCATGACTGAAAGCGCGTGAGCGCGGACAGGTGTCACTCAGGCGGGGCCGGAGCGCCCCGCATCCGATGCCGCGGAGGAGACATGGCACTGGTGACCACGGGCGTGGTGGTGCTCGACTGCGCCGAACCCGAGAAACTCGCCGAGTTCTACCGAGAGCTGCTGGAGGCGGAACACGTCGACGCGAGCGCCAACCGGGTGGAGATCCGCGCCGCCGACGGCTTCCGCCTGGCGCTGCGGCGCGACATGAACGCCACCGCACCGAGCTGGCCGCGCCCCGAGAACTCCCTCCAGGCGCACCTGGAGTTCGTGGTGGAGGACCTGGACGGGGTGGAGCGGAAGATCGTGAGCCTGGGCGGCCGCCCGACGGAGAGCGGCGACCCGAACGGACCGACGGAGGAGCGCGGGTACGCCGATCCGGCGGGGCACTCCTTCACCGTGCGCAGAGGCGTGCCGACGGCGCCCAAGCAGGGCTGAGCGTTCCGTCGCTGAGAGGGCCGGACGGGCTGCGCACAGCCCGTCCGGCCCTTCGGGGCACGAGGTCCCAGGCCCCGCGACGACGGCTCGGGTCAGTCCCGGCCGCCCTTGTCCGGGACGGGCCACGTCCCGGTCGAGCGCTCGATCGCCTTCGCCCCCGCCCGGTCCACCGCGCTGCGCACCACGGCGAAGATCGCTCCCTGGATCGCCGCGGCCAGCAGGATCTCGCCCCAGCCGCGGTCGCGGTCCAGCGCGTCCGGCGCGTCGTCCTCCTTCCTGATCACCTTCCAGGTCTTCTGGAAGGCCATGCCCGCCACGGTGCCGCTGGTCCAGCCCAGCGCGAAGCCGATCGGCTTGTACGCCAGGGGCAGCTTCTTCTTCGCCTTCTTGCTCTTCTTCGCCACGTCGCTTCTCCTCGATCGGCTGCGTCGTACGGGTGATGGTCGGGCCGGGTGATGGATCGGGCCGTGCGTCAGGGGCGGCCCCGCGCGGGGACCTCCTCACCGGCAGGCACCGCAGGGGGCGGGGTGCCGTCGCCGAACGGCCGGCCGCCCAGCTCCTCGCGGTGGTGGGGAGTCGTCCAGCCGGCCAGGTCGGGCCCGAGGGGGACGATGCCGGACGGGTTGATACCGGTGTGCACCTGGTAGTAGTGCCGTTTGATGTGGTCGAAGTCGACGGTGTCGCCGAACCCCGGCGTCTGGAACAGGTCGCGGGCGTACCCCCACAGCACCCGGCTCTCCGTCAGCTTCCACCGGTTGCACTTGAAGTGACCGTGGTAGACCGGGTCGAACCGCACCAGCGTGGTGAACAGCCGGATGTCCGCCTCGGTGATCGTGTCCCCGACCAGGTACCGCCGGCGCTCCAGCCGCTCCTCGAGCGACTCCAGCCGCCGGAACAGCCGCGTGCAGGCGGCCTCGTACTCCTCCTGCCCGGTGGCGAAGCCCGCCCGGTACACCCCGTTGTTGACGTCCCGGAAGACGTCGTCCGTCACCGCGTCGATCTCGTCGCGCAGCTTCTCGGGATACAGGTCGGGCGCCCCCGCGCGGTGCAGGGCCGTCCACTCGGTGGCGAAGTCCAGGGTGATCTGCTGGTAGTCGTTGGTGACCAGCTTCCCGCTGGGCACGTCCACCACGGCCGGCACGCTCACCCCGCCCGGGTAGTCCGTCTCCCGCCGGTCGTAGGCCTCGCTGAGGTAGCGGATGCCGAGCACCGGGTCCCGGCCGTCCGGGTCCAGGGTGAAGCGCCAGCTGCGGTCGTCCTGGAGGGGGTCGGTGACGGCCAGGGACACCGCGTCCTCAAGACCCAGCAGCCGCCGCGACACCAGCGCCCGGCTCGCCCAGGGGCAGGCGCGGCTCACCACCAGCCGGTACCGCCCGGCCTCCACCGGCCACCCGTCCCGCCCGTCCGCGGTGATCCGGTCCTGGAAGTGCGCCCGGGACCGCTTGAACGCCTTCCTGCCGTACGCGCTGTTGCCGCCGCCCGCGTCGTCGCGGCCGCCCATGGTGGCCTCCCTCTGTCGTCGGTACCGGGTCGTCCCTGTCACCGCGTTCCCCGTTTTCCCCCGACCGCACGGTATGAGCTGCGCCGACCGGGGCAATCGGCCGTCGTGACCACACGATCGGATCGCAGAACACGGCTCACCGTCCTGGTCGCCCTCGCGGCCAACCTCGTCATCGCGGCCGCCAAGGCCGTCGGCGGCCTGGTCGCGTCGTCCCCCGCGCTGCTGTCGGAGGCGGCGCACTCGGTGGCCGACAGCGTGAACGAGGTCTTCCTGCTCGCCGCCCTGCGCCGCAGCCGCCGCCCGGCCGACCGCCGCCACCCCTTCGGCTACGGCAAGGAACGGTTCTTCTGGTCGCTGCTCGCGGCCGTCGGCATCTTCGTGATGGGCGGCTGCTTCTCCTTCTACCAGGGGATCGACGCCCTGCGGAACGGGGGAGAGGAGCACCTGAGCGGGTACGTCGCCGGGCTCGTCGTGCTCGGCGTGGCCCTCCTCGCCGAGGGCGGCTCGCTGCTGCGTGCCCTGTACCAGGTGCGCCGGCAGGGCGGAGGGCTGAGCGATCCGGCGCTGCGCACGGTCGTCGCCGAGGACGGCACCGCGGTCGTCGGCGTCACCCTCGCCATGGCCGGCATGGCACTGCACATGATCACCGGGCAGGTGGTGTGGGAGGCGTCCGCCTCGCTCGCCATCGGCGTGCTGCTGGGATACGTCGCCTACCGGCTCGGGCGCGAGGCCCGGGACCAGCTCATCGGCGAGGCCGCCGACCCGCGGGCGAGCGAGCGGATCCGGGAACTGCTGCGCGCCCAGCCCGAGATCGACAGCGTGGAGGCGCTGTTCACCATGAAGACCGGGCTCGACACCGCCCTGGTGGCCGCCCGCGTCGACCTGGTGCCGGGACTGGACAGCGAGCGGGTGGAAGAGGTCGCGGTGCGCATCAAGCGGTCCATCGTCCGGGTGGTGCCCGAGGCGGCCCAGGTGTTCCTCGACGTCACCGAGCGCGGCGTGGCGGAGGCATGGGAGGGCCCCGCCGCGACGGGGGAACGCGGCGGGGCCTGACGCTCGTGTGCCCGGCGTCCGGGGCTTCATGCGCGGACCCGTCCGGGATTTTTCCCGGACCGCCGCACCGGACCCGTCGGCCGGCACGTCACCCGGCCCGTCACCCGGTCCGTCAGTCCTGGCCGGACCGCTCCAGCACGAAGACCGGGATCTCCCGGCTGGTCTTCTTCTGGTACTCCTCGTACTGCGGGAAGGCCTCGACCGCGCGCTTCCACCACTCGGCCTTCTCCTCACCGGTGACCTCACGGGCCGTCATGTCCCGCTTCGACGGTCCGTCCTGGAGCTCGACCTCGGGATGAGCCTTCAGGTTGTGGTACCAGACCGGGTGCTTGGGCGCGCCGCCCAGCGAGGCGACCACCGCGTACCGGCCCTCGTGCTCCACCCGCATCACCGGGGTCTTGCGCAGCTTGCCGCTCTTCGCGCCGCGGCTGGTGAGCACCACGACCGGCTTGCCCTGGAGCGTCGTCCCCTTCGTGCCGCCGGACCGCTCGATCAGGTCCACCTGTTCCCGCACCCAGGCCGTCGGGCTGGGCTCGTACTCGCCTTCGAGAGGCATGGCATCCTTCCCATCGTTCTCGCGTCGTACGGCCGAGTCGATCATCGCTCTCGACCCGCCGCACCCGGAAGCCGTCCGGGCCGGGTGTGCCCCGGCCCGGCAGTATCAGTGCCCAGGAAACACCGTCCGACCCATGCGGTGCGCGACGTTCGGCGCGGCTTCACGCGCGGGCGGGCCGTCCTCAGCCCGGCGTCAGCGCCATCCGCAGCGCCAGCGCCGTCATCACCCCGCTCGCCACCAGCGCCGTCACCAGCCGGCCCCGGTGACCGGTCAGCGCCCGGCCCAGCAGGGCGCCGCCGCCGGCCAGGAGGACCTGCCAGCTCGCGGAGGCCGTGAAGGCCGCCGTCACGAACACGGCCTGTTCCGCCGCCCCGGCCCCCGACCCGCCTCGCGAGCCGAGCACCAGCGCCGCGAAGTAGATCACCGTGGTCGGGTTGAGCAGGGTGATCCCGAGCAGCGCCGCATACGCCCGCAGCGGGCCCGGGGGCGGCGACGCGGTGCGGGCGGTGAGCCGCCGGCCGCGGTACTGCCGTAGCGCGCGGGCCGCGCCCCACGCCGCCAGCGCGGTCAGCACCAGCACGCACACCCAGCGCAGCGGGCCCAGGGCGGGGCGCAGCGCCGAGGCGAGGGCGGAGCCGCCGAGGACGGCGGCGAGCGCGTACAGACCGTCGGCCGTGGCGACGCCGAGGGCCGCCGACACCCCGGTGCGCAGGGACGTACGGGCGGCGAGCGAGACGAGGTAGGTGCCGACGGCGCCCACGGGAACCGCGATGCCGTAACCGGCCAGCAGCCCCGCGAGCAGCGCCGCGGTCACGGGCGCGGGGGAGTCGTGCCTTCCCGGGCGCAGGACTGCTGCTGTCGGCCCGCGACGACGGCGAGGGCGGACGACGGCAGCGGGAGCGTGTGCGTGGACATGGGCAGGATCCTGCGGCCAGGCGCCCGGTACCGGCAAACGAATTTGTCCCGCTAGGGTGCCGAGATGACCGACAAGCCCTTCCTCTACGTCGTCGTCTGCGCCGCCGGAGTCGCCGAGGGCGTCAGCAAGCTGATCACCGCCGCGCAGGAGCGGGACTGGGAGGTCGGTGTCATCGCCACCCCGACGGCGATGAACGGCTTCTTCGACGCCGCCGCCGTCGAGACGCAGACGGGCCGCCCCATCCGCTCCGCCTGGCGCCGCCCCGGCGACCCGCGCCCCTTCCCGGACCCCGACGCCGTGGTGGTCGCCCCGGCCACCTTCAACACCGTCAACAAGTGGGCGGCCGGCATCGCCGACACCCTCGCCGTCGGCACCCTGTGCGAGGTGTCCGGGCTCGGCGTGCCGATCGCCGTCCTGCCCTGCGTCTCCGGCGCGCTGGCCGCCCACCCCGCCTACCGGGACGCCGTCGCCCGGCTGAGCGGCATGGGCGTCCGCTTCGGCGACCCGTACGCGGGGGAGGCCGAAGGGGACGGCGGGCGGCGCGAGTTCGGCTGGGAGCGGGCCCTGGACCTCCTGCCCGGCGGCTGAACTCTCCCCGCTTCGAGTGCGCGCGAAGACGTACGCTCGCTCCTGCGACAGCAACCGTTCCCGACGGCAGGAGCAGCAACGATGCAGTACGTGAAGCTCGGTTCGACGGGCCTGGAGGTCTCGCGCGTCTGCCTGGGCTGCATGACCTACGGCGACCCCGGCCGCGGCAACCACGAGTGGACCCTCGACGAGGAGGCGTCCCGGCCGCTGATCCGGCAGGCGCTGGAGGCGGGGATCACCTTCTTCGACACCGCGAACGTGTACTCGGACGGCACCAGCGAGGAGATCGTCGGCCGGGCGCTGCGCGACTTCGCCCGCCGCGACGACGTCGTCCTCGCCACCAAGGTGAACGGGCGGATGCGGCCCGGACCCAACGGCGCGGGGCTCTCCCGCAAGGCGATCATGACCGAGCTGGACCACAGCCTGCGCCGCCTCGGCACCGACTACGTCGACCTCTACCAGATCCACCGCTGGGACCCGCACACGCCGGTCGAGGAGACGATGGAGGCGCTGCACGACGTCGTCAAGGCGGGCAAGGTCCGCTACATCGGGGCCAGTTCGATGTACGCCTGGCAGTTCTCCAAGGCGCAGTACACCGCCGAGCTGCGCGGCTGGACGACGTTCGTGTCGATGCAGAACCACTACAACCTGCTCTACCGCGAGGAGGAGCGGGAGATGCTGCCGCTCTGCGCCGACCAGGGCGTCGGCGTGCTCCCGTGGAGCCCGCTCGCCCGCGGCCGGCTCACCCGCGACTGGAACGTCACCACGGAGCGCAGCGCCACCGACCAGTTCGGCAGCACCCTGTACCAGGAGGGCGACCGCGCGATCGTCGAGGCGGTCGCCCGCGTCGCCGAGACCCGCGGCGTCCCCCGCGCGCGGATCGCCCTCGCCTGGCTCCTCCACCAGGACACGGTCACCGCACCCGTCGTGGGCGCGGCGAAACCGTCACACATCGAGGACGCGGTCGCGGCGGTCGACCTCACCCTGACGGACAAGGAACTGCAACAACTCGCCGAGCCGTACGCCCCGCACCCGATCGCGGGTCACTGACGACGCGGGCGGGGCGGGACACCAGCGGGCGCCGCCCCCCGCGGGAGGGGCCCCGGAGTGACCCCGCCCAGGTCACTCCATGTCCGCCAGCGCCAGCTCCGCCCAGATCGTCTTGCCCTCCGCCGTATGGCGGGTGCCCCAGCGCTGGGTGAGCTGGGCGACCAGCAGCAGGCCCCGGCCGCCCTCGTCCCAGGTCTTGGCGCGGCGCAGGTGCGGGGCCGTGTGGCTGGTGTCGGAGACCTCGCAGATCAGGGTCGCCGCGTCGTGGATCAGGCGGAGCCGGATCGGCGGGGCGCCGTAGCGGATGGCGTTGGTGACCAGCTCGCTCACCACCAGCTCCGCCGTGAAGGACGCGTCGGTGAGCGACCACGCGGCGAGCTGGTCGAGGACCTGCTTGCGGATGGGGGCCACCAGCGCCGGGTCGGCCGGAATGTCCCAGGTGGTGACCTGGGAGGACGGCAGGCCCCGCAGCCGGGCCAGCAGCAGCGCCACGTCGTCCGTCGCGCCGCCCGGCGCCAGCACGCTGTTCAGCACCCGGTCGCACGTCTCGTCCAGCGGACCCGCCGCACCGGACAGCGCCTCGCGCAGCAGCGCCTCGCCCTGGTCGACGTCCCGGCCCCGCGACGTGACCAGCCCGTCGGTGTAGAAGGCCAGCACGCTGTCGTCGGACAGTTCGAACTCCGCCGACTCGAACGGCAGCCCGCCCAGCCCCAGCGGCGGCCCCGACGGCAGCTCGAGGTGCTGCGCCGGCCCGCCCGGCGGGATCACCACCGGCGGCGGATGCCCCGCCCGGGACAGCGTGCAGCGTCGCGACACCGGGTCGTACACCGCGTACAGACAGGTCGCGCCGACCTCCCCGGGACCGGAGTCGCCGCCCGCCTCCTCCGACAGGTGCAGCACCAGGTCGTCGAGGTGGGTGAGCAGCTCGTCGGGCGCGAGGTCGATGTCGGCGAGGGTGCGCACGGCCGTGCGCAGCCGGCCCATCGTCGCCGACGCCTGGATCCCGTGCCCTACGACGTCCCCGACGACCATGGCGACCCGCATCCCGGACAGCGGGATCACGTCGAACCAGTCGCCGCCCACCCCGGAGCGGGCGGCCGGCAGATAGCGGGTGGCGGCCTCCAGGGCGGCCGTGCGCGGCAGGGTCCGGGGCAGCAGACTGCGCTGGAGGGTGAGCGTGGTCTCCCGCTCCCGCGAGTAGCGGCGGGCGTTGTCGATGCAGACGGCGGCGCGCGCGGTGACCTCCTCGGCCAGCAGCACGTCGTCGTGGGTGAACGCCTCCGGATGGCTGAACCGGACGAAGGCGGCCACGCCGAGGGTCGTGCCGCGCGCCTGGAGCGGCACGGACAGCATCGAGTGCACGCCGTACTCCTCGATCCGCCGGGCCCGCGTCTCGTCCACCGCCAGCCAGGGGTCGAGGTCGCCGGCCTGTACGGAGGCGACGATGCTGTGGCCCGCGGCCAGCGAGTCCGCTTGGGGCGAGTTCTCCGGGTAGACGACGACCTCACCCACCTGGGCGACGCTCTCCGGGGCGCCGGCGGTCATGGACTGCTGGGCGACCCGGCGCAGCGACACCGGCGGGGACAGCCTGCCGGACGCCTCACCCGCGCCCTCCTCCGGATCCAGCAGCTCCACGCTGACGAAGTCGGCGAGCGAGGGCACGCAGACGTCCGCCAGCTCCTGCGCCGTCCGGGTGACGTCCAGGGTGGTGCCGATGCGCATGCTGGCCTCGTTGACCAGTTGCAGCCGCTCCCGCGCCCGGAACTGCTCGGTGAAGTCGTGGGCGGTCACGCACACGCCCCGCACCCGCCCGGACCGGTCGGTCAGCGGCGCCAGCCGGGCCAGCCAGGCGTGGGCGTAGCTCTCGGCCCTGGCCTTCATGTGGGTCTGCATGTCGTGCGGCCGCCCGGAGCGCAGCACGTGCCGCAGCTGCCGTTCCAGCTCGCTGTGCTGCGGGCGGCCGCCGATGTCGGTGGGCCGCAGCCCGCGCAGGTGGTCGGCGGGCAGCCCGAGGAGGCGGGCCATCGCGTCGTTCACGCCGCGCAGCCGCAGTTCCTGGTCGAAGACCATCGTGGCGCACGGCGACTGGAAGACGGCCTTCCTGACCAGCGGGTCGTCGGGCAGGTCGTAGTCGGTGGCCTCCAGCGGGGTGACCGCGAGCCATTCGCCCGGGCCGTCGCCGGAGGGCTGCCGGTGGTGGGCGAGCACCCACACGCTCACCGTGCCGCCGTCGCGGTGGCGCAGCACCAGCGTGCCGCTCCAGCGGTCGGCGGGCAGCGGGAGCGGTCCCGCGCTGTCGGCCAGCAGCTCGGCGGCCGGACGCCCCACGACCTCGTCGGGCCGGTGTCCCAGCAGCAGGCGCGCACCCTCGCTCCACCGCGCGAGCGTGCCGTCGGCGGCGATGACGGCCCGGGCCGTCACCGCATCGTCGAACGGGTCGTCCGGCCTCATCGTCGCCACTCCATCGCGCACACTCACCGTGAACCGGTGTATCGCCAGAGTCCCAGCCTAGTGCGTCGGCGCGCGACATGAACGGGAACCGGGGCCACCGCCTCCGTGGCACCCGGAAGAGTCTCGTCGTGTCACGACCGTTGACGCGGTGTCACATCTGCCACAACCATGGGCGGCGCACGGAGTTGGGAGCGCTCCCATTCGCGCTCCCGTACCCCCGTACCTCCGCAGAGGAGCCCAGACGTGAAACGACGCAGAACCGCGCTGCTGACCCTCACCGGTCTGCTGGCGACCGCCCTCACCGCCCTGCCCGCCGCCCCGGCCGGCGCGGACGAGGTCGAGCAGGTCCGCAACGGCACGTTCGACGACGGCACCGAACCCTGGTGGGCCTCCGAGGGCGTCACCGCGGGCGCCTCGGACGGCCGCCTGTGCGCCGACGTGCCCGGCGGCACCGCCAACCGCTGGGACGCGGCCGTGGGGCACAACGACATCACCCTGGTGGAGGGGGAGACGTACCGCTTCTCCTTCAGCGCGACCGGCTCGCCCGCCGGTCATGTGGTCCGGGCGATCGTCGGCCTCCAGGTGGCGCCGTACGACACGTACTACGAGGTGTCGCCGCAGCTCAGCGTGTCCGGCGACACCTACTCGTACACCTTCACCGCGCCCGTCGGCACCGAGCAGGCGCAGGTCGGCTTCCAGCTCGGCGGCAGCCCCGACCCCTGGCGGTTCTGCGTGGACGACGTGTCGCTGCTGGGCGGCGTCGCCCCCGAGCCGCACGTGCCGGACACCGGGCCGCGCGTCCGGGTGAACCAGGTCGGCTACCTGCCCGCCGGGCCGAAGAACGCCACGCTCGTCACGGACGCCACCGAGAAGCTGCCCTGGCAGCTGAAGGACGGCCGCGGCCGGGTGGTCCGCACCGGCTGGACCGTGCCGCGCGGCGTCGACGCCTCCTCCGGGCAGAACGTGCACTCCGTCGACTTCGGCTCCTACCGGGGCCGCGGCACCGGCTTCACCCTGACGGCGGACGGCGAGACCAGTCACCCCTTCGACATCGACGCGGCGGCGTACGAGCGGCTGCGGCTGGACTCGGCGAAGTACTACTACACCCAGCGCAGCGGCGTGGAGATCCGTGAAGACCTGCGCCCCGGCTACGGCCGTCCGGCCGGCCACGTGGGCGTCGCCCCCAACCAGGGTGACGGCGCGGTCCCCTGCCGGCCGGGGGAGTGCGACTACACCCTCGACGTCACCGGCGGCTGGTACGACGCGGGCGACCACGGCAAGTACGTCGTCAACGGCGGCATCAGCACCTGGGAGCTGCTCAGCACCTACGAGCGCGCCAAGCACGCCCGCACCGGCAAGCCGCACAAGCTGGGCGACCGGACGCTGGACATCCCCGAGAGCGGCAACAAGGTGCCCGACCTCCTCGACGAGGCCCGCTGGGAGCTGGAGTTCCTGCTGAAGATGCAGGTGCCCGACGGCGAGCCGCTGGCCGGCATGGCCCACCACAAGATCCACGACGAGCAGTGGACCGGGCTGCCCCTGCTGCCCAGCGCCGACCCGCAGAAGCGCGAACTGCACCCGCCGACCACCGCCGCCACCCTCAACCTCGCCGCCACGGCGGCCCAGGCGGCCCGGCTGTACCGCCCGTACGACCGTGCCTTCGCCGACCGCGCCCTGGCGGCGGCGCGCAAGGCCTGGGCGGCCGCACTGGCCCACCCGGACCGCCTCGCCGACCCGGACGACGGCATCGGCGGCGGCGCCTACCCGGACAGCACCGTGTCCGACGAGTTCTACTGGGCGGCCGCCGAGCTCTACCTCACCACCCGTGAGCGGGAGTTCAAGGACCACGTGCTGAACTCCCCGGTGCACACCGCGGACATCTTCGGACCCACCGGCTTCGACTGGGCGCGCACCGCAGCGGCCGGCCGGCTCGACCTCGCCACCGTGCCGAACCGGCTGCCCGGACTCGACCAGGTCCGCCGCTCCGTGGTCGCGGGCGCCGACCGCTACCTGGCCACCCTGAAGGCGCACCCGTACGGGATGCCGTACGCGCCGGACGGCAACCTCTACGACTGGGGCTCCAGCCACCAGGTGCTCAACAACGCCGTCGTCCTCGCCACCGCCCACGACCTCACCGGCGCGGCGAAGTACCGGGACGGCGCGCTGCAGGCCATGGACTACATCCTCGGCCGGAACGCGCTGAACATCAGCTACGTCACCGGCTACGGCGAGGTCCACGCCAGGAACCAGCACAGCCGGTGGTACGCCCGCCAGCTCGACCCGAACCTGCCCAACCCGCCCGCCGGCACGCTGTCCGGCGGACCCAACTCCAGCATCCAGGACCCGTTCGCCCAGTCGAAACTCCAGGGCTGCGTCGGACAGTTCTGCTACATCGACGACATCCAGTCCTGGTCCACCAACGAGCACACCGTCAACTGGAACGCCGCCCTGACCCGCATGGCCTCCTTCGTGGCCGACCAGGGCTGACCCACCCCTTCCCGCGCGGGCCGGTGACCACCTGGGTCACCGGCCCGCGCCCGTACCCGAGGTACCCCACCGCACCCGCTTTGACCTGCGGATATTTACTGTTCAGTACCCGAGCGGTACCGTAATCCCATGCCAGCTCTCAACGTGGAGTTCAGCGACCGCGAGCTCGAGGACCTGCGGCAGATCGCCAAGGAACGCGGTACGTCCATGAAGGCGCTCGTACGGGAGGCGGCAGCGGCGGACATAGCCCGTCACCGCGCCCTCCAGGAGGGCGCCGAGGCCTTCCGCCGCTTCTTCGCCACGCACGCCGACGAGTTCGCCGCCGCGTTCCCCGACGACGAACCGCCCGCCAAGGGCGCGGGACGGGCCGCCTGACCGATGCCGCCCGCGCTGCACATCGACGTGCCCTGGCTGCTCCAGCGGCACGAGGAGGTCCTCCCGGACCAGCCCACCGTCAACGACTTCTCCGCCCTGGTGGCGGCCGTGGCCCGGCACCGCGTCGACCCGCCCCGGCTCGGCGTGAACTCCGACGCCGCCTGGCGGGCCGCCGCCCTGCTGCACACCCTGGCCGTACTGCGCCCGCTGCCCTCGGCCAACGCCCGCTTCGCCTGCGCCACGGCCGTCGCCTACATGTACGTCAGCGGGGCCGGCATCGACCCGCCCTACGGCGCCCTGGTCGACCTCGCGCGGGACCTGATGTCCGGCGCGACCGACGTGTACGGCGCCGCCGACCGGCTGCGCTCCTGGCAGATCTGACCCCCGCGCCGTCCGCACGGCGTGCGCGCCGCGGAAAAGGCGCACCGGGACGGTGGTGCGCGCGGTGCGCATCACACCTTGGTCACGCCTTCCCGCCGCCCCTTTTCACGCACCCCCCGCGCGTCTTGAAAAAGGGCTCGCGAATGCCGGAACAGGGTGCGCGGAGCGCCTTCTCCTTTTGACTTTCTGTCAACGCCGGGATGTTGCCCGACCGCCTTGTTGGCCGCGTGCGGGTTGTGCGAGAGTGAGCCACCCGTGAGGGGGTAAAGGCCGGGGACGCTCGCGAGTTGATGAACCGGGTCGAAAGCGCCGCCGGTCAATTCCCGCCCCCCGCGCCACACCCAAGAGGTATGCACCAGTCGCGCGTCCCTTTTCGGTGTCGGGAACGCTCGAATGTCACATGCGCTGTGGGAAGGAACCAATCTCAGTGCACACCCCCCACCCCCCTCGTCCTCCCTATCCCCCGCCGGGCGGTGATCCCGGGGAATCCGACGAGGCGCTCGCCGCGCGGCTGCGGGGCCGCCCGGAGGCCGAGGCCGCCCGTTCCGTCGCCCTGCTGACGGCGCGCCACTGGGACGCGATGCACGACTACGCGACCGTGTGCCTCGCCTCCGGCGGGCGGACCGCCGCCCTGGTCACCGGGGCCGCGCTGCACCGTGTGCTCGACCGGGTCGCCCTCGGCGAGTCCGCCGTGGCCCTGCGTCCCGTCCTGCTCGTGGGGGTGCGGGACACGGTCCGCGAGTGGGCCGCCGACGACCAGGTCGCCGAGGTGCTGCCGGGGCTGCTGAAACCGGCGGGCGGACGGGGCATGCGCGCGGCGACGACCATGACGCCGGAGAACCGCACCCTCGCCCAGCGGGCGTTCCGTGCCCTGCCCGCGCTCGCCCGGTGCCTGCTCTGGCACGTCGAGGTGGAGGCCGAGCCGATATCCGTGCCCGCCGGACTGCTCGGCACGGACGCCGACCTCGCGTCGGGCGCGCTCGAGCAGGCGCGCGACAAGTTCCGCCAGGGTCTGGTCCGCGCCCATCAGGAGCTGGCGCCCACTCAGGAGTGCCGCTTCTACAACCGGCTGCTCGACGTGCCCATCCGCCGGGGCGGCGAGCTGCTGCCCGATGTGCGGCAGCACATGGCCGAGTGCCGCTACTGCCGCAACGCGGCCGAGCAGCTCGGCCACGTCGAGTCAGGGCTGGGCACGCTCATCGCGGAGGCGGTGCTGGGGTGGGGGGCCCGGCGCTACCTCGACTCGCGGCCGGGCCGCGCCGCGTCCGGACCGCGCTCAGGACGCACCGGACGCCGCCGTCGCCACGGCGGACAGACCGGCACCCGGCACCGGCTGCTGTCCCGGCTCCCGGTGCCCGACCGGCTCGTGATGGCGCTGCCCGACCCGGTGCGCTCCACCCGCACCTTGCTCACCGGCCTCGGCGCGGTGTCCGCGGGCGTGCTGGTCAGCGTGCTCATCGCCGGCTCGTCCACCCCGGACGGCGGCACCGCCGACCCGACGGGTGCCACCGGCGCGGGCGGCCGGGCCGCCGTGCCGTCCGCCTCCCCGCCGGGCGCGGCCGGCCTGCCCTCGGCCCCGGACCGCACCCGGCTGCGCAACATCTCCTCCGGCCTGTGCCTGGACACCCGCGACGAGCCCCAGGACGGCTCCGGCGCCCGGCTGGCGCAGTGCTCCTCGGCGTGGACCCAGCAGTGGACGTACGAGGAGGACGGGCTGCTGCGCAGCGTGGCCGACCCCGGGCTGTGCCTGGACTCCCACAAGGACGCCGGCGTGGTCGTGCTGGGCGCCTGCGCCGACTCCGGGGACCGGACCGCCGACGACGTGCGCTACGACCTCACGGTGCAGGGCGAGCTGGTGCCGCGCTGGGACGTGCGGATGGCGCTCGCCCCGTCGGCCCCTGACGCGAACGCCGACATCGTCGTCAAGGTGCGCGACCGTACCGTGGAGCAGCGCTGGGCCGCCGAACCGGTCCGCTCGGCCGACGCGTCCAGCGAGTCCCTCTCCGTCACCGGCCCGACGGCCCCCTCCGCCCGGTACGCCGGCGTCGCCGCGCCGGTGAGCTGAGCCGCGCGCGTCCGGGGCGGCCACGGGGCCGCCCCGGACGCGGGTCAGACCGCCGCCTCCGTGAGGTCGCCGGGGCCCACCGTGCCCGGTCCCGCGTGTCCCGACAGGGCGAGGGTGAGGTCGAGTTCGGCGAGCAGACAGCGGATCACGTGCTCCACGCCCGCCTGCCCGTCCAGGCCCAGCCCGTACACGTACGGGCGGCCCACCAGGACCGCGCGGGCGCCCAGCGCGAGCGCCTTGAAGACGTCGTCACCGGTGCGCACCCCGCTGTCGAACAGCACCGTGAGCCGGTCGCCGACGGCCCGCACCACACCGGGCAGCGCGTCGGCCGCGGCGACCGCGCCCGCCACCTGCCGGCCACCGTGGTTGGACACCACCACGCCGTCCATGCCCGCGTCGGCGGCGAGCCGGGCGTCGTCGGGGTGCAGCACGCCCTTCAGGACGATCGGGCCGTCCCAGTTCTCCCGCAGGAACGCCAGATCCGGCCAGGTCTTCGCCGGGTCGGCGAACATGCCCACGAAGTGCATCACCGCCGCGTTCGGGTCCTCGTGCACCGGCCTGGCGAGCCCCGCCCGGAACGCGGGGTCGGTGAAGTAGTTGGCGGTGCCCACGCCGTGCAGGAACGGCAGGTACGCCTGGTCGAGGTCGCGCGGACGCCAGGACAGCAGCGGCGTGTCCAGGGTGACGACCAGCGCCGTGTACCCGGCCGCCTTCGCCCGGCCGAGGAAGGACCGCGCGACCTCCACGTCCTTCGGCCAGTACAGCTGGAACCAGCGCTCCGCGTCCCCCATCGCCTCGGCGACCTGTTCCATCGGCGTGCTGGACGCGGACGACAGCACGAACGGCACGCCCTGCGCGGCCGCGGCGCGCGCCGCGGCCGGCTCGGCGTCCGGATGCATGATGGACAGCACGCCGACCGGCGCGAGGGCGAGCGGCGCGGGCAGCGGGCGGCCCAGCACCTCCACCGACAGGTCGCGCTCGTGGACGTCCCGCAGCATGCGCGGCACGATCCGGCGGCGGTCCAGGGCGGCCCGGTTGGCGCGCGCGGTGCTGCCGTCGCCCGCGCTGCCGGCGACGTACCCGACCGGACCGGGGCCCAGGCGCCGCTCGGTCAGCTCCTCCAGCCGGGTCAGGTCGGTCGGCAGCCGCGGCACGGCGCCCGTCATCCCGTTCAGGTAGATCTCGTACTGGAAGTCGGCCCAGTGCTTCGCCATCCGTCCCGCCCTGTCTCGTGATGCCTCGTCGGTGCCTCGGGGCGCCTCGTGGCCCCGACGCATACTGGCCGGTATGCGCCGGTCGCGTCCAGCGTCCGGTGACGGGGCGTCGCCTCCGCCCCGCGGGACGCGCGGGGTGTTCGGAGATGACCGCGAAGCGTCCCTTTCATGACCGCAAGGGGTTTCTATTCGCCCTGCGCACGACGGAATCGGAATGTTTCAGGCCGATTAACGGGCGGCGGTTATTCGGCCATCTGGCCACTTCGCTTCCGCGCGGGCCGTGTGTTTACCGGGTCGACGCGCGTCCGTTTGGTCACTTCGCGCCACTGATTCAATACGCAATGTTACTGAAATGCATGGGGTCGAGGTGAGTTTCCGCCGGGGACTCGGCAGACTCCGGCACGCCGGTTCGGCACCACCGAGCACGGGCCGGCAACCGGAAGAAACGAAGCGGAAGGATGCACACAATGCGGAACACCGCGCGCTGGGCCATCACCCTCGGTCTCACGGCCACCGCCGTCTGCGCCCCCCTCTCCGGGGCCGCGCTCGCCGCCCCGGGAGATGCCCCGTCCGCGCTCTACGCCCCCTCTGCCCTGGTGCTCACCGTCGGCAAGGGCGTCAGCGCGGCGACCGTCACCCCGGAGCGCGCGGTCACCCTGACCTGTGCCCCGGGGCCCTCGGGCACCCACCCGGCCGCGGACTCCGCCTGCGCGGACCTGACCGCCGTGGGCGGCGACCCCGGCGCGCTGAATAGGAGCGAGGGCGTCATGTGCACGATGATCTACGACCCGGTGCTGCTCACCGTGGACGGCGTCTGGCAGGGCAAGCGGGTCTCCTACGAGCGCGTCTTCTCCAACGAGTGCGAGATGAACGCGCACGGCTCGAGCGTCTTCGCCTTCTAGGACCGGGATCGCACGGTTCCCGTGACCGCGTGGCGGCCCGCGGACTGGGGAGTACGGGGCACCGCGCGGACAGTGCGATCCCATGGGAGGCCGGCGGGCGGAGTGGGGCCGCCCGCCGGCCTCCGAACGTTCACCCACCGCGCCTGACGGTCCGGCCGGACGGTCAGGCGCGGTCGCGGTGACTGGTGTCGCACCAGGGATAGCGCCGGCTGCGCCGGCAGGTGCACAGGGCCACCCGGAAGCGGTCGGAGGACACCACCGTGCCGTCCTCCAGCTCCACCTCCACCGGACCCTCCACGAGCATGGGCCCCTTGCGCCGCAGACTGACCCGGCGCACGTCGCCGGACGCGGCCCCCGGAGCGCCGGACGCGCCGGACGCGGAACGCACGGGATCAGACGGGCCTTTCGGCACGGATCACCACCAGCTCTTCCTCGCTCTCGTCCGGGGACAGCAGCCCGCGCTCCCGCAGCCACTCCACCCGGGTCCTCAGCACCGGCCCGAAGGCGATCCGCCGGCGCTGTGTGACCGCCGCCTTCAGCCCCGCGGACCGCAGACAGTCCACGGTCCGCCCGGGATCGCTGAGCGCCGACTGCACCAGCAGCAGCACCCCGCCGGGCCGCAGCATCCCCGGCGCCTCGTGGCAGATGCGGTCGAGCACGAGCCGCCCGTCACCGCCCGCGTCCCACGCGCGGGCCGCCCCGCGAGGCGGCCGGTGCGCACCGGGGGCGGGCACGTACGGCGGATTGGCGAGGACCAGGTCGAACGACCGTCCCCGCACCGGTTCGAACAGGTTGCCGCGCAGGACCCGGACGGCAAGACCGGCCCGCAGGGCGTTCAGCCGGGCCGCGCACACGGCCCGCCGCGACACGTCGACCGCGGTCACCCGTGCGCCGCGCCGGGCGGCCGCCAGGGCCAGGGCACCGGAACCGGTGCCGACGTCGAGGACGGCGGCGCCCGGCGCCAGCGGCTCGTCTGCCAGGGCCGCGGACAGCAGCGCGGTGTCCTCTTGAGGGGCGTACACGCCCGGAGGTGCCAGACTTTTCACAGGCGGCCGAGTACCCCGTTGGTCAAGAGACATGGGTCGCCTCCCGCGACAGGGGAGTACGCAGCGCGGAGCGCCCCTCGCCCCAGGCGGCGAGCAGCCGGTCGCCGAGCAGGTCCTCCGTGAACACCGTGGCCGCCACACCGAACGCGATGTCCGGCGCCAGAGCCGGCTCGTCCTCCAGCAGACCGCCGATGACGTCCTTGCGGACCACCTGTTCGTGCACCGCGTCCGCCTCCACGTGCTCGTCGTAGAAGTGCTCGGCGGCGGGTCCCGCGCCCGTGCGGCGCATGGCCTCGGCGAGCCGCCGGGACCCCGGCGAGGACGTGATCTCGACCGTCGCGAAATGGCCCACCAGGGCGCCCCGCAGCGTGCGGTGCAGCCCGAACAGCGACATCAGGTTCACCGTGACCAGCATCTCCGCGCAGGCCGCGTCCAGATGGCGGCCGTACGTCGTGTCCAGCCCCAGGTCCGTCATCAGGTCCGCCCACAGCCGGGCGTGCACCCGGTCGGCCCGACCGCCGCCGAACTCGTCGAACTCCACGGCCGCCATCGCCGCCTTGGCCCGGCCGCGCAGCCGCGGCAGCACCCAGGCGTGCGGGTCGGCCTCCTTCAGGTGGTACAGGGAGCGCAGGGCCGCGTACTCGCGCAGCTGCCACAGCTCGCCCCGGTCGCGCAGGAAGTGGCTGACGCCGGTGCCGTCCACCGGCTCGACCAGGATGCCGGCGAGGGCGTCGTCGACGCTGTCGTACCGAGGGGCGTCCTCGCGGAGCGCGGCGAGGAAGCGCCGCTCCATGGCGGCCCGCGTCCGCAGCAGGTCCGGGTCCCACTCCAGGGTGGGCGCCACGTCCGCGAAGCCGCGGTAGTGCAGTTCGTAGCAGAGGTAGAGGGCGAGCTGGAGGTCCTCGCCGTACACCGGGGCGGCGGCGACCTCCGCGTCGGAGGGCAGCGCGCCGGCGCCCCGCAGATACGTCGTCACGGCACGGCTGAGCGGCCCGCGCGACGCGGGCAGCCGGGGTTCGTCTCGGGGGTCGTCCATGGATCCCGGGTACCCGGACGGCGCACGGAAACGCCCGTGGGGCGTGCCGGGGGCGGTGCACGGGGTACCCCATGACCCCATGAAGGCACTGGTGATCAACTGCACGCTCAAGAAGTCCCCGGAACCCTCCAACACTGAGGCGCTGTTCCGGACCGTCAGCGAGCACCTGGAGCGGGAGGGCGTCGAGGCCGACGTCGTCCGCGCCGTGGACCTGGACATCGCCCCCGGCGTGGTCAGCGAGGCCGTGCACGAGGGCGACGACTGGCCCGGGGTGCACGAGAAGCTGGTCGCGTCCGAGATCCTCGTCATCGCCTCGCCGACCTGGCTGGGCCAGCCGTCGTCGGTGGCCAAGCGCGTCCTGGAGCGGATGGAGGGGATGATGTCCGAGACCGACGACGACGGACGCCCGGTCGCGTACAACCGCGTCGCCGGCGTCGTCGTCACCGGCAACGAGGACGGGGCCCACCACGTGATCAGCGAGATCACCGGCGGGCTCCAGGACATCGGCTACACCATCCCCGGCCAGGCGTGGACCTACTGGAACCAGGGCCCGGGACCCGGGCCCAGCTTCCTCGAGGGTGGCAGCGGTCACGACTGGTCGCGCAGCACGGGCCGCGCGATGGCCGCCAACCTGCTGGGCGTCGCCCGCGCCCTCGCCGCCCGGCCCCTCGGGGCGCCGCCGCAGTAGCGGCGGGCGGGCAGCGGGAGTGTGGGGCTACTCGCCCTCCGAATCCTCCTGCGCCCGCGTGTTGGTGGTGGCCGCGTCTCCCGCCTCGCCGTGGTGGCGGCGGTCCTCCTCGGTCTCCTGGGTGCGGCGCTCGGCCTCCTCGACCTCGCGCAGCACCTCCTCGAGGGCCGACTCGGACTGCTTCGGGGTGTCGTCGTTCCGGTCGTGCTCGTCGTGCTCGTCGTGCTCGGACAAGGGGATCTCCTCAGGTCGTGCCGGTCGTGCCGGTCGTGTTCGTGCCGACCGTGGTCGTCCGGTCAGTGCCGGGCGGCGGCGATGTGCAGCGGCACCGGTTCGGCGCCGTCCGACTCCTTCTCGCTGCGCCGGGCGATCTCCGCCCACCAGGCCGGGCCGTCCTCCACATGGCGCAGCAGCACCCCCTCGCGCACCGCCCAGGGACAGATCGTCACCGTCGCCAGGCCGGTCAGCTTCATCGCGGTGTGCGCGACCACGGCGCCGGCCAGGCTCTGTGTCGCGCGGGGCGCGGAGATGCCGGGCAGCCGGGCGCGTTCGGCGGCCGGCAGGGCGGCCAGCCGGCCGATCGCCCCGCGCAGGTCGGCGGCGGACAGCACCCGCTCCTCGAACGGCCCGTGCCGCCCGGGCGCGGCCCCGCACAGCCGCCCGAGCTGCTGGAAGGTACGGGAGGTGGCGACCGCCGTGCGCGGGCCCTCCCAGCGGATCCGGGCCGCGGCGTCACGCAGCTGGTGACGGACCCGCCGGCGCAGCGCACGTACCCGCTCGGGTGCCGGCGGGTCCTCGTCCTCGAAGTACTCGTGGGTCAGCCGGGCCGCGCCCAGGGGGAGCGAGGCGGCGAAGTCGGGCAGCCGGCCGCGCCCGAAGGCGACCTCCAGGGAGCCGCCGCCGATGTCCAGCACGGCCAGCGGACCGCAGCGCCAGCCCATCCAGCGGCGCGCGGCGAGGAACGTCAGCTCCGCCTCGACCTCGCCGGGCAGGGTGCACAGCTCGACGCCGGTCCGCTCCCGGACCGTGCGCAGCACCTCCTGCCGGTTCGGCGCCCCGCGCACCACGGCCGTGGCGAAGGCCAGGGGACCGGCGGCGCCCCACCGCGCGGCGGCCCGGTCCGCCGCCGCGACGGCGTCCACCAGGTCCTCCACGGCGCGCTCCGGCACCGGCCCGCCGGGGGTGACCTGCTCGGACAGGCGCAGCCGCCACTTGGCGGTGTGCACGGGCAGGGGGGCGCCGCCCTCCGTGTCCGACACGACGAGCCTGACGGTCTTCGACCCGACATCCACCACGCTGGTCCGCATGGCCCGTGGGTACCCACTTCCCGCCCCGCCCAACGGGCGGCCCACACGGAGGGGGCGGATACACGCCACGGCCGTGCCCCTCCAGGGGCGCGGGGAACTGTGCGACCGGCCCCGTGCGGCCTGCACTCGGCGTGCGACAGTCCCCGGCACCCCGGTGGCCGTTGGGGGGTGTGGCGCGGGCCCGCTGGTGGGCGCAGGCGGCGGCGCGCCCCTCCAGGGGCGCGGGGAACTGCGCGACCGGCCCCGTACGGCCTGCACTCGGCGTGCAACAGTGCCCGGCACCCCGGTGGCCGTACGGGGGTGTGGCGCGGGCCCGCTGGAGGGGTGCCGCCTGCGCCCACCCGTGCCGCCCCTAGCGGCACGACTGCCCGCAGTCGGCAGGCGCCTCAAGGGGCGCGGGGAACTGCGCGACCGGCCCCGTGCGGCCCGCACTCGGCGTGCAACAGTGCCCGGCATCCCGGTGGCCGTACGGGGGTGTGGCGCAGGCCTGCTGGGGGGTGCCGCCTGCGCCCACCCGTGCCGCCCCAAGCGGCACGACTGCCCGCAGGCGGCAGGCGCCTCAGGGGCGCGGGGAACTGCGCGATCAGGCCCGTGCGGGCCGCACCTGGCATGCGACAGCCCCCCGCACCGCCGGGGCGGGGCGCGCCCCGCATGAGCCCTTCTTCATTCCTTGACGGGCATATAATCGCAGAGGCATATTAGAGCCATGCCCGACCCCGCCCTCTGGGCCGCCCTCGCCGACCCGCACCGGCGGGCCGTCCTCGCGCTGCTGCGCACCGGCCCCCGCACCGTGGGGGAGATAGCACGGGCGTGCGAGCTGAGCCAGCCCAGCGCCTCCAAGCACCTCAAGGTGCTGCGCGAGGCCGGCCTGGTCCGGGTCCGTCAGGAGGCGCAGCGCCGCATGCACACCCTCGACCCCGCCCCGCTCGCCGCCCTCGACGACTGGCTGGCGCCGTACCGGAAGCTGTGGGGCGAGAGCCTCGACGCGCTGGGCCGCCGCCTGGACGCCCGTCCGGACGCCCGTCCGGACACCACCGAACCGACGACCCCGAAGGACTGATCGCCATGGCCGCCGAGCCCACCGGCACCTTCCTCACCCTGGACGACGGCCGCCGCGCCGTCCGCTTCGTCCGTGACTACGACCACCCCGTCGACCGGGTCTGGAGGTTCGTCACCGACGCCGACGAACTCGTCCACTGGTTCCCCTCGCGCGCGGAGATCGACCTGCGTCCCGGCGGCGCCGTCGTCTTCAGCGGCGACCCCGCCCTGGAGGACTCCACCGGCCGGGTCGTCGCCGTCGACCCGCCCCGCCATCTGTCCTTCACCTGGGAGGAGGACGAGATCCACTTCGACCTGGAGGAGCTGGGGGAGAAGCGCACCCGCTTCACCCTCACCAACGTGCTGGGCGCCGAGAACACCGCCGCCCGCAACAGCGCCGGCTGGGACGTGTGCCTCTCCGCGCTGGACGCGTGGGCGCGCGGCGAGCGCTTCGAGGGACCGCACGCCGGCCCGGACGCGCCCGCCCGGGCGCTGTACGAGGCCTACGTGGCGGCCGGAGTGCCCTCGGGCGCGCCGTACCCGGGCGCGGACGACTGACAGCCGGCGGCCGGCCGTTCAGGCGAGCTGCCGCCGCACCAGCTCGTGCAGCCGCCCCCGCGTGTCGGCGAGCAGCTCGGCGGGGGTGCCCTGCTGGACCACCTTGCCGGCCTCCATCACCACCACCCGGTCCGCGTCCAGCACCGTCGACAGGCGGTGCGCGATGACGATGCGGGTCGCCCGCAGCGCCTTGGTGCTCTCGATGACCGTGCGCTGCGTCTCGTTGTCCAGGGCGCTGGTCGCCTCGTCGAAGAAGAGGATCCGGGGCCGGCGGATCAGCGCCTGGGCGATCATCAGCCGCTGCCGCTGACCGCCAGAGACCGCGCCGCTGCCGGAGACGATGGTGTGCAGCCCCATCGGCATCCGGCGGATGTCCTCCGCCAGACCCGCCATCTCCGCCGCCGCCATCGCCTCCTCCGGTGTGTACGGCTCGCTGCCGCAGATCACGTCCATGATCGATCCGGTGAACGGCTGCGCGTGCTGGAGCACCACACCGCACTGGCGGCGTACCGCGGACGGGTCGAGCGCCGCGAGGTCCTGACCGTCGTACAGCACACTGCCGGACACCGGGCGGTCGAAGCCGATCAGCAGCCGCAGCAGCGTCGACTTGCCGCAGCCGCTCGGGCCGACGACCGCGACGAACTCGCCCGGCCGCGCCTCGAACGACACGTCGTCCAGCACCAGCGGACCGTCGTCGGCATAGCGGAACGACACCCGCCGCGCCTCGATCGCGCCGGTCAGCGGCCCCGGACGGGTGCTCGCCACGCGCACCTCGGGCGTCGCGTCCAGCACCGGCTTGATCTGTTCGAACAGCGGCAGCGCGGCGACCGCCGAGACGAACGAGCCGGTCAGCTGGGTCACCGAGGTCAGCACCATCGTCACCGAGGTGTTGAAGGTGAGGAACTCCGCCGCCGTCATCGACCCGCGCGCCGGGCCCGCCAGCAGCATGAACATCCCCAGTGTGCACAGCGGCAGATAGACCGCGCCCAGCACCGCCGTCAGGTTCTTGATCCGCCCGGCCTTCTGCTGGAGCTCACGGCTGCGCGCGAACTGCGACGCCCACGCCGCGTACGCGTAGTTCTCCGCCGCCGCCACCCGCAGCTTGGGCAGTCCGCGCAGCGTCTGGAACGCCTGGTTGTTCAGCTTGTTGCTCAGCACCACCAGCCGCCGCTGCCAGCGCACCTGCCACAGCCCCAGCCCCAGGAACACGCCCGCGATCACCACCAGCATGCCCAGCGCGGCCAGCGCCATCGGCACGCTGAACCACAGCAGCAGCGCCAGGTTCACCGCGCCCACCGTCACCGACTGGGTCACCGTGGGACCCACCCCGGCCAGCATCCGGCGGATCGCGCTGATGCCCATCGCCGCGCTCGCCAGCTCACCCGTGGACCGCTCCGTGAAGAACCGGGTCGGCAGCCTGAGCAGCCTGTCCCACACCGCCGGCTGAAGCGTGGCCTCCACCCGGCCCTCGAGCCGCAGCAGCGTGAGGTTCTGCAACAGCATGAACGCCGCCGCGACCACACTGCTCAGGATCACCGCGAGACACACCTGCACGATCAGGTCCGTCTGCGCCTTCGGCACGTACTCGCCGAGCACCCGCCCCGTCGCCAGCGGCACCAGCGCCCCGAGCACCACCGTCACCAGACCGCTCAGCACCAGCCCCGTCAGATCACCCCGGGTGCCGCCCATGCAGAACCGCACCAGCCGCAGCGGGCTCAGCCGCCGCTCGGGCAGCGGACGGTAGAACATCACCGCGCGCGGCTCGAACTCCTCGGCGTTCGCCTTCTCCACCGGGGTCTCCCGGCCGGTCGACGGATGCACGGCCACATAGCCGCCGCGCCGCCACAGCAGCGCCACCGGCGCCCCCGACAGCGCGCGACGGCCCACCAGCGGCCCCACGTCGTCGCGCCACCACCGGCCCTCCAGCCGCACCACCCGGGTACGCAGCCGCGAGGCCAGCGCCACCTGCTCCACCGGGTCAAGCCGGTCGGCGCCGGTCCCGGACTGCGCGGGCGAGGCCAGGGTGATCCCGGCCGCCCGCGCCACCAGCTCGCAGGCCGCGTACGTGGCGTCCGCGTCCGCGGCCGTCGTGCGCCGGTCCGACCGCTTGCCGATCGACGCGAGCAGCGTCCGGTCCGCCTGCGCCCGCACCGCCTCACCGGCCGCGATGCCCTGCGCGGTGCGCGTCTCGTGCGTCTCCTCCAGCTGCTCGATCCACCGGTCGAGCGTGGTCATCAGCCGGTACTGCTGGTCGACCATGGTCTGCCACAGGGCCGGGTCCATCAGCAGGTCGGCCGCGGCCTCCGCGCCGTACAGGGAGCCGTACTGCACGCTGCCCGGCGGCACCTGCATCCAGAACACGTCGTCGTCGGTGGGCGCCGCCGCCCGCTCCGTCGCCATTGGCGCCTGGAACAGCACCGCCAGGCTCCGGCCCACGCCCAGCGCGAGCGCGTACTCCAGCGGACTCGTCGTCGGCGGCACGTACTGAGGATTGCCGTACTCGTCGTACGACCAGGTCTGGGTGTGGGCCTCCTGGTACAGCTCGCGCAGCGCGATGCGGTGCACCACGCAGTCCCGCAGCGGCCGCGCCACCAGCGTGTGCGCCGGACCCGCCACCGGGCCGAGCACCAGCGAACCCGCCTCCAGACGGCCCAGGTGGTGCCAGTGCCCCTGCTGCTCCGCGTCCACCGCGAACAGGTCCACGGCGCCGGACGCGATCAGCCACAGCACCTGCGGCCCGTCCAGGTTCAGCTTCCCGAACCCGGAGCAGTCGATCGGGGTGCCCAGCGCGCCGAGCGCGCCCAGGACGACGTCGCCGCCCTGCCCCTCGTGCACGGCAGTCATCTCATCGCTCCCTGACCAGCGCCGCGTACGCGCCGCCGCGCGCCACCAGCTCCTCGTGCCGTCCGCGCTCCACGACCGTGCCCTGGTCCAGGACCACGATCTCGTCGCTGTCGCGGACCGTGGACAGCCGGTGCGCGATCACCACGCACGCGCAGCCGCGGCGGCGCAGGTTGTCCATCACCACCAGCTCCGTCTCGGCGTCCAGCGCGCTGGTCACCTCGTCGAGCACCAGGATGCTCGGCCGGCGCACCAGCGCCCGCGCGATCTCCAGACGCTGGCGCTGACCGCCGGAGAAGTTCCGGCCGTCCTGCTCGACCGGGCTGTGGATGCCGCCCGGACGGCGCACGATCACGTCGTACAGCGCCGCGTCCTTCAGCGCCTCGACCACGGCCTCGTCCGGGATCGACGGGTCCCACAGCGCCACGTTGTCCCGCACCGTCCCCTCGAACAGGAACACGTCCTGGTCGACGAACGACACGGACGCGGCCAGCGCCCCGCGCGGGATGTCCTCGATGCGCTGCCCGTCGATCCGGATCACGCCCTCCCACGGGGTGTAGAGCCCGGAGATCAGCCGTGACACGGTCGACTTGCCGCTGCCCGAGCCGCCCACCAGCGCCACCTGCCGGCCCGGACCCACCGTCAGGTCGAACCCGGTCAGCAGCGGCTTGTCCAGCGGGTTGTAGCCGAAGGTGAGGTTCTGCAGCTCCACATGGCCGTGCAGCCGCCGGGTCGACTCACCGGCGCCCGGACGCCCGTACAGCGGGTCCGCCCGGAAGTTCTCGACGTCCTTCAGCCGGGCCACGTCGGCGGCGAAGTCCTGGATGCGGCCCGCCACCCCGTTCAGCCGGGTCAGCGGCGCGGTGAACCGGGCGACCAGCGCCTGGAAGGCGACCAGCAGACCGACCGAGATGTGCCCCTCGACCGCGCGCATGCCGCCGATCCACAGGATCAGCGCGCTGTTCAGCGTGGCGAGCGTCGGCGCGACGACGCCGAGCCACGCGCTCGGCACCCCGAGCCGCTGCTGCTCCTCCAGCGTGGTGGCGTGCTGCCCGGCCCACTTCCGGAAGTAGCCGTCCTCCCCGCCGGTCGCCTTCAGCGTCTCGATCAGCTGGAGCCCCGTGTACGCGGTGTTGGTGAGCCGCGCCGTGTCCGCGCGCAGCTTCGCCGTGCGGGTGGCGCGCAGCCGGATCACGATCCGCATCGCCAGGATGTTCAGCAGCGCCACCCCGATCCCGACGAACGTGAGCTGCGGGTCGTACGTGTAGAGCAGCACCGCGTACAGCACCACCACCACCGCGTCGACGCCCGCCGCCGACAGGTCGCGGGCCAGCGTCTCGGCCACCGCGTCGTTGGACTGGAGGCGCTGCACCAGGTCGGCCGGGCTGCGCTGGGAGAAGAACGTCACCGGCAGCCGCAGCAGATGGCGCAGGAAACGCGCGCTGGACAGCGTCGACGAGATCAGCCGGCCGCGCAGCAGATTGGCCTGCTGGAGCCAGGTCAACAGCAGGGTCAGCAGCACACAGGCGCCCATCGACGTGAACAGCACGTCCAGCATCGACGTCTGCTGCCCGATCAGGAACTCGTCGATGAAGGTGCGGCTGAGCCCCGGCACCGCCGCGCCCACCGCCACCAGCAGCAGACTGGTCAGCACCACGGCGGGCATGGTGCCCGCGGTGCCGCGCAGCCGGGCCGGCATCGCGCCGAGCACGCCCGGCCTGCGCCCGCCCCGCGTGAAGTCCTCGCCGGGCTCCATCACCAGCACCACGCCGGTGAAGCTGCCGTCGAACTCCTCCAGCGGCACGAACCGGCGCCCCTTGGCGGGGTCGTTGACGTACACCCCGCGGCGGCCGAAGCGGCGGCCCATGCCGTCGTAGACGACGTAGTGGTTGAACTCCCAGAACAGAATCGCCGGCGCCGTCACCTCGGCGAGGGCGGCCAGGTCCATCTGCATGCCCTTGGCGGTCAGCCCGTAACTGCGGGCCGCCTTCAGCAGGTTGCTGGCGCGCGAGCCGTCCCGCGAGACGCCGCACGCGATGCGCAGCTCCTCCAGCGGCACATGGCGGCCGTGGTGGCCCAGCACCATCGCGAGCGAGGCGGCGCCGCACTCCACGGCCTCCATCTGAAGCACGGTGGGCGTGCGGACCGTCTTCGCGCGGGACCTGGGCACCTTGCGGCGGGGCGGGGCGGCACGGCGTCTGCCGCGGGTCTCCTGTGCGGTGCTCACGGCAGCAGCCAATCCACGGGACGCCGGCTGGCCAGCCGGATGGAACCGCTGGCCAGCGTCATCGACGTCAGCTCGAACGGCGGGCCCTGGGCCGACGACCACACGTAGCCGCTCTCCGTGCTGTCGGAGCGCTTGAGCTTCACGGTGACCGCCACGGGCCTGCCGTCCCGGGTGAACTCCTCGCCGAGCTGGGTGTCGCCGAGGAACGCGGCGATCTGCCGCGGGGACTGGGCGGAGCGGTCCACCTCCGTCACCTCGCCGCGCAGCACGCCGTACTCCTGGCTCGGCACCGACTGCACCGTCAGGTCGACGGAGGCGTGCGCGGGGATGCCGGCGGCCTTCTGCGCGGGGACGTACACGGTCGCGTACAGGGGGGAGCCGGCGCCGCGCACCTTTTCCACCGCGGCGACGTCCGCGCCGGTCGAGATGATCTGCCCGGCGCTCGCGGCGAGCGCGGTGACCCGGCCCGCCTGAAGGGTGCGCACGGTCCGGTCGCCGTCCGGTGTACGGACCTTGAGCACGGGGGAGTTCGCCGGCAGCCGCTCGCCCTCGCGCGCGAGCACGGCGACGACCTGACCGGCGACAGGACTCTGCAGGATGTAACTGCCCTGCCCGTAGGTGAGGACGGCGGGCGCCTGGACCGTGGAGGTGACCGAGCCGGTCAGCGCCCACACGGACGCGGCGGCCATCGCGATCACGGTGACGGACAGCACCAGCCAGCCCTGCGGGCGGGCGAAACGCACCGGCAGGTCGAGTTCCTCCGGCGACTGGAGCTTGGCGAGGGCCTGTTGGCGGAATTGCACGGGTCTTCCCTCACCTGGGTGAACTGTGCGACGTGACGGAAGGGGCGCCTCGGTCCGCGGGGCCCGCGGACCGGGTGGGGCTGTGGACGCACCACAGAGTCCCGGAGCCGGGGAACGGCTCCGGGACTCGGCGGAACAAGGGCGCGATCAGAGACCGGCGACCAGGTTGGTGACCGGGGCCGTGTTCAGGCCGGTGACACCCTCGACGGTGCCGACGGCCGTGTCGACCAGGCCGGAAACCGGGGCGATGCCGTCCAGGGCGCCGGTGAGGGTGTTCACGGCGTTCACGGACAGACCGCCGGAGACGGCGTCGAGCTCGGTGTCGGAGATCTCGACGGTCTCGACCTGGGGGGTGGAGTTCATGATGGAACTTCCCTTCGTATGGACTTTCACAAGGGGGGAGCGGCCCCCCTCTGGGGACAGATGAAGGCCGCGACCGCGGGCGCTCCGAGCGCCCGTCGCCGGGAGCCCGGAACGGCCTTGCGGTGCGATGGATCAAAGCACGCGGCCACCGGCCGCTTCCAATCCCTCACCCGCCTCACCAGGCAACTTGCGCCCACCAGGCCCCCAAGCGTGCAGACGAGGGCACGGCTCGGCGGCGAGTTCTTCACATGGGCCACCGCATCGACGCATCCGGCCACTTGCGCCCCCCTGGCCGGAATGCGACACACCGGCCCCAAAGGCGTGTCCCGGATAGGCGTCCTGTGAACGGACGACGGGTCAGGTGACCGGGTTGGGCATTCGCTGTGCAGATTCGCCGAAGCCGGGATTCGAGCCGGCACCGTACACCGAGTGTGTGCGTCCTGTGGCACACGGTGAGCGTTCTGGCTGCGCTGAACACTCCTCAACTCCCTTGCGTACCAACGACCGTCCAGGCGCCCCGAACAGCCGCCGGACGGCGGCACGACTCCGGTCCCCCACAGGAGGTCGAGAAGTTTGAGTCACAAGCGAATCCCGAAGCGCAAGGCCGCGATAGCGGTGGGCGGTGTGGTGGCCCTCGGCGCCGCCGCGATCCTGCTCCCCAGCGCCAACGCGTCACAGGACGGCGCGCCGGACGACGTCGCGGCAGCGCCCAGGACCCTGAAGGCGGGCGACGCCTCGGACCTCGCCACCCGGCTCGCCGGCACGCTCGGCGACGCCTACGCGGGCGCCTGGTACGACGGCGAGGAGAAGCGGCTCGTCGTCAACGTGGTGCGCGGCGAGGGCGACATGGCCCTGAAGGTCCGCAGCGCGGGCGCGGAGGTCCGCGAGGTCGACAACAGCATGGCCGAACTCGAGGCCGGCGCGGGCACGTTGAAGTCGGAGGCGACCATCCCGGGCACGTCCTGGGCGGTCGACCCGCGCACCAACAAGATCCTCGTCACCGCGGACAGCACGGTCACCGGCGGCAAGTGGGACCAGCTGGAGTCCACCGTCGAGAGCCTCGGCTCCGGCATGGCCACCCTGAAGAAGTCCGAGGGCACCTTCCGTACCTTCGTGTCCGGCGGCGACGCCATCTTCGCGGGTGGCGCCCGCTGTTCGCTCGGCTTCAACGTCACCGCGGGCGACGGCAGCCCGGCGTTCCTCACCGCCGGACACTGCGCCGCCGCCGGCGACGCGTGGTCCGACCAGCAGGGCGGCCAGCCGATCGCCACGGTCGACCAAGCGCTGTTCCCCGGTGACGGCGACTTCGCGCTCGTCAGGTACGACGACCCGGCCACCGAGGCGCCGAGCGAGGTGAACGTCGGCGGCCAGACCGTCCCGATCGTCC
Organism: Streptomyces lusitanus; assembly: GCF_042647945.1. Taxonomy (NCBI): domain Bacteria; kingdom Bacillati; phylum Actinomycetota; class Actinomycetes; order Kitasatosporales; family Streptomycetaceae; genus Streptomyces; species Streptomyces lusitanus. Next base: position 387,112 of record NZ_JBHRWL010000007.1, read on the forward strand.
AGGCCGCGGAGGCCACGGTCGGCCAGCAGGTGTTCCGCATGGGCAGCACCACCGGCCTCGCCGACGGCCAGGTGCTCGGCCTCGACGCCACGGTGAACTACCCCGAGGGCACGGTCACCGGACTCATCCAGACCAATGTGTGCGCGGAGCCCGGCGACAGCGGCGGCTCGCTGTTCACGCAGGACGGCTTGGCCATCGGCCTGACCTCTGGCGGCAGTGGCGACTGCACGGTGGGCGGCGAGACGTTCTTCCAGCCTGTCACCACGGCGCTGGAGGCGGTGGGCGCGACGCTCGGCGACGGCGGAGCGGGCGCGGGTGACGGTGGCGCGGGCGCCGGTGAGGAGGCGGGCGCCGGTGCTGATGACCAGGCCGTCGGCCAGGACGCCGGTGCGGAGCAGGACGGCGGGGATGGCGACCAGGGCGTCCAGGAACAGTCGGGCATGGGCTCGGGCCGCCACTCGGGGCTGACCCGGACGCACTGACCCCGTGCGCGTGAGGCGCCTGAAGGGGCGCGGGGAACTGCGCGACCGGCCCCGTGCGGCCCGCACCCGGCGTACAACAGCTCCCGGCACCCCGGTGGCCGTTGGGGGGTGCGGCGCGGGCCCGCTGGAGGGGTGCCGCCTGCGCCCACCCGTGCCGCCCCAGCGGCACGACTGCCCGCAGCCGGCAGGGGCGCGGGGAACTGCGCGATCAGCCCCGTGCGGCCCGCACCCGGCGTGCAACAGTGCCCGGCACCCCGGTGGCCGTTGGGGGGTGCGGCGCGGGCCCGCTGGAGGGGTGCCGCCTGCGCCCACCCGTGCCGCCCCAGCGGCACGACTGCCCGCAGGCGGCAGGCGCCTCAGGGCCGGCACCCCGGTGGCCGTACGGGGGTGCGGCGCGGGCCTGCGGCAGGCGCCTCAAGGGGCGCGGGGAACTGCGCGACCGGCCCCGTGCGGCCCGCACCCGGCGTGCAAGAGTGCCCGGCACCCCGGTGGCCGTACGGGGGTCAGCGCGAGGTGGACCGCAGCAACAGCACCGCCGTGTCGTCCAGCCGGTCCGCCGCATGCGGACCGTGCCGGACCAGCGCGTCCGCGAGGTCGTCCAGCGGCAGATCGCCCAGCTCGCCCAGCCGCCGGCACAGCTCGGCGAGGGCGTCCTCGAAGTCGACGCCCGGCGACTCCACCAGGCCGTCGGTGTACAGCACCAGCAGCGAACCGGGCGGCAGCTCCACCTCCGTCGACGGGTACGCCGCCGCACCGTCGATGCCCAGCAGCGGGCCGCCGGCCAGGTCCAGCACCCGCACCCGGCCGTCGGGGCGGCGCAGCAGCGGGGGCGGATGCCCGGCCCGGGACATCACGGCCCGCCCCCGCGAAGGGTCGAGCCGCAGGTACAGACAGCTCGCGAACAGCTCGGCGCCCAGGTCCAGCAGCAGCCGGTTGGTGCTGCGCATCACCTCGTCCGGCGTCTGCCCCACGGCCGTGTACGCGCGTACCGCCGTGCGGACCTGGCCCATCAGCCCGGCCGCCGTCACGTTGTGCCCCTGCACGTCCCCGATCACGGCCGCCGCCACCCCCTGCGTCGGCACCAGGTCGTAGAAGTCGCCGCCGATCTCCATGCCCCGGGTGGCGGGCAGGTACCGGGCGGCGGCCTCGATGCCGTCCAGCGCGGGCAGGGTGTGCGGCAGCAGCGCCTCCTGGAGCCCGTGCGCGAGCCGGTGCTTGACGTCGTAGAGCATCGCCCGCTCCAGCGCCTGGGCGATCAGCCCCGCCAGACTGGTCAGCACCGCCCGCTCCTCCGTCGCGAACCGGTGCGGCGCCCCGTACGACAGCACGCACGTCCCCACCGGGCGGCCCGAGGCGATCAGCGGCAGGTACGCCCACGCCGAGAACTCCGAGGGGTGCGTCTGCAACGCCGGGTACAGCCGCTCCAGCTCCTCCCGCGACTCGAAGAAGGCGGGCACCCCGGTGCGCAGCACCTGACCGCCCGGTGTCGGCTCGGACAGCGGCAGCCCGTCGAACCGCTCCACGACCAGCGGGTCCGCGTACCCGCGGTGCCCGAGGACGCGCAGCCGGCCCGCGCGGGAGCCGAGGACCACCAGCCCCTGGCCGCCCACCGCCGGCACGATCTCGTCCGCGACCAGCTGCACCACGTCCTGCACCCCGACCGCCTCGGTCAGCGCCCCGGCCAGGCCGAGCACCTGGGTGATGGTGACCAGCCGCTCCCGGGCGGCGCCCGGCGGGGGAGCCGCACGGTTCATCTCCGTCACCGCGCGCGCCCTGCTGATCCGCATGCTGAGGCCGGTGGTGCTCGGGTACAGCCGGAAGGACAGCCAGGCGTCGGGCGGCCGCAGCGCGACGAACGACGTGACGTGCTGACTGAACAGCGCCGCCCGGTACCGGTCCTCGTACACCGGGTCGTTCAGCCACGGCACCGCCGCCCACAGGTGCCTGCCCAGCAGCCCGTCGGACGCGACGCCGAGCAGCTCGGACGCGGCGGCGTTGGCGAACGCGACCCGCCCGTGCAGATCGAGCGAGCACAGCCCGTACGGCAGCCGGGCCACCATCCGGGCCGCCTCCACCGAGCCCAGCGACCCGGCCACCCCGCCCACCACCGGCGCAGCCAGCAGGTCCGGCTCGGGCGCGAGCGGCAGGCTGTGCTCGGCGGCCCGCTCCAGCCGCACCGCGAGCCGGTCGCAGGCCGCGGTCAGGTGCTCGCGCTCCCAGTCGGACAGCTCCGGCGGGTGCGAGCCCGGCCAGGTCACGAAGACCGCCCCGTACGTCTTCGCCGCCGTCGCCACCGGCAGCGCGGCCAGGGCGAAGGGATAGGGGAGGACCATGGCGATCCGGGGGTAGCGAAGCGCCATCTCCTCCTCGCCGGACACCCACACCAGACGCCGCTCGCGCACCGCGGTGGAGACGGGGATCGGCGCGCTCACCCCGATGCGCTCCCACGGCGCGGCGAAGGCCCGGGGCAGCCCCGCCATCACCGCCATCTCCAGCACGGCCTGGTCGGGGGAGAGGAGGTACACGGCGCCGGAGTGGGCGTGGACCTCGTCCATCAGCGCCGCCAGCGTCAGCGACAGCAGCGGACGGCCGACGGGGGCGCGCGTGCGCGCGGACGCCTGTCCCTCGGACACGCCGACCACCTCCTCGTTCGGGCCGCACCCTGCACGTACCCCGATCCGCGGCCGTGAGGCTCGCCCGTCCCCGGCGGACCCCGTGACGCCCGGCCGGCCCCGGTCACGCACCGTGACGGCCGCGCGAACCGGGCGCAGTCGCGGCCACGCGAACCACGCACCGCCGCGGGCACCCGATCCGCGCGCCGGGCGCACACCCCGCGTGGGCGGCGGCGCGGCACCTCCGCGCGCCGTTCGCGCACAGGGGCTGCGCCCGTGTCCCTTTGGCGCTGTAATGGCCAACGTGGTCGGTGAGGGCGCTGCGGGACGCAGCACGAGAACGCTGCGCGCCGAAGGCGCCCTGGGCGCGCTCGCGGCCGACCCCCACGCGCCCGACCGGCTGCGCCGCATCCTGGAGCAGGCCCTGGTCTTCGCCGGGGCCGCGTTCGCCGGCTTCTACACCCTCGGCGAGGACGGCGAGCTGCTGTGCCTGGCGGAGGCCGCCGGGGTGCCGCGCACCCTGTGCGGGGTGCGCGACTGCTACTCCGCCGCCGGCCGCGGTCCGGTCGCCGAGGCGCACCGCGGACGCGCGGTGTGGCTCGGCCCGGAGGACCTGGCCGCCCAGTCCCAGTCGCGGCGCACACCCCGCCGGGAGTTCCACCTCGCCGCCCTGCCCGTGCGCCACGACGGCGGCGGCTGTCTGCTCGCGGTGAGCGAGCGGCCCGGTGGCTTCGACGCCGACGACCGGACGTGCCTCGCCCTCGTCGCCGACGCCGTCGCCTTCCCCGCGCCGCCCGTCACCGCCGAGGGTGCGGACCTGCCGCCGGGCGGCTTCACCCTCGCCATGGACACCGGCCGGCTCCGGGTGCACGACGACGTCCTTGACCTCTTCGGACTCGACCCGGACGACTTCGACGGGCGGGTGGAGACCCTGCTGGGCCTCGCCGTCCCGGAGGACCTGCCCTCGCTGATGTCCGTGGTGGAGGCCGACCACATGACCATCGGCGACCGCGAGCTGGAGTTCCGGGTGCTCCAGCCCGCCGGCTCTCCCCGGTGGCTCCGGCTGCGCGGCCGGCTCGAGCACGGCGGTGAGGGACACCCGGCCCGCCTCGTCGGCACCGTCGCCGACGCCATCTCGCTGCGCGCCGACGTCACCGACGTGGCCCGGGTGCAGCGCCTGGCCGCCGCCCTGTCCACCGCCGTCACCGTGCGGGACGTCGGCAAGGCCGTGGTCGCCGCGCTGCGCCGCCCGCTGCGCGCCGACCGGATCGCGCTCGCCGAGCTGGAGAGCGACCGGCTGGTCGTCACCGTCCTCGACCCGCCCGAGCCGGAGGCGTGGCCGCAGGTGTGGCGGTCGGAGTGGCGCACCGAGTGGCCCGACGCCCCCGTGCGCACCATGCCGACCCTGGCCGCGGCGCTGCGCGAGGGGCGCCCCGCGACATGGCCGGCCGGCTCCCCGCTCGAACCGGCCCTCGCCGAGGTCGGCCCGGGCGGTCTGGCCGTGCTGCCGCTGCCCGCCGGCAACCGCATGGCCGGCGCCTGCCTCGTCGGCTGGGACGCGCCGCACGACATCGGCGCGGACGAGCGCACCCTGCTCACCGCCGCCGCCAACCTGGCCGGGCAGGCCCTGACCCGGGCCCGCGCCTTCGACGCCGAGCACGAGCTGGTCGGCATGCTCCAGCGGCAGCTGCTGCCACGCCGTCTGCCCCGGCTGCCGGGCGCGGTCGCCGTCGCCCGCTACCTGCCCAGCACCGCGGGACTGGAACTCGGCGGCGACTGGTACGACGTCATCCCGCTGCCCGACAACCACGTCGCCCTCGTCATCGGGGACGTGCAGGGCCACAGCGCCGGCGCCGCCACCCTCATGGGGCAGATGCGCACCGCCCTGCGCGCCTACGCCGTCGAGGGCCACCCCCCGGACGTGGTGGTCTCCCACGCCAACCGGCTCCTCGTCGACCTGGAGACCGACCTCTTCGCCACCTGCGCCTACGTCGACGTCGACATGGAGGCGGGCGCCGCCTGGTGCGTGCGCGCCGGGCATCTGCCGCCGGTGCTGCGCCACCCGGACGGACGCACCGAGATCGCGGAGGCGGAGGGCGGGCCGCCGCTCGGCGTGGTGCGGCAGTGCGAGTTCCCCATGAGCCCGCTGCGCCTCCAGCCCGGCACACTCATCGCCCTCACCACGGACGGCCTGGTCGAGACGCCCGACTCCGACATCGACGCGGGCATGGAGCGGTTCGCCCGGCAGGTGGCCGCCTCCGACCCCGCCGACCTCGGGCCGGTGGCGGACGCCCTGCTCGGCAAGGCGCTCCGCAGCGACGACGTGGCGCTGCTGCTGATGCGCTACGACGGCATGGACACCCGCCCGCTGCGGGAGAGCTGGACCGTGTGGCGGGTCCCGCAGGCGGTCGGGCACGCCCGCCGCTTCACCCGGCGCACGCTGCGTTCCTGGGGCGTCACCGAGGAGATCGACGCGCCGCTGCTCGCCGTGTCCGAGCTGGTCACCAACGCCCTGGTGCACACCGACGGCAAGGTCCGCCTCGACCTCACCCTGATCGGCGACCGACTGCGCCTCGCCGTCGCGGACGCCTCGCCGCGCTCGCCGGTGCGGCCCACCAGCATCGGCTGGGAGGCCACCGGGGGCCGCGGCATCCTCCTCGTCGAGGCGGTGTCGGCGGCCTGGGGCACCCTGCCGGTCAGCGGCGGCAAACAGGTCTGGGCGGAGTTCACCGTACGGCGCTGACGGACGGCAGGGTTCGCCCTCCGGCGGGTACCCGGTCCCCTCACCCGGGACAGCCGAGGGAAGGTGCACGCCATGACCCAGTACGTCCGCGACATCATGACCGCCGCGCCGGTGACCGTAGGACCGCAGACCTCCGTCGCGCAGGCCGCCCGCCTCATGCGGGACCACGACCTCGGTGCCGTGCTGGTCACCGACGACGGCCGGCTGCGGGGGCTGGTCACCGACCGGGACCTGGTGGTGCGTTCGGTCGCCGAGGGCGTCGACCCGGAGGAGACCACCGTGGTCCGCGCCTGCAGCGAGGACCTGGTGACCGTACGGCCTGACGACGAGGTGGACCTCGCGGTGCGGCTGATGCGGGAACACGCCGTGCGCCGCGTCCCGGTGGTCGACGGTGAACACGCGGTCGGCGTCCTGTCGTTGGGGGACGTGGCGATGGAGCGCGACCCGGACTCCGCCCTCGCCGACATCGCCGTCGCCCGCCCGCACACGTGAAGTCACCTTGTCCTCGAGCGAGTCGTACGTCTTCCATTGCGCGGGGTTTGACCGGCGCGGCACCGGGGACCCGGCCCGCCGGTGACCGTGGAAGGAAGATGATGTGACGTGATCACGAAGAGCACCGACACCCCCCGGACCCGGCGTCCGGAGACCGGCTGGGCCCGCGCACGGCGACTGCGCGACCAGGAGCCGCTGCGGACCTGCCTGCCGGCGGTCGACCGGCACACCACGCCGGCCGCCTGGGCCGAGGAGAACATCGTGCGGGGCGAGGACTGACCCCCGCAGGGGGCCACGCCGCCCTCTCGCCGTCACCGGGCCCGCATCCCCAGGGTGCGCGGCCCGGCGGCGTGCGAGCCTCCCTGACCGCACCCGGCGTCTAGGCTGCGAACCGTGCGTCTGCTCCTGATGTCCGACACCCATCTGCCGAAACGCGCCAAGCAGCTCCCCGGGCCGCTGCTGGAGGAGATCCCCCGTGCCGACATCGTCGTGCACGCGGGGGACTGGGTCGACACCGGCACCCTCGACCTGCTGGAGAGCCGCAGCCGCTCGCTCCTCGCCGTGTACGGCAACAACGACGGCCCCGCGTTGCGCGCCCGGCTGCCGGAGGTGGCCCGCGCGGAACTCGGCGGGCTGCGCCTCGGGGTGATCCATGAGACCGGCCCCGCGCAGGGGCGGGAGAAGCGGTGCGCCGCACGCTTCCCCGACCTGGACGTACTCGTGTTCGGGCATAGTCACATCCCGTGGGACACCACGGCTCCCACGGGACTTCGTCTGCTCAATCCGGGGTCCCCGACGGATCGCCGCCGGCAGCCCCACTGCACCTATATGACCGCCGCGATCACCGACGGCCGGCTCACGGAGGTGGCCCTCCACCCGCTGCCGCCGCGCTGACGGTCCGGGCCGCTTCGCCTCGGTGGAAACGGCCCGGGCGCTGCGAGTAGATGCGACTCTTCCACGGACCTCCTTCCAGCGATCGGAGGTGATACGTGGCGACTACCCGTACCCGCCGGGCTCACACACCTCGCACGGAATTTCCGGCGTTCCGGCGCCGACGGCACCCGCCGGCGCCGGAACGGCGGGTCAGCCGGCCGACGGGCCGGTCCAGCCCTCCCGCACGTGCCCGAGACGCACCCGCTGCGGGTGGTCGCCGACCGGGACGGACACGGTCTTCTCGCCGGTCGCGAAGTCGATCGCGGTGACCCGGTCGGCGCCGCTCTCGGAGACCACGCAGGACTCCCCGTCGCCGCTGACGGTCGCCCAGTACGGCTTCGAGGCGGGGACCAGCGGACCGTGCTCGAAGGTGTCGCGGTCGACGACGGTCGCGTAGTCGTCCATGGTGCCCGCCACGCACAGCTTGGCGCCGTCGGGCTTCATGGTGATGCCGTGGTGGCGCGAGTCGTTGACCCAGGTGGTGCGGTCCTCGCTGGTGTCCGGGTTCTTCGGCAGGGTCTTGACGCGGCTGATCCGGTCGGTGGCGACGTCGTACTCGAAGAAGCCGTTGAAGAACGACACCTGGAAGTACAGCTTCGACTCGTCGGGGGAGAAGGCGGCGGGGCGGACCGCGTCGGAGTGGTCCGCGAAGCCGGCCGCGTCCAGCCGCTCCCGCATGTCGATCACCTTGACCTGCTCGAACGTCCGGGCGTCCGTGACGGTGATCTTGCGGTCGCCCTTCGTCCAGTCCAGCCAGGGCGCGTCCAGGTCGGTGTTCACCTCGCCGATGGACATGTTCCAGATGTACCGCCCGTCGCGGCTGAACACGTTCTCGTGCGGCTTGTCGCCTGTGGTGAACCGGCCGGCCTCCTCGCCGGTCTCGATGTCCAGGACGTGCACGGTGTTGGAGGTCGAGGCGGAGACGGCGACGCGCGTGCCGTCCGGGGAGACCGCCATGTGGTCCGAGCGGTAACCGGAGACCGGGAAGCGCCAGTTGACCCGTCCGGTGGCCAGGTCGAGGGAGACGACGTCCGCGAAGCTGGGCCGGGAGACCACCACCGAGGTGCCGTCCGGGGTGGAGTACATGTCGTCGACGAACTGGTCGTGGCCCTCGCCGACGGTGTTGCGGATGGCCATGAAGTAGATCCAGCGGATCGGGTCGGCGTTGATCTCGGCCATCCGCTGGTCCTTGTCGGGGATCACGTTGATCCGGCCGATCCGCCCGAAGTCACCGCCGGACTCGATGACGTCGGCGGTGCCGTCCCAGTTGTTGCCCACGAACAGCACCTCCCGCAGGTCCGCGGAGGGGGCCTGTCCGGCGGCGCCCGCGACGGCGCCGGGGGCGGTGAGGGTCAGGGCGACGGCGGCGGCGAGGGTGCACAGATGCCTGCTGCGGATCGGCATGGCGGGGTCTCCTCTGCGGTGGGGCGCCATGATCGGGACATGCCAAATGAGGGGAGAGGAATCTGAACAGGCGTGCTTTCAGATTGAACTTACTGAAAAGTAGGGACGGTCGGGGGTTCTCCACAAGACCGCGGACACGACAAAATTGCCGGGCGCGGGGAGAGGAGAACGGGTGGCGGGCAGACTGAGCGCACCGAGCGGCCGGTACGCCGGGAAGTCCGCCGAGGAGCGGAAGGCCGAGCGGCGCCGGCGCTTCCTCGACGCGGCCCTCGAACTCTTCGGCGCCGGACCCGGCTACCGCGCCACCACCGTCGCCGCCCTCAGCGAGGCCGCCGGGCTCTCCACCCGCCAGTTCTACGAGGAGTTCCGCACCCTGGAGGACGTCCTCGCCGCGCTGCACCTCCAGGTCAACGACTGGGCCGAGGCGGCCGTGCTCGCAGCGGCGGCCGAGACGGCGAACGCCCCTCTCGCCGAGCGCGCCACCGCGATCTTCCGCGCCTACGCCGCCGACGTCACCCGCGACCCGCGCCGCATCCGCATCGCGTTCGTCGAGATCATCGGGGTGAGCCCGCGCCTGGAGGAACAGCGGCTGGCCCGCCGCGCCCGCTGGGTCGACCTGATCTGCGCCGAGGCGGACGCCGCCGTCGCCCGCGGCGAGGCCGCGCCCCGCGACCACCGCCTCGCCGCGACCGGCTTCATCGGCAGCGTCAACGGGCTGCTGCACGACTGGAACGCGGGGTGGGTCGAGGCCACCCTCGACGAGGTCGTGGACGAACTGGTCCGCCAGCTCCTGGCGATCCTCCGCCCGCCGGGGACGCCGGGGACGCCGGGGACGCCGGGGACGCCGGGGACGCCGGGGACGCCGGGGACGCCGGCGCCGCCCGCCTGACGGCGTCTCAGCCGGCCGGTGCGAGGTCCCCCGCGAAGACGATCATCTGGTCGATCAGTCCCCGCCGGAGATGGACGACATCGGTCCCGGCGAGCCGGGGACCACCACCCGGAGTGGCGAACACCCACCGGTACCGGGCCCACTCGTCGGGCATGTCCACCCCCGAGCAGCGGACCATCGTGCCCGGCCCCGCCGGGTGCCGCCGGATGTCCGGGGCGGCGTCTGCATGCATGCACCCAGTCGTACCAGCCCGGCTCACGCCCCCGCCCGGGTCCGGGGGGTGAGGAGGCCGGTGAGGCCGATGCGGGCGTAGAAGTCGGCGCGGACCCGGTCGGCCATGTCGCTGACCTGCTCCGAGCCGTCGTCGGCGGGGTCGATCGTCACCCGGAACGGGCGCTCGCCCTTCGGCGCGTCCACGACCGCCGCGATCGTGCGGGCGACCTCGCCGGCGTCCGCGTCCGGCGGCGAGAGGGCCGCGAGCCGCTCGCCGACCTCGTCCATCAGGCCCGCGTACAGCTCGTCGTACGCCTCGGCCGTCGCCGTGTCCGCGGGGTGCATGGCGTGCGCGAAATGGTTGGTGCCGGAGGTGAAGGAACCGGGCACCACGATCGACGTGTCGATGCCGAAGCGCGACAGCTCGACGGCGTAGCTCTTCGCCAGGTGGTCCATCGCCGCCTTGGCGCCGAAGTACGGGGCGAGATACGGGGGCGTCCCGCCGAAGGTGCTGGAGGAGCCCACCCACACCAGCAGCCCGTCCCGGCGCCGGCGCATCTGCGGCAGTACCGCCCGGTTGACGCGCTGCGCGGACAGCACGTTGGTGTCGTAGATCTCGGCGAGCTGCTCGGGGGTGAACGCCTCGGCGGGGCCGAGCACCATGTGCCCGGCGTTGTGCACGACCACGTCGACGCGGCCCGCCTCCTCGGTGACCGTCACGACGGCCGCGTCCACCGACTCCTGGCTCGAGACGTCGAGTTCGACGGTGCGCAGGTCGACGCCGTGCTCCTCCGCGTACGCGCGGGCGTCGGCGACCGCCGGGGCGTTGCGCCCCGTGGTGTGCCGCATGCCGGCGTACACGGTGTGCCCGGCGTCGGCGAGGGCGCGGGCGGTCAGCGCGCCGAAACCGCTGGACGCGCCGGTGATCAGAATGACGTACGAGGACATGAGGTGCTCCGTCGGAAGGAGGGGCGGGGTCAGGGGAAGACGATGACGCTGCGGCCCCGGGCGGTGCCCGCGTCCATCGCCTCCAGCACGGCCGGGGCCTCGTCCAGGCCGATCGGCGTGACGTCCGGGAGGATGCCGTGGGCGGCCGAGAAGGCCAGGGTGTCGCGCAGGTCGTGCGGCGAGCCGGACGGGGACGCGCCCACCCGCAGCCGGTTCAGCACCATCGGCTGGGTCGGCAGCACCAGCGGCTCGGGACCGTACCCGCACAGCATCAGCGTGCCGTCCGGGGCGAGCCCGCCCAGCGTCGCCGCGGCCGCCTCCGTGGACGGGGCCGCGTTCAGCACGAGGTCCGCGCCGCCCGCCCACTCCTTGAGCGCCTTCGCCGGGTCCGACTCCTGCGCCGCGACGAACAGTTCCGCGCCGAGCGCCTTCGCCGCGTCCTCCCCGCGCCGGGACCGGCCCACCACGGCGACCCGCGCCCCGAGGGCCACGGCGTACCGCACAGCCAGCGCGCCCACGCCTCCCGCGCCCACCACGGCCACGCGGGAGCCGGCCCGCAGCCCGCCCTGGCGCAGCCCGTTGAAGGCGGTCAGCCCCGCACACATCAGCGGCGCGGCGGCCACCGGGTCGAGCCCGTCCGGGAGCGGGGTGACGAACCCGGCCTTCATCAGCACGTACGGGGCGTAGCCGCCGTCGGCGACGATGCCGGTGATCACCTTGCGCGGGCACAGGATCTGGTCGCCGCGGACGCAGTAGTCGCAGTGACCGCACGAGTCGTACAGGAACTGCCCGCCCACGACGGCGCCGACCTCCGGGAAGGTGACGCCGGGGCCGCTGGCCGCGACCACGCCGGTGATCTCGTGGCCCGGCACCACCGGGAAACGGGCGAACGGGTAGTGGCCGCGCAGCAGATTCAGGTCGGTGAAGCAGACCCCGCACGCGGTGACCTTGACGAGTACCTCGCCCGGACCTGGTTCGGGGATCTCCAGGTCCTGGAGGGCGAGCGGGGCATGGGCCCCTACGGCGACGGCGGCACGCATCATGACGGACACTCCGTAAGAGGGGGGGGGACGGGCGGGCGCGGGATCGGTGGCGCCCGCGCTACGCACTCCAGCGTGACCTGGGCTTTCCCGCAGGTCCAATGCTTCCTTCGGCGCCTACGATGACGTCGGCGCATCGGTGCAGGCGGCAGGGGAGGCAACGGCATGGACGGCGGAGACACGGAACTGGACCTGCGCCGGCTGCGCTCCTTCGTCGCCGTCGCCGAACGGCTGCACTTCGGGCAGGCCGCGGCCGCCCTGCACGTCACCCAGCCCGCCCTGTCCCGGCAGATCCAGCAGCTGGAGCACGACCTCGGCGTGACCCTGTTCCACCGCAGCAGCCGCGAGGTCGCCCTGACGCCCGCGGGCGAGCAGTTGCTCCAGGACGCGCGGGATCTGCTGGCCGCCGCCCGCGCCGCGCGGAACCGCGCCCGGCGGATCGCGGCGGGCGAGGGCGTGCTCAAGGTCGGCTTCATGCTGAGCTCCGACATCACCGCGCCGCTGCACGCCTTCTCCGCGCGGGAGCCGCGGGTGCGCATCGAACTGGTCCGGCTGCGCTGGTGGAGCCAGTCCGCCGACCTCGTCGACGGCACCGCCGACGTCGGCTTCGTGCGCCTGCCCGTCGACGCCGGGCGGCTGCGGGTGCTGCCGCTGTACCAGGAGGGGCTCTGCGCCGTGCTGCCCGTACGGCACCCCTTGGCCGGCGAGGACACGGTCGGGCTGCGCGCCCTCGCCGACGAACCGCTGCTGCGCTACGCGGGCGCGTCCCCCGCGTGGTCCGCCGTGTGGAACGCCGACCCCCGCCCCGACGGCACCCCGTGGCTGCGGGGCCCGGACGTGCACGACATGGAGGAGATCCTGGCGTACGTCCGGGCCGGCAGCGGCGTGGTGATGGTGCCGGAGTCGGTCGCGGCGGTCTTCCCGCGCCCCGACATCGCCTATGTACCGCTCACCGACGTGCCGCCCGGCACGGTCGCGCTCGCCTGGGACGGCGAGCGCGCGTCCCCGCTCGTCGACACCTTCGTGGACGCGACGAGGTCGACGGCGGCGGATGTCACTCGTCCCACGCCTGGATCAGCACCTGCCCCGTGATCTTGCCGTCGCGCAGTGTCAGCATGGACTCCGAGAGCACCCGCATGCCGTCCGCGTAGCGGCAGCTCTCGCAGTAGGCGGCGTGATCGCCCTGCACCACGCACGCCTCCAGCGCGTGCGTCATGTCGCGGCTGTAGACGTCGTCCAGCATCGCGGCGATCTCGTCCTTGCCGTGCAGCACCTTCGGGTGGCTCGGCCCGCTGACGTGATCCACGACGCGCAGCTCCGCGTCGTCCGCGTAGAGCGACTTCAGCGTCTCCGGGGTGTCCGCCTCGATGCCCCGGCGCAAGGTGTCGGTGCCGAACACGGGCTGTGCCGCGGTCGTCATGATGACCCACCTCCTCGGAGGCCCTGGCCCACGGAACCGGGCCCTCGGGCCTCACCTACGAGCCTCCTCCCGGGGCCCGCCCGGGGCAAGCCCGGCGCCCGGCCGGCGGGGGGAGCGCCCCCGCGCGCCCCCGCGCCCCGCCCCGCTCAGCCCACCGTCGCCAGGAACTGCGTGGCCGCCAGCTCCGCGTACAGCGGGTCCGCCGCGACCAGTTCCCGGTGCGTGCCGACCGCGCGGACGCGGCCCGCGTCCATCACCACGATGCGGTCCGCCGCCGTCACCGTGGACAGACGGTGGGCGACCACCAGCACCGTCGTGGTGCGGGCGACGTCCGCCACGGTGTCCCGCAGCGCCGCCTCGTTCACCGCGTCGAGCTGGGACGTCGCCTCGTCGAGCAGCAGCAGACGCGGGCGGCGCAGCAGGGCGCGGGCGATGGCCACCCGCTGACGCTCGCCGCCGGACAGCTTGGTGCCGTGATGGCCGACGAGGGTGTCGAGCCCGTCCGGCAGCCGGGCGACCAGGCCGTCAAGGCGGGTCGTCTTCAGCACCCGCGCCAGCGTGCCCTCGTCCGCGTCCGGGTTGCCCAGCAGCAGGTTGTCCCGCAGGGAACCCGACAGCACGGGCGCGTCCTGCTCGACGTACCCGATCGCCGCCCGCAGCTCCGGCAGGTCCCAGTGCGCGAGGTCGCGGCCGTCGACGGTGATCACGCCGGACTCGGGGTCGTAGAACCGCTCGATGAGGGAGAACACCGTGGTCTTGCCCGCTCCGGACGGGCCGACGAACGCCGTCAGGCCCTGCGCCGGCACGGTGAACGTCACCCCGTGGTGGACGTACGGCAGGTCGTCGGCGTAGCGGAACCGCACGTCCGTGAAGGTGACGGCCGCGGGCGCGGCGCCGGGCGACGGCAACGCGGCGGGCGGCGCCGCCGGTTCGGCCGGCAGCCGCAGCGCCTCCTGGATGCGGGCGAGCGCGGCGCTGCCCGTCTGGTACTGCGTGACCGCGCCCACGACCTGCGAGATCGGCGACATCAGATAGAACACGAACAGCAGGAACGCCACCAGCGTCCCGATGTCGACGGCCCCGGTCGCCACCCGCGCCCCGCCCACCGCCAGCACCGTGATGAAGGCGAGCTGCATCGCGAGCCCCGCCGTGTTGCCCGCCGCGGCCGACCACTTGGCGGCCCGCACGCTCATCCGCCACGACTCGCGCGCCGCGTCGTGCAGCGCCCGCTCCTCCCGCGGCTCGGCGCCGGACGCCTTCACCGTGCGCAGCGCGCCCAGCACCCGCTCCAGCGACGCCCCCATCACGCCCACCGCGTCCTGCGCCTGCTTCGACGCCCGCCGGATCCGCGGCACGACCACCCCGAGCAGCGTCCCCGCCAGCGCCAGCACGCCGAGGGTGACCGCCAGCAGCACCGGCTCCACGTACCCCATCAGCGCCACGGTGGCGACCAGCGTCAGCCCGCCCGTGCCCAGCCCGATCAGCGAGTCGGTGGTCACCTCCCGCAGCAGCGTGGTGTCGGAGGTGACGCGGGCCATCAGATCGCCCGGCTCGGTCCGGTCCACGGCGGCGATCCGCAGCCGCAGCAGATACGACGACAGGGTGCGCCGTGCCCCGAGCACCACCGACTCCGCCGCGCGCCGCAGCACGTACGAACCGACCGCGCCCAGCACCGTGTTGCCGATCACCAGCGCCGACATCAGCAGCAGCGCCCCGGTGACGGCACGGTCGTGCGCGAGGTCGTCGATCAGCTCCCGGGCCACCAGCGGCAGCGCCAGCCCCGTCGCGCCGGTCGCCAGCGACAGCAGCGCGCCGCCCAGCAGCGCCCAGCGGTGCGGCCGCACGTACGACAGCAGCAGCCGCCAGGCGGGCGGGCCTGACCGGTCCTCGGTGATGCTCACATGCCCCCCTCGGCGTCGGACGGATGTTCAGGCTACGTCGCCGGGGCGGACGCACCGCACGGTGGGCGGCGGAGCCGATCATTCCCGCGTAGGGTCGGGGACGACGGGGGAGACGGACCCGGCCGACGAAGGAGTCAGCAGCATGGCGCAGGAAGTACGCGGCGTGATCGCACCCGGCAAGGACGAGCCGGTACGGATCGAGACGGTCGTCGTACCCGACCCGGGACCCGGCGAGGCGGTCGTACGCGTCCAGGCCTGCGGGGTGTGCCACACGGACCTGCACTACAAACAGGGCGGCATCAACGACGACTTCCCCTTCCTCCTCGGCCACGAGGCCGCGGGCGTCGTCGAGTCGGTGGGCGACGACGTCACCGACGTGGCGCCCGGCGACTTCGTGATCCTCAACTGGCGTGCCGTGTGCGGCAACTGCCGCGCCTGTCTGCGCGGACGCCCCTGGTACTGCTTCGCCACCCACAACGCCAAGCAGAAGATGACCCTGACCGACGGCACCGAGCTGTCCCCGGCGCTCGGCATCGGCGCCTTCGCGGAGAAGACCCTGGTCGCCGCCGGACAGTGCACCAAGGTCGACCCGGCCGTGGCCCCGCAGGTCGCCGGACTGCTCGGCTGCGGCGTCATGGCCGGCATCGGCGCCGCCATCAACACCGGCAACGTCGGCCGGGGCGACTCGGTCGCCGTCATCGGCTGCGGCGGCGTCGGCGACGCGGCGATCGCCGGCTCCCGGCTGGCCGGCGCGGCGAGGATCATCGCCGTGGACATCGACGACCGCAAGCTGGAGACCGCCCGCTCCATGGGCGCCACCCACACCGTCAACTCCCGTACGACCGACCCCGTCGAGGCGATCCGCGAGCTCACCGGGGGCTTCGGCGCCGACGTCGTCATCGAGGCCCTCGGCCGCCCCGAGACCTACCGGCAGGCGTTCTACGCCCGCGACCTGGCCGGCACCGTCGTCCTGGTCGGCGTCCCCACCCCGGACATGAAGATCGAACTGCCGCTCCTTGACGTCTTCGGACGCGGCGGCGCCCTCAAGTCGTCCTGGTACGGCGACTGTCTGCCGTCCCGCGACTTCCCTATGCTGATCGACCTCCATCTCCAGGGCCGCCTGGACCTCGGGGCGTTCGTCACCGAGACCATCCAACTGGACGAGGTGGAGAAGGCGTTCGAGCGGATGCACCAGGGCGACGTGCTGCGTTCGGTGGTGGTGCTCTGATGGCCGCCCGCATCGAACGCCTCGTCACCTCGGGCCAGTTCAGCCTCGACGGCGGCACCTGGGACGTCGACAACAACGTGTGGATCGTGGGCGACGACCACGAGGCCGTCGTCGTCGACGCCGCCCACGACGCCGACGCCATCGCCGAGGCGGTGGGCGGCCGGCGCCTGACCGCCATCGTGTGCACCCACGCCCACAACGACCACATCGACGCCGCCCCCGCCCTCGCCGAGCGCACCGGCGCCACCATCTGGCTGCACCCCGACGACCTGGGGCTGTGGAAGCAGACCCACCCCGACCGCGACCCCGACGCCTGGCTGGCCGACGGGCAGGTCATCGAGGCCGGCGGCGCCGACCTCACCGTGCTGCACACCCCGGGCCACGCGCCGGGCGCCGTCTGCCTGTACGACCCGGGACTCGCGACCGTGTTCACCGGCGACACCCTCTTCCAGGGCGGCCCCGGCGCCACCGGCCGCTCCTTCTCGCACTTCCCGACGATCATCGGCTCCATCCGGGACCGGCTGCTCACCCTGCCGCCCGACACCAAGGTGCTCACCGGCCACGGCGACCCGACCACCATCGGCGCCGAGGCCCCGAACCTGGACGAGTGGATCGCCCGGGGGCACTGAGCGGGACCTCCCTCCACGCGCCCGGACGCACCGGCGTCCGGGCGCGCCTGCCTCCGTGGGCGTCGGCGTCCGGGCGCGGCCGGGTGAACCCGAGGGCGTCCCGGGTGATCTTCATGGAAAAGGCGACAGAGGATGTCCGGCTTACCCGTCAGGATCTTCGTCGACGGACGGAACACGGGCACGGAAGGCCGGAGAACATGACACAGCCGTTGCGGGACAAGGTCGCGCTGGTGGCCGGGGCGACCCGGGGAGCCGGACGGGGCATCGCCGTGGAACTCGGCGCGGCGGGCGCCACGGTGTACGTCACCGGCCGCACCACCCGCGCCCGCCGCTCCGAGTACGACCGGCCCGAGACGATCGAGGACACCGCCGACCTGGTCACCGAGGCGGGCGGCCGGGGCATCGCCGTGCCCACCGACCACCTGGACCCGGCGCAGGTGAAGGCGCTCGTCGACCGGATCGCCGCCGAGCAGGGCCGCCTCGACGTCCTGGTCAACGACATCTGGGGCGGCGAGAAGCTCTTCGACTGGGAGGCGCCCGTCTGGGAGCACGACCTCGACAAGGGACTGCGGCTGCTGCGCCTCGCGGTGGAGACCCACGCGATCACCAGCCACCACGCCCTGCCGCTGCTGCTGCGCCACCCCGGCGGACTGGTCGTCGAGCTCACCGACGGCACCGCGGACTACAACCGCGACCACTACCGGGTCTCCTTCTTCTACGACCTCGCCAAGTCCTCCGTGCTGCGCATGGCCTTCGCCCTCGGCCAGGAACTCGGCCCCCGCGGCGCCACGGCCGTCGCCCTCACCCCCGGCTGGATGCGTTCGGAGATCATGCTCGACGAGTTCGGGGTGCGGGAGGACAACTGGCGCGACGCGCTGGAGAAGGAGCCGCACTTCGCCATCTCCGAGACCCCGCGCTACGTGGGCCGCGCCGTCGCCGCGCTCGCCGCCGACCCGGAGGTGGCCCGCTTCAACGGCGCGTCCCTGTCCAGCGGGAGCGTCGCCCAGGAGTACGGCTTCACCGACCTCGACGGCAGCCGCCCCGACGCCTGGCGCTACATGGTCGAGGTGCAGGACGCGGGCCGCCCGGCCGACGTCACCGGTTACCGCTGACCCACCGAGGCGCCGGCGGGACTCGGCGCGGGCGGGGCGAAAAGCACTTGCCGTGGTGATCGTCGTGGCGGCACCGTCGCCCCATGACGACGGACACAGGGCGATTCGCGGGGTACGGGGTTCTCGTCACGGGGGCGGCGCGCGGCATCGGCGCCGCCACCGCGGCTCGGTTCGCCGAGGAGGGCGCGCGCGTCCTGATCGCGGACGCCGACCCGGAGGCGGGGGAGCGCACGGCGGCGCGGCTGCGCGAGCGGGGACTCGCGGGGGAGGCCGTCGCCTGCGACGTGGCCGATGGCGCGTCGGTGGAGGCGGCGGTGGCCCACGCCGTGCGCCGCTTCGGCTCGCTGGACGTGCTGGTGAACAACGCCGCGCACTGCACCCCGGACGCGCCCCGCTTCGAGGACGAGCCGGAGGAGGAGTGGGCGGCGGACCTGGACGTCACCCTCACCGGCGCCTACCGCTGCTGCCGCGCCGCCCTGGCGCACCTGGAGGCGTCCGGGCGGGGCGCGATCGTCACCGTCGGCTCGGTCAACGGGCTCCAGGACTTCGGCAACCACGCCTACAGCGCCGCCAAGGCGGGCCTGATCTCCCTCACCCGCACCCTCGCCGGGCACGCGGGCCCCCGGGGCGTACGGGTCAACCTCGTCGCGCCCGGTACGGTCCGCACCCGCGCCTGGGACGGCCGCTCCGACGACCTGGCCGCGATCTCCGAGGTCTACCCCCTGCGCCGGGTCGGCGAGCCGGAGGACATCGCGGCGGCCGTGACCTTCCTCGCCTCCCGGGACGCCGCCTGGATCACCGGCGCCACTTTGGTCGTCGACGGCGGCATCACGGCCGTCAACAACGGCTTCCACCGGACCATGGACCACGACGGGCGGTGACCCGCTCCGCACCCCGGGTGGCGGCGCGTGACACGACTCACGCCCGGGGTGCCCGCCGTGTCGGACATAACGGTCCGGTCGCGCGTACAACCGATTTCCCCCGTTCGCCGTCTACCTGGCAGAGTGCGCGGGCCAGCGCACGTTTCCGCGGGAAAGGCAGAACGACCATGGGGGACATACGCAGACGGGGTGTCGTCGCCCTGGGGGTCACCGCTCTGGTGGCTCCGCTCACCCTCGCGCTCGGCGCGACGTCGGCGCAGGCCGCCAGTTGCACCACGTCGGCGGGGCCGTACCAGAAGAAGGTCGAGAAGTTCCTCGGCCGTCCGGTCGACGGCAAGCAGTCCGCCGCCGACTGCAAGGCCATCCGGGCCTTCCAGAACAAGCACGGCATCCGGCCCAACATCGGCTACGCGGGCCCCGTGACCTGGGGCGTGATGGACCTGATGAACAAGCAGAAGGCCGTCGGGAAGAACCCGAACAAAGCGGGCAAATGCCCCACCAGCAAAGGGCGCATCGCCTGCGTCGACCTCACCCTTCAGCTGAGCTGGATCCAGGACGGCAAGAAGCTCGTCTACGGCCCCGTCCCGGTCCGCACCGGGCGCAACGGCTACGAGACCCGCACCGGCCTGAAGAAGGTCTACTGGCGCAACATCGATCACGTCTCGACCATCTACGACGTGCCGATGCCGTACAGCCAGTTCTTCGACGGCGGCCAGGCGTTCCACTCGGTGGGCGTCAGCATGTGGAACCCGCCCGGCTCCCACGGCTGCGTCAACATGACGAAGACCGCCGCCAAGAAGTACTGGTCGCTGCTGAAGAAGGGCGACGACGTCTACGTGTACGGCCGCAAGCCGGGCACCTGAGGTCCCCTGGCGCCCGGCCCGCGGGCCGGGCGCTCCCGCATTCCCGCAAGGCCCCCTGGGGGTTCCCCCAGAGGTGTGAACTCGCCCACGTTGCACGGCAGATGGACGTGATCAGCGACACTGTCCGAATTGCCCGATGAGCGTGCGATTACTCACAGCGTCTTCACGTCGGGGGACGTATGCTTCACGGCATGTCCACCAGTGTTGAACCCTCCTCCGAGCGATCGGCTGCCGAGGTCAACGAGGAGATCCGGGCCCTGTGGCTCCGGTCGGGCGGGACACTCAGCGTCGAACAGCGCGAGGAGTACCAGCGCCTGGTCCAGGAGTGGGCCTCGGCCCTCCCGCAGGCGGCCACGGCGGCCTGACGACCGGCCTCGGCATCACGATCGGGCACCCGTGACCGCACGGGTGCCCTTCATGTCTCACCCCCAGCTCGCCGAGTACTGCCTCCGGTACGCCTTGCGGTCCTGCTCGGCCTTGATCCACCGCGACGCCACCAGCGCGACCAGGCTTCCGCCCATTACCAGCAGCCCCGGACCCACGTTCCGCGGGTCGGCCAGCCGCGACACCAGCGTCGACGGGTCCGGCAGGATGCCCCGCACCGGTGTCGAGGAGCCCGGCGTGGCCGCGTCCGGCGCCGTCACGCCCTGCGCCTGAGACGGTGCCGGGGAGGGGCTCCCGCCCCCGCCCTCCGCCCCGGGCGCCACGATCATCTTCAGGTCCAGGTCCGCCAGCGCCTTCGTCACCGGCTGGAAGTACGTGATGCCGCCCGAGCGGCAGTCGCCGCTGCCGCCGGAGGTGACGCCGAGCGCGATCCCCTCGGAGAACATCGGCCCGCCGCTGTCCCCGGGCTCCGCGCACACGTCCGACTCGATCAGCCCGCCGACCGTGCCCTCCGGGTAGTTGACCGTCACGTCCAGCGCGGTCACCTCCCCGTCGCGCAGCCCGCTGGTGCTGCCGCTGCGGAAGATCCGCTGCCCCACCGTCGGGTCGGCCACCCCGGTGATCCGCACGCCCTTGTTGCCGCCCACCGCGACGACCCCGGCGTTGTCACCCGCCTTGCCGCCGTCGTACGCGATCAGCGAGTAGTCGTCGCCGGGGAAGCTGCCGCCGACGGTGGTGCCGACCTTCTGCCGGGCCCCGCTGTCGGAGAACCACACCGACCCCTGCGGCCCGCAGTGCCCGGCGGTGAGGATGAACTCCCGCTCCCCGTCGGTGACGTTGAACCCGGCCGAGCAGCGGCCCGCCGTCGACAGCACGGGCAGCCCGCCGGCCAGGCGGGTGGTGAAGGCGCCCTCGATTCGCTCCATCCGTACGAAGTCACCGATGCCGTCGGCCACTTCGGTGAGCGACGACCAGTCGTCGGCGGACACCGTGCTGTCCCCGCGCACCACCACCTGGTTGGACCGGTAGTCCTTCATCCAGGCCGTGCCGGGCACCCGCGGCGCCGAACTCAGCGTCCTCGTCGCGGAGTCGAAGTCGTCCATGCTGTGCCGCACCATCTTCGGTTCGGCACCCGCGGCCCGCACCTCCTCGGCCGCCTCCTCGTCGGTGACCGCGACGACCGTCCGGCCGTCCTCGCCGACCCAGGTGCCCGCCGTGCGGGACGTGCCGAGCCGCTGCACCAGGGCGGCGCCCGGACCGGCCGCGGCCCCGTCCCCGGGGGAGGCGGTGGAGAACGGGACGGCGTCGGGCGTGCCGGGCTCACTCGCCACGGCGTGCGTGACCATCGTGCCGCCCAGCAGGAGTCCGCCGACGGCCGCCAGCCGTGTCACTCGCCGGACCACCCGTCGTCGTGCGTGCCTCATGCATGGCTCCAGAACCTCGACAGCGCGGTGCGCGCACCGCGGGGGCCTCCCTCGAGCAGAGCGCCCCTTGTCCATACGGCCCCGGAGCCCCTCGCGTTCAGCGCGGACCGGACCCCGGCCGGCTCAGTGGGCCGCGCGCGCCGAGGAGTTGGGCACGGACAGGCCCAGCGCCGGCGCCGTACGGCCGTCGCCCCACACCGACGCCGGGTCGACGTAGGGACGCAGCAGCGCCGTGAGCCCCGGGTCGCCGCTGCCGCGCAGCGCGTCGCCGGCCGCCTTGCGGGCGATCCCGGCGAGGAAGTCCGCCAGCTGCACCCGCGGGTCGTCCCGCGCGACGACCAGCCGCACCTCCGCCAGCGCGACCCCGGACCGGCGGGCGGTCTCCTCGATCCACGCGATGCGCTCGGGCGTCAGCAGGTTCTGCCGGTCGTGCACCAGCCGCACCGGCCGCCGCCCCGGCCCGCTCCAGTACGCGGCCGTGGCGACGATCGCCGGGAGCAGCGGATTGAGGACCGGGATGCGCACCGACGGGCCCTCCAGCAGCCCCGCCCGGTAGGCCTCGGCCCGCCCGCGCCCCGCCGCCAGCCGCTCCAGCACCGGGCCCGCGTCCGTGCCGGCGTGCGCCCGGCGCAGCTCGTCCAGGGTCGCGAAGAACAGCGGCACGGAGGACCCCGGCTCCGCCCCGTTACGGGTGCGCAGCAGCCGGTTCGCCGCGGACAGGAACCGCTGCCGGTCCTCCGGGCCGAGTGCGTCCCGGACCGCGCGGTACGCCTCCGCCGCCGCGCCCCGGTCGTCGAGCAGCACACCGGCCAGCCGGTCCACCACGAAGAACGACTTCTCCGTGAGATGCACGCGCGCCGCGCCGTGCAGCGGCCCGCCCGGCGCGAGGAACCACTCCAGCACCGCCCGGTGCTTCTCCCGCAGCAGATGGGTCGCCTTGTACTCGGTCGCCGGGGAGCGGATCCGGTCGCGGATCTCCCGCAGCGCGCCCGCCGCGTCCGCCACGGGGACGTGGACACCGGCGTGCGCGAAGACGTCGGTGTTCCCGCCGGTCAGGTTCTCGCCGTCCGACCCCGACTCGTCGCAGGCGATCTCCCGCACCGCCCCGTCGCCGTCACCGGGCGGCGCCCCGAAATTCCGATGTGGGTCCACACCACGCCCCCTATCGTGTGCTTCATGACCAGGATCCCGCACGATACGTCCGGTGAACCGAATCCCCTCAAGGCCTTTTCCCTGGATCAGCTGCGCCGCCGCACCAGCATGAAGTGGCGTACGTACCCCGAGGACGTCCTCCCGGTGTGGGTGGCCGAGATGGACGTGGCGCCGCCCGGACCGGTCGTGCGGGCGGTCACCGAGGCGATGGAGTCCGGCGACACCGGATACCCGGCCGGGACCGCCTACGCCGAGGCGCTGGCCGCCTTCGCCGACAAGCGGTGGGGCTGGTCCGGGCTCGCCGTGGAGCGCACCGCGATCGTGCCGGACGTGATGCTGGGCGTGGTCGAGATGCTCCGGCTGGTCACCGGGCCCGGCGACCCGGTTGTGATCAACCCGCCGGTCTACCCGCCCTTCTACGACTTCACGCGCCACGCGGAGCGCCGTGTCGTCGAAGCCCGGCTCGGCACGGACGGGCGGCTCGACCTCGACGTCCTGGAGCGCGCCTTCCGCGAGGCGACCACCGGCGGCGGGCGGGCCGCGTACCTGCTGTGCAGCCCGCACAACCCCACCGGCACCGTGCACACCGCCGAGGAGCTGACCGCGGTCGCGGCGCTCGCCGAGCGGTACGGCGTACGGGTCGTCGCCGACGAGATCCACGCGCCCCTGGTGTTCGGCGGCACCCGCTTCGTGCCGTACCTGAGCGTGCCCGGCGGCGAGCGCGGCCTGTCGCTGATGTCCGCGTCGAAGGCCTGGAACCTGGCCGGGCTCAAGGCGGCGCTCGCGGTCGCCGGGCCCGCCGCGGGCGACGACCTGGCCCGCATGCCGGAGGTGGTCGGCCACGGACCGAGCCACGTCGGCATCCTCGCCCACACCGCCGCCCTGCGCGACGCCACCGGCTGGCTGGACGCCCTCCTCGACGGCCTCGACGCCAACCGCCGGCTGCTCACCGCGCTCCTCGCCGAGCAGCTGCCGGCCGTCCGGTACCGCCCGGGCGACGCCACCTACCTCGCCTGGCTGGACTGCCGGAACCTCGGCCTGGGCGACGACCCCGCCGAGGCGTTCCTCCGGCACGGACGGGTGGCGCTCACCGGCGGACCGCCCTTCGGCGCCGGCGGCGCGGGCCACGCCCGGCTGAACCTCGCGACCTCGCCCGAGGTGCTCACCGAGGCGGTGCGGCGCATGGCGGCCGCCGTGCGCGCGGCGGGCGGCGCCCGTGCCTGACGCCTGCTACGCCCACCCCCGGCTCGCGGCCGTCTACGACCCGCTGGACCCCGACCGCGGCGACCTCGACGCCTATCTGCGCATGGCGCGGGAGTTCGGCGCCCGCCGGGTGCTGGACATCGGCTGCGGCACGGGCGTGTTCGCGCTGCTCCTCGCGGACCAGGGCATCGACGTCGTGGGCGTCGAACCGGCCGCCGCGTCCCTCGACGTCGCCCGCGCCAAGCCGGGCGCCGGGCGGGTGCGCTGGATCGAGGGCGACGCGACGGACCTGCCGCCGCTCACGGCCGACCTGGCCACCATGACGGCGAACGTCGCCCAGGCGATCGCGGACCCCGGCGACTGGCACGCCACCCTGCGCGGGGCCCGCTCGGCCCTGCGCCCCGGCGGCCGCCTGGTCTTCGAGACCCGCGACCCGGCCCGGCGCGCCTGGGAGACCTGGACCCGCGAGCACTCGTACGTCCGCGCCGACGTGCCCGGCGTCGGCGTGGTGCAGGGCTGGCACGAAGTGACCGCCGTGGACGGCCCGTTGGTGACCTTCCGCACGACGTACGTGTTCGCCTCGGACGGGGAGGTGCTGACCTCGGACTCGACCCTGCGGTTCCGGGAGCGCGAGGAGGTCGAGGCGGACCTCGCGGACCACGGCTACCTGCTGGAGGACGTACGGGACGCACCCGACCGCCCCGGCCGGGAGTTCGTGTTCGTGGCCCGCCACCCGTAAGGCCGGACGACTCCCGGCGGAATATGCCGCAGCGGGCCTAGACTTCACACATGGACGACGCGTTGCGGGACCGGCTCGGGGCGGGCAAGTACCTGCTGCTCACCAGCTACCGGAAGAACGGCACGCCCGTGGCCACCCCGGTGTGGGTGGTGCGCGACGGCGACGCGCTGGGTGTGTGGACCGCCGCCGACTCGTGGAAGGTCAAGCGCGTCCGTGCCCGCGGGGACGTCCTCGTCGGCCCCTGCGACGTGCGCGGCAACCCGACCGGCGACCAGGTCCCGGCCACCGCCGAGATCTGCGACGCGGCCACGACCGCCCGCTACCGGCAGCTGATCGCCCGCAAGTACGGCCTGATGGGCCGCCTCACCCTGCTGGGCAGCCGGCTGCGCCGGGGCGTGGACGGCACGGTGGGCATCCGCGTCACGCTCTGAACCCACGTCTGAACACGAGGGCCGGACCGGTCAGGTCGAGGCCCGCAGGGGCTCGTCCACCAGCTGGAACACCGGCTCGCCGCGCACCGGGTCCTCGGCCGTCGACAGCCGCACCCGGTCGCCGCTGTGGATGCCGATCGGCGGGCCCATGACCCGGCCCCGCACCACGAACCCCTCCGCCATCTCTATCAGCGACACGTTGCGCGCCGCCGGGGTGTTGCGGTGCAGCACCGTCGAGTGGCGCACCGTGCCGAGGCCCGCGCTGCGCTCCGTGCGCAGGTCGCTGCCCTGACAGACCGGGCACAGCAGCCGGTGGTACATCGCCGTGCCGCACCAGGTGCAGCGCTGGAAGAGCATCGCCTCCTGGTCGCTGCTCCGCGCTCCGGGCCCCTGCGGTTCGAGCAGGCGCGTGGAGCCGGCTGCCTGCTGAGCGACGCTCCCTGAGAAGTGGTACACGCTGGTCAACTCCCTGCACTCGGCCGGACGTCCACGTGCCCGGTCGCCCGGGCACGCGCCTGCCCGGTGGCCGTGCCACCGCGCACGGCCACAGAGTATGGCACTGAGTGCCACGCGTAAAGGCACTCAGTACCCCCTTCTGTGGGGTCGGGGCCCTTCCCCGGGGAACGCCGTCACGTGCACGGCACGTGACAGGTCTGCACCCGCCCAGGCCGGGCATACGGGCAACACCCCTAGGAAAAGGAGCCTGTTCATGGTCGGCATAGTGGCGGCGGTGCTGTTCTTCATCGCCTTCCTGATCAACGCGGCGGACATCACGACCAACGACGTCTTCTCCTCGGTGAACGTGATGCTGCTGGGGCTGACCGCCCTGGCCCTGCACGTCGCCGGCATCGGCGCGGGCCGGCCCCGCAGACGCTGACACGCCCCGGCCGGGGTGCGGAGACGGCCGACCTGGGAAACGGTGGCGGGCAGAGCGATGAGCTGCGCACGGCGACGGGGTCTCCCCTGTGTACCGGCCGCCACCGGGCCGGCCCCGCCGCACCCCCCGAGGAGAACCGCATGACCGCCACCTACACCTTCGACGTCTTCTCCAGCCTCGACGGCTACGGCGCCGCCGGCGGCGACTGGACCGGCTACTGGGGCAAACAGGGCCCGCAACTGCTCGACCACCGGCTCGCCCAGCACGCGGAGGAACAGCGCATGGTCTTCGGCGCGAACACCTACCGGGCCTTCGCCCGCATGCTGGCCGAGAGCACCGACGAGTCGGACGTCCGCGACCCCTGGGTCACCCGCATGCGCAACCTGCCGGCGATCGTCGTCTCGAACACGCTCCAGGAGCCCCTGGACTGGCCGGACGCCACGGTCGTCAAGGGCGACGCGGTCGACGTCGTGGCCCGCCTGAAGGAGGAGTCCGACGTGCCGCTGCGCTCGCACGGCAGCCTGTCGATGAACCGCGCCCTGATGGCGGCCGGCCTGGTCGACCGCCTCCAGGTGACGGTGTTCCCGGTCGTCACCGGCCGCACCGGCCTGGACCGCATCTTCGAGGGCGCGGCCGACTTCGACCTCGAACTGCTCGAACACCGCACCCTGGACGACCGCGTCCAGGAACTGATCTACCGGCCCACCCTGCACTGAGACCGCCGCCCGGAGCAGCGGCCCGAGCCGCGCGGGCCGGGGCGGCGCACGGCCCGAAAGGCCCCCTGCTTCCGCGCGCGGCCCGGCGCTACAGTGGTCGTCACTGCCGGCGCGGGGAAGGGGACCTGTCGTGACCGGAACCGCACCCGCGACCCAGGCGGTCCTGCTCCACCCCGACCGGGCGACGCGTCCCGCACCGCGCACCGGCGTCACCCGGATCGGCGTCACCGGCCACCGCGCGATCCCGGCCGCCGCGGAGCCCGTCGTACGGGCAGGGATGCGCGCGCTGTTCCACGGCGACGGACCGTTCCGATGCGACGGAGGCGAGGGTCCGTTCCACGGCGACGGAGGCGGCGGCCCGTTCCACGGCGACGGAGGCGGCGGCCCGCTGGAGGCGCTCACCAGCCTCGCCGCCGGAGCCGACCAGATCTTCGCCGACATCGCCCTGGCGAACGGGGTGCCCGTGACGGCCGTGATCCCCGGCACGGACTACGAGGCCGGCCTGGGCGACGCCGCGACCCTGCGCGCCTACCGGCGCATCCTGCGGTCCTGCGCCAAGCAGGAGCGGCTGCCGCCCGAGCCGACGCGCGAGGCGGCGTACCTCGCGGCGGGCCGGTGGATCGTCGACCACGCCGACCACCTGGTCGCCGTCTGGGACGGCCTGCCCGCGCGCGGAATCGGCGGCACCGGGGACGTGGTCGAGTACGCGCGCCGGAGCGGGGTCCCGGTGACGATACTGTGGAAGCCGGGCGTCGTACGCGACTGACCCCCGGCGTCGGCGCCTTCAGCGCCCTCACCGTCCGAAGGTGCCGAGCCAGTCCGAGTGCTGAGGGGAGACCAGCCGCTCCGCCTCGGCCACCGCGTCCGCCCAGCCGCTCTCCGTCACCGTCGTCGTCATGGCCACCCCCAGGGTGTCCAGGTCCTGCTCCACGAGCGAGTGCGCGTACGTGAGCGGCCGGTGCCGGCGCAGCTCCTGCCACGCCACGCCCGCCGCCGCGGCCGTACTGAACAGACCGGTCAGATCCCAGCCTTCCAGCATCCCGAGGGCCCGCAGCACGGCCGCGGTGAGGGCGAGCAGGGTGAGCAGCGCCGTGACCGACGACCACAGCGCCGCGGCATGCCGCGCCTGGGAGGCACGCCTCTTGTACCAGAGCTGCTGCTCCAGCAGCCGGTCCCGGAGGTAGATGTCCCGGCGCACCTCGAACGGCTTGGACCGCACCGCCCGCATCGTCGCCGTGATCTGCCCCGCGCCCCGGGTGGCGGGCCCGTTGCGGGGATCGACCCAGCCGACCTTGCGCAGCTCACGCAGCCGCGCCTCCAGCCGCTCCTCGAAGAGCGCTTCGGGGTGCGGCACGCGGGAGTGGAAGGGGCCGCCGTGCACCATGTACTGCCACGCCAGCGACTTCAGCAGCTCCGCCGCCGCCCGGTGCGCCTGCCAGTGGGTACGGGCCCGGCGCCGGGCGATGTGCAGACCCAGGGCGATGCTCGCGGCGTACAGGACCGCCGCGGCCACGGCGGGAGCGCGGCTGTCGAGACGTTCGGCCAGCATGGCGGCCGTGGTGGCGGCCAGCAGAACGAACAACTGCGTCCGCACGACGCGGAAGGACTCACTCTGACGGGCGATCGCCCATTGATCACTTGACTGGAACAGCGGCGGCAGGTCTCCGTCGCTGACCATGGTGCTCGGCCCAGGAACAGCGGCGCTCATCGACCACCCCCGAAGTCTTCGGCCGCGCCGGAGAGTCGAGTATGAATGGGAAGCGGCTCGGATGGCCATCCTTGTGACATGCGGCTGAGGTAGGGTCCGCCTCGAACCGTGCTGTCCCCTCATCAGTTGTCCGAGGACCAACCATGGCACTGGACCTCAGGTCCCCCTGGACCGGGGACAAGCCGGTGCCCATGGAAGGAGACATCGGAACGATGAACGAACCAATGATCGCCGAGCGCAGCCCTGCGTCCCGTCGACGCCTCACTCCTCTGGCGGCGATCGACTCGCGCGCCGCCGCCAGGACGGCCGCACGGGTCAAGGGCGGCGACGGCCGGCACCAGACGAAGCCGGTCACGTTCAACTCCGGAGTCTGAGCTCCGCTCGGATTTCGGACCGGACAACCGGAACACCGCCGTACGAGGTAGGTCCCGCCCGGTTCTTGTTCGCCGGGCGCGGCCCCTTTCGCGGTATCCGAGGGCCCCGACTGTGGAAACATCCCGTCAAAATCGCGAACTGCGGGAGAAATGACACACACTCCTGGGGTGGCGCGTAAGCACTGTGAGAATGGCGCATTCCGCGTGGCGGGCCGTAGTCTGTCGTGAATGAAGGCCCCCGCGGGCGCTCCGCTCCGCCAACTCGTGCTCAAGATTCACAGTCGCTGTGATCTGGCCTGCGATCACTGCTACGTGTACGAGCACGCGGACCGCAGCTGGGAAGCGCGGCCCAAGGTGATGGCCGAGGAGACGGCCGCGCAGACCGCCCGCAGGCTCGCCGACTACGCGCGCTCGCATCAGCTCGATACCGTCAGCGTGATCCTGCACGGCGGCGAGCCCCTCCTCGCGGGACCGGCCCGCATCCGTGCCATCTGCGCCGAGCTGCGCACCACGGTGGGTGCCGTCACCGATCTGGACCTGGCCATCCACACCAATGGCGTGCAGCTGAGCCGTCGTCACCTGGACGTCTTCAACGAGTTCGACGTCCGCGTCGGGATCTCGCTCGACGGCGACCGTGTCGCCAACGACCGGCACCGCCTCGACCGCCGGGGGCGCAGCAGCTACGACCGGGTCCTGCGCGCCGTCGCCCTGTTACGGACGCCCGAGTACCGCCATCTGTTCGGCGGGCTGCTCTGCACCGTCGACGTGGAGAACGACCCCCTCGCCGTCCATGAGGCGCTCACCGCGCTCGACCCGCCCCGCATCGACTACCTCCTGCCGCACTCCACGTGGGACACCCCGCCGCCCCGCGGCTCCTCGGGCTCGCCGACGCCCTACGCCGACTGGCTGCTCGCCGTCTTCGACCGCTGGCTGGAACAGGGGCAGAAGGTGCCGGTCAGAACCTTCGACTCCGTGCTCAGCACCCTGCGCGGCGGACCCAGCCTGACCGAGGCCATGGGCCTGGCGCCCTCCGACCTGGCCGTGGTCGAGACGGACGGCGCCTTCGAACAGGCCGACTCCCTCAAGGTCGCCTACGACGGCGCCCCGTCCACCGGGTACGACGTCTTCCGGCACGGCTTCGACGAATTCGTCCGGCACCCCGGCGTCCAGGCCCGACGGCTCGGCATCGCGGGCGTCTCCGAGACGTGCCGGCGATGCCCCGTCGTGCAGTCCTGCGGCGGCGGCCTGTACGCCCACCGCTACAGCAGCGAGCGCCTGTTCGACAATCCGTCCGTCTTCTGTGCCGACCTGCGCGCCCTCGTCGACGGCATCGCGGAACGCATCACCGAGCGGACCTACTTCCCGGGCGTCGCCGACCTCGGCGAACTGCGTCTCGCCCTGCTCGAACGGGACCGCGAACTCCTCGCCCACCTCAACGACCGCCTCGCGGGAGACGCCGACTGGGACGGGACCTGGCAGAGCCTGCTCCACCTGGACGCCGACGAACGCACTGCCGCTCACCTCGACCGGGTGCTGGCCCACAGCCATGTACGCGCCTCGCTGGCGCAAGCCCCGGTCGGCGCCGAGGTCACCGCCCGTGTCGCGGCCGTCGCGGTGGCCGCCGCCGTGCACGCCCGATCGTCCCTGCGCCTGTCCTGGCTCCACCACGACGACGTGCTGCACCTGCCGACGCTCGGCACGTTGAACCTGCCTTCCCCGGTACGCATCCAGGCGGAGGTGGACGGCGCACGGCTCACCGTCACCCTGCCGGACGGCACGCGGATCACGGTGAAGGGTGACGCTCCCGCCCCCGAGTGGCGGCCGTCGGTCCACGTGGACATGCCGGGACGCGAGCAGGTGCTCGTCGACGACACCGACCCGTGGCGCGACCGATTCCATGCCGAGGTCGCCGAGCCCTTGGAGCTTGCCGCGCTGGCCGCCTTCGCGGAACAGTTGCGCACGGCCCACCGCATCCTGTCCGAGCAGGACCCCGAGTGGGCCGACGGACCCAACGCCCTGCGCGCCGACACCGTCACCCCGCTCGCCCCCGGCGCCGGAGTGCGGCTCGACACCGACGGAACCGGCGCCCTCGGTGTGGCACTCGACGCGGATCCGGCCGACATCGCCGATGCCCTGCCCCGGCTGGGCCGTCTCGCCCGGCTGGCGAACCTCCGCCGGGCCACGGACGTCCATGTGCCGGGCACCCGGTCCGGAAGCCTGCTGACCGACGCCGTCGAGGCACTGGCCCACGGCGACAGGACGCGGGCGGAGGCCGCCCTCGAGAACCTGGCCGGCCCGGCGGCCCGGGACCTGACCGAGACCGGTGCCGCCCTGGTCGAGGAACTGCGAGCGGAGGCGGGGCTGTCCCGTGGCTGACCGGGCAGCGCTGCGGACCCTGTTCGAAAGAACGGGCGTTCCCCGGGGCGGCGTGCTCATGGTGCACGCGTCCCTCAGCGGCACCGGCGCGGCCCCCGAGACGGTGCGCGACGCGCTGCTGGACGCCCTCGGCCCCGGCGGAACGCTCGTGGTACCCGCCTTCACCCCGGAGAACTCCGACACCTCCCGCGCCCACCAGCAGCTCATCGAGGGATTGGACGAACGGGAGGTGCGCGAGTTCCGGACGGCGATGCCGCCCTATGACCCGGACTTCACTCCCTGCCCGACGATGGGCGCCCTCGCCGAATGCGTACGGACCACACCCGGCGCCGTGCGCAGCGCCCACCCGCAGACCTCGCTAGCCGGACTCGGCCCGCGCGCGGCCGAGTTGCTCGACGCCCACCATCCCCACTGCCACCTTGGCGAACGCTCCCCGCTCGCCCGGCTGTACGAGGCGGACGCCCACGTCCTTCTACTGCGCGTCGGTTTCGAGGTGTGCAGCGCCCTCCACCTCGCCGAGTACCGGACGACGCCGCCGCCTCCCCGCCGGACCTACCGGTGCGTGGTCGAAAAGCAGGGCAACTGGGTCGAGTACGAGGACGCGGCCCTGGACGACAGCGACTTCGGGGCGATCGGGGAGCGGCTGCCGAGTGATCTTCTCGTGCGGCGGGAATGGTCGGGGCGACCGGTCACGCAGTTCCGTATGCGTCCGGTCGTCGACGACGCGGTCCGTCAAATGTCCTGTCGAGTCTCACGATTGGCGTGAAACAGCCGGTTCGCACGGGGTAGTTGTCGGGCACATTTGTTGACCTCGGTCGGTGCCCGGACGGCGGGGGGCGGCAACGGGTGGGGGGATGCGTTGAACGTACCCGGAAGGGAACGGAGCCGGGCTTCGGACGACCAGCCCTATTTCTTCCTCAGTTACGCGCACACCCCGCGTGTGGGCAACGGCGGCGGTGACCCCGACCACTGGGTGTGCGTGCTCTACCAGGACCTGTGCAACACCATCATGCAGCTCACCGACCTGCCGGCCGACGTGCCCGCCGGGTTCATGGACCGCGAGATGAGCTCGGGCGACGGGTGGCCTCACGTCCTCAGCGAGAACCTCGCCCGGTGCCGGGTGTTCGTGCCGCTGCTGTCCCGGCGCTACTTCGCCAGCGAGATGTGCGGCCGCGAGTGGTACGCGTTCAACGAGCGGCAGTTGCAGGTTCAGGCCGTCGACGGCAGGGAGGTGTCCGCCATCGTGCCCGCCTTGTGGACCGGGGTCGACTACACCCAACTGCCGGACTCCGTACGCCACATCCACCTCGACCACTCCTCCTTCGGCGACCGCTACGCGACCAACGGCATCTACGGTCTGATCAAACTGAAGCGGCTGCGCGACGAATACGAGGAAACCGTGCACACGCTCGCCCAGCGCATCGTCCAGGTGGCCGAGCAGACCGCGCTCCCGCCCAGCAGACCCCGCGACTACGAACACACGCCCAGTGCCTTCCGGCCACGCGGTGCAGGGCCCCGGCGTATCCATCTCACCGTGGCCGCGCCCACCCGCCACACCCTCCCGGAGGACCGCGACCCCGGGCCCTACGGCGACGACGCCCAGGACTGGAACCCGTACCACTCGGAGTCCACGCGGCCGCTGCCCGCCATCGCCCAGGAACTCATCCGCTCGCTGGACTACCGGATCACCGTCTCCTCCTTCGACGACGAGGACACCGACACCACGCCCGGGGAGGCCGGCCCCGGTCCGGACGGCAAGGCGGAGGCCCGCCCCGGCATCCTGCTGGTCGACCGCTGGGCCCTCACCGACGACGAAAGGCGCCGTCGGCTGCGGGACTTCGACCGTGTGTCACGCCCCTGGATCAGCGCGATCGTGCCGTGGAACCGGGCGGACCTCCAGTGCCACAGCGAGCGGGGGAAGCAGCTGACCGCGACCCTGGAGGAGACGCTGCCGCACATCCTGGAGCGCGGCAGACGCACCGACTGCCGTATCGCGGTCAACGGCGTCCCCACGCTGAAGGCGTTCACCGACGTGCTCCCGCACGTCGTGGCGCACTCCACCCGGCAGTACCTCAAACACGCCGAGGCCCATCCGCCGCCCGGCCCGTACGTACCGAGGCCACGGCTCATGGGCCCCGTCCAGCCGCCGTACCCGGCAGGCGAACCCGACGACGAAGGAGAAGCATGACGGCCGCGCGGGACGGACGCATCATCACGTTCTACTCGTACAAAGGCGGCACCGGGCGGACCATGGCCCTGGCCAACACGGCGTGGATCCTCGCCGCCAACGGCAAACGCGTCCTGGCGGTCGACTGGGACCTGGAGGCGCCCGGACTCCACCGCTTCTTCCATCCGTTCATGGACCTCAAGGCGCTGGCGGCCACCCCCGGCGTCATCAACATCATTGAGGACTACGCCTGGGCCGCGACCACGGGCCCCCGCGAACGGCCCGACGACTGGCACCTGTCCTACGCGAGCGTCGAACAGCACGCGCTGTCCGTGAACCCCGAACGCTTCGACCTGACCTTCCCGGACGGAGGTTCGCTGGACTTCCTCTCCGCCGGACGCCAGGACCGGGCGTACTCGACCACGGTGACGTCCTTCGAGTGGGACAACTTCTACGAGCGTCTCGGCGGCGGGAAGTTCCTCGACGCCCTGCGCGCCGACATGAAGGCGACCTACGACTACGTCCTCATCGACAGCCGCACCGGCCTGTCCGACAACGCGGACATCTGCACCATGCAGATGCCGGACGTCCTGGTGGACTGCTTCACCCTCAGCGACCAGTCCCTCGAAGGCGCGGCCGCCGTCGCCCGGAACGTCGAGGAGGGCTACCGGCCACGCCGCATCAGGGTGCTGCCCGTGCCGATGCGCATCGACGAGGGCGAGAAGGAGAAGGTCGACGCGGGCCGGGCGCTCGCCCGGGCCCGGTTCGAGGGGCTGCCGAAGGGATCCGACGGGCGGGAACTCGGTCCCCAGGAACTGAGCGCCTACTGGGGGAACGTCGAGATCCCCTACCGCCCCTACTACGCCTACGAGGAGACCCTCGCCACGGTCGGGGACGAGAGCGGCATCGCCAACTCCCTGCTGTCCGCCTTCGAGCGGCTGACCGCCGTCATCACCGACCGCGAGGTCACCTCCCTGCCGCCCCTCCCCGAGTCCGTGCGCATCCGCTGCCGCGACGCCTACGTCAGACGGCGGCCGCACGCGGCGGCCGCCGGTTTCCTCGTCGCCTACGCCGCGGAGAACCGCACCTGGGCCGACTGGGTCCGCCACCTGCTGCGCAGGGCGGGCTGCGACGTCACCCTGCACGACATCTCGACCGGTCCCCTGGCCCCGCCCGACCCGTCCGTGCGCACCGTGGTGCTGCTGTCCAAGGTGTTCGAGAAGTCCCGGCACGCCGCCTCGGCACAGCACGCCCTCACCGGCTGGTCGGACGACACCGGCCGCCCCCCGGTCGTCGCGGTGCGCGTGGACGAGGTCCAGCACCTGCCGGAGAGCTTCGTCGACCTGCTCCGCCTCGACGAGGGGGAGTGCGTGACCGCCCTGCTGCGCGCCCTCGACCTGCCCCTCCAGCCGGTGGAGTCGGCGTCCTCCGCACCCCGCTTCCCCGGCAACACGCCGGCGATCTGGAACGCGCCGCAGCGCAGCGCCACCTTCACCGGCCGCAACACGATCCTGGAGCGGGTGCGCAACCAGCTCGGCGGAACCGGCGGACCACCGCAGCCGCAGGCCCTGTGGGGGCTCGGGGGAGTGGGCAAGACCCAGCTGGCCGTCGAGTACGTGCACCGCTTCATGGCCGACTACGACCTGGTGTGGTGGACGTCCGCCGAGCACATCGACGACGTCGTCGCCTCGCTCGCCGAACTGGGGGCGCAGATCGGCGTCCCCGCCGGCGACGACATCACCCTGGCCTGCCAGGAGACCGTGCACCGGCTGTCCCGCGGACTGCCCACGAAACGCTGGATACTCGTCTTCGACAACGCCGACTCCCCGGAGCAGCTGGCCCGCTACTTCCCCAAGGGCGGAGGCGGCCACATCCTCGTCACCTCCCGCAACCAGGGCTGGGCCCAGCAGGGACTGGCCGAGCAGATCGACGTCTTCCTGCGCGAGGAGAGCGTCGAGCACCTGATCCGCCGGACCGACGGAGGGCTGACGCCCGAGGAGGCCGAGCGGGTGGCGGAGGCCGTCGGTGACCTGCCGCTCGCGGTGGAACAGGCGGCGGCCTGGCTCGCCGAGACCGCCACCCCCATCGAGCACTACCTGGAGCAGTTGGCGCGGCAGACCACCGAGGTCCTCGCGCTGAGCCAGCCGGCCGACTACCCGAAGACCGTCGCCGCCACGTGGAACGTCTCGATCGCCCAGATGGAGGAACGCTCCCGCGCCGCCGTCAGGCTGCTTCAGCTGTGCGCCTTCCTCGGCCCCGAACCCATCTCCGCACAGCTGCTGTACAGCAAGGAGATGATCGAGGCACTCAAGCCGTACGACCCCGCGCTCCAGGAGAGCCTGCTGCTCGGGCGGATCATCCGCGAGATCGGCCGGTTCGCCCTCGCCAAGGTCGACCAGAAGACCAACAGCATCCAGGTGCACCGCCTGGTCCAGGCGGTCATCCGCTCCCAGATGTCGCAGGAGGAGCAGGAGGACGCCCGCCGCGTGGTGCACCAGGTGCTGGCCGGGGCACGCCCCGACGGCGACGAGCCCATCGACGACCCCGAGACCTACAAGCGCTTCGCACTCATCTGGCCGCACCTCACGGCCTCGGAGGCCCGCAGCAGTGAGGTGACCGAGACCCGCAGACTGCTCATCGACCGCGTCCGCTACCTGTGGAAGCGCGGCGACTTCCCCGCCGCGAGGCGGCTCGCCGAGGACGTGCTCGACCACTGGCGGACGATGCTGGGAGAGGAAGACATCCAGTACCTGTACCTGCGCTGCCAGCTCGCCAACATCCGGCGTTCGCAGGGACGTTACGTGGAGGCGCTGGACATCGACGAAGAGCTGCTCGAGAAGCAGACCCGGGTGCTCGGACCCACCCACCCGCACACCTACGTCACCATGTCGTCGCTCGCCATCGACCTCGCCGCCCTCGGCGAGTACCACAGGGCGGTGGAGCTCGCCCGCCAGGCGCACCATGGCTTCGGCCAGATCTTCAGTGAGTCCCACCGGCGCACCCTCAGCGCGGCCAACAACCTCGCCCTCGCCCTGCACATGATCGGCAAGTACGGCGAGGCGCGCAGGATCGACCAGGACACCCTGGACCGCCGCATGGACGTCCTCGGACCCGAGCACCCCTACACGCTGGCGTCCGCCGACCGTCTGGGCCGTGACCTCAGAGAGGTGGGCCAGTACGCCGAGTCCGTGGCGATGCTGGCGCGGGCCTACGACGCCCACAAACGCATCCTGGGCAAGGAGTTCCCCGGAACGCTGCGGTGCGCCAAGTCGCTGGCGGTGTCCCTGCGCAGGAACGGCCAGCTCGAGGACGCCCGCCGGCTGACGACGGCCACCCGGGAGCAGTACCGCGCGCAGTACTCCGCTGCGACGCCGGACTCACTGGCCTGCGATCTCAACATGGCGGCCGACCTGTTCGCGGCCGACGAGCGGGAGGCGGCACGCGAGGTGGCCCTCGAAGCACTCGCCGAGTACGTGAAGGTGCCGGGCGAGGCCCACCCCTACACCCAGGCGGCCCTCAACAACCTCGGCATCTACCACTGGGGTTGCGGCGACCTCGAGGACGCAGAGGCCGTGTTCCTGAAGGTGCTGACCCGGATGAGGGAAGTGCTCGGTGAGGAGCACCCCCACACGTTGTTCGCGGGTGTCAACTACTCCAACGTGCTCTTCGACAAGGGGCTGTTCGAGGAGACCCGGGCACGGGAGGAGAACGCGCTCACCGTGCTGCGGCGCGTCCTGGGCGAGCACCATCCCGAGACCTTGGCCGTGACCGCCAACCTCTCCCTCACCCTGCGGGCGTTGGGACGTGAGACGCAGGCACGGGCACTGCGGGACGAGGTGCTGACCGAACTGCGTCGGCTGCTCGGCGAGGACAACGGCATCACCCGGCTGGCCATGCGCGAGCAGCGCATCTACCGGGACCTCGAACCCCTGGCGGTGTGACGGGCGATCAGTCCGACAGCAGCCACTCGAGAACCCGGGGGAGGGCCCGCAGCGCGGCGAAGTGGGCCGCCGACGGTTCCAGGACGGCCGTGGCGCGCGGGATGCGCTCGGCCAGCCACGCCGAGTGCGACGCCGGTGAGAAGACGTCCTCCTGCCCGTGCCACAGCAGCACGGGCACCTTGATCGACGCGGGGTCGAAACCCCACGGCCCGGTCAGGGCGAGCGCGTCGTCGATCCAGCCGTACGGCGACGTGCCCAGCGCCTCGCGGTAGTTGCGCAGCAGCATCGAGCGGACGGTGTTGTCGGAGACGATCAGCCGGTCGTCGGCGGTGAGGTCCGCGCGCAGTTCCTCCAGCAGCCGGGCCGGGTCGTCCCGTATGCGGGCCGAGCGCGGAATGATGCCGGCGGCGAACCGCTCCGGATCGCTCACGGCCGTGCGGAACTCGGTGACGTTGGACGGCGCCATGCCCGCGAACCAGTTCAGTCCCCGGGCGTCGCGCGGCGCCAGCCCCACCATCGCGGCCGCCCTCGTCACCCGGTCGGGCATCAAGGCCGCGCAGGCCAGCGCGTGCGGGGCGCCTCCGGAGCGGCCGGCCACGGCGAAGCGGTCCAGGCCCAGGGCGTCGGCGACGCGGGCGACGTCCTCGGCGACGTCCGCGACCCGGCGGCCCGGGCGGCGGTCGGAGCCGCCGTAGCCGGGCCGGTCGTAGCTGATGAGCCGCGCGCCCCGCTGGTACAGGAAGAGGGAGCGGGGTCGGGGGCCGACACGGCTGCCCGGCATGCCGTGCAGCAGGAAGACGGGGCGTCCGCGGGGATCCCCCGCGATCTCGATCCGTAACCGCCGTCCGTCCGCCGTCCGCACATGGTCGGGCACCGCAGCAGCTCCCCCTCCCCGGATCCGCGGTCGAGGACCCGGCTGCCCGGACTCTGCCCGTGGCCGGTGCCGGCGAAACGACGGACAGGGGGCGGCGGGCCGGCCCCCGCCGCCGTTCCTATGATCGACACACACCGCCCCGAGGAGCCCCGATGCCCGCCACCCGCCCCCGCATCCTGTACGTCACCGATCTGGCCTACCCGGCCCGGGGGCGGCGGTACTGCGACGAGGACATCTTCCTCACCTCCCGGCTGCGTGAGGAGTTCGACCTGGCCCTGTGCCATCCCCGGGACGCCGCCGCCCTGATGGAAGGGTTCGACGCGGTCGTCGTCCGGAACAGCGGGCCCGTGCTCGGGTACCTGGACGCCTACGAGGAGTTCCGCGCGCGGGCCCTCGCCACCGGCACGCCCGTCTACAACCCGCTCACCGGGCGCGGGGACATGGCCGGCAAGCAGTATCTGCTGGACCTGACCGACGCGGGACTGCCGGTGATCCCCACCGTGGGCCGGCCCGAGGACCTGCACCGGCTGCCCCGCGCGGAACGGTACGTCGTCAAGCCGCGGCTCGGCGCCGACTCGCACGGCCTGCGGATCGTCCCCGCCGCCGAGGCGTCCGCGCCGCCTGCCGGCGGCGACGTCGGCGACGTCCTTGTCCAGCCGTACGTCGACTTCGCCTACGAGGTCTCGTTCTACTTCGTCGACCGGGACTTCCAGTACGCCCTCCACGCCCCGGACCCGGCCGCGCGCTGGCGGCTGGAGCCGTACCGGCCCACCTCCGCCGACCTGGACTTCGCCCGCCGGTTCGTCGTGTGGAACACCCTCGACCACGGCATCCAGCGGGTCGACGCCTGCCGGGCTCCCGGCGGGGAGCTGCTGCTCGTGGAGCTGGAGGACCTCAACCCCTACCTGTCGCTGGACGCCCTCGACGACGCGACCCGGCACGCGTTCGTCGCCGCGCTGACGGCGTCCCTGCACCGCTTCCTGCGGGCAAGCGAGGGCGCCCGCGGCTGAACCGGCCGGGCCCCGGTCACGTATCTCTCGCCGTAGGCGGCTCAACTCCCGCGTCAGGCACGGAAGGAGAGCGATGTGACCACCGCACCGGGGTCCGGGCCCCCCGAGGGGCCGCCGCCCCTCGAACCCGTCCGCGTGCTGCGCGCCCGCCGCACCGACGCGCTCGCGGAGCTGTTCCGGGACATCGAGCGCGGGGACGGGGAGCACGAGGAGGTGTCGCCGCCCCGGTCTCCGGCCGGGGCGGAGGACGTCACGCAGGAGCTTCCGCCGGTGCCGGCGTTCTCGCGGCCGTCACGGCTGCGCAGGGCGGCGCCGGCGCTGGTGGTGGCCGTCGCCGCGCTGGCCGGGTTCGGCGGGGCGCTGCTGTTCGCCGACCGCCCCGCCGACGACCGCGCCACCGCCCCGGTCCCGCCGCCCACGACCGCTGCTCCCACGCCGCCCAGCACGGCCGCCCCCGTCGAGGACGGCTTCCTGCGCGAGGGCGACTTCGGCCCCGAGGTGGCCGCACTCCAGGAACGCCTGCTGCGCATTCCCGACGTCTACCGCGACGGCCCGACCGACGGCCGCTACGACGCCACCCTCCGCGAAGCGGTCGCCCGCTTCCAGCTCTGGTACGGCATCCGCGGCGACGAGACAGGCGTCTACGGCGACGACACCCGCCAGGCCCTGGAGTCCCGCACGGGCGGGGCGGGGGGTGGGGGCATGGCGTAGACCGGGGGGAGCCCTCTCACAAGTCCCGCGGCACGCGAATGTCCAGCACGCACACGTCGTCCCTGCGCTCGTCCTCCAGCATCACGTCCAGGAGGGTGCTCAGGGAACCGGGGGTGTCCTCGGGGTGGGCGGCTGCCGCGTCGGCGAGGCGGGCCAGGCCGATGTCGATGTTCTCCGGGGCGCGTTCGACCAGGCCGTCGGTGTACATCAGCAGCCGGTCGCCCGGTTCGAGGCGGTGCTCGGTCTCGCCGAAGTACGGATCCGCGGTCGCGCCCAGCAGCATGCCCCGGGGGCGGCGCAGGTATGTCGCCGTGCC
The DNA here is from genome assembly GCF_042647945.1 of Streptomyces lusitanus. NCBI lineage: Bacteria > Bacillati > Actinomycetota > Actinomycetes > Kitasatosporales > Streptomycetaceae > Streptomyces > Streptomyces lusitanus. Next base: position 427,305 of record NZ_JBHRWL010000007.1, read on the forward strand.
GTCGCGCAGCAGCAGGGGCGGCGTGTGGCCGGCCTGCGCCCACACCAGCCGGCGGTCCGCCGCGTGGTAGCGGGCGATGACCATCGTCGCCGTGCCGTGCGCGTCCCGGGAGTGCAGCAGCAGCGAGTTGAGCCGCGACAGCGCGCCCGTGAGCGACGAGCCGGTGCTGACCATGCCCTTCGCGGTGAAGCGCAGCTGCGCCATCGTGGCGACCGCGTCCACGCCGTGACCGGCCACGTCCCCGATGACGAACAGGGAGTCCCCGTCCGGCAGCTCCACCGCGCTGAACCAGTCCCCGCCGACGTGGATGCCGGCCTGCGCGGGCAGATACGCCACCTCGACGCGCAGCCCGGACAGATCGATCACCTTGTCGGGCAGCGGCAGCAGCGCGTTCTGCAGCCGGGCCACGAGGATCCGCTCCGACTGCAGCACGTCGTGCTGGGTGAGGATCGCCCGCTCGCTGTCCACCAGAGCCAGTTCCGCACGGCGCCGCGCGGTCAGGTCCTGCACGACCCCGTGCACCTCGAACGGGGTGCCGTGGCCGTCCGCCACCACCTCGGCGACCAGCCGCAGATGCCGTACGCCGCGCCCGCCGCGGATCCGGAACGACGCGTCGAACGGCCGCCCCTCGCGCAGCAGGGCCTCGACCGCGGCCCGCAGCGCCGGCCGGTCCTCGGGCAGCGCGAGGTCGGGGAGGGCGTCGAGCAGGACCGGACCGTCCGCCGGGTCCCGTTCGAGGATCGCGAAGACCTGCGCCGACCAGGACGCCTCGTCCCGCGCCAGGTTCCAGTTGGCCCAGCCGACGTTGCCCAGCCGCTGGAGTTCCGCCAGCCGCTGCTCCTGCCGGTCCGAGGAGTCGTGCCGCAGCCAGGCGACGACCAGCGCGTCCTCCAGGCGCGTCACCCGCACCGAGTAGGTGGCCAGCTCCAGGACGCCGTCCACGGACTCCTGGTGGGCGAACGGCTCGCTCTCGTACGGCCCGCCGCCCGTCAGGGCGTCGAGGCAGCCCTGCCACACCGGGAGGTCCGTGAGGTCGGGCCGCACCTCGCGCAGCCGCCGCCCGGTCGGGTCGCCGGAGGAGCCGCCGAGGAGGTCGGCCGCGTGGGCGGTGGCGGCGTCGACGCGCAGGTCCTCCACCTCGCCGGAGGACGAGGTGACAGGAGTCAGCAGCATCGCCGGGACCGGCAGCGCCGCGAACAGCGACCGGACGGCGTTCGTCTCGGCCTCGTGGACCTGGGCCGACGACGAGGTGAAGCTGCGCAGCCGGCCCGCGCACAGCCGGACGACGCCCCGCAGATGCGCGCGGTCACGCGAGGTGAAGGCGCCCGGGCGTCCGCGCAGCACGCCGATGCACACGTCGGAGCCGTCCCCGGCGCGCAGCGGCAGCCATGCCCGGGACTGCCAGCGCTCGGGCGGCTCACCGATCAGCAGATAGCGCGTGCTGTCCTCGGAGAAGTCCTCCAGCCAGCGCGGCTCACCGGTCTGCAGGGCGTCCACCACGGCCACCCCGCTGAAGGGCGGCACGTGACGCCAGCGGGCGGCCAGCCCGTCGTCGACGCCGGCGTACCCGGACAGCTCCAGGCCGCCGCCCGACCGGCGGACGTAGATCATCACCGATGCCGCGTCCAGGTCCGGGGCGAGGTGGTCCAGAAGGCACTGGGCCAGGGCCTGATGTGTGTCCACGTGGACCAGGACGCGGCCGAGGCGGCTCAGGGCGTCGGCGACGTCGCCGGGCGCGGCGAAGGGCGCCGGGGCGTCGTCGGCGGACGGAGCGGAGGTGGCGGACGCGGCGGCCGTCGCGGCCCCGGTGTCTTCCCGCGTGCCGGACGCGTCCGCGTCGTCGCACGGGCGGGAGGGCGTCAGCTCGCCCAGGGTGACCCAGCACTCCTCCAGCGCGGTGCGGCCGGCGGCCTTGGCCCGCCGGTGCAGGATGTCCTCGGCGGCGTCCGCGGTGCAGCCGGCCAGAGCCATCACGACGCCCTTGGCGCGCTCCACGACCACCGTGGTGGCGGCCTGCTCCCGCAGCCGGTCCATCTCGGCGCGCTGCTGGGCGACGACCCTCGCCAGTTCGACCACGTCCGGGACCGTGCCGGACTCGACCGGGGCAAAGCGATCGCTCTTCACGCACCGAGCATCGCACACCCGCGTGTCTTCGTTGACCTGCTTGTCGTCCCCGATCGGGGACGGGGACGGGAGGCGGCGGTCCGGGCGCGCCCGCGCGGGTCCGGTGCGTGCCGTACGGGGGCGGAACCGGCCCGGGCGGGCGCGTACGCAGGGTGTACGGGGCCGTGCGCTCCGTGCGCGGGCCGCGCGGGGACGGGAGCGCGGCCGCCGGGCCGGAGCGGTCAGCGGGCGCTCTCGCCGAGGGCCCTGGTGACCGCGCGCACGCTCCGCGCGATGTGCTGGAGCTGCATCAGCTCGGCGGCGTACAGCTTGATCGTGTGTTCGATGGCGCCCTCGTGCAGGCCCAGCCGGGGCAGGTCCGCGCGGGCGGTCTGCAGCGCGGTGCGCGCCACCCGTATCTCGTTCTCCACCTGGATCTGCGCGTGCCGGGCGAGCAGCACGGGGTGCCGGACGAACGCCGGGTAGCTCGCGTAGCGCGCGGGCACCAGCTCGCGCAGCCATTTGACGGCCGAGCGTTCCCAGTCGTAGCTCCCGGGGGTCTTGACCTGGCAGGGCCAGTCGGGTCCGAGGCGCGTGGACGTCACAGGCATGTTCTTCGCTTCCGGGTGTACGGCGTCGCCGGCACGGGCGACGAGGTGGGGCGGCCCCGGTCTAGGGGATGACCGGGACCGCCACGGTTGGCCGGGCAGGGGAAGCCCGGCCGAACACCCTGGCCGCCGCTGCGGGTGGAGGCCGACGGCCCCGGGCGTTCGTGCGGGTGGGTGCGGTGAGTGGAACGCGGTCCGGGAGCGGCCCGGCCCGCGATCCGTGAGCAGTATTTATATATGCCGTCTGCTTGGCAAGACGCATGAAAACATTCATGCCGTATCGAAAGCGCGTGAGGCGTGCCAGGACGCCTGGAATCGGGTCCCTGCCGAAGCGGGGGCTCAGTCCCGCAGGAAGAACTGGTGCTCGTCGGCGACCTGCTCGTAGTCCTCGAGCCGGGCCTGCGTCCGCTCCGGGTCGGCGTCCGTCATGGCCTGGAGCAGCGCCGCGCACATCACGCCGGGCGCCGCGTACGAGTCGAAGACCAGGCGGGAGCCGGTGCCGGTCGCGAAGACGACGTCCACCTCGTCCACCAGCGGCCCCAGCGCCAGGTCGGTGATCAGCGCGACCTTCAGCCCGGCGCTGCGCGCCACCCGCACCGCCGTCAGCGTCTCCTGGGCGTGCCGCGGCATGGAGAACGCCAGCACCCACGTCCCGCCCGCTTCCCGCGACTGCAACAGGGCGTCGTAGGCCACGCTGCCGCCGAGCGTCACCAGCCGCACGTCCGGGTGGATCCGGCGCGCGGCGTACGCGAAGTACTCGGCCAGCGACACGGAGATGCGCAGACCCAGGACGGTCAGCGGGGTGGAGGCCGACAGCGCACGGCCCGCCTCGATGACGCGGTCGGTGTCGGCGAGGTCGCGGCGCAGGTTCTCCAGGTTCTCGATCTCGGCGTCCACCGCCGCCTGGAGTTCGTTGCCCCGGTGCTCCTCGGCCGGGCCGGCGCCGCCGGACCGGGTGCCGAGGGTGATCGACTGGAGCTTCTCCCGCAGCGCCGGGTAGCCGCTGAATCCGACCGCCGACGCGAAGCGGGTCACCGAGGGCTGGCTCACCCCGACCCGGTCCGCGAGATCCGTGATCGACAGGAACGCCGCCTCGGCGATGTGCTCGATCAGGTACTGCGCGATGCGCCGCTGCCCGGGGGAGAGCCGGGGCTTGTCGAAGAGGGCGCGGAGCTGGGCCGTGGGGGACAGCTCCGTCTCCTCACCCGCCTTGGCCGAGGTGATCGCGGATGCCTGTGCGCGTGCCTGCTGCGGCGATGGCACCGGTGCGCCTCCCTTGTCTCCCACGATGGTTCAACATAGCCCAACCCCTCGCCCGACCAGCGGGGTCAGGGACGGGGACCGGCCACGGAAGATCACCCCCGCCTGCCGGGGGATATCCCCGCCCGCTCAGGGAACCCGGCGATTCGACGCCGTACAGCGGCACAGCCGCACAGCGACGTCGCACACCCCCGCAAGACGAGGAGCACCGCGGACATGACCGTCCCCGAGGAGAACCGGCCCAAGACGCACGACACCGACGAGACCCTCGAGCAGCGCCGCGAGGGGGGTGACGCGCAGGCGCAGGGCGGCACCGGCCGGACCATGCGCGAGGCGCTGGAGGAGGCCGAGATCAAGCCCGACGACTACGAGGAGCGGTAGGGCATGCCGCTCGGATCACGCCGCGGGCACGGGGACCGGCCGGTCCCCGGCCGCGCGGCCTGGTCCGAACGCCATGCCCGCCGCGGCCCCCGCCCCCGTCCCGACGCGACCGAGTTTCGGCAGGTGACAGCATGAGCGCCCTCAGCGCGCTGGAAACGGCACTGGAGAACCGATGGGAGGCCCTGTGGGCGCGGATGTCCGGGCGTGATCCGCTCGAACTCGTCGACGCGCTGCGGCGCGAGTGCGACAGCAACGCGGTCGTGTGCCGCGCGGGGCGGGTGATGGTCCCCAACGCCTACGACGTCGAACTGTCCGCCCCCGTGCACGAGGAGCTGACCCGGCGCGGCGACAGCGTGGGCCAGGTGCTCACCGACCGGCTGGCCCGGCACGCCGCCCGCAACGGCTACGAGTGGGCGGGCCCGCTCACCGTGCACGTCCGCCGCTCCGCCGAGGTGCTCAACGGCCGCTACCGCGTGGCCAGTACGGTGATGCGGCACGTGAGCGCGGTCGGCTTCCGGCGCGCCGCCCGGCCGGCGGACGGCTGAGTCACCCGAGGGCACCGGGCCCTGCGGTCGCCGCGCCCTCACCGCCGGTAGAGCGTGATCGAGTGACCCACCTCGTCGATCCGCCTGCTGCTGTCGAGGAGTTCGGCCAGCCGCCCGGTCGCCTTGGCCGCCGCGGAGTCCGACACCACCAGCACTCCGTGGACCGCCTCCGGCGCCACCCGGCGCGGGTCGCGGGCGTCGATCCCGTAGTACGCGGGCACCCCCGCCCCCTTGTAGACCAGCCAGATCCGCTCGCCCCGGTACCGCTCGTCCAGCCGGTCGGCGAGCCGCCCGAGGTCCTGGCCCCAGTCGACGTTGGAGTCGTGGAGCCGGTACCGGGTCCGCTCCGGCCCGCCGAACGCCTCGTTGGAGTACGGCAGATAGAAGGGGAACGTCCGCAGCGAGCTGACCGCGACGAACAGCGCCAGCGCGGCCGTCACCGCCGGCGTCCACCGCCACCGCACCAGGACCACGCACCCGGCGGCCACCGCGAGGAACATCGGCAGGAACACCGCGTACCGGGTGCCGAAGTCCCGCGACCCGTACATGGCCGCGGCCAGCAGCACCGCGGGCGCGGCCAGCAGGTACGGCGCCGCGGGCCGCAGCGGGCGCAGGACCGTCACCGTGACCGCGCCCGCCGTCCACAGCGCCAGCGCGCCCAGCGGTGTCTTCACCAGCAGCGCGGCCGGCAGATAGTACCAGAGCGACCCGGTGTAGAGCCTCCCGAAGAGGAAGCCCTGCCAGGGCCGGTTCTCCAGGCCGAACTGGAGCCGCATGCCGTCCCGGAACGGCTCCGGGAGCGGCAGGAGTTGGACGGCGAGGCCGCGCAGTCCGCCGACCGAGGGGATGTGCTGCGGGGGACCCCAGCGCAGCCGGGGATCGACGGCCAGGTACGCCACCCACACGGCGGCGCACGCGGTCAGCGCGAACACCGCGCCCCCGGCGACCGCCCGCATCACCCGGCGGGGAGCGGCGCACCACACCGACACGGCGGCGACGAGCACCAGCACCGGCAGCGCGGGCAGCACGCTCATCTTCGTGGCCAGCGCCGCCCCGAACGCCCCGCCGGCGAGCGGCACGTACAGGCGTGGCCGCGCCCGCGCCCGCCACAGCAGCCACGCCGACGTCAGCACGAACCCGGCCGCCGGCACGTCCAGCGTGGCCAGCGAGCCGTGCGCGATCACGTCGGGGGAGAGGGCGTAGAGCGCGAGCGCCACCGACGCGCCCGCGCGCCCGGCCAGTTCGCGCGCGAACGCGAACACCACCAGCCCGAACCCCAGCGTGAGCGCGATCACCGGCAGGCGCGCCCAGAACATCACGTGCCACGGGTCGTTGCCCGACTCGTACAGCAACCGCCGCCCCAGCGCGGTCTGGTCGCCGGCGAACCCCGGCTCCAGGCGCGGATCGGCGACCGCCACCCCGGCGGCGATCACCAGTTTGCCGAGCGGAGGATGCTCGGGGTTGAAGCGGAGGCTGTGCTCGTCCAGGTAGACCGCGGCCGTCCCCACGTACACGGGCTCGTCGATCGTCGGCGTCTGCCGGACGGCGGCGGTCACCATCGCCACGGCCATCTGACCCAGCAGCAGGGCGACCAGCGCGTGCACCCACCACCGCCGCGCCCACACCGTCACCCGACGCCTCACGCGCCCCGCTCCCGGCACCGAGGGGCGCCCCGGCGCGGGTCGCCCTGCCGTCTCCACGGACGTCACGTCAGCTGCTCCACCGGCACCACCAGGTCCGCGCGGTCCCGGGTCGCCGCCACCAGGGCCGCGTTGCGCTCGTCGGAGCGCTCCACCCAGGCGACCGCCTCCGCGTGCGACTTGCCGAACCGTTCATGACGGGCGATCAGCCGCCGCACCCGTCGCTCCTCGTCCGCCGCGCAGAACCACACCTCGTCCAGCAGCGGGCGTACCCGCGCCCACGCCCCGGTGTCCAGCAGCAGGTAGTTGCCCTCCGTGACCACCAGGCGCGCGGCCGGGAGCACGGGGATCGCCCCCGCCAGCGGCTGTTCAAGCTCCCGTTCGAAACCAGGCGCGTACACGACCTCGCCGGCCGCGTCCTCCTCCCGCAGGCGCCGTAGCAGGGCCGCGTACCCGGCCGCGTCGAAGGTGTCGGGGGCGCCCTTGCGGTCCCGGCGGCCCAGCCGTTCCAGCTCCGCGTCGGCCAGGTGGAAGCCGTCCATGGGGACGTGCGCCGCCCACGGCTCCCCGGAGCCGTTCAGCTCGCGCACCAGGCGTCCGGCGAGCGTGGACTTGCCCGCGCCGGGGCTTCCGGCGATGCCGAGGATCGCGCGCCGCCCGTCCCGGGGGAGGGCGCGGGCGCGGCGGAGAAGGTCGTCGAAGGTCGGCTCCACAGAGCAGAGTGTGTCACCCGGAAGGCCGCACCCCGCCACCCGTGCGGCCCGCGCCGCTCCCTGTTCCGCCTCGCACGGGGAACCGTGACGGTATGACGGATCTGGGCCTGCCCGACGGCATCGAGGCGTGCCTCTTCGACCTCGACGGCGTGGTGACGAACACGGCCGTGGTGCACGCCGCCGCGTGGAAGGCGATGTTCGACGCCTTCCTGCGCGAGCGGGACGGCGAGGGCTTCACGCCCTTCACCGCCGCCGACTACGACGCGTACGTGGACGGCAGGCCGCGCGCCGACGGGGTGCGCGCCTTTCTCGACTCCCGGGGCGTCCGGCTGCCCGAGGGCGCCCCTGACGACCCGCCGGCCGCCGCCACCGTGCACGGGCTGGGCAACCGCAAGAACGAGCTGCTGCTGGAGAGGATCCGCACCGACGGCGTGGAGCCCTACGACAGCACCCTGCGCTACCTGCGCGCCGTCCGCGCCCGCGGCCTGCGCACCGCGATCGTCTCCTCCAGCGCCAACTGCCGTGACGTGCTGCGCTCCGTCGGCGCCGCGGACCTCTTCGACGTACGGATCGACGGGGTGGTCGCCGCCGAGCGCGGCCTGCCGGGCAAGCCCGCGCCCGACACCTTCCTCGCCGCCGCCCGCGAGCTGGGGGTGGAGCCCGCCCGGGCCGCGGTGTTCGAGGACGCGCTGGCCGGCATGGACGCCGGACGCGCCGGAGGGTTCGGCCACGTCGTCGGCGTGGACCGCGTCGGACAGGCCGCCGCCCTGTACGCGCACGGCGCCGACCGGGTCGTCGGCGACCTGTCCGAGCTCTGGGGCGACGCGTGACCGCGAGGCGCTGACGGTGGGACAGGGGCGCACCTCTACGGCGCGCGGCCGAATAGCGCCTGCGCCGCCCACCGCTCCGGGTTAGCTTTGGCCATGATTCCCCCTTATCCGTATTCCTCAAGACGTGGGGCCCATGTGGCTCTTGAGAGACGTCACTCCACACCGGCGGCAGCGAAGGACGGACGATGACCCACGGCGCCGGCGCCCCGCCGACCGTCACCCGGCGGAGCGAGGACCGCTCACGGCCGGCCGGCCCGCGGCCCGCCCACGACACGCGGGCGCTCGCGGTGCTCGCCGCCGTCTTCACCCTGGCCCAGCTCGCCCTCGTCCGGCCCACCCTGGGCCTCGGCTGGGACGAGATCGTCTACACCAGCCAGGTCACCACCCACCACCCGGCCGCCTTCTTCAGCGCCCCCCGCTCCCGGGGCGTCTCCCTGCTGGTCGCGCCGGTCGCCTTCTGGTCCGACTCCACCGTGCTGCTGCGGATCTACCTCGCGCTGCTCTCCGGACTCGGCCTGTACCTCGCCCTGCGCGCCTGGCGCGGCCTGTTCCCCACCCGCGTCCTGGTCACCGCCGGCGCCTTCTTCGCCTTCCTGTGGGTGACCCTCTTCTACGGCCCGCAGGCCATGCCCAACTACTGGGTGGCGATCGGCGCGCTGATCGCCGTGGGGGCCTTCCTGCGCCACCGCCGGGCCCCCTCGTCCACGTCCACGCTGTGGGCCGTGGTCGCGGGGGCCGCGCTCATGGCGTGGATGCGGCCCACCGACGCCGTGTGGGTCTCGATCCCGCTGCTCGTCCTCGCGGCGGCGTGGCGGCGTCCCCGCCTCCTCGCGGCGGTCGTGGGCGGTCTGCTGGCCGGCGGCGTGCCCTGGGTGATCGAGGCGTACGCGTCCTTCGGCGGCCTCACCGAGCGGCTGGCCGAGGCGTCCCGCATCCAGGGCGGTCTCGGCCTGCACATGGCCGTCGACGACCAGCTCCGCAGCCTCGGCGGACGCGCCCTGTGCCGCCCCTGCACCGGGGAGATGCCCCACCCGGTGATCACCCTGTGGTGGTTCGTGCTGCCGCTGCTCGCGGTGCTCGGCCTGGTCGTCGCCGTCCGCGCCCGCCGCGCCCTGCGCACGGTCGTCCCGCTGGCCTGCGCCGTCACCGCCGCGCTGCCGTACCTGTTCACCATCGAGTACGCGGCGCCGCGCTTCCTCCAGCCCGCCTACGCGCTGCTCGCGCTCCCCGTCGCCGACGCCCTGTGGTACCTGGTGACGGCGCCGCGCGGGCGGTGGCGGCCGGTCCTGAGAGGGGTGGTCGCGGTGGGCCTCGCGGGCCATCTGGCGGTGCAGCTGACCGTGCTCGTGCACACCGTGAACCGCTCCGACGCGAGCCGGCAGGACTGGGCGCGCACCGCCGAGGGGCTGCACCGGCTCGGCGTCCGCCCGCCCTGTCTGGTCACCGGCCACGAGTCCATCCCCATCGGCTACTACACCGGCTGCTCCTCCGGCGCGACCGCCGGCAACAACGAGAACATGACCGCCGAGGACATCCGGCGCACCGCCGAGAGCGTCCCGGTCGCCGAGATCACCCGCGTCGGCGGCAGGCCCAACGCCTACGCGCGGACCTGGCCCGTCCACCGGGTCGAGGACTACGAGATCCGCGTCGCGCCCGGCCCTCGCACGCCACGGGAGTGAGATCCGGCGCCTTTCCCGCAGGCGGGGCGGCTGACGGGGTTAGACACCGGCTGACGGGAAACGCGAACCGCACACCTAGGACGGCGCGAGCCGACGCAGCGCGACAGGGAGGACGCCATGGGCTCCGAACCGATGGGGGACGACGTCTACCAGCCCACCGGGACCAACGAGCAGCAGGAGGACGGCGCCCCGCTCGACATGCAGGACGCCCTCGACGAGCGGGACTACGACGACATGCTCGACGAGGGCTACTCGCCGCCGGAGAAGGCGGCGGGCGTCACCAAGCACGGCGTCACCGCGGCCGAGCAGCACGACGGCGAGACCCTGGACGAACGGCTCGCCCAGGAGGTGCCGGACGCGAACGCGGCGGCCGGCGACGGAGTGGGCGACCTGCCGGGCGGCGAGGGCGAGCCGGTCGACCCGGAGGCGGGCGGCGCCCGCGCGGGACGCCTGGTCGCACCGGACGAGGGCGCGCACACCGACGTCACCAAGGAGTCCGTCGCCGACGACGTCGGCATCGACGGCGGCGCGGCGGGCGCGGAGGAGGCCGCGATGCACGTCGTGGAGGACGAGACGGAACTGCCCGACGACCGTTCCTAGGGTTCGTCCGGCGGACCAAGCCGGAGCCGCGCGGGCCGCCACGCCCCTCTGGGGTGTGGCGGCCCTGCTCGTCGCCGCCGAAAGGCCCGCGTCACCGGCCCGGCCGCCGGATATCCTCCCCTGATTCGATCACTGAGGTGACCCAGGGGAGGGCCCATGGAAGACCGTGCGGAGACCGCGGAGGGGGAGCGCGTCGAACTGGAGTACCAGGTGACGCGCGAGGACATGAGACAGGCGCTCGGAGCGCGGGCCAAGGCGTCGGACCGGGGCCGGCGGATCCGGCAGTTCGCCCTGATCGGCGCGGCCGTGTTCGTCGGAGCGTCGGTGGTGCCGCTGGCGGACGGGGAGACTCCCGACACGCAGTCGCTGGTGATCGCCGGCGTGCTCGTCGTGCTGCTGCTCGTGGCGCAGCCCTGGCTCACCGCCCGCCAGTTCCACAAGATCGCGTCTCGGCACGGGGCGTGCCGTGCCACGGTCGACGACGTCGGTGCCACAGTCAGCAACGCGGGCGGCTCCAGCCGGCTCAACTGGACCGCCGCCCCGTACTACGCCGAGACCCCGGACACCTTCGTCCTGCTCAGCGGGGACAAGGACCTCTCGTGCCTGACCGTGCTGCCCAAGCGCGGTGTGCGGGAACCGGAGGGCGTGGACGGCATACGGGCCCTGCTGGACCGGCACATCCGAAGGCTCTGACCCCGCAGGGCCTGCCGCCCGCGGCCTGACGAGCCCCGGGCGACACCACCCGCACAACGCCGTCGGGCCCGGTGCACGCGCGGTGCACCGGGCCCGACGGCGTCCCGCTGCCGAGGGAGCGGGGACCGGGCCGTGCGGTGGCTTACGGGAGGATCTTCTCCATCGCGGCGGGACCCTCCTCGTCGAGCTTCCGCCGGGCCCACTCGAGGTTCTGCGGGGTGAGGTCCTTGCCGCTGGCGAGAACCAGGTCTTCCGGCGACACCTCGCCGCCGGTGCGGGTGTGGAGCAGGCTGTCCGGGGTGGCGCGGTCCTCGCTCTGCCGGGACGCGTCGGGCTGGGACGTCGACATCTTCGGGCTCCTCGGGTCCGGATCGCTGGTACGGCCCGGCGCCGGGCGCCGGGTCCCGTATTCAGCCTTCACCGCGGAGGCCCGCCGTGCATCCGGAACGCCCTGGGCGCCCACCGCGGGCGCCCGGGGCCGTCCGGGTGCGGGGCCTCCCCGTGCATGCCGGGGTACCGTGCCCCGCCCCCGGGAAACCTGCTCCCCGCGCTCACTCGAAGGACGTGAGCGTCAGCCGCAGGCCGGTGGGCGCCGTGTCCTGGATGTACGAGGCGAAGTCCGCCACGTCGTCGAACGCGAACCCGTACGCCTTGCCGTCCTCCGTGGCCGCGTGCATGGCCTTGGAGTAGTGGTTGGTCAGCTCGGTCAGGTAGAACTGCGCGGGGTCGGCGGTCGGCTGCTCGGTGTGGCTGAGCAGCGTCGAGCGGTTGAAGCCCGCGCCCAGGATCGCGGCGACCGGACCCGTGGTGCCGTCGTTGGGCGCGGCCAGGGCGCCGTCGCAGAACAGCACGTCGCGGGTGGACGGCTTGCCGAACGCGACCTGGGCGGGCCCGTCGAAGGTGAACTGGTCCCCGCGCACCCGCCCGGTGAACGTGCCGGCGTTGGTGGTGACCTTCAGGTCCCGCCCGGTGTAGGTGCTCCACACCTCGTCGATGTACGGGGCGAAGTAGTCCTTGGCGAACAGCCCGGCGTCCAGGCCGTGGCCGGGCGCGATGATCCGGGTGTCGTCCACCACCAGCTTGTCGAAGCCCTCGGCCCCCTTGACGGCGGCGAACGCGGCCGCGCGGCCCCCGGCCCGGACCGTGCCCGTGGTCTGCTCCTTGGAGCCGGTGAGGCGGATGCTCAGCGGCACGCTGAACATGTCGACCATCGTGGTGTTGCAGAACATGCCGGCGGAGTTGAAGGTGAACTCCGCGCAGTCGTGCAGCACGCCGAAGTTGGGGTCCGAGGAGACCCACCCGGCCGGGAACTGGAGCGCGGGCGCGCCGTTGCCGTCCGCGACGGCCTTGAACTTCAGCTTCTCGCCCAGCGCGACGTAGATCCGGCCGGACATGTACGGCAGTGACAGCGTTGTCTCGGTGCCGGAGAGGCTGATCGCGTAGTCGGTGAAGCCGTCCGCGCCGTTGTCGGCCAGGTCGATCGGGGCGAGCGTGCCGTCGGGGGTGAGGCGGACCTGACGCCCGTCGGCGTTGCCCACGACGTACACGTGCACGGAGGCGTTGTCGAAGGAGCCGCTGTTGTTGACGATCGTCAGCGGCAGCGTGCCGGCCGCCTTCGTGCCGGACCCGCCGTCACCGGACTGGTCGGCGAGGGCGTGGGGGGCGATCGCCGCGGCCGCGGGGAGCGCCACGGCGGCTCCGCCGAGGGCGAAGAGCAGCTTGCGGCGGCCGAGGGTGCGCTGGTGCCGAGGAGTCATGTGGGGGGTCTCCAGAGTGCTCGTGCGGATTGCGGTGGGGCACACCGGCCGACCGGTCCGGGAGGCGAGTGAGAGCGCTCTCAGACCGTGCGTCGGGACCGGCACGCGGCACCGATGGTAGGGACCGCGGCCGGGTCCGCCAACGCGTCCGACTTGTCCCCAACACCCTCTGACCTGCGCCTACTTGAATGAACGACAAACCACGCACGATCGCTTAACCGGTCCTTAAGGATCGTTTAAGCCGGCCCGGACGGCCCGGACACGCAGCGCACCGGCCGCACTCCGCAGGGTGTCGGGCGACTGCTCCGCGGGGTGTCGGGGCGAGTGCTCCGCAGGGTGCCGGGCGCGCGGGCCGCCGTGTCGGCCACGCGGGCCGCGCCCGGCTCTCAGCGGGTGCCGCTGTGCAGCAGCGTCTCCGCGGTGGCGAGGATCCGGGTCACCGTGCAGGCGAACCGCACGTCGCACGGGTGCGGCCGGCCGGAGCCGGCCGCGGCGATCAGCGCGTCCGCGGCCCGGCCGAACGCCGCGACGGCGTCATGCCGGGCCTGAGGCAGCGCGGTCACCCCGGACACGCCCCGCAGCTCCACCATGGCGCCCGCGGCGGCCGGGGGAGCGGTCAGGCTCAGGGTCGTACTGCTCGACGCCCCGCCCGCGTGATCGAGGACGAGATGCACGGTGTCGCCGGGTCCGTACGCCGCCGCCGTCACCCGGCGCGGCTCGCCCAGCACCGGCAGCAGCACGGACAGGGCGTGCGGGCCGACGTCCCACAGCGCGCCCTTCTCCTGCCGCCAGGGCGAGGCGGCGAACGGGTTGTCCTCGACGGTGAACACCGCGCCCAGCCACTGCGCCCGCCCGGTGAACCACCCGCCCACGCGCGCCTGTTCCTCGATCCAGGCCTGCGGCTCGGGCTGGAAGCGGGTGGTGAAGAAGACCACGGAGGCCACCCCGGCCGCCTCCACCGCGTCCACGATCGCGCGCCCCTGCGCCACCGTCGTGGCGAGCGGCTTGTCCAGCAGCAGATGGCGGCCCGCCCGCGCGGCCCGCACCGCCAGCTCCGCCTGCACGGCCGGCGGCAGCGCCACGGCGACCGCGTCCACGTCGTCGAGCAGCGCGTCGACGTCCTCGTACGCCCGGACACCGTGCACCGCTGCCAGCTCCCCCGCCGCCTCGGGCCTGCGGCCCCACACGCCGGCGAAGTCCAGGCCGGGGTGTCCGCTCAGCGCGGGGGCGTGCGCCGCCCGCGCCCAGGGTCCGGTGCCGAGCAGTCCGATCCGCATGCCGCCGCCTCTCCCCGGGCCTCCGTCCGCCACCGGGCCGTCGTCCACCAACGGGCCGATGTCCGCGTCGCGCCCTGCCGGCGCGTGCCCGGCCTGCACGATGATCCCCGCCGTGACGCCGTGTCAACCGCCGGACCACCGCGCCCGGCCCGGTGCTCAGCCCTCCGGCGTGCTGATGTTCACCATCCACGGGACGCCGAACCGGTCCGTGCACATCCCGAAGATGTCGCCCCACATCTGCCGCTCCAGCGGCACCGACACCTGGCCCCCGTCGGACAGCTTCTCCCAGAAGCCGCGCAGCGTGTCCTCCTCCTCGCCGCTGAGGCTCACGGCGAAGTTGTTGCCGGAGGCGTACTCCATCCCGGGAGGCCCGTCCGAACCCATGACGGTGAAGCCGTCCGGGGTGGTGAGCATGCCGTGCATGATCTTGTCGGCGTATTCCTCCCCGGCGCCGCCGATCTCGCCGAAGGTGTGCATGTTCAGGTCCCCGCCGAAGACCTCCTTGTAGTACTCCATCGCCTCCCGGGCGTTGCCGTCGAAGTTGAGGTACGGATTGAGGAGCGGGGCCATCGGAACCTCCTGTGGGGGCGAAGGATCGGTCTCGCGGCAGCGTAACGCCGGGGGTGGGCGGGCGCGCGGTGAACAGGTCCGGGGCGGACGGGGCCTATTCAGCGACCGGCCCGATCAATCCGTTCGGATTTCCCTGTTGGATTTCCGGGCACCCGGCGGCGAGGCTGGAACGCGTTTTCCGCGATCGCCAGCACGACAGCCGGAAGGGGCTCCGCGCACATGCACACGCGTCGAATCGGTGAGGTCGAGGTCTCCGCGATCGGACTGGGCGGGATGCCCATGTCGATCGAGGGACGGCCCGACGAGTCCCGTTCGCTGGCCACCCTGCACGCCGCCCTGGACGCGGGCGTCACCCTGATCGACACCGCGGACTCCTACCACCGGGACGCCGGGGAGGTGGGGCACAACGAGAGCCTCATCGCCAAGGCGCTCTCCACCCACGAGCGGGGCGGCGACGTCCTGGTCGCCACCAAGGGCGGGCATCTGCGGCCCGGCGACGGCAGCTGGACCCTCGACGGCAGCCCCGAGCACCTGAAGCGGGCCTGCGAGGCGTCGCTGCGCCGGCTGGGCGTGGAGGCGATCGGCCTCTACCAGTTCCACCGGCCCGACCCCCGTGTCCCGTACGCCGAGTCCGTCGGCGCGGTCCGTGACCTGCTCGACGAGGGGAAGATCCGCATGGCGGGCATCTCCAACGCGAATCCCGAGCAGATCCGTCAGGCCCAGGAGATCCTCGGCGGGCGCCTCGTCTCCGTGCAGAACCAGTTCTCGCCCGCCTTCCGCTCCAGCGAGCCGGAGCTGGAGCTGTGCGACGAGCTCGGTGTCGCCTTCCTGCCCTGGAGCCCGTTCGGCGGCATCTCCCGGGCCGGTGAACTCGGCTCCTCCTACGCGCCGTTCGCGCGGGTGGCGCAGGCGCACGGGGTGAGCGCGCACCAGGTGTGCCTCGCCTGGATGCTCGCCAAGTCGCCGGTCGTCGTGCCGATCCCGGGAGCGAGCCGTCCCGAATCGATCCAGGACTCCGTGCGCGCCGCCGATCTCGTGCTGAGCGCCGAGGAGATCGCGGAGCTCGACGCGGCCTGAGCGGCCGTACCACCCGCGCCCGGCGCCCCCGACGGGCGCCGGGCGCCGTTCGCGCGCCGTCCCGGGGGCGGATCCGCGCCGGGTCGGCGCCTCTCAGGGCGCTCCTCAAGGCGCTTCTCAGGGGGAGGACCACCGCCCATGGCATCGCCGCAGATGAGACCGCTCGACCACCGCTACCGGGGCGAGCATCCGGTGCGCACGCTCGGTTACCTGTTCCGCGCGGACCGCGGCCGCCTGGCCGCGGCCGTCGTCGTCTTCACCGTCAAGCACAGCCCCGTCTGGCTGCTGCCGCTGATCACCGCGTCGATCATCGACACCGTCGTCCAGCACCAGCCGGTCTCCCGGCTGTGGACCAGCACCGGCTTCATCATGGTGATTCTGCTGGTCAACTACCCGCTGCACGTGCTGTACGTCCGTCTCCTGTACGGCAGCGTCCGCCGCATGGGCACCGCCCTGCGCTCCGCGCTGTGCACGCGCATGCAGCAGCTCTCCATCGGCTACCACTCCCGGGTCAGCGCGGGCGTGCTCCAGGCCAAGGTGGTCCGGGACGTCGAGACCGTCGAGCAGATGGTGCAGCAGACCGCGGAGACCGGGCTCGGCGCGCTCACCGTGCTGACCGGCGGACTGGTCATCATCGGCGTGCGTACCCCCGAGTTCCTGCCCGTCTTCCTCGTCGTCGTGCCCGCCGCGGCCCTGCTCGTCGCCCGGCTGAGGGCGCGGCTGCGCACCCACAACGAGCACTTCCGGCACGAGGTGGAGACCCTGTCCTCCCGCGTGACCGAGATGACCCGGCTGATCCCCGTCACCCGGGCCCACGGCCTCGAGGGCAAGGCGCTGCGCCGCATGCACGGCACCCTCGACCGGCTGCTCACCTCCGGGATGCGCCTCGACCTGGTCAACGGCCGGTTCGGCTCGCTGGCCTGGGTGGTCCTCAACGTGGTCGGCGTGACGGTGCTGGCCGGCGCAGCCCTCGTGTCGTACTACGACGTGTGGGGCGTCACCGCCGGCGACGTCGTGATGCTCAGCGCCTTCCTGACCACGCTCACCAACTCCACCACCACGCTGGCGGGTCTGGCCCCGGTCATCACCAAGGGC
This sequence comes from Streptomyces lusitanus, assembly GCF_042647945.1. Lineage (NCBI taxonomy): Bacteria > Bacillati > Actinomycetota > Actinomycetes > Kitasatosporales > Streptomycetaceae > Streptomyces > Streptomyces lusitanus. Next base: position 444,133 of record NZ_JBHRWL010000007.1, read on the forward strand.
CTGGAGTCCGTGCGCTCGGTCGGCGAGGTGCTCCAGGCGCCGGAGCTGGAGGACAACGAGGGCAAGGCCGAACTCACCGCGCTGCGCGGCGCGGTGACCTTCGAGGGCGTCGCGCACGCCTACGACGGGGACGGCCGCCCGGCCGTACGGGACTTCACCCTCGACGTGGCCCCGGGCGAGACCGTCGCCCTGGTCGGCGCGTCCGGGGCGGGCAAGTCCACGGTGCTCAACCTCGTCATCGGGTTCATCCGCCCCACCTCCGGCCGGCTGCTGGTCGACGGCGTCGACATGAACACCCTGGACCTGCGCACCTACCGGCGCTTCCTGTCCGTGGTGCCCCAGGAGTCGATCCTGTTCGACGGCACCGTGCGGGAGAACGTCGCCTACGGCATGGACGACGCGGACGAGGAGACGGTCCGCGCCGCGCTGCGCGACGCCAACGCGCTGGAGTTCGTCGACCGGCTGCCCCAGGGCCTGGACACCCTCGTCGGGGAGCGCGGCGCGCGGCTGTCCGGCGGCCAGCGCCAGCGGCTGGCGATCGCCCGCGCCCTGATCCGGGACCCCAGGGTGCTGGTGCTGGACGAGGCGACGTCGGCGCTGGACACCCGCTCGGAGGCGCTGGTGCAGGAGGCGCTCGCCCGGCTGCTGCGCGGGCGGACCACGTTCGTCGTGGCGCACCGGCTGTCCACGGTGCGCGGGGCCGACCGGATCGTCGTGATGGCCGACGGGACCGTCCAGGAGGTCGGCACGCACGAGGAACTGCTGCGGCGGGGCGGCGCGTACACGGCGCTGCACAGCGGGCAGGTGGCCTGAGCGGTTTCCGCCCGAACGGTCGTCCGCCCTGACAGTCCGGTCGCAGAGCGAATGTTTTCGGTCAATTTCGATCAGCCGGGCGCGGGAAGTGCGTGCTTTCGTCGTCTTCGGGCATACGCAGCGAAAACACGAGAGGGGCGCTACGTGCTCGTACCGGATCCGAAGGTCGTCAGGCAGCTGCTGACGCGGTATGCGACGCTGCGGATCGCGCAGGCGGAAGGACGGACGGCGGCGGTCGCCGGGGAACTGGAGGACGTCACCCGCCGGCTCTGCGCGACGATGGGCACGACAAGCATCCACGACGCCGTCGCACGCGCCGACGACCTGCTCGCCCGGGCCCGGACGGATTGTGGCCGGTCACCCGAGGCGGACGGGGAGGGCGGCCTGTCGCTGGCCGTCTGAGCCAGGGGACCGGCCGTCCACGCGGACGGCCGCGGCGCGCCCGCCCCGGAACGACCTGCGATAGGCGTCCGGGGTCGTGCCCACCACCTTGCGGAACCGCTCGCGGAACGCGGTGGGGGAGCCGAAGCCGGCCTGCTGGGCGATCCGGTCGACCGTGTGGTCGCCGGACTCCAGCAGGTACTGGGCGCGCCGCACCCGGGCCCGCAGCAGCCACTGGAGCGGCGTGGTGCCGGTCTGCTCACGGAAGCGGCGGCTGAAGGTGCGCTCGCTCATCCCGGCCCGCGCCGCCATCGCGGCCAGCGTCACCTCGCGCGCGAGGTTGTCCTCGATCCACTCCAGCAGCGGCTCCAGGTCCGAGCCGCGCGGCACCGGCGGATGCTCGTGCACGATGAACTGGGCCTGCCCGCCCTCGCGTTCCAGCGGCATCACCGACATCCGCGCGGCGTTCGCCGCCACCGCCGACCCGAAGTCACGGCGGATCATGTGCAGGCACAGGTCCAGCGCGGCGGCGGCGCCGGCCGAGGTGAGGATCCGCCCGTTGTCCACGTAGAGCACGTCCGGCTCCACCTCCACCCGCGGATACGCGTGCGCGAACTCCTCGGCGGCCGCCCAGTGCGTGGTGGCGCGCAGCCCGTCGAGCAGGCCCGCCTCCGCCAGCACGAAGGCGCCGACGCACACCGACGCGATCCGGGTGCCCGACGCGGCGGCCTCCCGCAGCGCCGCGAGCACCGCGGGGGAGGGCGGCGGGGAGCCCGGGGCGCGCCCCGGCACGATCACCGTGTCGGCGTCCGCCAGCGCCTCCAGGCCGCGGTCGACGCGCAGCGCGAAGCCGCCGTCCGCGGCGACCTCCGGCCGCTCCGCGCACAGCCGGACGCGGTACGGGCGCCGGCCGTCGGGCAGCCGCGTGTAGTCGAACACCTGCATGGGGGCCGCCATGTCGAACGGCACCACACCATCCAGTACGAGGATCGCCACGGAGTGCATGGACGCCAGGGTAAACGGGTTCCCGCCAGCAGGTCCGACCTGGGTCGGTGCTCGATATGCCTGGTCAGGTCGGTTGGCGGGAATCCGTGGAGAACTGTCGATCCAGCCGCTGTCCGGCCGCCCCGACGGCCTTTAGCGTGATCACGGCATCCGCCGATCGCGGACCCCGTCGATCCCCTGTGCGGGCGTCCCGCCGTCACGTCAACGAAAGAGCCCCGGTGACCAAGCTGCTCCTGTCCCTCCACGTCCTGGCCGCCATCGTCGCCGTCGGTCCGGTGACCGTCGCCGCCAGCATGTTCCCGCCGGCCGCGCGCCGCGCCGCCCCGGCGGACGGGACGGACCCGGGCCCGCGCGCGGCCGGCACCGTGGAACTGCTCCACCGCATCTGCCGTGTCTACGCCGGACTCGGCGCGCTCGTGCCGGTGCTGGGCCTCGCCACCGGCCTCGCGATGGGCGTTCTCGGCGACGCCTGGCTCGTCACCTCGGTCTTCCTGACCGCGGTGGCCGCGGGCCTGCTCATCGCCCTTGTGCTCCCCCGCCAGGGCGAACTCGTCGCGCAGGTGACCGAGCGCCGGCCGGTCGACCCCCGGAGCACCGTCCAACTCGCCATGTTCACCGGCGTGTTCAACCTGCTCTGGGCGACCGTCACCGTCCTGATGATCGTCCGGCCCGGTTCCACGACGGGAGCCTGACGTCCGGAACGCCCACTTCACCCCCGTTGGCCGCATACACTCGGCAGTCGCGGCCCCGAACCGGGGACGCCGAGCAGAAAGGCACGTTGTCGGGTGTTCCAGGATTCCCCCATCTACGACCGACTCATCGCGGAGTGCGGCGACGTGCCCGCACAGGTCCGCCGCGAGGCCGAACGCGTGAGCAGGGAACTGGAGTCGGTCATGCGGCCCCTGCGGTCGCCCGGCTACGGCTCCGGACTCGACCTGCCGCAGCAGGCCCCCGGCAACGGCTGGCAGCGCGCCGCCCTGCTGCCCGGACCCAGGCCGCACTGATCCCGGCCGCACCGACCCTGGCCGGACTCACCCCGCACCCGCGCCGCTCCGCCGCTCTCTCGGCGCGGCGGCCGGCGCTCACCGCGCCGTGGTGATCGAACCGTCCAGCTCCGCGGGCTCCTCAGGCACGGGGCGGGACAGCCACTCCGCGATGGTCCGCGCGATCGGCTGTTCCGTCTCCACCTCGACGAACCCGAACTGCCCCGACTGGTTGCACTCCAGGAACCACCAGGTCCCGTCCGCGTCCTCGGCGAAGTCGAACGCTCCGTAAGCCAGTTGGGCCCGGCGCAGATAGTCGAGCACCGCGTCCGCGGTGCGCGGCGGGACCTCCACCGGCTCCCACGGCGGCCCGGGCGCGGCGAACCGCACGTCCACCACCTGCGGGTCCGCGTCCGGCACCGTCGCCTTGCGCGCCGCCAGCAGCACGTCGCCCACCGCGGTGAGCCGGATGTCCGCCCGCTTGGCGATACGCCGCTGGAGCAACGTCGGCCCGTAGGCCACCGCCGAGAAGTCCGTGTCCGGCGCCACCCTGCTGGTCGGCACGGCCCGCGGCGGATCCTGCGGATGCGCCCCCGACACCGGCTTGACCACCAGGTCCGGGAAGCGCTCCGCGAACTCCCGCGCCGCGCGCGGGAACGTCGTGATCACCGTCGCCGGCACGGGCAGCCCGCAGCGCTGGGCCAGGCGCAGCTGCCACGGCTTGTGGCGGGCCTGCCGCGCGGCGTCCGGATGGTTCATCCAGCGCGCGTCGCTGCCGCGCAGCATGCCGTAGAGGGCCTGCGACGCCTCCTCGGTGAGCCAGGCGGACGGCTGCGGGGCGCGCTCGGCCGGCGTGCCGGGGCGGCGCACCCACACCGACCGCAGCCCGCCGATGCTCACCAGCCGTCCGCCGACGGACAGATGGCCGCGGAACCGGCCGTGGACGTACTCGCCGGACAGCGAGACGCCCCCGGTGAGGTCGGCCGGGTCGAGACGGACCACCGGCACTCCTGCGCCGTTCAGATGGACCACCACCATGTCGGCGGTCACATCCTCCTCGCAGGTGAGGATCAGCACGGTCATGTTGACGGTCCGCGTTCAGTCGTCGAAGTGGGTCTTGGAGCCGGCGGTGGACGTGGTCGTCCCCAGCTCGCGCAACAGGGCGTGGTCGCTGGCCGCGATCCGCCCGTCACCGAGGACGTTCAACTGCAGTCCGGAGTCATACGCATACGGAGTGGCAACGGCCAACTCCACCGCCGGACGGGCGTAGTTGAGCGCGAACGGTTGCATCGTCTCTCCCTCGTCGGTGCTGCGCCGATCAGGCAACGGCCTTCTGTGCGCCGCCGCTTGGTCCGCCGACTTGCGTTGGCTTCCAGAGACTTATACGAATCGAACGGGTGGTTGGTTTCCTCACGGAGCGTAATCATCGGCGGGTTGTCGGCCCGGCCGCCGTCCGGACACTTCGGGCGCCCCCGCGCCGAGGGAGCCACGCATGGTGCGCAGAGCGAGGAGCAGGACGCCGATGTCGTCCAGGTACACCGGATCGGGCAGCAGATCGGCGGGCAGCACCAGGTAGAGCACCGCGCCCCAGAACACCCAGCGGGGCCCGGTGGGCAGCCCCGCGCGCCGCAACTCCCGCCGCGTGCGGACCAGACGGACCAGCACGGCCACGGCGCCGGCCAGCAGCAGGGCCGCGAGGACGGCGACGCCCCACACCACGGTCGTTGTGTCCAAGATCACTGCCCTCCTCCCGGTGGCCGCGTGCCGCGGCCCCCTCCCGCGACACGGTCCTCGAGGAAACGGATTCCCGCTCCGGGCCCCGGTATGGCGGCGGGGTCCGGCCATGCGCGCACGCGACCGTTGCCCCGTGAACACCACCCGAAACACGCAGTCGTCGCAGGTCATCCCTGCGGCTCAGTCAAGTGGCAGCACCCGGAGGGGGAGCCTAGTAATGGTGATCAGTCTTCCCCTGGAGTCGATCATGACCACTTTCTCCTCGTCCTCCTCCGGCGAACCCGGCATACCCGTCGACACGGCCGCGGCCCCGCCCGCCGGCACGACGGGCGCGGCGACCGGCGCGCACCGGGCCGGACCGGCCTGGGCACGCCACCTGACGGCGGACCACACGGCCCCGGCCGACCCTCGGTACGCGTCCGGCGCGGGCGCGGACACGGCGCCTTCGCGCGAGCCGTCCGGGGCGGACCGCCCGTCCCGTCCGGCCGGCGCGGGCCACTCCCGCGACCCCGTGCACGGCCGGCGTCCGCGCGACCCGGTCGACCGGCCCCGCGGCCCCGCCGAACCGGAGCGGCCCCGGGACCCGGTGGCGACGGTCGACCTCGTGGACCCCGTGGACGCCCCGGGAGAACCGGGGGAGCCGCACCGCCCGCGTGACGCCGAAGTCTTCGCCGGGCCGCCGGGCGCCGCGTCCGGGACGACCGGGCGGGTGTACGCCGATCCGGTCACCGACCTGGTGCACGCCGCCGTGTCGGACCGCCCCCTCGAAGAGGTCGTCGACCTCATCACCGCGCTCGAACGGTCGCCCGAGCACACCCGCGCCGTCGTCGCCGCGCTGCGCGCCGCCGGTGTCGACCGGCCCGTGGAGGACGTCACCCGGCTGGTCGCCCTGCTGACCCGCCCGCCCCGCGACCCCGCCGGCGCGGACGAGACGATCCGCGCGGCGGCCGCCCACCGCTCGGTGGAGGACGTCACCCTCCTCGTCGCCCTCCTGCACAACGAGCCCCTTCCGCCGCACTGCCGCGAGGAGGTCCTGCGCGCCGCCGCCACCGGCCGTTCCGTGGACGAGCTGGTCGAACTGATCGACCGTCTGGCCGCCCACCGGCCCCCCGAGCACCTCCTGCGTGCGGCCGTGGCGCAGGCTCGCACCGTTCAGGAGACGGACGCGCCCGGGAAGCTGCCGCAGCACCCCCGCCCCGAGCCGGAGCGCGCCCCGGCGTCCCGTGGCGGCGCGCCGCGGATCGGGCGCCGTCGCCCCGCCGTCCGCCGGACCCGGCGGCCGGTCCGCCGTCCCCGCAGCACGGCCCGCACCCGCGCCTCACGGCCCGTCGCCCGGCCGGCGATCTGGACGAGCTGGCTGGCGGCCGTGGCCCTCGCGGTGTGCGCGGTGACCCACTTCCCGCTGCGCCATGACGGCGTGTCGCTCGACGTGCACGCCCTCGCCGTCGGCGTGTCGGTGCTGTGCACGGTGCTGGCGCTGATCCTCGTCGTACGCCCCGCGGTGGTCGTGCTCGCCGCCGGGGTCGTGGCGGCGACCGTGCCGGCCGTCGCCCACGCCTACGGCGGCCCGTACTCCGAGGCCGCCCTGCCGAGGGCGGTCGAGCTGGCCCTCGCGCCGGACTGGCTCGCCACCTCGGCAGCCGTCGCGGCGGCGCTGCTGTCACTGGTGGCGCTGGTGGTCCGCGTGGCCGCCCCGGCCCCGGGCACCCGCTGGTCCCCGTGGCCCCCGGCGGAACCCCATCACGCCACGGACTGACGCCGGAGCCGTACCGGGCGGTGGACGGGGGGTGTCACCTGCGGCGAGGTGTCACCCCTTGTCCGAAGGCTCCGCTCCCGGCTCGGGCGTCGGCGCCGAGGCGGTCTCCTCCTCGGAGGACCGGCCGCGGCGCGACCCGCCCGGCTTCCAGCGCTCCAGCGTGCGCGTCAGCTGCTGCAACGGCGCGGGCGTCCGCGGCCGGGGCGGCTGGGCCGGGGACGGCGCGGCGCCTCCCGTCTCCCGGTACGCGGCCAGCGCCTCGTGGGCGCGTTCGGCGGCCTCGCGGTACAGGTCGCGGGACTTGGTCATGGCGTCCAGCGCCTCGGCGTACATCGCCACCAGCGCCCGCTCCCGCTCCAGTTCCTCGGCGAGGGTGAGCAGGTGCCAGTCCTCGCGCAGCGCGGTGAGCGCCTCCTCGGCCGGCCCCGGCAGTTCCCTCGGCAGCGCGTCGTGCCGCAGCACCGCGTCCACCAGGTCCGTGGGCTCCGTGCCGTCGAGGAACACCGCGCGCACGGCGAACGCGTCCGGCTCGTACCCCTGGGGGACCGGTCGGCCGGGCAGCACCGCCGCGCCGCCACGGGGGACCTCCACGCCGAACTCCCGCAGCGCCCAGTTCGTCACCCGCGCCTGCTGCGGGGCGGCCCGGTGCTCGACGACCCGGTGCCGCAGCCCCGGCGGCAGCCAGTGCGCGAGCGGGACGTGACCGCGCTCGTCCGGGGTCATCGCCTCGTGGACGACGACGTGGACGTACCAGGGGTCGCGCGCGCAGTCCCGCAGCCGGCGCCGTACGTCCTTGTCGTCCTCCGGCAGCGGGTTGATCTCGCCGGGACGCAGCCCGGACGCCGGGTCGTGGTTCCAGGCGGCGTCCGGCTCCGGCGGCCAGAACAGGGTGACCGGGGACGGCCAGGAGGGGTCCCAGGGGCGTTCCGCCTCGGCGACCAGGAGCCAGTCGCGCTCCTGTGCCCTGCCCTTGGCGGGGGAGAGGGCGAGCCGGGCGCGGACCGTGACGCCGACGCCGTCACCGAAACGCGTACGGGACTCGAACACCAGGTCGGGCTTGGTGTCGTCCGCCGGGAGTTCCAGGAAGTCGTCGATGCCGCCGGAGGCCCTGAGGGCGGCGAGGCTGCGCCGGAGCGTGTCGTCGGCCCCCTCCCCGACGTAGCGGCCGCGGGTCGTCCGGACGGTGGGAGGGACGGTGGGGCGGGCTGTGGCAGAGATCGGCATGGGTCCAGTCGTCAGCGGGGGCACGTGCTGCTCCCAGTATCGTCGCCCGCGCCGTGCGACCTGACTCCGGGTTCCGCCGTACGGCGGCCCGGTCCCCGGGCGGTCCGCCCGGACGGCCGACGCTCCGGGCCGCGCGCGGCGTGACGCGTGTGGGGTGACGCGTGTGGGGTGTGCGCGGCGCGCACGCGGTGGCGGCCTTTCACCCGTGGCCGTCCCCGGCACCCGGTCGCCACACTGGTGCGCGCGGGCGGGGGCGGTCCGCCATCCGCATCGGGGCCGGCCCCGCCCGTACATCTGTTCCTCGTGCGCGTGACGGAACCGCCCGTGCGAGCCGTGCGTCCCGCCCCGTACCGAGGGCGGAAGGCGCGGACCTTATCAGCGCCCCGACGGTCATGTCGCATATTCCACGGGAAATCGCCAAAGCCCTCACCTCGGTCGAGCACACACCGTAGCGTCGACGTCACGTTCGCGGTACAGCCGTGCGAGGAGGGGGATCCGGCGTGCCCGGAATCGACGAGAGTCTGCTGGAAGCCATGCGACTGCCCGGGGCCCGTGGCGCCCTGGTGGTCGACTGGATCAGCGGGCTCGCCCTGGGCGCGGTGGGGGAGGCGCCGGGCGGCGACGTGGAGGCGACCGCCGCCGAGACCGCCGAACTGGCCCGCCTGGCGATGGAGAGCGGCGCGCTCGCCCCCGCGCACGGCGGCCAGGGCGAGGACCCGCCCGTCGAGGACCTGATCCTCACCACCGCGGACGCCTTCCACCTGCTGCGGTTCGTCGTCACCCCCTTCGACAGCACGGTCTTCCTGTTCCTGTCGCTGGGCCGCGCCGACGGCAACCTCGCCCTGGCCCGCATCCGGCTGGCCGAGATGGCGGACCGGTTGGTGCTCGGATGACCGTGGCCGCCACCCGCGCGGACGGATCCGCCCCCGCACTGCTGGACACCCTCGCCGCCGACCGGGCCACCGGGGCGCTCACCACACGCTCCGGCGTCTTCTACCTCGCCGCCGGACACGTGGTCCACGTCGAGTCCGCCCACAGCCCCGCCCTCGGCGACCTGCTCACCCGCAGCGGCGCCCTCGCCCCGGCCGGCTGGTGGGAGGCCGTCGAGCGGGCCGGGGCCCGGCAGCGGGTGGGCCGCCAGCTCGTCGACAGCGGACGCCTCACCGCCGGCGCCCTCGAACTGGCTCACACGGGCGCGCTGTTCGACGCCGCGTACTTCGCGCTCGCCCACGACGGCACCGCCCTGCGCTTCCGCCCCGGCGTCGCGCACTGGCTCGGCGCGGTCCGCCCCGTGCCGGTCGCCACCGTGCTCCGCGAGTCCTGCCGCCGCCGCGCCCTGCTGGACCGCATCTGGCCCGACCCGGCCGTCGACACCGCGCCGCTCACCCGGACCCCCGACGCCGACCCGGCCGACCTGCCGCCCCGCAGAGGCCGCGCGCTCGCCCTGGTCGACGGCGGACGCACCGCGGCGCAGATCGCCGCCGCCCTCGCCCACCGCACCTTCCACACCCTCGTCGAACTGCGCCGGCTGGCCGCCGACGGACTGGTCGCCCCCGCACCCCCCGCGCCCGCCCCGCCCGTCCACCCCGTCCCCGGCGCGGGCCGCGCCGAGTGGGACGAGCCCGACACAGCGCTGCTGAGACGGCTCCTGGACGCCTTGGAGGCACTGTGATCCGCACGCGCCGGCAGCGTGCCGAAAGGAGACTGCTCATGGCCGTCGAGACCGACGTGCTGGACGAACTGCGCCGGCTCCGCACCCGCGTCCCCGGACTGGCGGGCTCCCTCGCGGCCACCGTCGACGGACTCGTGCTCGCCCACGACGTGCCCCGCACCGAACCCGAGGGGCTCGCCGCGCTCACCGCCGCCGCGCTCGGCGTCGCCCACCGCATGACGGACGCGGCCGGCCGCGGGGACTTCCGGGAACTCCTGGTCCGCGGCGCCCACGGCTACATCGCCACCTACGCGGCCGGCGCCACCGCCGTGCTCACCCTCCTCGCCGACGACCGGGTGAACGTCGGCCGGCTCCACCTGGAGGGCCGGCGCGGCGGCGCCCGGATCGCGGAACTGGTCGACGCCCGCATCGGCCCCGGCGGCGGACGCCACGCCGACCGGCCCGCCACCCGCGACGGCGCCCCGGACCCGGCGGACCGGGCCCGGCCCATCGGCACCCTCCCCGTACGGACCCCGCAGCGTCCCGCCCACCGGCCTCCCCGGACCGGCGGCTGACCGCGGCCGGCCCGCACCCACCGACCCCACCACCGGCCGGACGCCCGCGCATATCGCCGGCGCCGGCCCGCACCACCCTTCACGAATGGGAAAGGACACCACTCATGGCCAACACCGAGACCTCGCTCAAGGAATGCCTCAGCTCGATCGACGGCGCCACGGCCGCCGCGCTCGTCGACTACACCAGCGGCATGGCCCTCGGCACCCTGGGCGGCGGCAAGGACCTCAACCTGGAGGTCGCCGCCGCCGGCAACACCGACGTCGTGCGGTCCAAGCTGCGCACCATGGAGCTGCTGGGGCTCAAGGAGGAGATCGAGGACATCCTGATCACCCTCAACAACCAGTACCACCTGATCCGCCTGCTCAAGGGGCGCGGCGGCAACGGCCTGTTCCTGTACCTGGTGCTGGACTCCAACCGGGCCAACCTGGCCATGGCGCGCCATCAGATGCGCCGCATCGAGAACGAGCTGGAGGTCTGACACCCCGCCCGTCCGCGGCCCCGCCGCCCCGCCGCCCGGCCGATCGGCGCGCGGGGCCGCGGGGCGCTGCAATCGGGCGGTCCCGCCGGTCGCGCTGCCCGCCCGATGACGTACGGTCACGGTGACTGGACCGTCACCGGTGCCCGGCCCCCGCAGGACGCCGGGCGGACGGTGCCGCGGTACGGGGACAGGAGGCACACGGGTGACAGACGCCGGGCGGGACACGGCCCCGGAGCGGGACGAGGACGCGCGCGTACGGCTGCCGCAGCTCAGGCTGGACGAACTGCTGGAGGAGCTCCAGGCGCGCATCGACGCGGCCCGCGGCACCCGCGACCGGGTGCGCAGCCTCCTCGAGGCGGTCCTCTCCGTCGGCCGCGAGCTCGAACTGGAGCAGGCGCTGCGCTCCGTCGTGGAGGCCGCCGCCGCGCTCGTGGACGCCCGGTACGCCGCCCTCGGCGTGATCGGCCCGGACGGCAAGCGGCTGTCCGCCTTCCACACCGTCGGCGTCAGCGACGAGGAGATCGCCCGCATCGGCCACTTCCCGGAGGGCCACGGCATCCTCGGCGAGCTGATCCGCCACCCCGAGCCGCTGCGGGTGGCGAAGCTGTCCGAGCACCCCGCCTCCTACGGCTTCCCGCCGCACCACCCGCCGATGAACACCTTCCTCGGCGTCCCGATCCGCGTCCGCGACCAGGTGTTCGGCAACCTCTACCTGACCGAGAAGCGCGGCGGGGTCCAGTTCGACGAGGAGGACGAGTCGGTTCTGTCGACCCTCGCGGTCGCCGCCGGCGTCGCCATCGACAACGCCCGCCTCTACGAGGAGTCCCGGCTGCGGGAGCGCTGGCTCCAGGCCAACGCCGAGATCACCCACGGCCTGATGTCCGGCAGCGGGCGCGGCGAGGCGCTGCTGCTGGTCGCCGAGCGGGCCAGGGAGATCACCGGGGCCGCCCTCGCCGTCGTCGCCGTGCCCATGGAGGGCACCGGCTCGCTGACCGTGGAACTCGCCCTCGGACAGGACGCCGAGACCCACCGCGGGCTCGTCGTGCCGGTCAAGGGCAGCCTGCTGGGCCGGGCGTTCGCGTCCGCCGCCCCTGTCACGTCGGCGGACATCGCTCACGACGAACGGGTGTTCCAGGGCCCGCAGACCTTCACCGGGCTGGGTCCGGCCGTGGCGGTGCCGATCGGCGGCGACGACGGCGTGCGCGGCATCCTCCTGCTGGTCCGCGCCGCCGGCGCCCCCGTCCTCACGGACAAGGAGACCGAGCCGCTGCGGGGCTTCGCCGCCCAGGCCGCCGTGGCGATGGAGCTGGCCGAGCGCCGCCAGGACGCCGAACAGATCGCCGTGCTCGAGGACCGCGACCGCATCGCCCGTGACCTGCACGACCTGGCCATTCAGCGGCTGTTCGCCACCGGCATGACCCTGCAGAGCGCCGGCCGCCTCATCGAGCACAAGGAGGCCTCCGAGCGCGTGCTGCGGGCCGTCGACGACCTCGACGAGACCATCAAGATCATCCGCTCGACCATCTTCGGCCTGCGCTCCCGGGCCTCCACGGGCGGCGCCGGGACCGGCCTGCGCGCCCGCGTCGTACGGCTCGTCGGGGAGGCCGCCCCGCTGCTGGGCTTCGCGCCCAGCGTGCGGATGGAAGGCCTGCTCGACACCCATGTGTCCAAGGAGGCCGCCGACCACCTGGTGGCCGTGCTCTCCGAGGCCCTCACCAACGTCGCCCGGCACGCCCGCGCCGGACGCGCCCAGGTGGCCCTGGAGACCGACGGGCGCGAGGTGCGGCTGACGGTCGCCGACGACGGCGTGGGCCTGCCCCCCGGCGGCCGCCGCAGCGGACTGCGCAACATGGCCGAGCGCGCCGGGCAGCTCGGCGGCGCCTTCGACGTCACGGCCACCCCTGGCGGCGGCACCACCCTGGTGTGGCGGGTGCCGGTCGGCGAGGGGTAGTCCTCCGTCCCGGGCGGTGTGTGGCGCGCCGCGGGCGCGGGTACTCGGTGCGCCGTTCCGGTCGCGGCGGGACCGCCCGGCCCCGCGGCCGGGAGGACTCGCCGCCGGTGACGGCGCCGGGCCGGACCACCCCCGGCCCCCGGCGCCCACGCACGGGCCGCACGGCCGCGTGCGCGGCGGTCGTCGGCGGGAGGAGCGGCGAAGTGACGGGCTGGACCTGGCGGTACGAGGGCTACGACCCCGCCGACGAGCGGCTGCGGGAATCGCTGTGCACCCTCGGCAACGGCTACTTCGCCACCCGGGGCGCCCTGGCGGAGTGCGCGGCCGACGCCGTGCACTACCCGGGCACCTACGCGGCCGGCGTCTACAACCGGCTCGTCTCCGCGGTCGCCGGCCGCCAGGTGGAGAACGAGGACGTCGTCAACCTCCCCAACTGGCTGCCCCTGCGCTTCCGGCAGCCCGGCGGCGACTGGCTCACCCCCGACACCACACGCGTCCTCGACCACGCCGTCACCCTGCACCTGTCCTCCGGCCTGATGGAGCGCCGCACCCGGTTCGGGCTCGGAGCGGGCGGCGCGCTCCTGGTACGGCAGCTGCGGTTCGTGCACATGGCCGACCCCCACCTCGCGGGTCTGCGCACCGAGTTCACCGCCGAGGACTTCTCCGGGCCGCTCGAGGTCGAGGCGGCCCTCGACGGCGGCGTCACCAACGCCGGGGTGGCCCGCTACGCCGACCTGGACGGCCGCCACCTCACCCACGTGGTCACCGGCACCTCGCGGCACGACACCGTGTGGCTGCGCTGCCGCACCCGGACCTCCGACGTCCGGATCGCCTACGCCGCCCGGCTGACCTCGCCCGCGTCCGTCGCCGTACGCCACGACCGGCCCCGCGCGGTGCAGACGACCCGGCTGGAGCTGGAGGCGGGGCAGACCCTGACCGTCGACAAGGTCGTCGCCCTGCACACCTCCCGCGACCCGGCGATCAGCGACCCGCTGCACGCCGCCGTCGACCGGGTGCACCGGGCCGCCCCCTTCGACGCGCTGCTGGCGCCCCACCTGACGGCCTGGCAGCAGCTGTGGCGCCGGGCGGAGCCGGACGTGCCCGACGAGGCGGGGCGCATCCTGCGGCTGCACCTCTTCCATGTGCTCCAGACCCTCTCCCCGCACACCGCCGACCTGGACGTGGGGGTGCCGGCCCGAGGCCTGCACGGGGAGGCGTACCGGGGGCACGTGTTCTGGGACGAGCTGTTCGTCCTGCCGTACCTGAACCTGCACTTCCCGGAGGTCTCCCGGGCCCTGCTGCACTACCGCCACCGGCGCCTGGAACGCGCCCGCACGGCCGCCCACGACGCCGGGCGGCGGGGGGCGATGTACCCGTGGCAGTCGGGCAGCGACGGCCGTGAGGAGACCCAGCAGCTGCACCTCAACCCCCGCTCGGGCCGCTGGCTGCCCGACCACTCCCATCTCCAGCACCACGTGGGCTCGGCGATCGCCTACAACGTGTGGCAGTACTGCGAGGCCGCGGGCGACGAGGAGTTCCTGCACACCAAGGGCGCCGAGATGCTGCTCCAGATCTCCCGCTTCTTGGCCGGCTCCGCCTCCTACGACGACCGGCTGGGCCGCCACCGCATCAAGGGCGTGATGGGCCCCGACGAGTACCACGACGCCTACCCGGACGCCGTCGAGCCCGGCCTCGACGACAACGCCTACACCAACGTCACCGCCGCCTGGGTGCTGGCCCGCACCCTGGAGGTGCTGCGCCACCTGCCCGAGCCGCGCCGCCGCGAGCTGGCCGAACGCACCGGCCTCGACGAGGCCGAACTCGACCACTGGGACCACATCTCCCGCACCCTGCACGTCCAGTTCCACGACGGCGTCATCAGCCAGTTCGAGGGGTACGGCGAACTCGCCGAGCTGGACTGGCGGGGCTACCGGCGCCGGTACGGCGACATCCGGCGGCTGGACCGGATCCTGGAGTCCGAGGGCGACACCGTCAACCGCTACCAGGCGTCCAAACAGGCGGACGTGCTGATGCTCGGCTACCTGTTCTCGCCGGAGGAACTCCAGGGCGTCTTCCGGCGCCTGGGGCTGAACCTGGACGAGCGGACCTGGCGGCGCACGGTGGACTACTACCTGCACCGCACCACGCACGGCTCCACGCTCAGCGGACTGGTGCACGGCTGGGTCCTGGCCCGGGCGCGCCGCGCGGACGCCTGGAAGTTCTGCCAGGAGGCCCTCCAGTCCGACATCGCCGACATCCAGGGCGGAACCACGGGCGAGGGCATCCACCTCGGCGCCATGGCCGGCACCCTCGACCTGGTGCAGCGCGGCCTGACCGGCCTGGAGACCCGCGGCGGGGCCCTGTGGCTCGACCCGGTGCCCCTGCCGGAGCTGTCCTCCTACGGCTTCACCGTCCGCTACCACGGCCACTGGGGCGTGCGGCTGCGGCTGGAGAGCGGCTCCCTGGAGATCACCGTGCCCGCCGCCGGACGCTTCCCGATCGAGGTGCACCTGCCGGGTCACCGCGCGGTGCGCGTGGACCCGGGCGAGACGGCCCGGCTGGCCCTGCCGGACTGACGACGCCGGACGCCCGGCCGGTGCGATGCCGGCCGGGCGTCCGGCGGACGGGCCCCTGCCCGGGACCCACGGGGTGTCAGGCGCCGCTCTCGCGGAGCATGTCCTCACGCTCGACGATCTTCACGCGCTCCCGGCCCTGCGGCTCGCCCAGCGCCTTCTCCGCCGCGTCCAGGCGGTACCAGCCGTCCCAGGTGGTGTAGCGGATGTTGCGCTCGGCGAGGAACGCGTCCACCGCCTCCGGGGCCGGGGAAGCGGGCTCGCCCAGCCGGCCGGCCGCGTGGTCGGCCAGCAGGTTCGCCACGGTCTCGTTGGCGTCGCCCTTGGTGTGCCCGATCAGGCCCACCGGACCGCGCCGGATCCAGCCGGTGACGTAGGTGGACGGCAGGTGCTCGCCGGTCTCCTGGATGACCCGGCCGCCCTCGTCCGGGACGGTGCCCGAGTCGATGTCCCAGGGCAGCTTGGGCAGCTTGTCGGAGAGGTAGCCGACCGCGCGGTACACCGCGGTGACGTCCCAGTCCTTGAACTCGCCGGTGCCCTTGACGTTGCCCGTGCCGTCCAGGGCGGTGCGCTCGGTGCGCAGGCCGACGACCTTGCCGTCCTCGCCGAGGATCTCGGTGGGCGACTCGAAGAAGTGCAGGAACAGCTTGTGCGGACGGTCGCCGACGTCGCGGATCGCCCAGTTCTCCAAGGTCTTTGCGACCATGTCGGCCTGCTTGTTGCCGCGCCGGGTGGCGATCGAGCCGTCGTCGTAGTCGATGTCCTCGGGGTCGACGATCACCTCGATGGTGGGGGAGTGGTCCAGCTCCCGCAGCTCCATCGGGCTGAACTTCGCCTGCGCCGGACCGCGGCGGCCGAAGACGTGGATCTCCTTCGCCCTGTTGGCCTTCAGGCCCTCGTGGACGTTCGGCGGGATCTCCGTGGGCAGCAGCTCGTCGGCCGTCTTGGCGAGGATGCGCGCCACGTCCAGGGCGACGTTGCCGACGCCGAGGACCGCCACCTTCTCCGCCTCCAGCGGCCAGGTGCGGGGCACGTCCGGGTGGCCGTCGTACCAGGACACGAAGTCCGCCGCGCCGTAGGAGCCGTCCAGGTCGATGCCCGGGATCGGCAGCGCGCGGTCCGCCGTCGCGCCGGTGGCGAAGATCACGCCGTCGTAGAAGGCGCGGAGGTCGTCCAGGTGCACGTCGGTGCCGTAGTCCACGTTGCCGAACAGCCGGATCTGCGGCTTGTCGAGCACCTGGTGCAGGGCCGTGATGATGCCCTTGATCCGCGGGTGGTCGGGGGCGACGCCGTAACGGATCAGTCCGAACGGCGCCGGCATCCGCTCGAAGATGTCGATGGACACACCGGGTTCGGCGGCCACGTCGGACTTGAGCAGGGCGTCGGCGGCGTAGATCCCGGCGGGGCCGGATCCGACGATGGCTACCCGCAGGGGGCGGGACATGGTCAGGTTCCCTTCGAGCGATGACAGGCGTCTCGGGGGGAAGCCTAAACTGAGGCTTGCCTTACCTGGTACGCGGGTCCGGTCTATGGGCTCATAAGCCGACCTTATGCCTGGTCCCAGGGTGATCTTATGGCACGGCGTCAGACGTCCGGCGGCAGGTTCTGCTCCGCCCAGATCACCTTGCCCGCGGGCAGATAGCGGGTGCCCCAGCGCTCGGCGAGCTGCGCCACCAGGAAAAGACCGCGCCCGCCCTCGTCCGTCATGGTCGCGTACCGCAGGTGCGGGGCGGTGCTGCTGCTGTCGTACACCTCGCAGATCAGATGACGTTCGTACAGCATCCGCACCTGGATGGGCGGGGCGCCGTGCCGCATCGCGTTGGTCACCAGCTCGCTGAGAATCAGCTCCGTGCCGAACGACAGCTCCTGAAGCCCCCACTCGGCGAGCTTGCGCACCACCGCCGCCCGCAGCTCGCCCACCGCCGCCGGGTCCGACGGCACCGGCCACTCGGCGATCCGCCCGGCGGGCAGCGCCCGGGCCCGCGCCACGATCAGCGCGATGTCGTCGGCCGCCTTCCCCGGAGGCCGGGACTCCAGCACGGCCCGGCACGTCTCCTCCGGGGACTTCCCGGCGCCGGCCAGCGCCTCCCGCAGGCGCTCCAGGCCGACGTCGATGTCATGCTCGCGGTCCTCGACCAGCCCGTCGGTGTACAGCACCAGCCTGCTGCCCTCCGGCAGCTCCAGCTCCGCCGACTCGAACGGCAGCCCGCCCAGACCCAGCGGCGGGCCCACGGGCACGTCCGGGAACTCCACCTGCCCGTCCGGCCGCACCAGCGCCGGCGGCGGATGACCCGCGCGCGCCAGGGCACAGCGCCGCGACACCGGGTCGTACACCGCGTACAGGCAGGTCGCCCCGATGACCGGGGCGACGTGCTCGTCCTGCGCCTCGTCCTGGTCGATCCGGCCGACCAGCTCGTCCAGCAGCGCGAGCAGCTCGCCCGGCGGCAGGTCGAGCGCGGAGAAGTTGTGCACCGCCGTGCGCAGCCGGCCCATGGTGGCCGCCGCGTGCAGCCCGTGCCCGACGACGTCCCCCACCACCAGTGCCACCCGGGCCCCGGACAGCGGCAGCACGTCGAACCAGTCGCCGCCCACCCCGGCCTGCGCCGGCAGATAGCGGTAGGCGATCTCCAGCGCGTTCTGCTCGGGCAGCGTGCGCGGCAGCAGGCTGCGCTGGAGCGTCACCGCCATGCTGTGCTCGCGCGTGTAGCGGCGGGCGTTGTCGATGGACACCGCGGCCCGCGCCACCAGCTCCTCCGCCAGCGCCAGCTCCTCCTCGTCGAACGGCTCCGGCTTGCGCGTACGCCAGAAGCTGACCACGCCCAGGACCAGCGCGCCGGCCCGCAACGGCACCGTGATCAGCGAGTGGACGCCGTACTCCACGATCTGCGCGGAGCGCTCCTTGTCCTGCGCCTGCCAGCCGGGCGCCTCCTCCAGCCGCGGCTCCAGCACCGCCCGGCCCGTGGCCAGGCTGCGGCCCTGCGGGGACGACTCGACGAAACGGAACTGGTGGTGCTTCGGATACAGCGGCGCGTCGTCGGCGATGCCGGCCCAGGCCGTGCGGCGCAGCGCGGCGGCCGCGTCCGGCTGCCCGCCCGCCAGCACCGACTCGAACAGGTCTACGGTGACGAAGTCGGCGAACCGGGGCACGGCCAGGTCCGACAGCTCCTGCGCCGTCCGCGCCACGTCCAGGCTCGTGCCGATGCCCACGCCCGCGTCGTAGAGCATGTTGAGCCGCTCGCGGGACTCCTCCGCCCGGCCGGACAGCGCGCGCAGCTCCGTGGTGTCGCGGACCGTGGTGACGCTGCCCCGGTGCCGGCCCGCCGGGTCGGTGGGGCGCTGGTTGACCGCGAGCAGCCGGTCGCCCACCGGCAGCACCTCGTCCGTGGCCACCCGGCCCGAGGACAGCAGCTCCGTCGTGGCCGGATCCAGACCCTGGTCCCGTACGTGCCGGCCCTCGGCGTCCTCCGGGAGGCTGAACAGACGGTGCGCCTCGTCGTTGGCGAGCAGCAGCGTGCCGTCGCCGTCCAGGATCATCACGCCCTCGCGCACGGCGTGCAGCACCGCGTCGTGGTGTTCGTACATCCGGGTCATCTCGTGCGGGCCCAGACCGTGGGTCTGGTGCAGCAGACGTCTGCTGATCAGGGCCGCGCCGACGGTCGCCAGGGCCAGCGCGGCGAGCGCCGCGCCCAGCACGAGCGGCAGCTGCGCCTCCGTCGCCCCGCCGACGTTCTCCAGCGTGATGCCCGCCGACACCAGGCCGACCACCGTGCCGTCCGGTTCCTCCACCGGCACCACGGCCTGCACGAGCCTGCCGATGGTCCCCTCGATCTCCTCCACGACCGGCTCGCCCCGCAGCGCGGGCTCGACGGTGCCGACGAACTGCTTGCCGATGCGGTCCGGGCGAGGGTGCGTGTAGCGGATGCCGTCGGTGTTCATGACGACGACGAAGTCGACGTGCGACCGCTCACGGGCCGCCTCGGCGCGAGGCTGGAGCACGGCCGTGGGGTCGGGGGAGTTCAGCGCCTCGATCGTGCCGGGGGCGTTGGCGAAGGTCTCGGCGACGGCGAGGGAGCGGTTGCGGGCCTCCTGGGTGCTGTCCCGCTGCACCTGGAGCACCAGCGCCACGACGGCGGCGACGACCAGGAGCAGCACCATCACGAGGAGCAGGACGAACACCTGTCCGGCGACGCTGCGCCCGCTCAGCACCGACCGCAGCCCCGCCATCGGATGCCACCCGGAGCGGCCGCTCTCCTTCCGCCGGCGCCGCACGGACGCCGCCGCGCCGGACCGCTGGGGCGACCGGGTCCGGGATCGACCCATGAGTCGGACCATGTGCCATGTCTACACTGCCGCGCGGATCGAGGCGAGGCCGCTGCCGCGGGGATGGGAGACGCGGGTGTGCAGTCACCCCCCTCGGTGAGCCGCGGGCGCTGTCCGCGCCGGGTGGGCAGGGGCTGCCGCCTGCGGTGCGTCGTCGGGTGCGGTGCTGTGGGGGTTGATCGCGCAGTTCCCCGCGCCCCTTCAGGGCGTTGTCGCGCCCGGGTGGGGGGGGCTGCCGCCTGTGGGACGGGCGGGTGCGGGTTGTGGGGGTTGATCGCGCAGTTCCCCGCGCCCCCAAGGGGGCGCGTCATGTCGCGTTGGTTGGCGAGGGCACCGCACGCGGTGCTGGAGTGCGCGGGTCGCGCGCGGCCTTTCCCCCCTTGGCCGCGCGCGACCCTCCCCCCGACGCGCGACTGGTCCCCCGAGCAGTCGCGCGTCTTCTCCGCCGGGCCCGCCCCGTGTGCGGGCAGGGGCGGCCCGGAGTGTGTGGGGCCGTGCTCAGTCGGCCAGTGCCCGGGCCAGCTCCGTGCTGGCCCGGGCGATCTCCGTGTCCGGCTCGGCCAGCAGCCGGTTCAGCTCACCGCGCCGGGCGCGCACCGCCTGGCGCGCGGCCCGCTCCCACACCACCGGGTTCTCCCGGCGGTTCAGCAGCTTGGGGTACGCCGCGGCCGTGCTCTCCCATTGCCGGGCGTCGGCGATGGCCTTGAGGAGCTGGATGATCCCCGCCCGGACGGTGACGTGCGGCAGCTGGGCCAGCTCCCAGAGGAACGGCACCGTCGCCGCGGTCGCCTGTTCCGTGACGAAGCCGTACTGGCAGATCCGTTTCCGCAGATCCTCGAGGGCGGCCCGGGCGGTGCCGGCGTCGCCCCAGGCGATGCCGTTGAGCAGCAGGGGAATGGCGGCCGCCGATCCGGTGGAGTCCTGCATGTCGGCCCATGGCACCTGGGACAGGGCCGTGAGGGGCGTGGACCGTGCCACGTTGGTGGGGGGCGTGTGGCGCACTGGGCGCTCGCTGCTCGGCTGTTCCGTAGAAGCGCTGCGCATGGCGTGGGTGCCTTTCCGCGGCAGTCGTGTCAGGTGGGCGGACGGGTGGACAACCGGGCCCACACCGTCTTGCCTGCCGGGACGGCGGGGAACCAGCCCCACGCCTCGGACAGGGCGTCGACGATGCGCAGCCCCCGGCCGTGCTCCTCCAGGTCGGCGTCGCCGCCGGGAGGCCGCCGCACGGGCGGGCGGTCGTCGGGATCGGTGACGGTGAGCAGCAGGTGCGCCGGCTCCAGACGGAACCCCAGCCGTACGTCCGGCTCACCCGGGCAGCGCGACGCCGCGTGCGTGACGGCGTTGGCGGCCAGCTCGGTCATCACGAGCGTGGCGTCGTCGCTGCACCGGCGCAGCGACCAGTTCCCGAGGGTGTCGCGGGTGAAGGACCGCGCTCGCGCGAGGCCCTCCCTGCTGCAGGCGATGCTCACCGCCGCGTAGGGGGCGGCGGCGGGCACCGTCGGCAGTGGGGTCCCGTCCTCGTGCGGCACCGCGGGCAGCGGGCCGAACGACCCGGCACCGCGACCTACTGCCGGTAAGACGGCCGAGGCCGGCGGCCGGAGCGTCAAGTGCACAGGTGATGACACGTCATCTCCTCGATGCGACGTCAGGACGGGGCGCTCCCACGGGGGTTGACGCCACGGCTATTATCCACGCTGTCAGCGCTCGCGTGCAATTGCACGGGAAATTGCGCGAGAATTTTCGCCAGGTACGGCGACGGCCGTGCGGGGCGGGACGAGATCAGCAGCGAGGAGACAGCGGTGCCTGGAGTGCGGAACGGAGTGCGGGCCAGCCAGTTGGACGCCCGCTGGATCAAGAGCCGGCACAGCAACGCCGAGGGCAACTGTGTCGAGGTCGCGCCGCTGTCCGGCGGTGACGTCGCGATGCGCAACTCCCGCGATCCCGACGGCCCGGCCCTGGTGTACACCGCCGCCGAGCTGGCCGCCTTCCTGGCGGGAGCGAAGGACGGCGAGTTCGACCACCTCGTCCGGTGACGGGCCCCCGCGCCCGGTGATCCCGCGCGGCCGGCGCCGGACCCTGTGGACCGGCGCCGGTGAAGCGGAGTCCAACTGCCCCACTTCGCTCGGCATTTCGCATCCGCATGCGGTGAGGCAGCATCAGATGCGATAGTGTGAATCGCCCTTGTGCCGGTCTGCTGGGAGTCAGGATGTCCGCCGCGTCGCATCGCATCTCCCGTCTGGAACCCTATCTGGACAGGCCCGAGCCCGCGCCGACCCTGCTCAAGATGCTGGTGGGCGTGCAGCTGGCCGGTTTCCGTGAGGACGCCGGACTGTCCCAGGACCAGGCGGCCCGCTCCGTCGGCTTCAGCGGGGCCAAGCTGTCCCGGATCGAGTCCGGCAAGGGCCGCCGCCCGCCGACCGAGACCGACGTACGCGCGCTGCTCGAGCTCTACGGCACCGACGACTACGAGGCATCCGTCCTCCTCAAGCTGCTCCAGCGGGCCGGCGAACCGGGCTGGTGGCAGCGGTACGACAAGCGGCTGATGCCCGAGTGGTTCGACCGCCTGGTCGGACTCCAGGAGGCCGCGGCCACCATCCGTACGTTCGAAATCCAGTACGTCCCCGGACTGCTCCAGACCGCCGACTACACCCGCGCGGTCGTCGAGCGGGGACTGCCCAACGCCCCGGCGAGCGAGGTGCAGCGCCGGGTCGAGCTGCGCATGCGCCGGGCCCAGCTGCTGCTCCGCGAGGACGCCCCGCAGCTGTGGGCCGTCATCGACGAGTCCGTCCTGCTGCGCGTTCTCGGCGACCGCACCGTGATGCGCGAGCAGCTCGACCACCTCGCCGAGATGGCCGCCCGGCCGAACGTCACCCTTCAGATCGTCCCGCTGAACGTCACCAACGCCTCGGCGCCCGCCATTCCGGTGACGTATCTGCGCTTCGGCGGCCTCGACCTGCCCGACGTGGTCTACCTGGAGCACATCAGAAGCGCCAACTTCCTCGAGGATCTCGACGAGACCGAGGAGTACCGGATCGTGCTCGACCGTCTCGCCGACGAGGCGCTCACGCCCCGCGAGTCCGTCGAGATGCTGCGCCGCACGATCGAGGAACGCTACGCGCTCTCCTGACGCGCGCGCCGCCTGCGAGTCGGTCACCTGCAGTGTTGCGCCGGACGCGCCGACGCCCCTCCCGGTCCCACGAAAACCGGGGAGGGGCGTCTCGGTGTCAGGGGTTACGCGGGTATGCGGCCCACGCCGCCGAACTCGATCCACTCCTGCGTGAGCTGACGGGGCGCCACCTCGGTGTCCGGACGCCAGGTGGAGACCTCGACCAGGCCAGGCTCCAGGATCTCCAGCCCGTCGAACAGCGCCTCCACGTCCTTCTCCTGGCGGACCCGGCCCCAGTGCCCCTGGGTCACCTGATCCATGAAGGCGGTGACGGACTCGCGGACCTTCTCGTCCTCGCTGACCAGCTGGCACATCACCATGATGCTGCCCGGTGCGAGCCGCTCCCGCACCCGGTCGGCGACGGCCTGCGGGCCGTCGGTGTCGCTGTCCGGGATGCAGTGGAAGACCGAGTTGAACAGCACGCACACCGGCTCGTCGAGGTTGATCAGCCGCCGGGTCTCGGCGTGGCCGAATATCCCTTCGGTGTCGCGCATGTCCGCCTGGATGACCACCGTGCGCTCGTCCTGCTCCAGCAGGGCCCGGCCGTGCACCAGCACCATCGGGTCGTTGTCGACGTACACGACGTGGGTGGTGGGGTCGATGCGCTGCGCCACCTGGTGCACGTTGTCCTGCGTGGGCAGGCCGGAGCCGTGGTCCAGGTACTGCCGGATCCCGTACTCCTGGGTGAGCGTGCGGACCACGCGCTGGAGGAAACGGCGGTTGTTCAGGGCCAGCCGGCGGGTGCTCGGCACCACCTTGTCCAGCTCCTCGACCGCGGCGCGGTCCGCGGCGTAGTTGTCCTTGCCGCCCAGGTAGTAGTCGTACATGCGCGCGGCCGTCGGCACGGTTGCGTCGATCTCGGTGGACAGCTGCTTACCGGAATGCATCGTTCCCCCTGCGGAGTGCCGCGCCAACTGGACTGGCTGGACAGGAAATACATCCTAGGGAGGGCCGTACGGCCCTTGCCAGCCCGTCGGCGCACAAGACCCCGAAGGAATGGTGAAAGAGTGTCAGATGGTCACTCATGGTGACGGAGTGTGCGTGGAGCGTGAGAGTCTGGCCGGAGAAGAGCCGGGTACCCGCCCCGCGACATCCCCGCACCGTGGAGGCCGGACCATCGTGGACAGCTCGCCGGAGAGGATCGCCGACCCCTGGGGCGTACGCACCCCTTACACCCCCGGCCACCCCTGGCCGGTCCGCACCGACCTGCACCTCGCGGACGGCGTGACGGAGGAGGACGTCGAGCGGTGGGTGCCGTCCGCGTCGATCCTGCACTCCAACGGCGACGCCATGGACATCGCCGTGCGCGGCGGACGCGTCGTCGGCGTCCGCGGCCGCGCGGCCGACCGGGTCAACCGCGGCCGGCTCGGCCCCAAAGACCTCTACGGCTGGCAGGCCAACCACGCCCCGGACCGCCTCACCCGCCCCCTGGTACGGGAGAACGGCCGCCTGGTCGAGACCGACTGGGACACCGCCCTGGAGCGCATCGCCTCCCGCACCCGGACCCTGCTCGACGAACGCGGCCCGGGCTCCGTCGGCTTCTACACCAGCGGACAGCTGTTCCTGGAGGAGTACTACACCCTCTCCGTCCTCGCCCACGCCGGCGTCCGCACCAACCACCTCGACGGCAACACCCGGCTGTGCACGGCGACCGCCGCCGAGGCACTCAAGGAGAGCTTCGGCTCCGACGGCCAGCCCGGCTCGTACGAGGACATCGACCACGCCGACACGATCGCCCTGTTCGGGCACAACATGGCCGAGACGCAGACGGTGCTGTGACTGCGCGTCCTGGACCGGCTGGAGGGCTCCGACCCGCCCCGGCTGCTGTGCGTCGACCCCCGGCACACCCCCGTCGCCCGCCGCGCCGACGTCCATCTGGCGCCGCGCCCCGGCACCAACGTCGCCCTGCTCAACGCCCTGCTCCACGAGATCATCCGCACCGGCCGGATCGACCGCGCCTACCTCGACGCGCACACCGTCGGCTACGACGAACTCGCCGCCGGCGTCGAGCGGTGCACCCCGCGCTGGGCCGCCGGAATCTGCGACGTGCCGGCCGCCGAGATCGAACGCGCGGCCGACCTCCTCGGCGACGCGCGGCGGCTCACCTCCACCGTGCTCCAGGGCGTCTACCAGTCCCACCAGGCGTCCGCCGCCGCCGTGCAGGTCAACAACCTGCACCTGATCCGCGGCATGCTGGGCCGTCCCGGCTGCGGACTGATGCAGATGAACGGCCAGCCCACCGCCCAGAACACCCGCGAATGCGGCGCCGACGGCGACCTGCCCGGCTTCCGCAACTGGCAGAACGACCGGCATGTGGCCGAACTGGCCGAGATCTGGAACGTCGAACCGGACGGCATCCCGCATCACGGCCCGCCGACCCACGCCATGCAGATGTTCCGCTACGCCGAGCAGGGCTCGCTGCGCATGCTGTGGATCTCCGGCACCAATCCGGCCGTCTCCCTGCCCGAGCTCGGCCGGATCCGTGCGATCCTCACTCAGGAACGCCTGTTCATGGTGGTGCAGGACCTGTTCCTCAACGAGACCGCGCAGCTCGCCGACGTCGTGCTGCCCGCCGCCACCTGGGGCGAGAAGACCGGCACCTTCACCAACGCCGACCGCACCGTCCACCTCTCCGAGAAGGCGGTCGAACCCCCTGGCGAAGCCCGCGCCGACCTCGACATCTTCCTCGACTTCGCGGCCCGCATGGACTTCCGCGACAAGGACGGCGGCCCGCTGATCCCCTGGCGAGACCCGCAGGAAGCCTTCGCCGCCTGGCAGCGGTGCAGCGCAGGACGCCCCTGCGACTACACCGGCCTCAGCTACGACAAGCTGCGCGGCGGCGGCATCCAGTGGCCCTGCACCGAGGACGCCCCCGACGGCACCGCCCGCCTCTACACCGACGGCTTCGACCACGCCCACCCCGACCGGTGCGAGAGCTACGGCAAGGACATGGTCACCGGCGCCACCGTCACCCCCGTCGAGTACCGCTCCCTCAACCCGGACGGCAAGGCCGTGATCAAGGCCGCCGAGTACCTCCCGCCGCACGAGGACGCCTCACCCGAGTACCCCCTCCAGCTGATCACCGGCCGCACCGTGTACCACTTCCACACCCGCACCAAAACCGGCCGCGCGCCCGAGCTGAACGCCGCCGCGCCGGACGTCTGGGCCGAGATCTCCCCGGCGGAGGCCGCCGCACAGGGCCTGGCCGACGGCGACCTCGTGCGCGTCACCACACCGCGCGGGGTGATCGAGGCCCGGCTGCGGACCGTGGCGATCCGCGACGGCGTGGTGTTCGTCCCCTTCCACTACGGCTACTGGGACACCCCCGAGGGCCACCGCCCGCCCGACGGCCGCCCCGGACGCGCCGCCAACGAGACCACCGTCACCGACTGGGACCCGCTGTCCAAACAACCCCTGTTCAAGACGGCGGCGGCCCGCGTCACCCTGGCCGCCCGGCGCGGCACGCCCCGGCGGCAGGACGCGGACGGCACGGACACGCACGGCGCGCGCACGGACGGCACGGACACGCACGGCGCGCGCACGGACGGCACGGACACGCACGGCGCACGCACGGACGGCACGGACGCGCACGGCACCGACACCGGGAGCACGGCATGAGCGGCATCGGCATCACCCTGCGCGCCCTGCACGACGGCGAGCGCGACCTGGAGACGGACCTGCTCGCCGTCGCCGAGCGGCACCGCACCGAGCACGAGGTGCACCACATCGCCACCGACGTCGCCCGCTGGTCCCGCGAGCACGCCGCCCGGCTGGCCGCCCTCGGACCCGACCACGGGGTCGACCTGTCCGGCCCCCGCGACCACACCGCGCCCGGCGCCCTCACCGCCCTGCGCGAGAAGGCCGCGCAGGCCCTCGGGCGCCGCCCGGAGACCGGGCTGCTCCTCCTGGAGGACCTGCGCGACCTGCACCTGGCCGCCGTCCGCAACTCCCTGCACTGGGAGATGCTCGCCCAGACCGCGCAGGCCACCCGCGACCGGACCCTGCTCGACCTCGTCACCGACTGCCATCCGCAGACCCTGCGCCAGATGCGCTGGACCAACACGATGATCAAGGTGCTGTCGCCACAGCTCCTGGTGAGCGTCTGACCCGCCCCGGGACGGCTTTCGCGGCGCGCCTGCGCGACCGTTCGTGCCCCGCTATCGTCGGTTTCGTCCCCACGGGACGCCGGCCGCCGACGCGCGACGGCCGGCCACGCCGGATCCCCGGGAGGCGGGCACCATGGACGGCTACTACGACCTCGGCTCCTACGGACGGCCCGTGTCGACGACCTCCCCCGAGGCCCAACTCTGGTTCGACCGCGGGCTGATGTGGACGTACGCCTTCAACCACGAGGAGGCGGTGGCCTGTTTCCAGAAGGCCGCCGACGCCGACCCCGGCTGCGCGATGGCCCACTGGGGCATCGCCTACGCCCTCGGCCCCAACTACAACAAGCCCTGGGAGGCCTTCGACGCCGAGGACCTCACCCGCACCGTCGAGCGCACCCACGCGGCCGTCGAACGCGCCCACCAGGCGGCGGCGGCCCGCGCCACCCCCGTCGAGCGCGCCCTCGTCGAGGCGCTGCGCGCCCGCTACCCGCGGGCCCACCCCGAGGAGGACTGCTCGGTCTGGAACGAACCGTACGCGGACCGCATGCTCGCCGTGTACGAGAGCGCCCCCGGCGACCCCGACGTGGCCGCACTGTGCGCCGACGCCCTGATGAACCTCACGCCCTGGCAGCTGTGGGACCTCAAGACCGGACGCCCCGCCGACGGCGCCCGCACCGTGGAGGCCAAGGAGGTGCTCGACGGGGCCCTCGCCACCGAGGCGGGCGCCGCACACCCCGGCGTGGTGCACCTCTACATCCATCTCATGGAGATGTCCCCGACCCCGGAGGCCGCCCTCACCGTCGCCGACCGGCTGCGCGGACTGGCGCCCGACGCCGGACACCTCCTCCACATGCCCTCGCACCTGGAGGTGCTGTGCGGCGACTACCGGCGCGTCGTCTCGGACAACACCGCCGCCATCGCCGCCGACGAGACATACCTCCGGCGGGCCGGCGCGATGAACTTCTACACCCTCTACCGCTGCCACAACCACCACTTCCGGATCTACGGCGCCATGTTCGCCGGACAGTCCCGGGTGGCCCTCGACGCCGCCGCCCGGCTGGAGGCGGCGGTGCCCGAGAAGCTGCTCCGGGTGGAGAGCCCGCCCATGGCGGACTGGCTGGAGGCGTTCCTGGCGATGCGCTTCCACGTGCTGATCCGGTTCGGCCGCTGGGACGACATCCTCGCGCTGCCGTTCCCGGACGACCCCGAGCTGTACTGCGTCACCACCGCGATGCTGCACTACGCCCGCGGCATCGCCCTCGCCGTCCGGGGCGACACGGACCGGGCCGACACCGAGCGGGAGCGGTTCCGCGCGGCCGTGGACCGGGTGCCGGACAGCCGGATGCTGTTCAACAACACCTGCCACGACATCCTCGCCATCGCCTCGGCGATGCTCGACGGCGAACTCGCCTACCGCAAGGGCGACCACGCCACCGCCTTCGCCGCGCTGGAGCTGGCCGTCGAACTGGACGACACCCTGCCGTACGACGAGCCGTGGGGCTGGATGCAGCCCACCCGGCACGCCCTCGGCGCGCTGCTCCTCGAACAGGGGCGGGTCGCCGAGGCGGAGGCCGTCTACCGGGCCGACCTCGGGCTGGACGACACCCTGCCCCGGCCGCTCCAGCACCCCGACAACGTCTGGGCGCTGCACGGCTTCCACGAGTGCCTGCTGCGCACCGGCAAGCACGGCGAGGCCGCGATCGTCGCCCGGCAGCTGAGGCAGGCCGCGGCGCTGGCGGACGTACCGATCCACGCGTCCTGCTTCTGCCGTCTCGACACGCGCGGACCGGACGCGGGGGAGCACGTCCACGGCGGCGGGGAGCACGCCTGTCACTGACGCGGCGCCGGCGGACCCGGGGGATGCGCGGGTCCGCCGGCGCCGGCGGGGACGGCCGTGGCTCTCAGCGTGACGCCACGACGGCCTGGAACGACTTCATGCAGGAGAAGCAGTGCCGGTCCGTCGTGTCGCGTCGTGGCGATTCCTCCTCCTTCTCCACCCCGCACAGCGTCGAGGTCTTGTCCGGGGTGAGAACGTGCCAGACCGGCTCCCCCGAAGTGTCTGCACCGCACCACATCTCGTGCATTCCCAGCTCCCTCCGGGTAGGCATGGAGGCCGCTTCCATACCAGCACGGCGGGCGTCCGTCCGGCTCGTCCGGCGGGCCAGTCGGGTGACAGCGGGTCCCGGCATGCATACGCGGACGCGCGGACGGATCCTGGAGGGATGAGGAAGCCTCCGATCGTGGTACACCCGCCGCTCGGCTCGGGCGGCCGGCGCGTCACCGTGCGCGGAGAGATCGTCGGCCTCGCCTCCTCCGACCGGGACGTCGTGGAGTTTTTGCGACGCGTGGGGCTGCCGGAGGGCGAGCGCCTGCTGGACGATCCCGCCTGGGTGAAGTGGGTCGGCGGCCGGGCCCACGTGTACGACGCCGCATGAAGGGACGGCGCCCCGGAAGCCGGAGCGCCGTCCCCGCCACCGTCAGCGCCGACTCCGACGGTGAACACGCCCGCCCGGGTACCCCGCCCGGGCCCACACATGCCCCGAAGGGGCGCGGGGCACTGCGCGCTCAACCCCCACCGGCCCGCGGGCTGCCGCCAACACCAGCCCCCTCAGGGACCCCCGCTCAGCCGCCGCGTGACGGCCCGCAACAACTCATCCAGCACCGCCTCATGCCCGCGCCCCCGCTCCCGCCCCCGCCCTCGAGGCCGGGCCAGCCCCACCCGGGTAGGTGAGAGCCCGCGAACCGGCCGGAACACCACACCCGGGTGTGAGTAGAAGCGGGCCGCCGACGCGGGGGCCAGCGCCACGTTCCCGCCGGCCACCGCTCCCAGCCACTCGTCGGGACGGCTGGTCACGGCGCCGACCCGGACGGGGTGCTCGTCGTCCCGTTCCTCCGCCCCCAGCCAGTGATCTTTCCAGGCCCCGGCGTCGGCCTCGGCGGCGACGAACGGCTCGTCCCACAGCTCGCGGAAGTCCACCGTCTCGCGGGTCGCCAGCGCATGCCCGGCCGGCAGCAGCACGCCACGCTCCTCGGCGAACAACTCCCGCACCGCGAAACTCTCCTGACCTGGGAACGGCAGACGCACCACCGCGGCGTCGACCTCCCCCCGGGCCAGGCCCGCGCTCGGGTCCGACCAGTCGAACTGCCGTAGCTCCACCCGCCACTCCGGCCGCGCGCGGCGGAACGCGGTGATGACCTCGGGGACGGCTCCCACCGCGCCCGCGTCCAGGAAGCCGAGCCGCAGCACCCGCGCCGCCCGGCCGGTCGCCCGCACCGCCTCGTCCCATCCGTCCAGCAGCGGGGGCACCCGGGAGGCGAACTCGCGGCCGGCCTCGGTCAGCGCCATCCCCGACCGCGAACGCGCGAAGAGCCGTACGCCGAGATCGTCCTCAAGGCGCCGGATCTGCTTGGTCAGCGCGGGCTGCGAGACGAACAGCCTCTCCGCGGCCCCGGTCAGGCTGCCCTCCTCCGCCACTGCGGCGAAGTACCGGAGCGCACGCGTGTCCACATCCATGCCTCCAGGTTATAGAAGCAGGTATTGGACGGTGCCCGGACACCTGACAACCCTGGAGACATGACCGCTACCCCACTCGCACTCGTCCTCGTCACCGTGCTCACCGCCGCCGTCAACGTGGCCATCGCGACCGCCGACCTCGCCGGGGCACGCTTCGTGATCGCCAACTCGGCGCAGGTGGGTGTTCCGCGAGCGTGGCTCCCGTGGCTGGCCGTCCTCAAGCTGGCCGGCGCGGCGGGCCTCCTCCTCGGCACTTTCGTCACCGCGCTGCGCCCTCTCGGCGTGGTCGCGGCCTGCGGTCTCGTCCTGTTCTACCTGGGCGCGATCGCCTTCCACCTCCGCGCCCGCGTCCTGCACAACCTCGCGTTCCCCGGCTTCTACCTCGCCACGGCGGCCGCCTCACTGACCCTGACAGCAACGTCCTGACGCCCCAGGGCCGCGAGAAACCGGGCGCTCAGCCTCCCAGGGGCGCGGGGAACTGCGCGCCCAACCCCCACCGTCCCGCGCCCTGCCACGGCGCCCGGCCACCCCGGGGGCGCGGGGAACTGCGCGCTCAGCCCCCACGGCCCCGCGCCCTGTCACGGCGCCCGGCCACCCCGGGGGCGCGGGGAACTGCGCGCTCAGCCCCCACGGCCCCGCGCCCTGTCACGGCGCCCGGCCACCCCCTAGGGGCGCGGGGAACTGCGCGCTCAACCCCCACCGTCCCGCGCCCTGTCACGGCGCCCGGCCACCCCGGGGGCGCGGGGAACTGCGCGCCCTACCCCCACCGCCCCGCGGCCTGACGCGACCCCCGGCCCCCCAGGGGCGCGGGGAACCGCGCACTCACCCCCCACCGGCCCGCGGTGAACACCCCCCACCCACAACACCGGTGATTTCACCGATCCCCACCCACCCCCACCCCCCCGACAGTGGCACCGCCAGTCAAAAGGCACCGCCCCCGGCCGAGGCCCGGCTCCCCAGCCCTCGCAGTGATCCCGAGCCCCGGCCGCCCGGGCGACCCGCCGTGACAGAGAGGACCACTCGTCGTGCACCAGCACCCCCACACCAGCCCGCGGACACGCACAGGCACCCGCACGCGCCTCCGCACCGGCCGCCTCGCCGGCCTCACCACCGCGCTCGCCGCCGTCATCGGCCTCAGCACCCTCACCGGCCCCGGCGCACACGCCGCCGCCGACAACCCCTACGAGCGCGGACCGGCGCCCACCGAGTCCAGCATCGAGGCCCTGCGCGGCCCGTACGCGGTCTCGCAGACGTCCGTCTCCCGGCTCTCCGCGACCGGCTTCGGCGGCGGCACGATCTACTACCCGACGACCACCGCCGACGGCACCTTCGGCGCCGTCGCCATCTCACCCGGTTACACCGCGCTCGAGTCGTCCATCTCCTGGCTGGGCCCGCGCCTGGCCTCCCAGGGTTTCGTGGTGTTCACCATCGACACGAACACCACCCTGGACCAGCCCGCCTCCCGAGGCGACCAGCTGCTGGCCGCGCTGGACTACCTCACCCAGCGCAGCTCCGTCCGCAACCGCGTCGACAGCAGCCGACTGGGCGTCATGGGCCACTCGATGGGCGGCGGCGGCTCCCTCGAAGCCGCCAAGGACCGGCCGTCCCTCCAGGCCGCCATCCCGCTGACGCCCTGGAACCTCGACAAGACCTGGTCCGAGGTCCGTACCCCCACCCTGATCTTCGGCGCCGACGGCGACACCATCGCGCCCGTCGCCAGCCACGCCGAGCCCTTCTACAACAACCTCCCGTCCTCCCTGGACCGGGCCTACGTGGAGCTGAACAACGCCACCCACTTCACCCCGAACTCGTCGAACACGACGATCGCCAAGTACAGCGTGTCGTGGCTGAAGCGCTTCATCGACAACGACACCCGGTACGAGCAGTTCCTGTGCCCGCTGCCGCGGCCGAGCCTCACCGTCGAGGAGTCGCGGGGCAACTGCCCGCACACCTCCTGACGACACCCACCGGTGGCGGTCCGCGCACGGCGCGGGCCGCCACCGCCGTTGTGCGCGGGCACCGCGGGCCGCCGCCGTCCATGGGCCCCCGCACAGTCCGGGGTGTACGGCACCACGTGAAAGCCGCTGGTGACACGGCTGTTCGCCGTTCAACGGGCGACGGACGTCCACCTTCCGCGTGACCTTACGCGTGAGTAAGGTCACGAAAATGACCGGACACACGACCACGCGTCAGCGGCTGACCGCCGAGCTGCTGGACGCGCTGCGCACCGACGGCGGCGTCCGTGTCGTGACCGGTGAACCCGGTTGCGGCCGCACCACGTTCCTCGACCACGCCGCCCGCCTCTTCCGCGCGGGCCCGGTGCGGCACCTCCGTGCCGGCCAGGCGCACGAGCTGGACGACGTCCTCCGGACGGCCACGGCGGCCCGCCCGCTCCTCCTGTGCGTGGACGACGCCCACCTGTGGGACGCGCCGGCACGCGCCGCGCTCGCCCGCACCGCCGCGCGGATCCGGGAGACGGGGGTACGGGCGGCCCTCCTGGTCACCGTCCCCGCCCATCGCCGCGTGGCCCGCGAGCTGGCGGACCTGCCCGTCCTGCGCCTCGGCCCGCTCACCCCCGCGGACGCGGCACCGCTGGTCCGGGACGCCGCGGACGGCGCCGTCGACCCCGCCGTACGGGAGGAACTGATCACGGCGGCCGAGGGCAACCCCGCGCTGCTGCTCGCCCTGGTCCGGCGCCTGTCGCCGGCCCAGCTGAGCGGACGGCGGGCGCTGCCCCCCTTGCTGGTCACCGGTGAGGTGCTGGCCGAGGTGGCCGGCGACCGCCTGCCCGACGACCCCGGCGGCCTGCTGCTGACCACGGCCGCCGCCGCACGGGCGACGGGGGAGGAGGACGCGGACGAGGAACTCGTCCTCCGCGCGTGTCCCTCCGCGTCCGACGGCCCCCTGCCCGACCTGCTGACCCGAGGCGAGGGCCGGCTCCGCTTCCGCAGCGCGCTGATGTTCCGCGCGGTGTACGCCACCGCGCCCCCCGGACACCGGCGCGCCGCGCATCTCGCCCTGGCCGAGGCCGCGACGGAGGCGGACGGCATCCTCCCGCTCCTCCACCGCTCCTGGGCGGTCACCGGCCCCGCCTCCGCCGTGGCGGCCGCACTGACCCGGGCGGCGACCGACCCGGCGTGCACGGCGCCGCCCGCCCTCCGCCGCAGGGCCCTGACCCGCGCGGCCGAACTCACCCCGGACGGGACGGGACGCGCCCGCCTCCACCTCGCCGCCGCGCAGCAGGCACTCCTCGCCGGCCGCACAGCCGACGCCCTGCGCCTGCTGGAGCTGGCGCGCGGCCGTTCCGCGCCCGCGTCGGTGCGCGGCGGCGCGGAGCTGCTGCGCGGCGCGCTACTCCTGGCCGACGGTCCGGTGGAGGACGCCCGGGAGTCCTTCCTGCTGGCGGCGGACCTGTTACCCCCGCCCGCCGCGGCCCGCGCGACGCTCGCCGCGGCGGACGCGGCCTGGTCCGCGGGCGACCCCGCCGCCTGCCTCTCGGCCCTGGCCCCCACCCGCACACCCCCGGCCCTCCCTCTGGCCGAGGCCTGCGTCCGCGTCCCGAGAAGCGGCACACCGACGGCCTCGGACGCCTCTGCGGCACGGGCGGACGCAACGGCATCCCGCACGGCGTGCACCCCGCCCACGAACCCCCCGCCGGACGGCGACCCCTCCCGCGACCACCGCGACGGCCTGCGCGCCGTCCTCCTCGCCCGCTTCGACCTGGCCGCCGCCCCCCTCCGTCGCGTCGTCGACCACGGCCTGCGCGGCAGCGACCCCGACCACCTCCTCCGCTCGGCCGCCGCGGCCCTGATGCTCGGCGACGTCACCTCCGCCCGCCGCGCGGGCGCCCGCGCCCTCGCCGCCGCCCGTACCTCCGGCTCCGCCGCCCTCGAACCGCGCGCCCTCGAATACCTGGCGTACGCCGAACTCCGCGCAGGCCGCCACCAGCTCGCCCGCACCCACGCCGAGGAGGGCCTGCGCACCGCCGCGCGCGCCGGGCAGCGCAACACCGCCGCCCACCACCACGCCGTCCTCGCCCTCGCCGCGTCCATCGAGGGCGAGGCGGACCTCGTGACCGAGCACGCCGAGGCGGCCCTGCGCACCGCCCGCCGCCACGGACTCGCCCAGGCCGCGACCCTCGCCCACTGGGCGGCCGCCCGCGCGGACCTCGGCGCCGGCCGCCCCCGCGAGGCTGCGCAGCGGCTCGGCCCGCTGGTACAACCCGGCGCCCGCCGCGGCCACTTCGCGGTATGGATGCTCGCCGTCCCCTGCTTCGTGGAGGCGGCCGCGTCCGCCGGCCGGCCCCAGCACGCGGCGGCGGTCGTGGAGAGCTTCGCCTTGTGGGCGGCCTGTGGCGCCGACCCGCAGGCCCCCTCCCAACTCCTGCGCTGCCGCGCCCTGCTGGCCGCCCCGGACACCGCCGACGAGCTGTACCGCCGCGCCCTGGACCGGCACGACGACACCGCCGGCGACTTCGAACGCGCCCGCACCGAACTGCTCTACGGCAAGTGGCTGCGCCGCAGACGCCGGCTCCGCGAGGCCCGCACCCGCCTGGAGGAGGCGCGCCTGGGGTTCGAACGCTGCGGCGCCCGCCTGTGGGCGCAGCAGGCCGCCGCCGAACTCCGCGCCGGCGGCGCCGCCCCCGCCGCGGCCCCTGCCGCGCCCCCCTGCCTCGCCCGTCTCACCCCGCAGCAGCTGCGGATCGCCCGGTACGTCGCCGAGGGCGCCACCAACCGTGAGGTGGCCCTCAGCCTCTCCGTGAGCACCCGCACCGTCGACTACCACCTGCGGAACGTGTTCGCCACGCTGGGCCTGCGCTCCCGGGTCGAGCTGGTGCGTCTGGTCGAGCAAGAGGAAAAGACCGGTGCACGACTCTAGGGACCGACCGGACGGTATGCCATCCTTCGGGGCAGGACGAGTCCGACGGCGGCCGGCCCGTGGGCTCCCCGTACCTGCCGGGCGCCGGTACGGGGCCGCCGCACGGGCACCGCCGGGAAGCCCGACCCTGGGGGGAATGCGCGATGCCTCACGCCGTACGGCCACGAACCCTGCTGCGTCCCGGACCCGTGCCCGCACCCCGGTCGCGGACGCCACGCGTGCGGTCGCTGATCGACGCCGACGCGCTGCGCGTGCTGCACCGGGCCGCCCGCGTCCTGCTGGACGACCTGCCGCAGCTCACCGACCGGCTGGTCGCGGTGCTCGAGGAGCAGGAGCCGGCCTACCGCACCGCCGTCGAGGGCGACGCCGCCGCCACCTGGCAGGAGGTGCACCGCTCGCTGCGGCACAGCATCAACTCGCTGCTGGACCCGCGGGGCGCCCGCGACGGGGCGCGCCGCTGCTCCTGGAAGATCGGCGCCACCCGCGCCGAGCAGGGCCTGCCGCTGGACGCGGTGCTGCACGCCTTCCGGCTGGGCGGCTCCCTGGTCTGGCAGGGCCTGGTCGACGAGACGTCCCGGACGGCGCCTGAGGACGTACGGCTGCTGGTGCACGTCGCGTCCGACGTCTGGGACTTCGTCGACGAGCACTGCACGGTCGTCGCCGACGCCTACCGGCAGACCGAGCGCCGGCTGGCGTGGCGGAAGGAGAACAGGGTGCGACTGCTCGCCGCGGCCCTGCTGGACGGCACCAGCAGGATCGCCGACCTGCCCGAGGCGGCGGAGGCGCTCGGCCTGCCCGAGCAGGGCCGGTACGCCGTCGTCGCCGTCGAGGGGACACGGTCAGCCGGCTGTGCGGGCGCCCAGGCGGTCCTGGCCCCGGATGTGCGCGTGCACTGGCACACCGGCGCGGACACCGATCACGGCATCGTCCTCGTCGAGGGCGACGCGGCGGCGATCCTCCCGGACGAACAGCCTCCCGGAGTACGGGTGGGCGTCAGCGGCACGGTCGACGGACTGGCCGCCGTGGGGGAGGCGCGGCGGCTGGCGGACACGGCGCTGCGGCTGTGCCCCGAGGCGGGCGGCACGGTCCGGCTGACCGAGCACCTGCCGGCGGCGCTGGTCGCGTCGAGCCCCGACCTCGCCGCCGCGCTGACCGACCGGCTGCTCGGCCCGCTGGCCGCCCTGGACCCCGCCGAGGCCGAGGTCCTCCTCGACACCCTCGCCACCTGGCTGGCCTGCGACGGCTCCGCCCAGCGGGCAGGCCGCCGCCTCTACTGCCACCGCAACACGGTCCTCAACCGCCTCCGCCGCTACGAACAACTCACCGGCCGCTCCCTCTCCCGCCCCGCGGACCTGGTCGAAACGACCCTGGCCCTGACAGCCCGCAACCTCCTCCACCCCTGACGCGCCCCAAGGGGCGCGGGGAACTGCGCGCCCAGCCCCCACCCGGCCGCACCCGCGCGACAACCGAAAGCGGCTCGCCCCTCGGGCGTTCAGGGGCGCGGGGAACTGCGCGCCCAGCCCCCACTCCGCCGCACCCGCGCGACAACCTAAAGCGGCTCGCCCCCAGGGCGTCCAGGGGCGCGGGGAACTGCGCGCTCAGCCCCCACCCGGCCGCACCCGCGCGTCAACCGAAAGCGGCTCGCCCCTCGGGCGTCCAGGGGCGCGGGGAACTGCGCGCTCAGCCCCCACCCGGCCGCACCCGCGCGTCAACCGAAAGCGGCTCGCCCCCAGGGCGTCCAGGGGCGCGGGGAACTGCGCGCCCAGCCCCCACCCGGCCGCACCCGCGCGACAACCGAAAGCGGCTCGCCCCCAGGGCGTCCAGGGGCGCGGGGAACTGCGCGATCAACCCCCACCACCCCGCCTCCACGCGACAGCCGGAGGCGACTCGCCCCTGGGGCGCGACACAACCCGCCCGCCCGCCTGGGCACCCGCACAACCGACCCCCACCCCCGTTGGGAAACCGCAGCGTGCGGTGCCCCACCGCTGTACCCCCTCCGCACCCCCGTGCTGTCGTAAGCACCCCTCGCCCCATCCCCCGAAGCCGTCGCCGCCCCGCGCGACGACCCCGAGGAGCCGTGATGCCCGAAGCACCACCGGACAACCCGCCCGCACTCCACGTCGAGGACGTCGACGTGACGTACGGCCGCGCGCTGTCCGCCCTCCGCTCCGTGTCCCTGACCGTGCCGCCCGGCGCGGTCGTCGCCCTGCTCGGCGCGAACGGCGCCGGCAAGACCACGCTGCTGCGCGCCGTCTCCGGCACCCTCCGCCTGCACCGCGGCGCGGTCACGGCCGGCCGCATCCGCTACGGCGACACGGTGCTCGACGGCAAGGACCCGGTCGCCGCGGTCCGCGCCGGAGTTGTCCAAGTGCCCGAGGGGCGAAGGGTGTTCGCCGGACTGTCCGTCGACGAGAACCTCCGCTCCGGCGGCCTCGGGCTCGGACGGCGCGGACGCGCCCAGATCCAGGAGGCCCGCGACCGCGTCTTCACGCTCTTCCCCCGGCTCGCCGAACGCACCCACCAGCCGGCGGGACTGCTGTCCGGCGGCGAGCAGCAGATGCTCGCCATCGGCCGCGCCCTGATGGCCGCGCCCCGCCTGCTGCTCCTGGACGAGCCCTCCCTCGGCCTCGCCCCGCAGATGGTGTACCGGATCGCCGAGGTGATCCAGGAGATCAACGCGCAGGGCACCGCCGTGCTCCTCGTCGAGCAGAACGCCGGCATGGCGCTGTCCCTCGCGAGCCACGCCCATGTCCTCGAGGTCGGCGAGACCCGCCTGTCGGGCCCCGCCGAGGAACTCGCCCGCACCGACGCCGTACGCCGCCTGTACCTGGGCGAGACGGCGCAGGACCAGGGGGCCGCGTGAACGACCGCACCACCACCGCACCGCCCGAGCTCGCCGTACGGGACGTGACCGTGCGCTTCGCCGGGCTCACCGCGCTCGACGGGGTGTCCTTCACCGTCGCCCCCGGCTCGGTGCACGCGCTCATCGGGCCCAACGGCGCCGGCAAGTCCACGTGCTTCAACGTGCTGTCCGGGCTGTGCCGGCCCGCCGCCGGCACGGTGACGCTCGGCGGCACGGAACTCACCCGGCTCGCCCCGCACCGCATCGCCGCGCTCGGCGTGGCCCGTACCTTCCAGAACATCGTCACCACCCAGGGCACCGTCGCCGACAACCTGATGCTCGGCCGGCACGCCCTCACCCGGGCCGGCTTCACCGCGAGCGCCCTGCGGCTGCCGGGTGCCCGGCGCGAACAGCGCGAGCACCTCGCCCGCGTCCGGGAGATCGCCGAACTGACCGGTCTCGGCGCCCACTTCGACGCGCCCGTCGGCCTCCTGCCGTACGGCGACCGCAAGCGCGTCGAACTCGCCCGCGCCCTCTGCCTGGAGCCCCGTGTGCTGCTGCTCGACGAACCCGTGGCCGGGATGAACGCCGCCGAACGCGCCCGCACCGCCGAGGTGGTGGGCGAACTGCGCGCCGAACTCGGCCTGTCCGTCGTGCTGGTGGAGCACGACATGGGTCTGGTGATGCGCCTCGCCGACGAGGTCACCGTGCTGGACTTCGGCCGGCCCATCGCGCACGGCACGCCCGACGAGGTCCGCCAGGACCCCGAGGTGCTGCGCGCCTACCTCGGCACCGACGCGACCGGGGAGGACGCGGCATGACGGATCTCCTGGACAGCCTGCTGGGCGGACTGGCCCTCGGCGCGGTGTACGCGCTGGTCGCCCTCGGCTTCGTCGTCATCTTCAAGGCCTCGGGCGTGCTCAACTTCGCCCACGGCTCCCTGCTGCTGTTCGGCGGCTACCTGGTCGCCGTCCTCCACGACGACCTGGGCTTCGCCGGGGCGCTCGCCCTCGCCGTCCTCGCCACGGCCGCCCTGGCCGGGGCGCTGGACCGGTTCCTGCTCCAGCGCGGCGGGCAGGACGCCCACTCCGCGCACGTGCAGACCATCGTCACCATCGGCATCGACATCGTGCTGCTCACCGAACTGGCCCGGCGCATCGGCGGCGATCTGCTGACGCTCGGCGACCCGTGGGGCGACGCGGTGACCGAACTGGGGCCGCTGACCGTCGCGGACAGCCGGCTCGCCGCCATCGCCGTGTCGGCCGTGGTCATCGCCGGGGTCTTCGCCCTGTTCCGGTTCACCTCCTGGGGCCTGTCGCTGCGGGCGGCGGCCGAGGACATGGAGGCCGCCGCGCTGATGGGCGTACGCCTCGGCCGGGTACGGGCGGGCGCCTGGTGCCTGGCGGGCGCGCTCGCCGCGCTGGCCGCGGTGTTCCTCGCCGCGTTCCCCGCGCCGGGGCTGGAGCGCACCACCGGCCAGATCGCGCTCAACGCCTTCCCCGCCGCCATCCTCGGCGGACTGGCGTCCCCGACGGGCGCCCTCGCAGGCAGTCTCGTCATCGGGCTGACCGAGGCGCTCGTCGTCGGCTACCAGTCCGAACTGCACGTCCTCGGCGAGGGGTTCGGCGACGTCGCCCCGTACGCCGTGATGCTGCTCGTGCTCCTCGTGCGGCCCAACGGGCTGTTCGGCGCGAAGGGAGCGGCCCGTGTCTGACCGGATCACCGCGCTCCTCACCCGCCGCCGCGCCACCCTGCTCACGGTCGCCGTGCTGCTGTGCCTGCCGCCGTTCTACCTGGACGCCTTCTGGCTGCGCATCGGCCTGTTCTCCATGGCGGCCGCCATCGGCGCCACCGGCCTCGCCCTGCTCAGCGGGACCGCGGGACAGCTGTCCCTCGGCCACGCCTTCTTCCTCGCCGTCGGCGCGTACGGCTACACCTGGCTGGCCGGCGACCCCGGGCCCGGGCTGCCGACGGCCCTCGCCGTGCCCCTCGCGGTGCTCATGGCGGGCCTCGCCGGCGGGCTGTTCAGTCCCGTCGCCGGCCGGGTCAAGGGCATCTACCTGGGCATCGCCACCCTCGCCCTGGTCTTCCTCGGCCACCACGTCCTGCTGACCGCCGAGTCGGTCACCGGCGGCTTCAACGGCCG
Source organism: Streptomyces lusitanus (assembly GCF_042647945.1). Taxonomy (NCBI): domain Bacteria; kingdom Bacillati; phylum Actinomycetota; class Actinomycetes; order Kitasatosporales; family Streptomycetaceae; genus Streptomyces; species Streptomyces lusitanus. The sequence goes on from NZ_JBHRWL010000007.1 coordinate 484,230, forward strand.
CTCCGTGCCCCCGCTCTCGCTCGGCGGCTTCACCTTCGACGCGGCCGACGAACTGACCGTCCTCGGCGTGCCGTTCGGCGCGGAGGAACGGCTGTGGTTCCTGGGCCTGGCGCTGTTCGCGGTCACCTGGTTCACCGCCCGGGGCCTGCTGCGCTCCCGCCCCGGCCGGGCGCTGGCCGCCCTCCGCGACAGCGAGACCGCCGCCGCCGTGATGGGCGTCGACGTGGCCCGGCACCGCTCCGCCGCCTTCGTGGTGTCGTCGATGTACGCCGGCCTCGCCGGGGTGCTGCTGGCGCTCGCCTTCCGCCGGGTGGTGCCCGACTACTTCTCGCTGGTGCTGTCCGTCGACTACCTCGCCATGATCGTCATCGGCGGCCTCGGCTCGGTCGCCGGAGCCACCGCCGGCGCCGTCTTCGTGACCGCCCTGCCGCTGCTGATGACCCGCTACGCCGACCAGCTCCCGCTGGTCGCCGCACCCGGCTCCGCCGAGGGCGCGGTCGGCCCCACCGAGGCCGCCCGCTACCTCTACGGCGCCGCCATCGTCCTCGTCCTGCTGTACGCGCCCGACGGGCTGCACGGAATCGCCCGCCGGGCCCGTGACCGTCTGCGGCGCCGCCGCACCCCGACCCCCGACCCCGCCGTTCCCTCGCCCCCGCCGCCGGCCGCGGCCGCACGACCCAAGGAGCACACCCTGTGAACACCGGACACACCCGCCGCCCCCGGATCCGCGCCGCCTCGGCCGTCCTCGCCGGCACCCTCGCCCTGCTGCTCGCGGCCACCGGATGCAGCTCCAAGGCGGAGGACGGAGACAAGGGCGACGCCGCCGACGGCGTCCGCACCGGGCCCGGCGTCGACGACGACACCATCAGACTCGGCGCCCTCACCGACCTGACCGGCCCCTACGCCACGCTCGGCAAGAGCATCGTGCAGGCCCAGCAGATGTGGGCCGACGAGACCAACGCCAAGGGCGGCATCTGCGACCGCAAGGTGGAGATCGTCGTCAAGGACCACGGCTACGACGTGCAGAAGGCCGTCACCGCCTACGCCGACATCGCCCCCGACGTGGTGGCGCTGCCGCAGGTCATCGGCTCCCCGGTGGTCGCCGCCCTGCTGGACGACATCGAGCGCGACAAGATGCTCACCTTCCCGCAGGCCTGGGCGGCCTCCCTGCTCGGCAAGGACGCCGTCCAGGTGCTCGGCACCACCTACGACGTCGACATGATCGCCGCGGTGGACTTCCTCACCCGCACCAAGGGCCTGAAGAAGGGCGACACCATCGGCCACGTCTACTTCGAGGGCGACTACGGCGCCAACGCCCTGGAGGGCTCCACCTGGGCGGCCGAGCAGGCCGGGATGAAGGTGGCCGGGCAGAAGATCCAGGCCACCGACTCCGATCTGTCGGCGCAGGTGTCGGCGCTGCGCAAGGAGGGCGTCAAGGCCGTCCTGATCAGCGCGGGACCCGCCCAGACGGCCTCCCTGGTGGGCGTCGCCGCCTCGCGCGGGCTGAAGGTTCCCGTGGTCAGCAACGCCCCCGGCTTCGCGCCCCAGCTGATGGAGACGCCGGCCGCGCCCGCCCTCGCCGCCATGCTGAACGTGGTCAGTGCGGCGCCCGCGGTCAGTTCCGACCTGCCCGGGGTGAAGACCATGGTGGCGGCGTACAAGAAGAAGTACCCGGACTCGCCCGTCGACTCCGGCGTGCTGTCCGGCTACAACGCCGCGAAGCTCATCGGCGCCGACCTGGCCAAGGCCTGCGAGGCGGGCGGCCTGACCCGGGAGGACGTCGTCAAGGCGCACCGCTCGCAGTCCGACGCCGACACCGGGCTCGGCACGCCGCAGGACTTCTCCGACGTGAACCGTCCCGCGAGCACCGAGACGTACGTGCTCAAGCCGGACGCGAAGGCGGTCGGCGGCGTGGTGAACGCCGAGGACGCGCACACCGCCCCCGGCGTCGAGGAGTACCTCTCCGGCCGCTGAGGCATGGATGACGCCCCGGCGCGCCTTCCACGAGGGAGGCGCGCCGGGGCTCAGCCGGCCGCGGCCTCCGGGTCACGGTCGGAGGACGGCCAGAAGTAGGGCAGGTCGTCGGGCTCGTCGGGGAACAGCCCCCGGTAGACGTCCGGGTCCTTGCGCACCAGCGCCGAGCGGTGACTGCGGTGCACGGCCTCGTCGCCGAGCCACGGCGGCAGCTCACCGGCCCGGGCCAGCTCGTCCTGGTCGCGCACCGGCGCCCCGGGCCGGACCGAGGCCAGGTCGGCGACCAGGGTGGCCGCACAGCTGTCCTGGTGACCCCGCTCGCGCCAGACCCGGCAGATCTCCAGGCCGTAGCGCACCAGCGCCTCCTCGTAGCCCGTCCACATGCGCACCGCGGGATGGCGGCGCCAGCCGTAGCCCGGCACGATCAGCCCGCGCAGCACCTGGAGCGCCTCGACCCGCTGCTTGCCGAGCCGCTTGCGGTCCAGGACCAGCGCGGTTCCGCAGAAGTCGGGGTAGGGGAGGAAGGTCTGCACGGGGGCCGTCCGGGAGGTGGGGGGCCGAGCGGGTCTGCTGCACCTCAGTTCCCAGAACCGGGCGGGGCACACCTCACTCCGCCCGGCCGCGGGTCAGCCGAGCGCGCCGAGCCGGGCGTCCCGCCACAGGTCGACGCCGCCGTCCGTGGCGAGCGCGTCGATCTCGGCCAGCTCCTCGGCGGTGAAGTCGAGGTTGTCCAGCGCGGCCACGTTCTGCTCCAGCTGCTCGGGGCGTGAGGCGCCGATGACCAGCGACGTCACCCGCGGGTCGCGCAGCGCCCAGGCCAGCGCCAGCTGCGCCAGGGTCTGCCCGCGCCGGGCCGCGACGTCGTTCAGCGCCCGCAGCCTGCGCAGCATGTCGTCCGTCAGCCAGCCCGCGTCGAACGAGGTGCCCGCCGCGGCCCGCGAGTCCTCCGGCACGCCGTCCAGGTAGCGTCCGGTGAGCAGCCCCTGCGCCAGGGCGGTGAACCCGATGACGCCGAAGCCCTCCTCGTCGGCCACGTCCAGCAGCCCGTCCGTCTCGATCCAGCGGTTGAGCATGTTGTACGACGGCTGGTGGATCAGCAGCGGGGTGCCCAGGTCACGCAGGATCTCCGCCGCCTGACGGCTGCGCTCGGCGTCGTACGAGGAGATGCCGACGTAGAGCGCCTTGCCCTGCCGCACCGCGGTGTCCAGGGCGCCCATGGTCTCCTCGAGCGGCGTGGTGGCGTCCAGCCGGTGCGAGTAGAAGATGTCCACGTAGTCCAGGCCCATCCGCTTCAGGGACTGGTCCAGGGACGCCAGCAGGTACTTCCGGGAGCCGCCGCCCTGGCCGTAGGGGCCGGGCCACATGTCCCAGCCGGCCTTGGTGGAGATCACCATCTCGTCCCGGTAGGGCGCCAGGTCGCGCCGCATCAGCCGGCCGAAGTTGATCTCGGCGGAGCCGTAGGGCGGGCCGTAGTTGTTGGCCAGGTCGTGGTGGGTGATGCCCAGGTCGAAGGCGCGCAGCGCGATGGCCCGCTGGCTCTCGAAGGACCGGTCGTCACCGAAGTTGTGCCAGTAGCCGAGCGACAGCAGGGGCAGGTCCAGCCCCGAGCGGCCGGTGCGCCGGTAGCGCATGGCGCCGTCGTAGCGGTCGGGGGCGGCGAGGTGATTCATCGGTGCGGTCTCCGGTGGTCGTGCGGGGTGTCCCGTGGGACGGTGTTGCTCCTGGGCCCACAGTGCCCCCGAGTGATCCGGAAGTCCAACCGGTACGTCGCATGGGACTGAGCGGCGGGACTTCTGAATCGCCGGGGTCCGGTGATTGACCGGCCGGGCGGCGGGAAGCCGCTCCGGAGCGGCACTCCGACCGCCGCGTATTCCCCCCACAGGAGGTCGACCATGCGGATCCGTACGCTCACCGGCGCCGTGGCCGCCGTGCTCGTCCTGTCCGGACCCGTCGTGGGCGGGCAGGCCGAGGCCGTGAGGACGGCGGACACGGCGGCGCCCGCGGGGGACACCCGGGTGCTCACCTACGACACCAGCCGCGCCGGGGAGTTCGCGTCCGCGGTCGACCGGGGTGCGGCGGTGTGGAACGACAGCGTGGACGCGGTGGAGCTGCGGCCGGTGAAGTCCGGCGATTCCGCGGACATCCGGATCGTCGTCGACGAGGGCTGGCCGCGCTCCGTGCCCGGGAGCCTGGGCAACGGCACCGTGTACTTCGGCCGGGAGGCGGTGGCGGAGGGGCACAACACGGTCCGGATAGCCGCCCACGAACTCGGTCACATGCTGGGCCTGCCGGACCGCAAGCCGGGCCCGTGCTCCAGCCTGATGTCCGGCGCCAGCGCCGGGCCGTCCTGCACGTCCGCCCTGCCGAACGCGGCCGAACGGGCGGAGGTCGAGCAGAAGTTCGAACGCGCCCCCGCCGGGCTGTTCGCGTGACCGATGTGACGGCTGAGGCGATTACCGCTATGGTTGTCTCAGGTCAAGGCGAGGACGAACCTCCGCCGCCCGACCGTGCGTTGGTGGTCCAAGGAAAGACGCCCCGCTTCCTGCGGGGAGATGCAGGTGCAAGGCCTGCCCGGCGCTCCGCTCCACGAGCCCCGTCCCGCAGCAGCGGGACGGGGCTCGTGCCGTTGTGCGGTGTTCACGGCTGCGCGGGCAGCATCCGGCAGGTGGAGCGCGCGGCCTTGCCCGCGAGCCGGTCGGCCAGCCAGTCCACCGCGTCGCCCTGGTCGGTCAGCAGCGGCACCAGGTGGTTGGTGATCAGCTTGTCGCCCAGGTTCGGCAGCCTGACCGCCTTGTAGGTGACGTCGGCGCCCTTCTCGCACCAGTCCACGGCCAGTTGCCGCGCCTGCGCGTGCGGCACGATGTCGTCCCGCACGCCCGTCGCCACCCGGACCGGGCCGGTGGGCCGCAGCCGGCCGAGGCGCTGGTCGTCCAGCACGGCCTGGGCGGCGGGCTCGCCGGCGATGATCTCGCCGACGGACTTCCCGCTCTTCGTCCACCTGCTGCTCCTGGTGAAGCCGTAGCCCAGGATCGCGTCGCCCACGCAGGTGGTGGAGATGTCCTTCAGCGCCTTGCGTCCGGCGTCGTTCAGGTTCGCCTCGACGACGTCCCGCAGCGCCGGCGCTGCCTGCGCGAAACCGTTGATGGACCAGCCCAGCGCACCGGCCAGCGCGCTGCCGTCGATGCCCTTCGTCACCTCCGTCAGATCGGCGGGCGGCGCACCGCTGTAGGTGCCGGCGAGCGGGACGTCGGGCGCGTAGGAGCGCTGGAGTTCGGCCGCGGCGGCACTGGCCCCGCCGCCCTGGCTGTAGCCGTACATCCCCACCCGGGAGGCGGCGGTGACGGACGCGCCGGGCGCGGAGCGCGCCGCGCGGGCCGCGTCCAGCATGGCGTGGCCCTCGTCGACGCGGTTGACGTAGGTGTGCAGCCGGTCGGTGGCGCCGAGGCCGACGTAGTCGGTGACGACGACCGCCGCGCCGGTGGCGAGCAGCCGGTACACGGCGAGGGTCTCGTAGCCGAACGAGACGGTGCGCCCGGTGAGGGTCAGCGGGTGCTCCAGAGCGAGGGAGGCCGCGCACTGGTCGCCCTGGCCCATGGTGCCCGGGCCGACGACGACCAGGGGGCGCGGTCCGGCGCCCTTCCAGTTCGCGGACGGCTCGATGTAGGCGCCGGTGACGGCCACCGGCTCGCCGTTCGAGTCGGTCGAGGTGTACATCAGGCGGGTGGCCGTGCCCGGCAGCCGGCGGCCGCCCAGGCCGGGCAGGCTCAGCCCGAGGCGCAGGGGCTCGTGGCGGATCAGCTCGCCGTTGCCCGGCGGGAGTTCGGCGGGCGGGGTGTAGAAGGCGGGGATGGTGACGCCGCGCGACACGACGGGGTCGGCCGCCGCGGCGGGCGACGCGGACGCGCACACGCAGGCCGTCGTCGCGACGACGGTGGTCAGCACGCTGCTGATACGGCTCACGGCTTGCTCCTCGCTGCGGCTGCGGAAGATGAAGCCGAAAACTAACAGCGCTCACTTACCGCTGGTAACCCACGAGTAAGTTACGGACCGGTAACTCTTGTGAACGCCGGACCGTCGAGCGTCCGCACAGCGCAAGGAGCGGGCCCCGCCGGGGAGTTCGGCGAGGCCCGCTCGTGTGCGAGGTGTGTCAGGCCGTGTGCAGCGTCAGCCCGTAGCGGTTGAGGATCTCGTTGACCGGCTGGAACCAGGTCTCGCCCCCGCCGGAGCAGTTGCCCCAGCCGCCGGAGGTGACGCCCTGCGCCTGGTCGCCGCTGATGAACGAGCCGCCCGAGTCACCGGGTTCGGCGCAGACGCTGGTCTTCGTCATCTGGTGCACCGCGCCCTGGCTGTAGTTCACGGTCTCGTTCTTGGCCAGCACGTTGCCGCAGTGCCAGTGGGTCGTGGAGCCCGAACGGCAGATCGAGGCGCCGATCGGGGCCTCGTTCGAGCCGCGCACCAACTGGTCCGACACGGTGCCCCAGCCGAGCACCACCGGCACGGTCCACCAGCCGCTGCCCACGTTCACCCAGGCGTAGTCGTTGTCCGGGAACGAGGAGCCCTGGAAGTTCCCGATGTACGAGCCGTCCCAGCCACGCACCTCCTGGCCCGCGCCCCCGCAGTGCCCGGCGGTGACGAAGCCGCCGTGCACCGAGAAGCCTATGGAACAGCGGACGTTGCCCGTGTAGTACGGGTCGCCGCCGACCGTGCCCGCGGCGAACGTGGACGGGACGTCCGTCACCGTCCGCACGGTCACCGGGCCGGCCGCGCGGGCCTTGCGCACGAAGGCGCGGACATCGTTGTCGGCCTGCCGGTCGTCGACCACGTTCACCACGACCGCGTTGGCGGCCGGGTCCACGGCCCAACTGGCCACACCGGCCGGGGCGTCGAGACGGTCGAGGCGGGACTTGGCCGTGTTCAGCTGCCGTTCGGTGTGCGCGACGGTGCGGACGGCGGCACCGGACTTCCGCAGGGTGCGTACGGTCGTGGCGTCGGCGTCCGGGGTGACGGCGACGGTCAGCTTGCCGCTCCGCGCGTCGAACCAGGAGCCGCCGTAGGCGGATCCGGCGGTCTTGCGGGCCTTGGGCGCCAGCGCGGTGGCCCGGCTCTCGGCGGCCAGCCGGTCCTCCGCCTCGGCGCGGGTCAGGCCGAAGTCGCGCTGCATCGCGTCGAGCAGCCCCAGGGAGGCGGGCGCGGAGGTGTCGGCCGCGGCGGAGGCGGGGGCCTCCTGCGCCGAGGCGGGGAGTGTGCCGGCTGCGGCCCAGCTGCCGATCAGCAGCGCTGCGGCCACGGCCGCATGCGTGAGCCCGGTGCGTCGTCTCATGGAAGGTCGCCCTTCGTCGTTCCAGCAAAGGTGGGGGTGGAACACACGCGTCTGAGAGCGCTCTCGAACGAGTCGGGGCGAAGCTTAGCGAATTGATCATGGCAGGTCTATGCCAAGTTTCCGGCCGGGTGGCCGACGGCCGGTCCTGGGACGTCCCGGGAGCCGCTACTCCACGGGGACGCGCACCGTGAGCAGGGCCACGTCGTCGTCGTTGCCGGCCGGGCGGGTCCGCTCCAGCACCAGGTCGGTGAACCGGGCCGGCGAATGCTCCGCCAGGGCGGCCGCGTTCTCGCGCAGCAGCTCCAGCCCCTCGTCCAGGGACCGGCTCGGCTCCTCGATCAGACCGTCCGTGTAGAACAACAGCGTGGCCCCGGGCGGCACTTCGGTCTCCTCGTCGGGGCGCGGACGGTCCAGGCCGGTGCCGAGCAGCATGCCGTGCCCGCCGGTGAGGAAACGCGCCTCGCCGTCCCGGGTGACCAACAGCGGGGGAGGGTGGCCCGCGTTGGTCCACGACAGCGTCCACCGTCCGTCGTCCGTACGGGACATGCGGGCGAACAGCAGGGTCGCCATGGTGACGTCGGTGATGTGCGCGGCCGCCCGGTCCAGTCCGGAGACGATGGCGCTGGGCGGGTCCTCCTGCGCCCACGCGTAGGCCCGCAGCACGTTGCGCATCTGCGCCATGCCCGCCGCCGCGTCCAGGTCGTGCCCGACGACGTCCCCGACGGCCAGCGCCGTCGCCCCGTTCGACAGCACGAACGCGTCGTACCAGTCGCCGCCCACCTGCGAGGCGTCCGGCGCGGCCAGGTACCGGGCGCTCATCTCCAGGCCTGGCACGTGCGGCAGCTGCGGCAGCAGATGGCGCTGCATGGTCTCGGCGACCGTGCGCTGACGCTCGTAGAGCCGGGCGTTGTCCAGCGCCAGACCGGCCCGCCGGCAGATGTCCTCCAGCAGCGGCAGGTCGTCCGTGGTGAACGCCTCCGGCTGCTCGGCGCGGCCCAGGGTCAGGGCGCCCAGCACCTCGCGCACGCCCCGTATCGGCGCGACGGCCGCCGAGTGGATGCCGGACTCGGCGAAGAGGCGGCCCTGCTCCGCCGCGAGCGGGGAGGAGTCCGCCGCCGCGTGCGGGGAGGGCCCGGCCAGTGCGGGGGAGACCCCGCGCAGCGCCCGCGCCAGAGGCAGCAGCGAGTCCTCCGGGACGGGGGAGAGGGGCCCTTCGAGGTCCTCGCGCCGCAGCAGGTCGCCGTGGACCGCGTGGACCACGGTCGACCGGTGCACCCGGCCGTGCTCGGTGACCAGGTCGACGACCGCCCAGTCGGCGAGCTGCGGCACGACCAGCCGCACCAGCCTGCGCAGCGCCTGCCCGACGTCCAGGGTGGCGGTCAGCTGGGTGGTGGTCTCCGCCAGCAGGGCCAGCCGCTCCAGCTCGGGCAGCGGGCTGCCGAACCGGGTGCCCGGGGTGCGGGTCTCCTCCGGGTCGCGCGGCGCGTGGAACAGCACCAGCGTGCGGGCCGCCCCGTCGTCCGTGCGGCACGGGGTGACCAGCCAGGACACCGGGACGAGGGACCCGTCGCCGCGTTCGAACCACTCCTCCTCCGACTGCACCGTGCGGCCCGCCATGTAGGCCTGGCGCATCCCGCACTGGGCGCGCGGCAGGGTGGCGCCGTACCGGCTGCGGTGCAGCAGCTCGTGCGCGTCACGGCCGAGGAAGTCCGCGGCCGGCCGCCCCAGCAGCTTCTCGGCCGCCGCGTTCACGGCCACGACCGCGCCCTGCGCGTCCACCACGTACGCCCCGGTGTCGAAGGACGCCAGCAGCGAGACCGCCGACGCCGGAACGGTGGGGGCCACTGCGCCGCCCGCCGTGTCCCGCGTGTCGTCGTCCCTCATCCCGCGCCCCCCGTCCGCCGGGCGGCGCGCTCCCGCTCCGTCACGTGACGCACCTCCCGTGCTCCGCTCCGTCCGGGCGCCCCCGCCCGGCCGGCTCCGCGGGCGGGCGCGGCCCCCGGGTACCCGGAGACCCGCACCTGTCTCTCCCCGCCCTGCCGTCTCGTGTGCCCCGTCACGCCTCGCCCCTCTCCGCCCGTTCCGCCTTGTCGGCCGAGCGCGCGGCGGCGGCCGCCTCGCGCTCGGCCCCCGCCAGGTCCTCCGCCGCCGCCCGGTCGCGTTCGCGCGCCTCGCCGAGCCCGGCACGCGCCCGCTCCCGTTCCGTACGCGCCTGCGCGAGCTGCTCCTCCAGGGCGGCCACCCGCTCTCCGGCCTTCCGCTCCCGCTCACCGGCCTCCTCCAGCGCCGCCGCGGCAGCCTCGCGGGCCCCGCGCCGCTCCCGCAGCCGCTCCTCGGCGGCCCGCAGTTCCTCCCGGGCCCGTGCCGCGCGCTCCTCCCGCTCCGCGCGCCGCCGCTCGGCCGCCGCGTCCTGCTTCCGCGCCGCCGTGTCCCCGCGCGGCGTCCGGGCGGGCGCGGGCCCGGGGCGGGGCGGCGCGGCGGCGACCGCCTCCGCGCCGAACTCCGAGGGCGGGGTCAGCACCCCTTCCACCCGCCCCGCCTCCCACACCGCGGCCGCCTCCGGGTCGGCGAGGACGGCCCGCAGCGTCGTCTCGACGTCCCGCTGCACCGCGTCCGACAGCGGATGGCCCGCCTCCCGGGCCAGCGCCGCCGCCTGCCGCGACATCTCGGAGACGATGCGCCGCCGCTGCGCCGACAGCTCCTTCAGACCGCCCGGGTCGAGCGTGGCGTACGCCTCCCGCAGCGCCCGCCCCAGCTCCAGGAACCGCCGCGCCTCGTCGGGCCGCGACCGCCGCAGCAGGTTCGCGGCCCAGCCGGCGAGGGTGGGGCGGCGGGCGGCGTGGATACGGCGGGCGTCCTGGGCGCGGCGCTCGGTCCGGGCCCGCGCCGCGCGTTCCTCCCGCCGGGCGACGAAGTCCGACGGCGGCAGCGCGTACAGCTCGTCGAGGACCGCCTCGACGTCGTCCCCGGGGGCGGGCCGCCCGTCCTCGCGCCGCATGATCCCCACACAACACCGAACCCGGCGGACCCGCACATCGGGACGGACCGCCCGCCGGGCGGTCCGGGACCGGGCGTTCACAGGCGCTCGCCCGCCACTTCGTGGTCGTCGGGATCCGGCCCGGCGCCGCGCGCCTTGGCGCGGTGCAGCCGCAGCCGGTCCAGGCGGGAGACGACGGGCGTGGCGCTCACCCCGTGCAGCACCACCGAGGCGAGCACCGTGAACGTCACCACCGCCCACAGCACCTCGGCCGGCACCCCGAAGTCGTGCGAGGCCAGCGCGTACGCCAGGTAGAACAGGGAGCCGATGCCCCGGACGCCGAAGAACGCGGTGACCACCCGCTCCCGCGGGCCCGCCGCCGCGCCGAGCTGGGCGACCCACCCCGTCACCGGGCGGACGACGAGCAGCAGCGCCACGCCCACCAGCGCGCCCTGCCAGCTGAGCGGGGCCAGCCCGCCCTGCGCGACGAACGCCCCCAGCAGGAACAGCAGCACGGCCGTCAGCAGCCGCTCGATCTGCTCCACGAAGTCGTGCATCACCGTGTGGTACCCGTGCGAGCGCTCCGCCGCGCGGATCCGGCACGCGGTGACGAACACCGCCACGAAGCCGTACCCGTGCACCAGCTCCGTCACCCCGTACGCGAGGAACGTCGCGCCGAGCGCCACGAACCCCTCGCTGTGCTCCGACAGCCGCATCGCCCGCCACTTCGCCCGGAAGAACAGCCGCCCCAGCAGCGCCCCGACGGCCAGCCCCGCGGCCACGCCCGCCGTGCACTTGTAGAGCACCTCGACCAGCAGCCAGTGGCCGACGCCGCCGCCGGTGACGTTCCCGCCGGCGGCGGCCAGGGCCATCGCGGCGGCGACGAACGGGAAGGCGAGCCCGTCGTTCAGCCCCGCCTCACCGGTCAGGGTGAAGCGGACCTCGTCCTCGTCGTGCTCCGCGTCCGTCGGCTCGCCGACGCGCACCTCCGAGGCGAGCACCGGGTCGGTCGGCGCGAGCACCCCCGCCAGCAGCAGCGCGGTCGCCGCCGGCCAGCCCAGCAGGCCCCAGGCGAGGGCGGCGACGGCGGCCATGGTCAGCGGCATCGTGATGCCGAGCTGCCGCCACACCCCCTGCCAGCTGGCGAACCCGAAGGGCCGGTTCAGCGCCAGGCCCGCGCCCATGAGGGAGAGCACCACGCAGATCTCCGCCAGGTGCTCCACCCACACCCCGTCGGCCACCGGGTCGATCTCCGGCAGCGGAAGCGGCAGCAGCTGGACGGCGACGCCCAGGGCCAGGAACACCAGGGGCAGCGACAGCGGCCTGCGGGCCAGCAGCCGCGGCAGCGCGGCCGCGCCCAGGGCCACCACGCCGAGGAGCGCGAAGAGGAAGTCTGCTGTGGTCACCGCTGACATGTGCCCCCGCCCGCGGCTCCGTACGCAGCGGGCGTGCGGGAAGTGCGGGGACCCTCGTCACGTACGCCCGTGTCGGTACGCGGGGTTACTCCCGCCGTGGGATGTCCGCGCGGGGCCGGCCCGGCACCGTGGACGGCGTGAAACTCCACCGCCCCGCACGCCGGGCCTTCCTCGTCGTCCATGTCGTCGCCTCCGCCGGCTGGCTGGGGCTCTCCGCCGGGCTGCTCGCCCTCGGCCTGGCCGCGAACACCACCGGGTCGGCCGCCACGCTGGAGGCGGCCGTGCGCTCGATGAAGCTGTTCGCCGACTGGCTGCTGCTGCCGGTCGCCCTGCTGACCCTGGCCAGCGGCCTGGTCCTGTCCCTGGGCACGCCCTGGGGGCTGGCCCGGCACCGCTGGGTGTGGACGAAGTTCTGGCTGACCCTCGCCACCACCACGGCGACCGTCTTCGCCCTGCGGCCCGGCGTGAACGAGGCGGTCTCGGCGGTGTCCGCGGGGCACCCGCTGCCGGACGGCGGCGACGTCCTCTTCGGGCCGATCGTCTCCCTGTCCGCCTACGTCTTCATGACGGTGATCTCGGTCCTCAAGCCCTGGGGCCTGACCCGCCGCGGCAGGCGCCTGCGGGAGTCGACCCGCAGGCGGACGCCCGCCGAGCCCGCCCGCGTCTGACGGGCGGGACCGGCGGGCGGACGCCTCCTCGGGCGGGGAGCGTCACCGTCGGCGGGCCGCGTCACCTCACAGCGTGCGCTCCAGGCGGTCCGCCGTCAGCTGGACGAACCGTGCCGGGTCCTTGGGGCGGCCGCCCTCCGCCACCACCGCCAGGGCGTACAGCAGCTCGGCCGTGTCGGCGAGCTCCGAGCGGTCCTCGCGCTCCCCGTACGCCTCGTTCAGCCCCTTGACCAGGGGGTGGTCCGGGTTGAGCTCGAGGACGCGCTTGCTGCGCGGGACCTCCTGGCCCATGGCCCGGTACATGTTCTCCAGCGCCGGAGTGAGGTCGTCCGCGTCGGCGACCAGACAGGCCGGGGACCGGGTGAGCCGCGTCGACAGGCGGACCTCCTTGACGTCGTCGTCCAGCCGCTCCCGCATCCAGCCGAGCAGCCCCGCGTACGCCTCCGCCTGCAGCTTCTGCTCGTCCTCGCTCCCGTTGTCCTCGCGCGCGTCCAGGTCGATCTCGCCCTTGGCGACCGACCGCAGCCGCTTGCCCTGGAACTCGCCGACGGCGTCCACCCACACCTCGTCGACCGGGTCCGTGAGCAGCAGCACCTCGATGCCGCGCTCCCGGAACGCCTCCATGTGCGGGGAGTTGACGATCGCCTCGCGGGACTCTCCGGTGACGTAGTAGATGTCGTCCTGGTCCTCGGGCATCCGCTCCACGTACTGCGCGAGCGTGACCGTCCCGTCGTCCTCGCGCGTGGAGGCGAACGACGCCACCGCGAGCAGCGCGTCCCGGTTGTCGGGGTCGGTGACCAGGCCCTCCTTGAGCACCGCGCCGAACTCCCGCCAGAACGTGGCGTACTTCTCCGGGGCGTCGGCCGCCATGCTCTTCACCGAGGACAGCACCTTCTTGGTGAGCCGGCGCTGCATCATCCGGATGTGCCGGTCCTGCTGGAGGATCTCGCGGGACACGTTGAGCGAGAGGTCCTGCGCGTCGACCACGCCCTTGACGAACCGCAGGTACGCCGGCAGCAGCGCCTCGCAGTCGTCCATGATGAACACGCGCTTCACGTACAGCTGAAGGCCGTGCCGCATGTTCTGCTGGTACAGGTCGTGCGGGGCGTGCGACGGGAGGAACAGCAGGGCCTGGTACTCGAAGGTGCCCTCCGCGTGCAGCTGAATCGTCTCCAGCGGCTCCCGCCAGTCGTGGCCGATGTGCTTGTACAGCTCGTGGTACTCGTCCTCGGACACCTCGTCGCGGGGGCGCGCCCACAGCGCCTTCATCGAGTTCAGCGTCTCGGGCGCGGCGGTCTCGCCGTCGTCCCCTTCCCCGTCCTCGGCGTCCTCGGCGGCCTTGGCGTCCTGCGCGGTCCGCTCGCCGACGAGCCTGATCGGCCAGGTGATGAAGTCCGAGTAGCGCTTGACGATCTCCTTGATCTTCCACACCGACGTGTAGTCGTGCAGCTGGTTGTCCGGGTCGGCCGGCTTGAGGTGCAGCACGACGGAGGTGCCCTGCGGCGCGTCGTCGACCCGCTCCAGCGTGTACGTGCCCTCGCCGCGCGAGACCCACCGGGTGCCCTGCTGCTCGCCGGCCTTGCGGGTCACCAGGGTCACCTCGTCGGCGACCATGAACCCGGAGTAGAAGCCGACGCCGAACTGCCCGATCAGCCCCTCAGCCCCGGCCGCGTCCTGCGCCTCCTTGAGCTCCTTGAGGAACTGCGCCGTGCCGGAGTTGGCGATGGTGCCGATGAGCTCGCCGACCTCGTCGTACGACATGCCGATGCCGTTGTCCCGCACGGTGAGCGTCCGGGCGTCCCGGTCGATCTCCAGCTCGATGTGCAGGTCGGAGACGTCGGCGTCGAGCGCGTCGTCGCGCAGCTTGGCCAGCCGCAGCTTGTCGAGCGCGTCCGAGGCGTTGGAGACGAGCTCACGGAGGAAGACGTCCTTGTTCGAGTAGACCGAGTGGATCATCAGCTGGAGCAGCTGACGGGCCTCTACCTGGAACTCAAACGTTTCGGTCGACATGGTTCGCGATTACCTCACTGGTCCGTGAAACGCCGGATAGTGGCGCGATCACTGTAGTCAACGCGGCGTCAGCTCCCGGCCCTTCCGCCCGCCCCGCCGTCTGCCCCGCCGCCCGGCGCGGCCGGGGTCACCGCCGCGTCCAGCAGGGGGCCGAGTTCGCGGACCGCCGTCGTCAGGGCGCGGACGCTGCGCTCGGCCCGGGCGATCAGGAGCGCCCCCTCGAGGGAGCTGATCATCAGAGTGGCGAGCGGCCGGGCGCGCTCCTCGGGCACGCCCATGTCCGTCAGGGCGGCGGCCACCGCGCCGGTCCACCGGGCGAAGGCGTCCGCGGCGGCCTGCCGCGTGGAGTCGGCGGTGCGGGCGCGGTCCACCGTGGCCGCCGCGACCGGGCAGCCCCCGTCGAACCCCTCGGTCTCGTACTCGTCGGTCCACTGGCGGACCATCTCGGCGAACAGACCCGACGGCGTCGGCTCGGGCAGCGCGGCCACGAAACGCGCCACCCGGTTCCCGGCGTACCGGCCGGCCCAGCCGACGGCCTCGTTGACGAGCTGCTCCTTGCCGCCGGGGAAGTAGTGCTGGAGCGAACCGCGCGGCGCCCCCGCACGGGCGGCCACCTCCCGCATCCCCGTCGCGCCGACCCCCTCGCGCCGGATCAGCTGGGCGGCGCTGAACACCATCCGCTCCCGCGGCCCCCGCTCGGCGGCCCCTGCCATCCCGGCCTCCCCACGTCGTCCGCGTCCGCCCGCATCCTGCGCGGCCCACCCTATGACCGTCGTCATAGAGGCCGCTACTATGACAGCCGTCATAATGCTGATGCACGGAACCGGGCGGCCCGGGGAAACGGTGGTGCGCCATGCGCGTGGGCTTCGTCGGACTCGGAGTCATGGGCCGGCCCATGGCGCTCAACCTCGCGCGCGCCGGAACCCCGCTCGTCGTCTGGAACCGCACCCCGGACCGGTGCGCGCCCCTGCGTGACGCCGGCGCCGAGGTGGCCGCGAGCCCCGCCGAGGTCTTCCGGCGGGCGGACACCGTCCTGCTGATGCTGGCCGACGAGGCCGCGGTCGACGCGGTGCTCGGCCGCGGCGCCCCCGGCTTCGCCGCCCGCGTGGCCGGGCGCACCGTCGTCCACATGGGCACCACGTCCGCCGCGTACTCGGCGGCGCTGGAACGCGACGTACGCGCCGCCGGAGGCGCCTACGCAGAGGCCCCCGTCTCCGGCTCCCGCGTCCCCGCCGAGGAGGGGCGGCTCGTCGCGATGCTGGCCGGCGACCCCGCCGTCGTCGCGTCCGTACGCCCGCTGCTCGCCCCGATGTGCCGGGAGAGCTTCGACTGCGGGACCGTGCCGGGCGCCCTGCTGATGAAGCTCGCCGTCAACCTGTTCCTGATCACCCAGGTCACCGGGCTCACCGAGGCGTTCCACTTCGCCGACCGGCACGGACTGGACCGCGCCCGCTTCCTCGACGTGCTGGACGCCGGACCCATGGCCAGCTCCGTCTCCCGGATGAAGGCGCCCAAGCTGCTCGCCCGGGACTTCGACGTCCAGGCCGCCGCCGCCGACGTGCTGAAGAACAACCGCCTGATCGCCGAGGCCGCCCGCGCGGCCGGGGTGGCCTCCCCGCTGCTCGACGCGTGCCACGCCCTCTTCGAGGAGACCGTGGCGGGCGGACACGGCGGCGAGGACATGGTGGCCGTGCTGCACGCCCTGGAGGCCCGCACCGCCGCCACGCCCGCGCCCGTCGCCCGTCCCGCCGGGGGCCGAGCCCGGCCCGCCGACGGCGGACACGCCCGGCGTGCGAGCATGGGCGGATGAGCATCCGCCGCAGGAACAACGTCCGCGTGACCGGAGCCGCCACCGGACGTCCCGTCGTCCTCGTGCACGGCTTCGGCTGCGACCAGAACATGTGGCGACTGGTCGAGCCGCTTCTCGCCGAGGACCACCCGCTGGTGCTCTTCGACTACGTCGGGGCCGGCCGCTCCGACCTGTCCGCCTGGCAGGAGGACCGCTACTCCTCCCTCGACGGCTACGCCCGCGACGTGGTGGAGGTCTGCGAGGAGCTGGACCTGCGCGACGCGGTCGTCGTCGGCCACTCGGTGAGCGCCATGACCGGCGTGCTCGCCGCGGCCGCCGCCCCGAAGCGCATCGGCGCCCTGGTGATGGTGTGCCCCTCGCCCCGCTACATCGACGAGGACGGCTACCGCGGCGGCTTCTCCGCCGAGGACATCGACGAACTGCTCGAGTCCCTGGAGTCCAACTACCTCGGCTGGTCCGCCACCATGGCCCCGGTCATCATGGGCAACCCGGACCGCCCCGAGCTCGGCGAGGAGCTGGCCAACAGCTTCTGCGCGACCGACCCCGACATCGCCCGGGTCTTCGCCCGCACGACGTTCCTCTCCGACAGCCGCAAGGACCTCGAGACCGTGACCGTCCCCACCCTGATCCTGGAGTGCGAGCAGGACGTCATCGCGCCCCGCGAGGTCGGCGCCTACGTCCACGCCGCCGTGCCCGGCAGCCGGCTGGTCACCCTGGACGCCATCGGCCACTGCCCCCAGCTCAGCGCGCCCGAGGCCACCGCCGGCGCCATCCGCGCCTTCCTGTCCGCAGACAGCCGTTGAACCCCGGCGGCGTGGCCGACCCGGGCGCGGAGGCGCCCGGCACCCGCCCCGCGTTCAGCGCCCTCCTGGAGGACTCGGCGGAGGACCTGTACGAGTCGGCGCCCTGCGGCTACCTGTCCACCCTGATGGACGGCACCATCGCCAAGATCAACGCCACCCTCCTCGGATGGCTCGGCCTGACCCGCGAGGAGGTCGTCGGCCGCAAGCGCTTCAGCGACCTGCTCACGGTCGGCGGCCGGCTCTACCACGAGACGCACTTCGCCCCGCTGCTGCGCATGCAGGGACACCTCGGCGGCGTCGCGCTGGAGATGCGCACCGCCGCGGGACCCCGCCTGCCCGTGCTGGTCACCTCCACCCTCAAGCGCGGCGCCGACGGCGAACCGCTGCTGATCCGCACCACCGTCTTCGACGCCACCGACCGGCGCGCCTACGAACAGGAACTGCTGCGCGCCCGCCGCGCAGCCGACGAGGCCCGCGAACAGGCCGAGGCCGACCGCGCCCAGCTGCGCGAGGCCCTGGCCGTCCTCCAGCGCAGCCTGCTGCCCGCCACCCTGCCCGACCTCCCCGGCGTGGAGACGGCCGGCTACTACCACACGGCCTCCCCGATGGAGCTCGGCGGCGACTTCTACGACCTGTTCGCGCTCGACGACACCCGCACCGCCTTCTTCCTCGGCGACGTCTGCGGCAAGGGCCCGCAGGCCGCGGCCCTGACCTCGATCACCCGCTACACCCTGCGCGCCGCCATGATCCAGGACGCGGACCCGGTGGAGGACCTGCGCGTCCTCAACCGGGTCCTCATGGAGCGCTACACCGGCGACGACCCCCGCTACTGCACCGCCGTGGCCGGCGTGTTCGAACGGGTCGGGGACACCCTGCGGGTCCGGCTCGCCTCCGGGGGCCATCCCCCCGCGCTCGTCCTGCGCGCCGACGGCGCCGCCGAATACCTCAGCACCCGCGGCGGCATGCTCGTCGGAGTGCTCCCCACGGCGCAGTTCACCGAGGTGAGCACCGTGCTGCGGCCCGGCGACACGCTGCTGCTGTACACCGACGGCCTCACCGAGGCCCGGGTCGGCCCCGGCCGCCGGCTCTACGGCTACGAGGCGCTGCTGTCGTTCGCCGCCGCGCGCGCCCCCGCGGGCAGCCGCGCCCTCGTCGACGCCCTCACCGGTCTGCTGCGCGACTTCGGCGACGGCCTCGACGACGACACCGCGCTCCTCGCCTTCGGCGTCCCCGCCGCACCCTGACCCGCGTCCCCCTCGGCGCACCCGTTTCCACGGAACGAACAGAGCGACCCGCATGGAACCCCTGACGATCGTCTCGTCCCGCACGCCCGCCGGCGCCCTGCTGGAGGTCTCCGGCGACCTCGACCACAGCAACGCGCAGCAACTGCGCCGGGCCGCCGCGGGCGCGGTCCTCTCCGCCGGGCTGCTGCTCGTGGTGGACCTGGGTGAGCTGGGCTTCTGCGACTCCAGCGGCATCTCCGCGCTGATCGCCGTCCGCAACCACGTGGTCGCGGCCGGCGCCGGACTGATCCTGGTGGCCGTGCCGGAGACGCTGCGCCGGCTTCTTCAGCTCACCGGCCTCGACCAGGTCTTCGACCTGCGCGACAGCCACGGTTCCCAGGCGGACTGACCGCCCGCCCCACGGACGGCGCACCCCCGCGCACGCCCCGCCGTCCGGGTCGGTACACCGTTGACGAGGGCCGTTCGATTGCTTGTGCGCCATCCGGGGCACCCGGGATGTGCCGAAAGCGCCGCCGGTGGCTCCCGAGCCGTCGCGGGGCCGGCACAGGACTACGGGCAAGGGGAAACCGGCGGTGACGGTGCGTATCGGAGCAGAGGAAGAATTCCACGTCCTGGACGCGGAGAGCGGGCGACTCGTGCCACGGGCCGGGCTGCTGTTGGAAAGACTCGGCACCACCGGTTTCAGCAGCGAGCTGCAGCAGTCGGCGGTGGAGAGCAACAGTGAGGTCCACGACACCCTCGACGGGCTCTACGCGGACCTGTCCGGCACCCGGCGCCGCCTGGCCGCCGCGGCCGCCGCGGAGGGCCTGGCCGTCGTCGCCGCCGGCACCGTGCCGCTGGCGCGGGTGACCCCGCGCGACGTCACGGCCGACGCCCGCTTCCGGCGGATGGCGGACGAGTACCGCAGGGTCGCCGACGAACAGCTCATCTGCAGCGCCCAGGTGCACGCCGACGTGCCCGACCGCGACACCGCGGTCCGCGCCATGTGCCTGGTGTCGCCCTGGCTGCCGCCGCTGCTCGCGCTGTCCGCCAGCTCCCCGTACTGGCTGGGCTCCGACACCGGCTACGCCTCCTGGCGCACCATGCTGTGGCAGCGCTGGCCCACCGCGGGACCGGCCGGCTGCTACCGGGACGCCGCCGAGTACGACGCCGCCGTCGCGGAACTGATCGGCTCCGGTGTCATCAGCGACACCGGCATGCTCTACCAGGACGTACGCCCCTCCGCCCACCAGCGCACGCTGGAGCTGCGGATCGGCGACGCCTGCCCCCGCGCCGAGACGGTCGTGCTCATCGCCGGACTGTTCCGGGCGCTGGTGCGCGACGCCTGCCACCGCCTGGAACGCGGCGCCGACCCGCGCTGCGACGGGCACCACGAGTGGCTGCGCGCCGCCGCCTGGCGCGCCGCGCGCTCCGGCCTGGAGGGCCCGCTGGTCGACCCGTGGACCCGCCGCGCCGCCCCCGCCCACCTGGTGCTGCGCCGCATGCTGCACCGGCTGCGCCCGGCGCTGGAGGCGTCCGGTGACTTCGGCACCGTGCGCGACCTGCTCGACGAGGCCCTGGCCGCGGGCAGCGCCGCCCACCGGCTGCGCCGCACGGTCCGGGAGGCCGATCTGCCGGCCGGCATCGACCTGCTCGTCACCGAGACGCGCGGCGGCCGTCTCCCGGCCCGCGCCGGCGCCCGCCGCCCGCGCCCCCAGGTCACCGCCCGGCACACGGCAGGCCGCCCCCGCACCCCCCTCCACCCGGTCACCACACCGGGCACGCCGGGCTGATCCGGCGCACCGGCCCGCGCCCCGCAGGCGACGGGCCCGCCACCCGATCCCGAACCAGGAGAGTGATCACCACCCCATGTCCAGGACCAGCCACGCCGTCACCCAGCAGGACACCGCCCCCAGGGACCGGGAACCGAGGGAAGGGGGGAACCTCTGATGTGCGGCCTCAGCGGGGAGATACGGCTCGACGGCGGACGGCCCGACATCGCTGCGGTGGAGCGCATGACCGACCGGCTCGCACCGCGCGGCCCGGACGGACGCGGCCTGTGGTCCCAGGGCCCGGTCGCCCTCGGACACCGCCGGCTGAAGATCATCGACCTGTCGGAGTGCGGCGCCCAGCCCATGACCGACCCGGGCGCCCGCCTCACCGGCGTCTTCAACGGCTGCGTCTACAACTACCGTGAGCTGCGCGACGAACTGCACGCCCTCGGCCACCGCTTCTTCTCGCACTCCGACACCGAGGTGGTGCTCAAGGCGTACCAGCAGTGGGGCGCCGACTGCGTCGACCGGTTCCACGGCATGTTCGCCTTCGTGATCGTCGAGCAGGACACCGGACGCGTCGTCCTCGCCCGCGACCGGCTCGGCATCAAGCCGCTCTACCTGTCGGCCACCTCCGAGCGCCTGCGGTTCGCCTCCTCGCTGCCCGCCCTGCTGGCGGCAGGCGGCGTCGACACCTCCCTCGACCCCGTGGCCCTGCACCAGTACCTCAGCTGGCACGCCACCGTCGTCGCGCCCCGCACCGTCCTCAACGGCGTGCGCAAGCTGCCCCCGGCCACCGTGCGCGTCGTCGAGCCCGACGGCACCCACCACGACCGCCGCTACTGGAACCCCCTCCACACCCGCCGCCCCGCCTACGCGGACCTCACCGCCGACGACTGGACCGACGCGGTCCTGGACGCCCTGCGCACCGCGGTGCGCCGCCGCATGGTCGCCGACGTGCCGGTGGGCGTGCTGCTCTCCGGCGGCCTGGACTCCAGCCTGATCGTGGCGCTGCTGGCCGACGAGGGGCAGCGGGACCTGGCGACCTTCAGCGTCGGCTTCGAGTCCGAGGGCGACGAGGACGGCGACGAGTTCCATTACTCCGACCTTGTGGCCCGGCAGTTCGACACCCGCCACCACCAGCTGATGGTGCCCTCCGACCGGGTCGCCGGCGCCCTCGACGGAGCCGTCCGCGCCATGAGCGAGCCCATGATGAGCCACGACGTGGTCGCCTTCCACCTGCTGTCCGAGCAGGTCGCCAAGGAGGTCAAGGTCGTGCAGAGCGGACAGGGCGCCGACGAGGTGTTCGCCGGCTACGACTGGTACCCGGCGATGGCGGACGCGCCCCGCGAGCGGGCCGCCGAGGCGTACACCGACGCCTACGCCGACCGCTCCCACGCCGACATGGCGCACGTGCTGCGGCCCGAGATGCTGCCCGACCGCGACACCTCGGCGGAGTTCATCCGGGAGCACATGGCGCGGGACGGCGCCGACACCGCCCTCGACGCGCAACTGCGGCTGGACACGCTGGTGATGATGGTCGACGACCCCGTCAAGCGGGTCGACAACATGACCATGGACTGGGGCCTGGAGGCCCGGGTGCCGTTCCTCGACCACGAGCTGGTGGAACTGGCCGCCGCCTGCCCGCCCGAGCTGAAGCTCGCCGACGGCGGCAAGGGCGTCCTGAAGGCCGCGGGCCGCCGGGTCCTGCCCCGCGAGGTCGTCGACCGGCCCAAGGGCTACTTCCCGGTCCCGGCGATCCGCCACATGGCCGGACCCGTCCTCCAGCGCGTCCGCGACACCCTGACCGCGCCCGAGGCCCGCGCCCGCGGCGTGTTCCGCGAGGAGTACGTGGAGCGGCTGCTGGCCGCGCCCGACGCCCACCGCACCCGTCGCGGCGCCAACGCCCTCTGGCAGATCGCCCTGCTGGAGACCTGGCTCCAGACCCACGGGATCCGATGACGGCGACCCGGAACCCCGGCAGCGCGCTGTACGCCCCGGAGTCCGCCCCCCTGGCCGACGCGGCGGCGCCGTACGATCTGCCGCCCCCGGCGGTCCACGGCTGCTGGTACCCCTCCGCCGACCCGAGCGGCCGGCACGTCGCCTTCATCTGCGACCGGGCCGGGGTGCCGCAGCTGTGGACCGGCCCGGTCGACGGCGCGGAGGTGCGCCGCCTCGACGCCGACCCGCACCCCGTCACGGAGGTCTCCTGGTCGCCGGACGGACGGTGGATCGCCTACACCACGGCGCCCGGAGGCGGCGAGCTGACCCGGGTGCTGTGCGTACGCCCCGACGGCAGCGGACGGCATCTGCTGGCCGGCGGCGAGTCCGGCACCTCCGCTCGGCTCGGCTGCTGGCAGCACGACGGATCCGCGATCGCGGTGACCGTCACCGAGTCCGCCCCGCCCGGGCAGCCCGACCGGTACCACGCGGAGGCGCCCGGGCCGCCGGGCACCGAACACGCCCCGCAGTGGGCGGGCCGCGACGGCCGTGCCGTCCTGCTGGACCCGGCCGGAGGACGGCTCGGTCCCGCCGACGGCGGCGTGCGGCCCGGCTCCGGCCGGGAACTGGAGGGGCGGACCCTGTCCGCGTATCTCGTCGACCCGGAGGGCAGCGCCGCGCCCGTCCTGCTGTTCAGCGAACGCGGCGCGGCCAACCAGCGGGTGTGCGACCTCAGCCGCGACGGCCGTCTCGCGCTGGTGTACCGGGGCCCGCGCGGACGCCGCGAGGGCCTCGTCGTCCGCACCGAGGACTCCGCCGTCACCTGCGCCTTCCCGGTCGCCGACGGCGACCCCTGGGTCGGCGGCTTCTCCCCTTCCGCCGGCACGCTCTGGCTGCGCAGCGACGCCGGACGCGAGTACGCGGCCCTGCTCGCCGCCCACCTCGGCCCGCGCGGCGACCTGCACTCCACCCGCGTCGTCGCCGAACGCGAGGACTGCGGCCTCGAACTTCTCGCCCTCGGCCACGACGCCCGCAGCGCCGTGCTCGCCTGGAACCGGCACGGGGTCAGCGACCTGGAACTGCTCGCGCTCGACTCCGCCCCGCCCCATGGCACGGGCGCCGCGCCCCCGCCCTCGGCCGGCGACGCGCGCCGTGTCGAGCTGCCCCACGAGGTCGTCACCCGGATCGCGCCCACCGCCGACCCCGACGCGCCCGTGGTCGCGCTGTCCGGGTCACGGCGCCACCCCGGCGTGTGGTGGCTGCCGCACGGCGCGCCCCTGCGCACCCCCTGGTCCTCCCGCGACGAGGACGCCTTCCCGCCGGGACGGACCCCGGTGCGTCCCACACCCGTACGGCCCGTCGCCCGTGACGGCCTCCAGCTCGGCGGCTGGTACTACCGGGCCCCCGGCCGGTCGCCCGGCGAACCCGCGCCGTGCGTCCTGCACCTGCACGGCGGGCCCGAGGAACAGGAACGCCCCGTCCTCGAACCCCTCTACCTGGAACTGCTCGGCCGCGGCCTGGACGTGTTCGCCCCCGACGTCCGCGGCTCCTCCGGCCACGGCCGCAGCTTCGTCGACGCCGACCTGGGCGCCGGACGCTTCGCCGCCTTCGACGACGTCGCCGACTGCGCGGCGCACGTCGTCGTCCAGGGCCTCGCCGACCCCCGGCGGATGGCCGTGATGGGCCGCTCCTACGGCGGCTACCTCACCATGGCGTCCCTGGTGTGGCACCCCGGCCTGTTCCGCACCGGCGTGGCCGTCTGCGGCATGTCGGACCTGACCACCTTCTTCGCCGGGACCGAGCCGTGGATCGCGCAGTCCGCCGCGCACAAGTACGGCCATCCGGAACACGAGCGGGACCTGCTGCGCGCCCTGTCGCCCATGAGCCGGGTCGACGCCCTGCGCGCCCCCGTCCTCGCCGTGCACGGCGAGCACGACACCAACGTGCCGCCCGGCGAGTCCGAACAGTTCGTCCGGGCCGCGCGCGAACGGGGGCTGGAGGCGCAACTGCTCCTGCTGCGTGACGAAGGTCACGATTTCCGCCGCGCGGACAACCGCCGCCTGTTCCGGCGCACCGCAGGTGACTGGCTCGAGCGGCACCTGGCCGACTGACCTGTCGGACGTAGCTGTCACACTTCTTGGGCGTGCGGGGGAGCGATGCGGGTAGTCGCGCGGGTGTGATCGAGTAAAGGCGGACCGGATGGAACCAGTTCCTGTCGAGGGGGAGACGGTGCCAGGCGTACCGCGGCTGAGGGCGTCCTACGCCCTGGACGCGGAGGGCGCGTGGATAGCGCAGGCACGTCACCTCGCGGCCGAGTTCCTCGGCCGGGCCCGGACGGAGGACGGCCTGCCGGTTCCGGACCGCGTCGTGGAGATCACCCAGCTCGTGGTCAGCGAGCTGGTCACCAACGCCCGCAAGTACGCGCCGGGCCCCGTCGGCCTTGACCTGAGGGTCTTCGGCGACGCCGTCGAGGTGGCCGTCCACGACGCCAACCCGGAGGCGCCCCGGCCCCGGAACTCCGACCCCGGCCGTGTGGGGCAGCACGGCCTCGAGATCGTCATGGCCGTCGCCGAGGCCCTCGACGTACGCCAGGAGGCGGAGGGCAAGAGCATCACCGCGCGCATCGCCCTCTCCGCCTGACCGCCTCCTGCGCTCAGCCGCCCGCCCGGTCCCCGGCGTCGTCGTCCGGCACCCGTTCCAGGTGGAGCAGGGCGCTCGCCCAGTCGCCGCCCGGCAGACGCAGATCCAGCCCGTACTCCGTCAGCACCGTCGCGTGGTGCACCGCGCCCGTCTCCGTGTCCCGGAAGCGGGCGCCCGGCGGCAGGCCGCGCAGCCGGAGCGGCACCCGCGGCGCGCCGTGCCGGGGACTGGCGCCGAAGGCCAGCACCACCGCCTCACTTCCGTCGGCGGCCACGTACTGCACGGCCGACGGGCCGTCAGCGTACGGGTCGCCGATCCGGTACTGCTCGCCGTGCTGCACCAGGTGCCGGATCTCCTTGTAGCGGGCCACCAGCCCGGCGGCCTCGGCCAGTTCCTCCTCGCTCCAGCGGGTGAGGTCGCCGCCGACACCGAGCAGCCCGGCCATCGCCGCGTGGAAACGGAAGCGCAGCGGCACGGACAGCCGGGTGAGCTGGTTGGGCACGTCGGTCACCCAGGCGGACATCACCCGCGCCGGATACACCTGGGAAAAACCCCGCTGGATGCCGAGCCGGTCCACGGCGTCGGTGTTGTCGGACGTCCACGCCTGGTCGGTACGGGCCAGGATGCCCAGGTCCACCCGGCCGCCGCCCCCGCTGCACGTCTCGATCCGCAGCTCCGGGTGCGCCTCCCGCAGCCGGTCCAGCACGCCGTACAGATGGTGCACGTGGCCCGTCCACAGCCGGTCGTGGCCGTCCTCGCGCCCCGGCCAGCCGGACTCGCCGAGGACGCGGTTCATGTCCCACTTGAGGAAGTCCACGCGGTGCTCGGCGACCAGCCGGGTGAGCCAGGCGAAGGCCCAGTCGGCGACGTCCCGCCGGGCGAAGTTCAGCACGAGCTGGTGGCGCAGCTCGGTGCGCGGGCGGCCCGGCAGGTGCAGCACCCAGTCCGGGTGCTCCCGGTACAGGTCGCTGTCGGGGTTGACCATCTCGGGCTCCACCCAGACGCCGAACCGCATGCCGAGCCGGTGCACGGCGTCGGACAGCGGCCGCAGACCCCGCGGGAAGCGGTCCGGGGCCGGGGTCCAGTCGCCCAGACCCGCCCGGTCGCTGCGCCGCGCGCCGAACCAGCCGTCGTCCACCACGTACAGCTCCACCCCGAGCCGGGCCGCGCGCTCGGCGAGCGCGAGCTGGCCCGCCTCGTCCACGTCGAAACCGGTGGCCTCCCAGGAGTTGTAGAGCACCGGGGCCGTCTCGCCGGCGTGCCGCAGCACATGAGCGCGGACGTACCCGTGCCACGCCCGGCTCGCCGCGCCGAAACCGCCGTCGGTGAACAGCCCCGCCGACACCGGCGTGGTGAACTCCTCGCCCGGTCCGAGCGGCACGCACGTCCCCTCGTGTCCCACGCCGCCGGTCAGCCCCGCCCGCCCGTCCGGCGTGCGCTGCACGGTGATCCGCCAACTGCCGCTCCATGCCAGCGCCGTGGACCACACCCGGCCCCGGTCCTCGTCGGCGGTGCCGTCGTCGAGCATCGTCCAGGGGTTGGCGTGGTGGCTGGTGATGCCGCGCCGGCTGGTCAGCACGGTCTCCCCGTGCGGCAGCCGCTCGCGGCGCAGATGCGTCTCCGCCGACCACTGGCCGGTGACATGGCTCAGCCGGTAGTCGGCCAGAGGCGGCAGCGTCCACGCGGCGGAGTCGGCGCGCAGCAGGTCCACGCGCCGGTCGCCGTCGTTGCGCAGCACGGCCCAGCGCTCGATCACGTCCGTGTCCGCGCGGACCCGGTAGTGCAGCGCGACCGACAGCGGGAACACCCGGTCCCGGAACTCAAGGACCAGCTCCGCGCCGCCGGGTACGGAGTCGTCCACCCGGTGGCCCACCGGCTCCCACTCGAAGGCGCGGGAGCCGTCCGCGTACCGCACCTGGAGCGACGGCGGCCCGTAGCGGGTGCCGCCGTCCACCGGCAGCTCCTCGCCCACGGCCGGCCGCCCCTCGAAGCTGCTCGGCGGCTCCTCGAAGGGCCCCGCGAGCGAGTCCGCCTCCGCCGGGGTGAGGCGGGGGCCCCACGCCACATGGCAGGGCGCACCGGTGTCGTCGATCCGCAGCGCGTACGACGAGCGCGGGGTGGTCAGCAGCCAGACCCCGGTGGCCGGGGAGCGGGTGATCAGCGGCATGGTGCCTCACGATAGACGCATCCCCCGCACACTCCGTGACCCGCCCGGATCTCGGCCGTCGCCCTGGCGCACGGCCCGCCCACCCGGGGGCCTCGCGCGGTCCTCGCGTCGCCGCGGATCTGGTACGGGAACCGCTCACGGAGGCCGAGGGGTCCGGCGTTCCGGGCGGCGTCGCGGTCGCCGGGAACGCGGACCGCGCGGAGGGACACCGTCCGCCGCGGCGTCCGCACCCGCCCGCTGCCGTTCGCGGAGTGGGCCCGGGGCGCTGCCGCCACGCCCCGGCCGTCCCTCGTCGCACGGCGGTACCGGCAGATGAACGGCCGATGAAGGTGTGCCCCAGGCGGTGCCGGGGTGGACGCGGGCCGCTAATCTCACTAAGGGTCACGACATCACCACGGGTCACGTCGGAGGCGACGCTGAACACCACGACGCTCCACCCTCGAAGACTCCCCCTGAAGGGGACCCGGCTGCGCGGGCTGTCCGTCCTGGCCCTGCTCGCCGCCCTCCTCGGTCCCGTCCCCTCGGCGGCCGGGACCGCACCGCCGCCCCGGCACGACGTGGTCACCTGGGCGACCAGCGCCTTCCGGCTGGGCACCGGCGTGCCCGACCGCGCCTACCGGCTGGTGGTGCACACCAGCGCCGGCGGCGACCGGATGCGGGTGCGGTTCTCCAACGCCTTCGGCGACCGGCCGCTGACCTTCGACAGCGTGTACGCCGGGCTCCAGAAGGAGGGCGCCGCCCTGGTCCCCGGCAGCAACCGCCGGCTCACCTTCGACGGGCGCGCCTCCGTGACGATCCCGCCCGGCGGCCTCGTCCTCAGCGACCCGCTCCCCGGCCGGGTCCGCGCCGGCGCCGACCTGGTCGTCAGCCTGCACAGCCCCGACGCGGGCGGCCCCGCCACCGGACACCGGCTGGCCATGCAGACCTCGTACCTCACGCAGGGCGACCACACCGCCGACGAGTCCGCCGCCCCCTGGACGCGGACGATCACGTCCTGGTTCTACCTGGACGCCGTCACCGTCCGCACCCCCGCCCGCACCGGCGCGGTGGTGGCGCTCGGCGACTCCATCACCGACGGCTGGGAGTCCACCACGGACCTCAACCGCCGCTGGCCCGACTACCTCGCCCGTCGCCTCCAGCACTCCCTCGCCACGACCGTCCGGGGCGTCGCCAACGCGGGCATCTCCGCCAACAAGGTGCTCGCCGACGGCGCCTCGCCGAGCGCCCTGAACCGCCTCGACCGCGACGTGCTGTCCCACCCCGGCGTGCGCACGGTCCTGCTGTTCGAGGGCGTCAACGACCTCAAGGCGCACACCGGCGTCACGGCCGAGGACCTGATCGACGGCTACCGGAAGCTCACCGCCCGCGTCCACGCGGCGGGCCACTGCGTCGTCGCCGCCACGATCGCCCCGTTCAAGGGCTGGTCCGAGTGGGACCCGGAGGCCGAGGCGGTACGCCAGGAGGTCAACGCGTTCATCCGCACCGGCGGGCTGTTCGACGCCGTGGCCGACTTCGACCGCGCGGTGCGCAGCCCCGACGACCCCGAGAGCATCCGGCCCGCCTACGACAACGGCGACCACCTCCACTTCACCGACGAGGGCATGCGGGCGATGGCCGACACGGTCCGCCTGAAGGACCTGGAGTGCGCCTCGGGCCCGGGGAGCTGACGCCGCCCGGCGCTCCCCGGCAGGACCACGCGACCCGGTGTCCGGCGCACCGGGCGCGACCGGAACAATGCAGGTCCCGGCACGGTTCTCACTGAGGAACGCCGCAGCACACCTGGGAGAAGGGCGACACGATGACAAGGACCGAGGAGAAGGCGCTGCTCGCGGGCGGATGCTTCTGGGGCATGCAGGAGCTGATCCGCACGCTGCCGGGCGTGCTGAGCACCCGGGTGGGCTACAGCGGCGGCGACGTCCCCGACGCGACCTACCGCAACCACGGCACCCACGCCGAGTCCATCGAGATCACCTACGACCCCGCGGTCACCGACTACCGGACGATCCTGGAGTACTTCTTCCAGATCCACGACCCGTCCACGAAGAACCGCCAGGGCAACGACATCGGCATGAGCTACCGCTCCGCGATCTTCTACTACGACGACGAGCAGAAGCGCGTCGCCGAGGAGACCATCGCCGACGTGGACGCCTCCGGGCTGTGGCCGGGCAAGGTGGTCACCGAGGTGACCCCGGCCGGACCGTTCTGGGAGGCCGAGCCGGAGCACCAGGACTACCTCCAGCGCTACCCGGACGGCTACACCTGCCACTTCCCGCGGCCGGGCTGGCGCCTGCCGAAGCGCGCGGCGTCCTGAGCCGACGGCACGACACGACAGGGGGCGCGCCCGCCCGGCGGGCGCGCCCCCTGCTTCGTGCGCGACGGCGGCCCCGCGTCACGCCACGCGCGCGATGAGCTCCTGGAGGTACAGGCCGCGTGCCGCGTCCGGGGCGGTCGCGACGCCGGTGCGCACCGCCGTGGCGAACTCCCGGCGCAGCACCGGCCAGCACTCCTCGTGGTCGATCTCGGCCGTGTCGTACACCAAGGGCGCCCCGGCGCCGAACAGTTCGACGCGGGTGACGGCCCGGGGCACGTTCACCGCGCCGGACAGCGACGCCTGACTGACCGCGCCGTTCTCGTGCTCGCAGGTCAGTTCCAGCCAGGTGCGCGAGTCGCCGGTGCCGCGGATCGCCTTGACCGGCCCGACCGCCGCGTCCAGCAGGTCCAGCAGATGCGGGCCCAGGTCCAGCAGCGCGCCCTGCTCCAGCCGCCAGCCGGTCGCGAACTCCCCGCCCAGGAAGGCGCCGTGGAGATAGCAGGAGCGGGCGCCGGACACCTCGGCGTCCCGCGCGGCGGCGAGGAACGCCCGGGTCACCGGGTGGTACCGCTTGGTGAGGACCAGCTGCGACACCACGCCCGCCTCCGCCACGGCGTCCGCCACGCGCCGGGCCGCGTCCAGGTCCGGGCCGAGCGGCTTCTCCAGCAGCAGCGCCTTGCCGCGCCTGGCGGCCAGGGGCGCCAGCTCGGCCTGCACGGCGGGCGGCACGGCGAACGCCACCGCCTCGCACCGGTCGAGCAACTCCTCGAAACCGCTGGCCACATGGGCTCCGTACGGGGCCGCCGTCTCGTGCGCCGCCTCGGCGCGGCGGGCCCAGACGGCGGCGAGCCGGGTCTCGGGGCCGGCCGCGAGCACACGGGCGTGCATGGCACGGGCCCAGGGGCCGGCGCCGACCAGGCCGACGTCGACGGGCCGGCGGGTCCAGGGGGAGGGAGGCAAGGAGGTCACGGTCGTCCTGACTGCGGCGAGAGGATCCCGGCGAGCCGGGCGTCCGCACGCGCGGGGGAGTAGAGGTGCTCGACGACCGTGGTCGCGGCCCCTATGAGGCCGGCGTGGTCGCCGAGACGCGAGGTCACGATCTGGAGGTTGGCCGTGGTGCGGGGCATGGCCCGCTGGTAGAGCAGTTCGCGCACACCGGTCATGAACGGCACCCCGGACAGGTCCCCGGCGAGCATCAGCACCCCGGGGTTGAGCAGCGTGACGACGGTGACGAGCACCTCGCCCACCCGGCGGCCCGCCTCCCGGGCGAGCCGGATCGCGTCCGGATGCCCTTCGGCGAGCAGCCGCCTGACGTCGGAGCCGGACGCGGCGTTGCCGTCCGCCCCGGACAGCTCCTTGGCCAGGGCCCGGCCGCTGGCCACGGCCGCCAGACAGCCGTACGAGCCGCACATGCACAGCGCGTCGGCGCGGTCGTGCACCCGGATGTGCCCGATGTCGCCGGCGCCGCCGTCGATGCCCCGGTAGACGTGCCCGTCGACGACCACGCCGGCGCCGATGCCGGTGGAGACCTTCACCAGCACGAACGCGCCGCAGTCCCGGTGGCTGGCCTGCTGCTCGGCCAGCGCCATCAGGTTGGCGTCGTTGTCCACCAGGACCGGCACCGGGCCGCCCTCCAGGCTCGCGCCCACGTGCCGCGCGTAGGCCTCCTGGAGGCGTACGCGGATGGGGTAGCGGTCCCAGCCGGGCATGATCGGCGGCTCGACGACCTGGCCGGCCTCCCAGTCGACCGGTCCTGGCACCGACAGGCCGATCCCGCAGACGCGGGAGGCGTCGGCGCCCGCCGCGGCGATCAGGTCCGGGAACCAGCCGGACACGTGGTCAAGCACGTGGTCGGGTCCCTCGGTTATGTCCAGCGGCCCGGTGTGCTCGGCGAGGATCGCGCCGGCCAGGTCCAGGACCGCCGCCCGGGCGTGCCGGGTCTCCAGGTCCACGGCCAGGACGGAGGCGTGCGTGGGGTCGAAGACGATCCGCTCCGACGGGCGGCCCCCGGTGGAGGCGCCCGTGGTGTGCCGCAGCCAGCCGGCCCGGTTGAGCAGGTCGAGCCGCTGCCCCACGGTGGACCGGGACAGCCCGGTGGCGCGTTGCAGGGCTGCCCGGGTGTTGGCGCGGCCGCTGCGGATCAGGTCCAGCAGTCCGCCCGCGCTGACCGGCTGCGGCGTCGTCACACGTTCCCCCATGCGTCAGCTCTTGTCGGCGCCGCTGGTGAGGCCTTCGGTGAGCAGCCGTTCGGCGGCGAAGAACAGGAATACCACGGGGATCGTCAGCACCACCGATCCGGCCATCAGAACCGTCTTGGGCACCTCGATGCCGTTGGAGAGCTGCGCGAGACCGAGCGACACGGTCCACTTGTCGGGGTCGGCGGCCAGGAACAGCAGGGCGAAGAGGAACTCGTTCCAGGCGATCATGAAGACGTACAGGCCGGTCGCCATGAGCGAGGGCAGGGCGAGCGGGAGGATCACCTTGCGCACGGTCTGGAGCCTGCTGCACCCGTCCAGCGCCGCCGCCTCCTCGATCGAGTACGGGATGGTGACCAGGTAGTTCTTCAGCATGTACACCGACACCGGCACCGTCTGCGCCACGTAGACGACGGCGAGGCCCACCAGGCTGGAGGACAGCCCCATCCTGGCGAAGATCACGAACAGCGGGACGGCGAGCAGCGTCGCCGGGAACAGGTAGACGGCCAGGAACAGGGCGCTGACCTGCCGGTGCCCGAAGAACTTCAGCCGGCTGACGGCGTAGGCGCCGGGCACCGCCGCGGCCAGCGTCAGCAGCACCGTGCCCAGCGACACCAGGGCCGAGTTGAGCAGGAACCGCGTGAAGCCCTGGCCGCCGGCGTCGGTGGAGCGCATGACGTCCTGGTAGGTGGACACCGTGAGGTCCTTCGCCGACAGCCACAGCGAGCCGGGGTCCAGCAGCAGCGCGTCGACGGGCTTCAGGGACAGCAGGAGCATGTAGTAGAAGGGCAGCAGGGTGATCACCGCGAGGAACGCGATCACCAGCCACTTCAGGACGCCGAGGACGCGGTCCTCGACCTGGGCCCGGGACAGGGCGGTCTTGCCGGTCACGCTTCCTCCTGGACCTTGTTGCCGAAGAACTTGAAGTAGAAGCCCAGCAGGATCATCAGCGAGGCGGCCAGCACGAGCGCCTGGGCCGCGGCGGCGCCGACGTCGTAGCGGGCGGTGAGGAAGTCGTAGACCCGGACGGCGGCGACGTCCGTGCCGGCGCCGCCGCCGGTCAGCAGGTAGACGTCGTCGAACTTGTTGAAGGTCATGATGAACCGCAGCACGCACAGCAGCGCGATCACCGGCATCAGCTGGGGGAGCAGGATGTGCCGGAACCGCTGGAGCGGCGTCGCCCCGTCGACGGTCGCGGCCTCCTCCAGGACGGCGGGCACGGCCTGGAGCCGGGCGAGGATGAACAGGAACGCGAAGGGGAAGTACCGCCAGCACTCGAACGCGATGACGGTGAGCAGCGCGAGCGGGATGTCGAAGTGTGCCCCTAGGAAGCTGACTTCGTACTCGCGGGTGGAGAGGAAGGCGATCGGGTCGTCCCAGCCGAACAGGCGGCGGCCCCAGTCGTTGACGACGCCGTACTGCGGGCTGAGCGCGACCTCCCACACGAACGCGACGGCCACCACGGGCGCCACGTACGGCAGCAGCATCGCGGCCCGCAGCAGGCCGCGCCCGCGGAACGGCTTGCGCAGCGCGAGCGCGGCGACCAGCCCGAGCAGGACGGAGCCGGCGGTGCTGCCCGCGGTGTAGATGAAGGTGGTCTTCAGGCTCGACCAGAAGCCGGCCGAGGCGAACACGTCGCCGAAGTTGTCCAGCGACCAGTTGCCGAACAGGCCCATGCCCTGGATGTCGACGAGCTTGGCGTCCTGGAAGGCCAGCAGCACCGTCCAGGCGATGGGCAGGACGACCACCACCAGGACGACCAGGAAGGTGGGGGAGACGAAGGCCAGGCCGGCGCGGTTGGCGCGGCTGCGGGCGGTCGCGGGGCGGCGGCCCGGCCGGCCGGGGCCGCCCGTGAGCCGGGGGGTCGGGGTCCGGCGCTGCGGTGCGCCGGCGGGGGCTGTTGTCATGGAAGGACCTTTGCGGCGTGCGTGCGGGCGGCTGCTACTGGAGGGACTGCTGAAGGTCGGAGATCTCTTCGTCGGCCTCGCGTGCCGTCTCCTCGGGCGAGGACTGCCCGCTGGTCATGGCGCCCACGGCCTTGGGCACGGGCAGCTCGCCGTTGGTCGCGCCGACCAGGGCGCCGTCGCCCTGGGTGATGCCCCAGCGGCGCAGGTTGGTGATGCCCTCGGCGAGCCGGTCGAGCAGTTCGGGCGGGTAGACCTCGTCGAACGGCTTGCGGGTGTCCACCCCGATCTCGCTGTTGCGCCAGGCGTCGAGGTAGCGGTCGGGGTCGGTGCGCGTGCCGCGCCGGACCGGAATCTTGCCCTCGGGCGCCATGCCGAACCACGCCTCGTAGCCGTCGCTCGTCATGTACTGGATGAACTCGCGGGAGGCGGCCGTCTCGGCGGTCTTCGTCGTCACCCAGGAGGTGATCTCGCCGAACTGCGCGGGCTCGGCGGCGTCCGGGCCCCGCATGGCGGTCACGATGCCGCTGTGGTCGGCCAGGTAGCCGGGGTCCTCGCGGCACTCGGCGCAGCTGGGCAGCGCGTCCTTGCGCAGCCCGGCCAGCTCGTCGAGCAGGAACGAGGACCAGACGATCATCGAGGAGCGGCCCGAGAAGTAGGTGGCGCGGGTGGAGTCCACGGTCTGCGTGCCGGGGGCGCCGTACTCGCGGGCCAGCCGGTCGTAGGTGCGGAACGCGGTCTCGCACTGCGGTGAGTCGAGGGCCACCTCGTGGTGGTCGTCGACCAGCTGGCAGTCGTTGGCGAGCGCGATGCTCTCGAAGCTCTGCGAGGTGAAGACGTCGCCGGGGTCGGTGGCCGCCGAGACGCCGTCGTGGCCCTTGGTGGTGAGGGCCTCGGCGGCGGTCAGCGCCCGCTCGTAGGTGTCGGGCGCGGCCAGCTTCGCCGCGTCGAAGTCGTCCTGACGGTAGACCAGAAGCTGGAGCCAGGAGTCGGACGGCACGCTGAGGCTGGTCGCGCCGTCCGAGGTCAGCTCGAGGGCGTTGGCGTTGAAGGTGTCGCGCCCGTGCCCGTCGATCACCTGCTCGGGGATGGCCGTGTTCAGCAGGCCGTTGCTGTACATCTGCCAGACCTGGCCCATCGGCACGGCGCCGATGACGTCGGGCAGTTCGCCCGCGGCCGCGGCGGACATGATCAGCTGGGGCAGCTGGCCCTCGTCGACCGTGACGAGCTCGACGTCGACCCCGGACTTCTTCTCGAACGCGGCGATCGTCTTCCGCGTCGCCGCGGCCCGGTCCGGGAGGTTCTCCAGGGACCACACCTCGATCCTGCGGTCCGGGGCGCCGGGCCCGGTGCCGTTGGTGGAACAGCCGGCCAGCAGCCCGCTTCCCAGGGCTGCCGCGACGCCGACCGCGGTCATCCGCGACCGCAGGGTCCTCAAGCGCATTGCACGTCCTCGCTCCGACTTACGTCTACTGACAGCGCATCTCAGCATCACTTTTGCTTGTTGACAAGACATAAGTTCGGGATATCGTCGACGCAACCCGCCCACCGCACCCTTCGGAGAGTCATCCGTGGAACGCGTCGTCCAGTTCACCGGCCCCCGTCACGTGGAGATCGCCGAACACGCGAGAGCCGCTCTCCCGCCGGGCCGCCTGCGGGTGCGCACCCGCTACTCGGGCATCTCGGCCGGCACCGAACTCACCGCGTACCGCGGCACCAACCCGTATCTGACCCGCACCTGGGACCCGGAGGCCCGCCTCTTCCGCGAGGGCGCGGCCGGCATCGAGTACCCGGTGGCCGGCTGGGGCTACTCCGAGGTCGGCGAGGTCGTCGAGGTTTCCCCGGAGCTGGACGGCATGCCCGGACTCCCGGTCACCGGTGACCTTATATGGGGCATATGGGGACATCGCAGCGAAGGCATCGTCCCCGCGGAGCGTGTCGTCGGTCACACCCTCCCGGCCGGACTCGACCCGCTGGCGGGCGCCTTCGCCCGGGTCGGCGCCATCGCCCACAACGCAGTCCTGGCCGGCGACATCCACCTCGGCGAGGACGTCGCCGTCTTCGGACAGGGCGTCATCGGCCTCCTCACCACCCGACTGGCCCAGCTGAGCGGCGCCCGCGTCACCGCCGTCGACGCCCTCGACGTCCGCCTCGACACCGCCCGCCGGTACGGCGCCCACGCCACGCTCAACGCCCGCACCGACCAGGTCGCCGAACGCGTCCGCGAGGCCACCGGCGGACTCGGCGCCGACCTCGCCATCGAGATCAGCGGCGCCTACCCCGCCCTGCACGAGGCCCTGCGCTCGGTCGCCGTCGGCGGACGCGTCGTCGCCTCCGGCTTCTACCAGGGCGACGGCATCGGCCTGCGGCTCGGCGACGAGTTCCACCACAACCGCGTCCAGCTCGTCTGCTCCCAGATCGGCGGCGTGCCGCCGCAGCTCTCCGGCCGCTGGAGCGTCGACCGCCTCCAGCGGACCTTCCTGCGGCTGGTCGCCGAGGGCCAGGTCGACGTCACCTCCCTGGTCAGCCATGTCGTCCCGGCCGCCGACGCGTCGGACGCCTACGTCCTGCTGGACGAACGGCCCGCCGAGGCCCTTCAGGTCGTCCTGGAATTCTGAGAGCCCGAAAGGCCCCCCACATGCTCAAGACCGCCGTACAGGAGCAACTCCTGCCCGGAGACACCCTCCAGGCCAAATGGGAGTTCGCCCAGCAGGCCGGCTACGACGCGATCGAACTGCGCGGCAAGGGCGACCTGCACTTCGCCTCCCGCCGCGACGCACTGAGGCAGGCCCACAAGGACGGCGTCGTCATGCCGACCGTGTGCGTCGACATGCTCCACTTCATCGGAGCGTTCGACGAGGACCTGCGCCGCGACGCCCTCACCCAGATGAAGTCCCAGCTCACCGTCATCGCCGAGATCGGGGGCACCGGCGCGCAGACCCCCGCCTCCTACGGCATGTTCTCCCGCCGCCTGCCGCCCTTCGAACCCCCGCGCAGCGAGGCCGAGGACCGCGAGATCCTCCTCGCCGGACTGACCGAACTCGGCGAGCACGCGCGCCGGGAAGGTGTCACGCTCTTCCTCGAACCGCTCAACCGCTACGAGGACCACATGGTCAACCGCCTCGACCAGGCCGCCGACCTGATCCGCGCCACCGGGCTCGACTCGGTCCGGATCGGCATCGACAGCTACCACATGAACATCGAGGAGTCCGACCCCGCCGCCGCGATCCTCGCCCACGCCGACCTCATCGGCCACGCACAGGTGTCCGACTCCAACCGCTTCCAGCCCGGCGCCGGCCACCTCGACTGGCGCGCCTGGCTGACGGCCCTGCACACCATCGGCTACGACGGCCACCTGGCCCTGGAATGCCGGCTCACCGGCGACCCCGTGGACGCCGTCCGCTCCGTCCCCGCGTTCCTGAAGAGGTCCGGCGCGTGAAGACCCTCCTCGACCGGCAGACCCCCCTCGGCCGGCCCGCGCCCACCGCGCCCGCAGACCACCTGACACTGCGGCGCGGTGCGGCGCGGGTCCTCCTCGGCAACTGGACCGGCACCTCCACCGTCCCCTCCCGCACGCTCTACCCCCACCAGTGGAGCTGGGACTCGGCGTTCGTCGCGATCGGCCTGCGCCACCTCTCCGTGCGCCGCGCCCAGCAGGAACTCGAGTCCCTGCTCGCGGGCCAGTGGGCCGACGGACGCCTCCCGCACATCGTCTTCAACCCCGAGATCCCGTACGGCGCCTACTTCCCGAGCCCCGACTTCTGGCAGTCCTCCCGGGCGGGACGCGCCGTCGGCGCCCCCGCCGCGCCCGAGACCTCCGGCATCGTGCAGCCCCCGGTGCACGCCCTCGCCGCCTGGCTGGTGCACTGCGCGGACCCTGCCGAGTCCGCCCGGCGCGGCTTCCTCGCCCGGGTGCTGCCCCGCCTCACCGCCTGGCACGACTACCTCCTGGCCCGCCGTGACCTCGGCGGCGGGGGACTGGCGGCCGTCGTCCACCCGTGGGAACCCGGCATGGACAACAGCCCCGCCTGGGACCGCGCCCTCGCCCGCGTCGAACCGGCCGCCGGCGCCTTCCGCCGCGCCGACCTCGACCACGGCGACCCCGCCGACCGGCCCACCGACCTGGACTACGGCCGCTACGTGCGGCTCGCCTCCACCTACCGCGAGGCCGGCTACGACGACCGGGCCACCGGCCACCGATTCGCCCTGGAGGACCCCGGCTTCAACGCCCTCCTGGTCACCGGCGAACTCGCCCTCGCGCGGATGGCGGACCACCTCGGACGAGACGGCGCCCGCCACAGCGAGCGCGCCGCCGAGCTGACCCGCCGGCTGGTGGACCGCCTGTGGGACGACACCGCCGGCGTCTTCCGCGCCCGCGACCTCGCCGACGACACCCTCGTCGACCACCGCGGCGTCGCCGGACTCCTCCCGCTCGTCGTCCCCGGACTGCCCGCCGACATCGTCCGCGCCCTGACGGACACCCTGGACGGCCCGCACTTCCACGCCCCGGCCACCGGTCTCGTCCCCAGCGACGACCTCACCGGGGCGACCTTCCACCCCACGCGCTACTGGCGCGGCCCCGCCTGGTTCAACACCGCCTGGCTCGTCGAACGAGGGCTGCGCACCCACGGCCGCCACGCACGCGCCCGCACCCTGCGCGAGGCCCTGGTCAGGGAGGCCGGACGCACCGGCTTCGCCGAGTACGTCGACCCGCTGACCGGCGAGGGCCGCGGCGCCCGCCAGTTCTCCTGGACGGCCGCCCTGGCCCTGGACCTCCTGCACACCGACGGCCACCCGGACGCGCCGGCCACCGGCCCCGACGCGGTCCTGCCGCTCACCGGCCCCGATACAGCCCTGCCGCTCACCGGCTCCGACACCGCCCTGGCGCCCACCGACCAAGAGGAGTACGCCCGATGACCGGCATCACCGGGCACGTGCAGCTCGTGCGCGACGGCACGCTCGCCCGGCTGGGCCCGGCCGGCGACATCGACGGCGTCGGCGGCACCGCGCCGGACGGACTGTTCGCGCACGACGCCCGCCACCTCAGCCGCTGGCAGCTCCGCGTCGCCGGGGCCGCGCCCGTCACACTCCGGCCCGCCGAGGAGGACCCCGCGGGCGCCTCCTCCGTCAGCGTCCTCACACCTCCCGGCACCCGCGAGGCGCCCCCCGCCTACACGGTGTTCCGCGACCAGAGCGTGACCGGCGGCGCCCTCACCGAGCGCCTGACCTTCGTCAGCAACCTCCCCGAGCCGGTGACCGCCGAGCTGGAGCTCACCGCCGACGCCGACTTCGCCGACCTCTTCGCACTCCGCGCCGACCGGCGGACGTACGAGCGGCCGGACACCGAGCACACCGCCCGGCCGGTACAGGGAGGCGTACGGTTCGAGCACCGCAGGGACGAGTGGCACGCCCGGACCGTCGTGGAGTGCGCCCCCGCCCCCGACTCCGTACGCGAGACCCCGGACGGCGGCACCGCCCGCACCCTGCGCTGGCGGCTCGCCCTGGAGCCGCACGGCCGGGCCGAGCTGCGCCTGATCGTCCACGCCCGCCCGCACGCACCGCTCCCGCCCGTGCCCCGCCCGGCGGGACGGACCAGGCGGGCACTGCCGCCCGGCGCGTCCGACCTGGACCGCGCTTTCGATCAGGGCATGACGGACCTCGACCTGCTCACCGTCCACGCCACCGGCGTCGACGGCGAGGACCTTGCCGTCCCCGCGGCCGGCAGCCCCTGGTTCCTCACCCTGTTCGGCCGGGACTC
Organism: Streptomyces lusitanus; assembly: GCF_042647945.1. Lineage (NCBI taxonomy): Bacteria > Bacillati > Actinomycetota > Actinomycetes > Kitasatosporales > Streptomycetaceae > Streptomyces > Streptomyces lusitanus. The sequence goes on from NZ_JBHRWL010000007.1 coordinate 523,118, forward strand.
CCTCCTCACTTCACTCTTCCTGCTGCCCCACCTGCCGGGGACCGCGGCCGCCACGCTCGGCGCGCTCGCCGCCACCCAGGGGCAGACCTACGACGCGTTCCGCGGCGAACAGCCCGGCCGCATCGTGCACGAGGTCCGCAAGGGCGAACTCGCCCACTTCCGGCAGATCCCGTACGGCCGCTACTACGGCACCGTCGACGCCACGCCCCTGTTCCTGGTCCTGCTGCACGCCCACCACGAGGCCACCGGCGACCGCACGCTCGCCGAGCGCCTGGAGCAGCACGCCCGCCGCGCCGTCGACTGGATGCTCACCGACGGCGGACTCGAGGAGCGCGGCTACCTCGTGTACACCCCGGACCCCGGCGGCCTGGTCAACCAGAACTGGAAGGACTCCCCGGGCTCCATGTGCTTCGCCGACGGCACCCCCGCCGAAGGCCCCCTCGCCGTCAGCGAGGTCCAGGGCTACGCCTACGACGCGCTGCTGCGCACCGCCCGGCTCGCCAGGGACGTCTGGGACGACCACGCCTACGCCCGCCGCCTCGACGACCTCGCGGCCGGACTGCGCGAACGCTTCCTGCGGGACTTCTGGATGCCGGAGGCCGCCTTCCCCGCGCTCGCCCTGGACGGCGCGGGCCGGCAGGCCGACGCCCTGGCCTCCGACGCGGGCCATCTGCTGTGGTCGGGCATCCTCGACGACGAACGGGCCTGCGTCACGGGGCGGCGGCTGCTGCGGCCGGACTTCTTCTCCGGCTGGGCCGTCCGTACCCTCGCGAGCGGACAGGCGCCCTACCACCCGCTGTCGTACCACCGCGGCAGCGTCTGGCCGCACGACAACGCCCTGATCGCGCTGGGCCTCGCCCGGTACGGCCTCGGCGACGAGGTGCGCGCCCTCGCCGACGGGCTCGCCGCGGCAGCCGCCCGCAGCGGACACCGGCTGCCCGAGGTGTTCGCCGGCTACGACCGCCGGGACGCCCCGGCCCCGGTGCCCTACCCGCACTCCTGCTCGCCGCAGGCGTGGGCGGCGGCGACCCCGGCGGCCCTGCGCACCGCGCTCGCCCAGGTGTAGCGAAAGGGGCCCCTCTCGCCGAGAGGGGCCCCGCCGGGGGAGAGGATCAGCCGAACTGGCCGGGCTGGTAGTCGCCCGCGGGCTGCTGGTTGATGACGTTGATGCGGTTGTAGGCGTTGATGATCGCGATCAGCGAGATCAGCGCGGCGAGCTGGTCCTCGTCGTAGTGCTTCGCGGCATTGGCCCACGCCTCGTCGGTGACCCCGCCGGCCGCGTCCGCGATCCGGGTGCCCTGCTCGGCCAGTTCGAGCGCGGCGCGCTCCGCCTCGGTGAAGACGGTGGCCTCGCGCCAGGCGGCGACCAGGTTGAGCCGCAGCTGGGTCTCGCCCGCCGCCGCGGCGTCCTTGGTGTGCATGTCGGTGCAGAAGCCGCAGCCGTTGATCTGGCTGGCGCGGATCTTCACCAGCTCCTGGGTGGCGTGCGGCAGACCGGAGTCGCCCGCCGCCTTGCCCGCCGAGTTGATGTGCCGCAGCACCTTGCCGGCGACGGGGTTGGCGAAGAAGTCGATACGCGCGTTCATGTGCTCTCCAGGGTCGGTCCGTCGATACGGTGTCGCTTCACTGACGGAACGGCCCCGCGATGTGTGACAGCTCTGCTCGTGTGACCTACGTCTCATCGCCCCGTGGCCCCGTACGGCACGGCGTCCGCCGGGCACCGGACCTGCCGATAACCTTTCCGGGTGGACGGGGAGCGGGGGTGCCGGGTGGGCGAGCGTCGGGAACGCGACTGGACGGCGATGACGCCCGGGGACTTCGACCGCGAGGCCCCGCTCTGCCTCAACGTGGGCACCGGCCCCGTCGTCGTCCCCGCCGAACCCGACGAGTACGGCACCGAGCCGCTCTTCGGCGACGAGGTCCCGCAGCGCCGCCCCGCCCCGCGCGGCACCCCGCGCAGGACCGCCGCCCCCGACGCACAGCAGGGGATGCTCTTCTGACCCCGGACCCGCCCCCGCACCGCGCCTGAGGCGCGGCGGCGTGAAATCGACGCGCCCTGAAACCCGTGTGCCTTGGAACCGGTCAGCGGGGTACGCGGCGGGGGCGGTCGGATCACCGGGAGGGAAGGTGCGCGGGAACCCGCACGGCGTGACGCGAGGGCCGGGGGCCGAGGTCACTCCATCGGCGGGCGTCCCCTGCGCGGCACGACGAGCCGTGAGACGTTGACGGAGGTCGACGTCCCTTGCGCACCATGCGTCCCGAGGTCACCCGCAGTCGGCACAGAAGGCAGCACGGCCACCCCGTCGTGGCCGGTCCGAAGCGGAGGAGCATTCATCCATGAGCGAGGCCAATCCCGTACGGCGTGTCGCCAAGAAGGTCGCCGAGACCCTCCAGGGCGGCACCTCGGCCCCCGCCGACGGCATTCCCGGCCGCCCGGCCCCCGAACCGCCCACCGTGGAGCGGCCGGTGGAGCCGCGTGAGCCGCTGCCGCCCAAGCCCGACCAGAGCGGCCCCGACACCGTCTCGCCCACCGGCTCCCCCACGGGCGCGGACCAGGCGCGCATGGCCCAGTCCGGCGCCCATCTGACGAACGCCCAGGGCACCCGGCTCCCCGACACCGACCACTCGCTCAAGGCGGGCCCGCGCGGCCCGGTCCTGCTCCAGGACCACCATCTGCGCGAGAAGATCATGCACTTCGACCACGAGCGCATCCCCGAGCGCGTGGTCCACGCGCGCGGCGCCGGCGCGCACGGCGTCTTCCAGAGCTACGGCACGGCCGCCTCGGTGACCAAGGCCGGGTTCCTCGCCCCGGACGTCGAGACACCGGTCTTCGTCCGCTTCTCCACGGTCGTCGGCTCCCGCGGCTCCGCCGACACCGTGCGCGACACCCGCGGCTTCGCGACGAAGTTCTACACCAGCGAGGGCGTCTTCGACCTGGTCGGCAACAACATCCCGGTCTTCTTCATCCAGGACGCCATCAAGTTCCCCGACGTCGTCCACGCCGCAAAACCGCACCCCGACCGGGAGATCCCGCAGGCCCAGAGCGCCCACGACACCTTCTGGGACTTCGTCTCCCTGCACACCGAGGCCACCCACCACACGATCTTCTTCATGGGCGACCGCGGCATCCCGCGCTCCTACCGCATGATGGAGGGCTTCGGCGTCCACACCTTCCGGCTGGTCGACGCCGAGGGCGGCACCACGCTGGTGAAGTTCCACTGGAAGCCCAAGCTGGGCGTGCACTCCCTGGTGTGGGACGAGGCGCAGCTCATCAACGGCAACGACCCCGACTTCCACCGCCGGGACCTCGCCGACGCCATCGAGGCGGGCGCCTACCCGCAGTGGGAGCTGGGCATCCAGACCTTCCCCGACACCCCCGACCAGACCTTCGAGGGCATCGACCTGCTGGACCCGACGAACATCGTGCCGGAGGAGCTCGCCCCGGTGCAGCCCGTCGGGCTGATGACGCTCAACCGCAACCCGTCGAACTTCTTCGCGGAGACGGAGCAGGTCGCCTTCCACGTCGGCCACCTCGTGCCCGGCATCGACGTCACCGACGACCCGCTGCTCGCGGGCCGGCTGTTCTCCTACCTCGACACCCAGATCACCCGGCTCGGCGGCCCCAACTTCCCGCAGCTGCCCATCAACCGGCCGCACGCGCCCGTCAACGACATGCTGCGTGACGGCATGCACCAGACCGCCGTGCACCGGGGTGTCGCCCCGTACCAGCCCAACTCGCTCGACGGCGGCTGCCCGTTCACCGCGGGCGCGGACATGGGCGCCTTCGTCGAGACGCCGGTGACCGTCCCCGAGGGGCGCAAGGTGCGCGAGGCGCCTGAGTCGTTCTCCGACCACTTCAGCCAGCCGCGCCGCTTCTGGCTCTCCATGAGCCCGGTGGAGCGCGAGCACATCATCGGCGCGTACGTCTTCGAACTGGGCAAGTGCTACGAGGAGGCCATCCGCGTACGCACCCTCCAGGTGCTGGCCAACATCGACCCCGAGCTGTGCTCCCGCGTCGCCGACGGCCTCGGCCTGCCCGCGCCGGAGCCGACGGTGCCGCTCGCCGACGTCGAGCCGAGCCCGGCGCTGTCCCAGATCGGCGGGACCTGGCCGGTCGACGGCCGCGTCATCGGCATCCTCACCGGCCCCGACGGCGACCTGGAAGGGGTGCACGCGGTGCGGGACGCCGTGCTGGAGGCGGGCATGGTCCCGCTGGTCGTCGCACCGACCGGCGGCACGGTGGGGGAGGGCGAGCGGGCCCTGACCGCGCAGCGCAGCCACGTCACGGCGCGGTCGATCGAGTTCGACGCGGTGCTGGTCGCCGGGCCGCCGGCGGCGGGTCCGGACGCGCCCGGGGCGACGGACGGCAAGGGAGCCCCGGGCGCCCCGCCGGCCGCCCCGGACCCCCGGGTCACCCAGCTCCTCCAGGAGGTGTTCCGCCACGGCAAGGCGATCGCCGCGTGGGCGGGCGGCGAGGCGGCGCTCGAGGCGGCGGGGGTGCCGGCGGTCGCGGCTGGGGTGGTGGTGACGGACTCCGGCCCGTCGGCCCTGACGCGGGTACGCGAGCTGCTGGCCTCCCACAGGGTGTGGGAACGCTTCACGGCGGGCGCCTGAGTTCCGCCTACGGTCCGGGGGCGGACGGCACACCGGCGAGTGCGGGCCGGTGGGGCCCGCTCGCGCAGTTCCCCGCGCCCCTGAAGGGCGTCCCGCCCCCGCCGACACCCAGAACCGCACCCCGCCCGCACCCGCACGGGGCGCTGGCGCCCCCTTTGGGGGCGCGGGGAACTGCGCGCTCAGCCCCCACGGACCCGCACCCGCACGAGGCGCTGGCGCCCCTTTGGGGGCGCGGGGAACTGCGCGCTCAGCCCCCACGGACCCGCACCCGCATGGGGCGCTGGCGCCCCTTTGGGGGCGCGGGGAACTGCGCGCTCAGCCCTCACGGACCCGCACCCGTCCGGGGCGCTGGCGCCCCTTTGGGGGCGCGGGGAACTGCGCGCTCAGCCCCATGGACCCGCACCCGTCCGGGGCGCTGGCGCCCCCCTAGGGGCGCGGGGAACTGCGCGCTCAGCCCTCACAGACCCGCACCCGCACGGGGCGCTGGCGCCCCCCTAGGGGCGCGGGGAACTGCGCGATCAGCCCCTACCGACCCGCACCCGCGGACAACGCTCGAGCCCCGAGCTGGAAGGCGTACGGGGCGCCGGCGCCCACCCGCACCCCGCCCGTCCCCGGCGGACACAGCCGTACAGTGGAACGACGGCCGTATCCGCCGGGCGCGGGCACCCGCACCACCCCCCTCCACCGCACCGGGAACCCCGATTCACATGCGCCACCCACCCTCCCCCACACCCTCCCCCCACGGCTCGCAAGAGCCCCTCTTCGGCATCGACGACCTCCCCCGCCCCGCCGAGCCGGTGCAACCAACCCCCTCCTCCCCCTTCCGCGACTCCCCCCAGGCGCACCGCCTCCTCGCCGTCAAGGAGATCCACGCCGAACCGGCCGCCGCCGCATCCCCCCGCGGCCGCGAGATCCTCGCCCGCTTCCCCGAGGCCCGCCTCGTCGAGGTCCCCTCCCACTGGCGCATCCCCGACCTGCACGGCAACGAGGGCAGCGCCGACCGCTGGATGCGGATCAAGCGCGAAGCCCTCGTCCTCGGCGTGCGGAAGAAGCTCACCACCCGCCCCAACGGCCGCTCCGCGGACTGGATCGCCCCCGGCCCCTCCAACGGCTGCGCCCTGTCCTGTGTGTACTGCTACGTGCCCCGCCGCAAGGGCTTCGCCAACCCGATCACCCTGTTCACCAACATCGACGCGATCGTCGCCCACCTGGGCCGTCACGTCGCCGCGCAGGGCCCGAAGACGGAGCCGAACCAGTGCGACCCCGAGGCGTGGGTGTACGACGTCGGGGAGAACGGCGACTGCTCGGTCGACGCGCTGATCTGCGACAACACCGCCGACCTGATCCGCGCCTTCCGCGACTGGCCCACCGCGAAGGCGTCGTTCGCCACCAAGTTCGTCAACCCGGACCTGCTGGACCTTGACCCGCGCGGCCGGACGCGCATCCGTTTCTCGGTGATGCCGGCCGACGACTCCCGCCTGCTGGACCTGCGCACCAGCCCGGTGGACCGGCGGATCGCCGCCGCCGCGGACTTCCTCGACGCGGGCTACGAGGTGCACTTCAACCTGTCGCCCGTCGTCGTCCGCCCCGGCTGGCAGGACGCGTGGGACGAGCTGCTGCGGCACATGGACGACGTACTCCCGGAGCGGGTCAAGCGCCAGGCGCTGGCCGAGGTCATCATGCTCACCCACAACGCGGACCTGCACGAGGTCAACCTCCGCTGGCACCCGCGCGGCGAGGACGTGCTGTGGCAGCCCGCCCTCCAGGAGACCAAGCGCTCCCAGAACGGCGCGCTCAACCTCCGCTACCACGGGGGCGTCAAACGCCAGGCTCTCGCGGAGCTCCGCGAGCTCATCGCGCGCCGCACCCCGTGGCTGGGCGTGCGCTACGCGTTCTGAGCCCCGCCGCCCCCACCCGCCTCACCCCCTGTCAAGACGAATTAAGGCTAGGCTAACCTTGCCTGCGTGATTCCAGGTGAAGAGGCGTCCCCGCTCCCGCGCGGGCATGAACTGGCGGCCACCGGCGTGACCGTGGCGTACGACGGCACGGACGTCGTGCACGACGCGGAGCTGACGCTGCGCCCCGGCGAGGTGACCGCCCTCGTCGGACCCAACGGCAGCGGCAAGTCGACCCTGCTGCGCACCGTCGCCCGGCTCCAGCGGCCCCGGCACGCCGCCCTCACGCTCGACGCCGCCACCGACGCGCTCGCGCTCGGACCGCGCGAGTTCGCCCGCCATGTCGCCCTGCTGCTGCAGAGCCGGCCCACGCCGAGCGGCCTGAGCGTGCGCGACGTCGTGGAGTTCGGCCGCTACCCGCACCGCGGACGCTGGGGCGGCACCGACCCGGGCGGCCGGGCCGCCGTCGACCGCGCCCTCGCCCTGACCGGCGTCACCGACCTCGCCGACCGCGGCGCCGAACACCTCTCCGGCGGACAGCTCCAGCGCGTCTGGCTGGCCGGCTGCCTCGCCCAGGAGACCGGCGTCCTGCTCCTCGACGAGCCCACCACCTACCTCGACCTGCGCTACCAGGTCGAACTCCTCGACCTCGTCCGCGATCTGGCGGACGGCCAGGGCATCGCCGTCGGGGTCGTGCTGCACGACCTCGACCAGGCGGCAGCCGTCGCCGACCGCGTCGTGCTCCTGTCCGACGGACGCGTCGTCGCCGAGGGAACACCCGAGGACGTCCTCACCCCCGAGCGGCTGACCGAGGTCTACGGCATCCGCATCGAGGTCGACACCGACCCCCTCACCGGCCGGCTGCGCACCCGAGCCATCGGCCGTCACCACACCAGAAGCGAAAGGGTTCGCACCACCTCATGAGACGCCTCCTGCGCACCGCGCCCCTGGCCGCCGCCGCTGCCCTGCTGCTCGCCGCCTGCGGCACCACCGAACCCGCGGCCGACGAGAACCCGAAGGCGTCGGCCGAGCCCATCACCCTCACCGACGCGTCCGGCGCGAAGGTGGAACTCGACGGCCCCGCCCAGAAGGTCGTCGGCACCGAGTGGAACGTCGTCGAGCACCTCCTCTCGCTCGGCGTCGAGCCGGTCGGCGTCGCCGACGTCAAGGGCTACAAGACCTGGGACAGCGCCGTACCGCTCACCAACGACGCCAAGGACATCGGCACCCGCGGCGAGCCCAGCACGGACACCATCGCCGCGCTGAACCCCGACCTCATCGTCGCCACCACCGACCTCCAGCCGAACGCCGTCAAGCAGCTGCGGAAGATCGCCCCGGTGCTCGAGGTGAAGTCCGCGGACGCCTCCGACCCGGTCGGGCAGATGCTGGAGAACCTCGACCTCATCGCGAAGGCCACCGGCACCACCGAGCGGGCCGCCACGCTGAAGAAGGACTTCGACGCCAAGCTCGCCGAGGGCGCCAAGGCCCTCGAGGACGCGGGCCTCAAGGGCGCCGGGATCGCCTTCGCCGACGGCTACGTCGTCTCCAACCAGGTCTCCCTGCGCCCCTACACCTCCGGCTCGCTCATCGGCGGCGTCAACGAGCGGCTCGGCCTGAAGAACGCCTGGAAGCTGAAGGGCGACGAGGCGTACGGCCTCGCCGCCACCGACGTGGAGGGCCTCACCTCCCTGGGCAAGGTGCAGTTCGTCTACATCGGCAACGAACAGGACGCCTCCAGCGACCCGTTCGGCAAGGAGCTGAAGAACAACTCCGTCTGGACGTCGCTGCCGTTCGTCAAGTCCGGCGACGTGCACCGGCTGGACGACGGCATCTGGATGTTCGGCGGCACCGGCTCGATGGAGCGCTACGTCGACGCCCTCGTCGCGGCGCTGACGAAGTAGCGCGATGGCCGTCACCGCCACCTCTCCCACCGTCCGCCCGGAGTCGGCCGCGCCGTCCCGGGCGGGCGCGGCCGCGGTGACGACCGCGCTCGTGCTCCTGGTCGCCGCCCTCGCCGTCGTCGACATCACCCAGGGCACGGCCGCGGTCGGCCCGGCCGAGGTCCTCAAGGCCCTCACCGGCAGGGCCGACCCGGCCGACGCGTCCGTCGTCGTCGCCTCACGGCTGCCGCGCATGGCCGCGGGCCTGCTCGTGGGCGCCGCCCTCGGCATCGCGGGCCTCGCCCTCCAGGCCGTCAGCCGTAACGTGCTGGCGTCCCCGGACACCCTGGCCGTCAACGCCGGCTCCTACTTCGCGCTCGGCGTCGTCGCCGTCACCGGCCTGTCGCTGCCGCTGCTCGCCTCCTCGGCCGTCGCCTTCGCGGGGGGACTCGCCGCGGCGGCCGTCGTCCTCGGCCTGTCCGGGCTCGGCGCGGGCACCGTACGGCTCGTGCTGGCCGGCACCGCGCTCGCGCTCGGCCTGACCGCCGTCACCGAAGGGCTGCTCCTGCTGTGGCCGCAGGAGACCGAGGGCCTCTACCAGTGGAACCAGGGCAGCATCGGCCAGAACGGCTTCGACGGCGTGCTCCAGATGCTGCCCGTGGCCGTCGTCGGACTCGCCGGGCTGCTTCTCGTCGCGCGCCGGGTGGACGCGCTGGCGCTCGGCGACGACACCGCGCGCGGCCTCGGCGTGCCGGTGCGGGCCACCCGCGTCACGGCCGTCGTGCTGGCGACGCTGCTGTCCGCCGCGGCCGTCACCCTCGCCGGCCCGATCGGCTTCGTCGGCCTGTGCGCCCCGGCGCTGGCCCGCCCTCTCGCCCGCCGGTTCCGCGGCCTGCGCCGGCTGCGCGCCGGCGCGGCGGTCGCCGGGCTCGTCGGCGCCGCGCTGGTGCTCGGCGCGGACGTGCTGCTGCGCGCGCTGATCGACGCCGACACCGCCGTCGCGGTGCCCACCGGCGTGGTCACCAGCCTCGTGGGGGCGGCGTTCCTGGTGGTGACGGCGGCCCGGCTGCGCGACACCGGTGGCGCCGCCGAGGCCGACAAGCTGACCATCCGCAGCCGCACCGCCTTCCTCGTTACGCTCACGGCGCTGGTGCTCGCCCTGGCCGGCGTCGCCGTCGCGGGGCTGCTGCTCGGCGACCACAAGCTGCTGCTGGGCGACGTGGCCAACTGGGCGCAGGGCCGGGCCGGGCGGACCGTCTCCTTCGTCCTGGACACCCGCACCCCGCGGGTGCTCGCCGCGCTCCTCGCCGGCGCGGCCCTCGCGCTGGCCGGCACGCTCGTCCAGGCCGTCACCCGCAACCCGCTCGCGGAGCCTTCGGTCCTCGGCGTCTCCGGCGGCGGCGCGCTCGGCGCGGTCCTCCTGGTGACCACCGTCCCGACGGCCGGGGGATGGAGCGTCTCCGCGGCGGCCTTCGCGGGATCGGCGCTCACCGCCGTGCTCGTGTTCGGGCTCGCGGCGCGCGGAGGTTTCCGGCAGAACCGGCTGGTGCTCGTCGGCATCGGCGTGGCGTCCGGGACGACCGCGGTGATCAGCCTGCTGATCGTGCTCACCGACCCGTTCAACGCCACCAAGGCGCTCACCTGGCTGTCGGGCTCCACCTACGGCCGCGGTCTGCCCGACGTGCTGCCCCTCGCGGCGGTGCTCGCCGTCGGCGTGGCGGTGGCGGGCGTACGGCACCGGGAACTGGACCTCGTCTCCCTGGACGAGGACACGCCCCGGCTGCTGGGCCTCGGCCTGGCGCGCAGCCGGCTCGGCTTCCTGGTGCTGAGCGTCCTGCTCACCGCGACCGCCGTGGCCGCCGCGGGCACCATCGGCTTCGTCGGCCTGGTGGCCCCGCACGCCGCGCGCGCCCTGGTGGGCCGGCGGCACACCAGGGTGCTGCCGGTCGCGGTGCTGCTGGGCGCCGTGCTCGTGTGCACGGCGGACCTGCTGGGCCGCACCGTCATCGCCCCGGCGCAGCTGGGGGCCGGCCTGATGACGGCGGTGATCGGGACGCCGTACTTCCTGCACGTGCTGGTGCGCGCCCGCCGCTGACGGGCGCGAGGAGGTCATCACGGGCCTCGCGGCGGGGAGTCGTCCTCCCGGCCGCGAGGCCCGCGCCGTCCCGTCGGCGGGACGGTCAGCCGAAGGCCTTGACGGCCTGGTAGTAGGTCCACGCGGTGCTGTTGCAGGCGGTCTTGGTCGCGCCGCCGTAGCCGTTGCACACGCGTTTGAGGTCCTCGTAGAAGGCGCTGTCGATCCGTGACTTGTTGGCGCTGAAGGAGCCGGCGGCCTTGTAGTTGCGGTAGCCGAAGTCGTGCCGGGCGCAGGCGCTGGAGAACGGGAAGCCGAAGGGGTTGTCGGGGGAGGAGGAGCAGTAGTCGGTGGACCAGTCGAACTGGTACGCGGCCCAGGCGCCCTGGTTGGCGCGGGCGGCGGCCCACTGGTTGTAGCTCGACGCGCTGGTCTGGGTCCAACTGGCGAGGACCTGCGGCTTGTCGGCGGGGGCCGCGTCGGCGGCGGTGGCCGTGCCGAGGACGCCGACGAGGGCGAGGGCCGGGGTGGCGAGTGCGGCGGCGAGTCTTCGGTGCATCCCACACCTCCATGAGACTGCGGCCCGACCACCGGACCGCAGGTTCATGACAATTTCTTCCCGTCCCAAGGGTCGGTTTACACCGCAACTACATGAACTCCTGTCGACGAAAGCCCCTGGTAGAGGGATGAAATCCATTTCAGGCGCAGGATAGGGTGGAGTCCTCACGGTGAAAGGGGCGTACACAGGTGGTGACGATCCAGGACGTGGCCCGCGCCGCGGGCGTGTCCCCGGCCACGGTCTCGCGCGTGTTCAACGGCGGCAACGTCACGGCGGCGCGCGCCCGGTCCGTGCGGGAGGCCGCCGCGGAGCTCGGGTTCGCGCCCAACCGGGTCGCCCGCTCGCTGCGCAAACAGCGCTCCAGCGTGATCGCCCTGATCATCCCGGACATCGAGAACCCGTTCTTCACCTCGCTGGCCCGCGGGGTCGAGGACGCCGCGCAGCGCACCAGCCTGTCGGTCGTCCTGTGCAACTCCGACGAGGACACCGAGAAGGAACGGCGCTACCTCGAGGTCGCCCTCGGCGAGCAGATGGCGGGCGTGATCGTGGCGGCGTCGTCCCGGGAGGAGACCGACCTCGGGCCGCTGGCCGCCCGCGGGGTGCCCGTGGTCGCCGTCGACCGGCGGCCCCGCGACGCCGAGGTGGACGCGGTCAGCGTGGACGACCGGCACGGCGCCGAGACCGCCACCCGCCATCTGCTCCAGGCCGGTTACCGCAGGATCGCCTGCATCACCGGCCCCGCGGGCGCCTCGACCTCCGAGGAGCGGCTGGCCGGCTACCACGCCGCCCTGGACTCCGCCCGCGAGGAGGGAGCGGCCGGCGGCGGGCCGTACGTCCGCCACGCCGACTTCCGGGTCGACGGCGGCCGGGACGCGATGCGCGAGCTGCTGGCCCTGCCCGAACCGCCGGACGCGGTGTTCGTCGCCAACAACCTCATGACCGTCGGCGTCCTGGACGCCCTCGGGGAGGTCGGCCGCACACCCCCGCGCACCGGCGTCCTGTCCTTCGGCGACGTCCCGTGGGCCTCCCTGGTCAGGCCCTCCCTGACCGCCGTCGAGCTGCCCTCCTACGAACTGGGCCGCACGGCGGCCGACCTGCTGCTCCAGCGCATCGAGGGCAACACCTCCCCGCACCGCACGGTGGTCCTGCGCACCACTCTCCAGATCCGCGAGAGCACCGCCGGGCCGCGCGCCGCCGCCCGGCCCTGAACCGACGACGAGCGGCGCCGCCCCGGCCTCAGGCCGGGGCGGCGCCGCTCGCGTGTGCCGGGACTACTTGAGCCCGGACGTCTTGACCGACTCCACGATCTGCCGCTGGAAGGCGAAGAACAGCAGCAGCATCGGCAGCGCGGCCACCGTGGACGCCGCCAGGATGTAGTTCCAGTTGGAGGAGTACTGCGTCTGGAACGAGGCGATGCCGAGCTGCACCACCGTCAGGTCCTGGTCGTTGGTGACGACCAGCGGCCAGACGAACGCGTTCCAGTTGGCGAGGAAGAAGAAGATCGCCAGCGCCGACAGGATCGGCCGCGACAGCGGCAGGACGATGTTCCAGTAGACCCGCCAGTGACCGCAGCCGTCCACGATTGCCGCCTCCTCCAGCTCCTTGGGCAGCCCCAGGTAGAACTGGCGCAGCAGGAAGATGCCGAAGGCGTTGAAGATCGCCGGGACGATCAGGCCGGCGTAGCTGTCCAGCAGCCCCAGCTCACGGGCGACCAGGAACAGCGGGATCAGCACCACCGGCGCGGTCACCAGCAGGGTCGCGAAGATCGCCCCGAACAGCTTCTCCCGCCCCGGGAAACGCAGCCGGGCCAGCGCGTACGCCGCCATCGAGTGGAAGAACAGCGCCGCGACCGTGATCACCGCCGAGACGAAGAAGCTGTTCCACAGGTAGCGGGCGAACGGCACCTCCGTGAAGACGTACACGAAGTTGTCGAAGGTGAACTCGCGCGGGATCAGGTTCCCGTCGGTGACCGTGGACCGCGTCTTGAAGGACGACGAGACCATCCACAGCACCGGCAGGACGCTGATCACCGACACGGCGACCGCCAGCACCGTCAGCGCCGCGCGGGACGACGGCCGTCCGCTCCGGCCGGCCGCGCCGCCGGTCCGTGTCGTCAGGGTGTCACTCGCCATCGTCGAACCTCCCGCCCCGGGTGAACTTGAAGATGACCGCGGAGACGACGACCATGATCAGCACCAGGAACGAGCCCATGGCCGACGCGTAGCCGTACTCACCGAAGCCGAAGGCCTGCTGGTAGATGTAGAAGATCGCCAGCGACGTGCCGTTGGCGGGACCGCCGTTGGTGAGGACGAAGATCAGGTCCAGGCCCCCGGTGATGGCGGCCACCGTCGACATCAGCAGCACGAAGAAGCTGGTGGGGCGCAGCAGCGGCCAGGTGATGGCGCGGAACGTGGTCCACGGTCCCGAGCCGTCCAGCTTCGCGGCCTCGTAGTACTCCTTGGGGATCTCCTGGAGACCCGCCAGGAAGATGATCATGTAGTAGCCCATCATCACCCACACCATGACGGCGATGACGCAGCCGAGGGCGAGGGACGGGCTGCCGAGCCAGGACTCGCCGTCGAGGCCGGCCGCCCGCATGGCCCGGTTGACCGCGCCGGTCTGCTCGTCGAGCAGGAACTTCCACAGCACGCCCACCACCACCAGGCTGATGACGTACGGCATGAAGAGCACCGTGCGGTAGACGCCCATGCCGGGCAGCTTCTGCTTGACCAGCAGTCCCAGCGCCAGGCTCACGCAGAACAGCACGGGGACGAGGATCACCACGTACAGGCCGGTGATCTTCATGGAGTCCCAGAAGAGCGGGTCGTGCAGCATCCGCTCGTAGTTGCCGAGCCCGATCCACTTGTAGCTGCCGAAGCCGCTGACCTGGAAGAAGCTCAGGACGACGGACAGCACCATCGGCACGGCGACGAACACCAGCAGCCCGAGGACGTCGGGGGCGAGGAACAGGCCGGCGGCCAGCCACTCGCGGTGCCTGCGGCTCAGGCGCCGTCCCGGCGAGGCGGCGGGCGCCTTCGCCGGGGCCGTGGCGGCGGAGTGCCGGTCCTGTGCGGCGACGCTGCTCATATCAGGCTCGCCCCCTCGTAGCTCTTGGTGTAGGCCTCGATGGACCGGGCCGCCCGCTCGGCGGCGCCGTCGACGCCCTGACCGGCCAGCATGGTCCCCTGGATGGCGTCGGAGATCGCCTTGTAGACGACCGGGGGATAGCGCGGCTCCGCGCGGCCGCCCGGGAAGATCTCGTCCTTGAACTGCTTCATGACCTCGGAGTCGTAGCCGCCCTTGGCCGCCCCCCGCTCCAGGGCCGTGGCGCGCGGCGCCACGTCCGACTTGGCGCCGGTGCACCAGTCGACCATCCGGTTGACGGAGTCGTCCTTCATGGACCCCAGCGCCCAGACGCAGAACTCCGCCGCCGCCTCGGGGTCGCGCCCCTGGGCGTTGGCGCAGAACGACCAGCCGCCCAGCGTGGTGACGTACTCGCCGCCGTCGGGGACGGGCAGCTTGAACACGCCGTACTCGTAGTCGGGTGCGAACGCCTTGAAGCTGGACACCTGCCAGATGCCCTGCTGCCACATGCCGACGTTCCCGGCCTTGAAACCGCCGATCACGTCGCCGGCGGCGGGCAGGGTGCGGGGCGTGATGCCGTGCCGCACCGCGTCCTGCCAGAACGCCAGCGCCTGCCGGGTGGCCCTGGAGTCGAAGGCGACGCCGCCCCGCTCGTCGAGGACGTCGCCGCCGCCCTGCCACATCCACGGGTACCAGGTGAAGTTCTGGTAGTAGCCCGGGTTGGTCTCGAAGACCAGGCCGGCCGTGGTCCTCGACCGCAGCTTGTCGCCGATGTCGAGCATCTGGTCCCAGGTGGTGGGGATGTCCGCCTCGGACAGTCCGGCCTTCTCCCAGAGGCTGCGGGAGTAGAACATGGCCAGCGGCTCGATCTCCATGGGGAGCGCGTAGACCTTGCCGTCGACCTTGCGGCTGTCCAGGGCGGAGCCGAAGTCGTCGACGGCCGCCTGCTCCATGTACGGAGTGAGGTCCGCCAGGACGCCGCCGTTGTAGTAGCGCAGGAAGTCGCCGGGGGAGAGCAGGAAGATGTCGGGGCCCTCGCCGGTGGCGAAGGCGGACGGCAGCTTGAACCCGTTCAGATAGGTGGGCTGCGGCAGATGGACGAGCTCGATCTGCCGTTTGTGGGTGGCGTTCCACCGGTCGACCATGTCGACGAACCACTTGGACTGCGCGTTGATCGCCGGGTCGGGCGAGCGCTGGGGTCCGTAGAAGTTCCAGAACTGGAGTGTGCCTCCCTTCGCCTGTGCGGTGCCGCAACCGGTGAGCAGCGCGGGGGACACCGCCGCGGCTCCCGCACCCGCCAGGGCGGTGAGGACGCGGGCGGCGCGGGACGCCGGGGGACGTGGCCGGGTGCCCGGCTTCGTTGCCGTGCTGGAGCATGCGTGCGCTCCTGTCGGAGTGGGATGGGGCCGTGTGAGAAGGAGCGGAGCCTGGGGGGCGGGCCGCGGCCGGCCGGCCCTCGTGTGCGGAGGGCCGGCGCGCCCGGCGGACGGCTGCGCGATGACCGGCGTGCGACGCCGGTGGTCCGTGGGCGACGTGCCGTACGACGACGGTCAGTCGACTTCGAGGGTGAGCAGGTCCGGCGTGGCCGGGAGGGACGCGGAGCTGGGGGCGTCCAGGTAGAACAGCGAGGTGGAGGCGATGTCGTCGCTGGTGTGCCGGTAGCGGTGCGGCAGCCCGTTGCCCTGGCCGGGGCCGATGCCGAGGCTCTGCACGGTGACGCGCAGGTCCTCGGCGAAGTGGATCGGGTCCAGGACGTGCCAGCGGTACATCCCGAACCGCTGCTGGCTGCGGTACAGCCCGTCGGGGCGCAGGATCTGGTTCAGGCCCAGGTACGGCGTGGTGTACGCGGTGTAGCCCTGGCCGGGGACGTCGAAGTTCCAGGCGCCGCCGAAGTAGTCCTCCGTGCCGGTGCCGCAGAGGGTCGGGAACTCGTCGTCGCCGTCGAGGTAGAACTTCAGCTCGCCCTCGCCCCACCAGCCCGGGCTGTTCACCCCCCAGGCCATGTACGTGCCGACGTAGCTGCCCGAGCCGGTGACGCCGTCGAGCAGCGTGTGCACCTGACCGAAGGGCACCGGGTGGCTGCGCCGCCACTGGGCGTGGAAGTACGTCGCGTCGTCGGCGACCTCGTCGAGCTCGTAGTCCACCTGGTAGTAGAGGGTGACCTTCTCCGCCGTCAGGTTCTCCAGCGTGATGCGCGCCTTGCGGCGGAACGGCATCGGCCAGTACGCGTTGAAGCCGCCGTTGGGGTTGGCGGCGACCGGCACGGACGACACCTGGCTGAAGACGTTCCAGCCGTTGCAGAAGAAGTCGCCGAGCGGCACCTCGACCGCCGGGGTCTCCTCGCCCTCCCAGTACATCCGCAGCAGGGTGCCGCGCCAGGCGGAGTGCGGGTCGGTGGTGCACCACAGATGGCGGATCGTGCCGGGACCCTCGATGTCCGCGAGCACCGCCGTCCCGCCGGCGGCGATGTCGATGCTGGGGGAGATCTTCCAGCCCGGTCCCAGCCGGCTCGCCGCCACGGCCCCGGTGCCCTCGGTGGCGCGGCCGCCGCCGGACTTGGCGCCGGTGAAGTTCTCGGCGCTGATGGAACGGCTCACGGCGCGCGTCCTGCGTGCGAGGCCGTCGAGTCCACAGGTCGTCATCGTGGTGTGCCTTCAGTGGTGAGGGGTGGTGCGTCGCCGGACCGGCGGTCGTGAGCACCTCTGAAATCCATTTCACCGAAACGTAGGGCGGGCTCCGGGGGTGTCAAGGGGCGAGACGTACGAGGGTTCGAGTGGCGTTTCGTTCTGCCCTGACGTGCGCTTCCTGCGCCGATGCCCCGCCGGTGCGCGTCCTCTTGACGGTGAAATCGATTTCTGCAAGCGTGCGGGCATGCCTCGTAACGCAGTAGTCGGTGTGGACATCGGCACCTCGAGCAGCAAGGGCGTCCTCGTCGGACTCGACGGCACGCTGATCCGGTCCGCCGTACGGGAGCACACCCCCGACCGGCCGGGTCCCGGCCGCTTCGAGATGGACGCCTCCGTGTGGTGGGACGAGTTCACCGCCCTCACCCGCGAACTCACCGCCCCGGGCGACACCACCGTGGTCGCCGTCGGCGTCAGCGGCATGGGCCCCTGCGTCCTGCTCACCGACGAGCACGACACCCCCGTGCGCCCCGCGGTCCTCTACGGCGTCGACACCCGCTCCGTCCCCCAGATCGACCGGCTCGAGCGGCAGCTGGGCGCGGACGCCGTGGTCCGGCGCTGCGGCTCCGCCCTCACCACCCAGGCCGCGGGACCCAAGATCGCCTGGATCGCGGAGGAGGAACCCGAGCACTACGCCCGGGCCCGCCGCCTCTACATGCCCAGCTCCTGGCTGGTCCGCCGGCTCACCGGCGCCTACGTCCTCGACCACCACTCGGCCAGCCAGTGCACCCCGCTGTACGACACCCACGCCGGCGACTGGCACGCGCCCTGGGCCGCGGAGGTGGCCCCCGGCATCGACCTGCCGCCGCTGCGCTGGTCCGGCGACGCGGCGGGCACCGTGACCGCCGAGGCGGCCCGCGCAACCGGCCTTCCGCCCGGTATCCCGGTCACCACCGGGACGATCGACGCCTGGGCCGAGGCGCTCAGCGTGGGCGCCCAGAACATTGGCGACCTGATGCTCATGTACGGCACCACCATGTTCCTGATCCACACGGTGCCCGAGCCGCTCACCAGCCCGTCCCTGTGGGGGACCGTCGGCGCCCTGCCCGGCACCCGCAACCTGGCCGGCGGCATGGCCACCTCCGGCGCGGTCACCAACTGGCTGCGCGACCTGTTCGCGGACGCCGACCACGCCACGCTCACCCGGCAGGCCGCCGAGGCCGGTCCCGGCGCCAACGGCCTGCTGATGCTGCCGTACTTCTCCGGCGAACGCACCCCGGTCATGGACCCGGACGCCCGCGGCGTGATCGCCGGACTGACCCTCTCCCACACCCGCGGCGACCTCTACCGGGCCGCCCTGGAGGCCACCGCCTTCGGCGTCCGCCACAACGTCGAGGGCATCGAGGCCGCCGGCGGCGACATCCGCCGCGTGGTCGCCGTCGGCGGCGGCACCCAGGGACCGCTGTGGACGCAGATCGTCTCCGACATCACCGGACGCCCCCAGGAACTGCGCGCCGTCACCATCGGCGCGAGCTACGGCGGCGCCCTGCTCGCCGCGCGGCTCGTCGCCGACGCCGACATCGACGACTGGAACCCGGTACGCAACACGGTCACGCCCCGCGCCGAGAACGCCGCGCGGTACGAGGAGCTGTACGGGCTGTACCGGCGCCTCTACCCGGAGACGAGGGCGACGGTGCATGCGCTGGCGTCGCTCCAGGAGCGCTGAGCGGACCTCGCGCCACGGGAGCGCCCCGACCTCTCCGACCCACCTGACCCCGGACCCGTCCGACCCCCTGAGGCACCTGACCTCGGACCCGTCCGAACCCCTGACCCACCTGACTTCCCTGACCCACCGCCCGACCTCCGTCCCCACCCCGGGACCGGACGCACTACCCACGGAGAACGCATGACCGCGTACACCCTGCCCGAGCTCCGCCGGCCGCCGGCCGCCGAGCCGAAGACCGTCTACACCGTGGCCAGCGGTGACCTCCGCCCCGCCGCCAACACCACCTGCTGGCCCACCCAGGAGAAGCTGGAGAACGACCTCGCCGCCGCCGTCGCCGGCCTCGGCTGGACGGTCCGCCGGGGCCACCCCTTCGACGAGGCCAAGGGACACGGCTTCATCGACAGCCAGCGCGCCGGCATCGAGGTCTTCAAGGACCTGCCCAGGAACGCCCCGCTGATCGTGGTCGAGGCGGTCTGGCAGTACAGCCACCACGTCCTCGCGGGCTTGCGCGACCACGAGGGGCCGATCCTCGTCGTCGCCAACTGGAGCGGCGAATTCCCGGGTCTGGTGGGCCTGCTGAACCTGGCCGGCAGTCTCACCAAGGCCGGCCGCGCCTACTCGGTCCTGTGGAGCCCGGACTTCACCGACGACTGGGCGCGGGACGGACTGCGCACCTGGCTGGAGACGGGCGAACTCACCCACGACAGCAGCCATGTGCGGCCCCTGCCCCCGCTCCCGCAGGACGAGGAGACGGCACTCGGCGCCGCCCTCGCCCGGCAGCTGCGCGAGGAGAAGGCGATCATCGGCGTCTTCGACGAGGGCTGCATGGGCATGTACAACGCCATCATCGACGACGAACTGCTCAACCCCCTCGGCATCTACAAGGAACGCCTCTCGCAGAGCGCCCTGGTCGCCGAGATGACGAAGGTCACCGACCAGGAGGCCCGGGCGGTCCGCGCCTGGCTCGACGCCGCGGGCATGACCTTCCACACCGGCACCGACGAGGCCACCGAACTCACCGACGCCCAGCTGCTCAGCCAGTTCAAGATGTACATAGCCGCGCTGCGCATCGCCGACGACTTCGGCCTCGACGCGGTCGGCATCCAGTACCAGCAGGGCCTCAAGGACACCGTCCCGGCCAGCGACCTCGCCGAGGGCCTGCTGAACAACGTGCAGCGTCCGCCCGTCCGCAGCCGTGACGGCGCCCGCGAGCTGTACGCGGGCGTGCCGCTGCCGCACTTCAACGAGGTCGACGAGGGCGTGGCCGTCGACTCCCTCGTCACCAACCGGATCTGGACGGCGATGGGTCTGGACCCGGCGACCACGCTGCACGACATCCGCTGGGGCGAGGAGTACGACGGCCGGTTCGTGTGGGTCTTCGAGATCTCCGGCTCGGTGCCCGCCTCCCACAACGGCGGCTACGACAAGTCGTACAGCATGCGCCAGCCCCCGATGTTCTTCCCGCTGGGCGGCGGCACCCTCAGCGGCGTCTCCAAGCCCGGGGAGATCGTCTGGTCGCGCGTGTTCCTGATGGACGGCCGCCTGCACGTCGACCTCGGCCGCGCGAGCGCGATCGAGCTGCCGGAGGAGGAGACGCGGCGCCGGCTGGAGGCCACCAACCACCAGTGGCCGATCATGCACGCGGTCCTGCACGGCGTCACCCGCGACCAGTTCATGGCCCGCCACCGCGCCAACCACCTCAACGTGGCCTACGCCCCCGACGCGGAGACCGCCGACAAGGCCCTGCGCGCCAAGGCCGCCCTCTTCGCCGAACTGGGCGTCGAGGTGCACCTGTGCGGCGACGTGACGCTGTAGCCGCACCGCACCGCACCGCACCGCACCGCACCACAACGCGCCGGCGGCTGAGACCGCCGGGCCCCGGGTCCGCCCGCCGCGTGACGGCGGCGGGCGGACCGCCCGCACGTACCGGACATCCCTCGAGGAGTACGAGGAGTACACCGTGCGCACGTCCAGACTTCCCCGAGTCCTGCTCGTCCTCGCGGCCGGTCTCGCCTCCGTCACCGCGACGACCGTCCCCGCCGCACCGGCCCCCGAGGACACCCCGCGGGCCCCGGCCGCGCGGGCGGCGCCCGCGAACCCCGGGCCGAGCACCTTCTTCTCCACCGTGTCCGTCGACCCCGCCGCCACCGTCGGAGCCCCCGCGATCGGCGACAACCGGGAGCACGGCGACCTGTGGCCCTCCTGCTGGTCGGACGACGACCACGTCTACACGGCCTACGGCGACGGCGTGGGCTTCGGCTCCACCTGGCACGACATCGGCGTGGCCCGGATCAGCGGCATGCCCGGCGGCCTCACCGGCACCCAGCGGGCCACCGGCGACCAGGTCGGCCGGATCTGGGGCGACCCCACCCAGTACTACCGCAAGCCCACCGGCATGGTCTGCGTGAACGGTGACCTCTACCTCGCCGTCCAGGACCTCAAGCAGGGCACCCTGGACCACGCGCCCACCGCGACCGTCGTCAGGTCCACCGACAAGGGCGCCACATGGACGTCGGACAGGAGCACCCCGATGTTCTCCGGCGAGAAGTTCACCACGGTGATGTTCCTGGACTACGGCAAGGACAACGCGCACAGCCCGGACGGCTACGTCTACGCCTACGGCCTCGACCACAACTGGCGGGACACCTTCGACCCCGACCCGGACCCGGCCGACCTGTACCTGGCCCGCGTCCCGGCCGGCTCCGTGCAGGACCGCTCCGCCTGGCGGTTCTACGCCGGTGACGCGGGCGGGGCCCCGACCTGGACCGCGGACATCGACGCGCGCGTCCTGGTCCTGCACGACGACCGCCGCCTCTACCAGAACGTGGGAACACCCGGCCGGGTCAGGGACCTCAGCGTGATCAGCCAGGGCGGCGTCGTCTACAACGCGCCGCTCGACCGGTACCTGTACACGTCCTGGACGGAGTACACCTTCGAGTTCTACGAGGCGCCCACGCCCTGGGGCCCGTGGAAGCACTTCACGCCGAAGGACTTCGGCGGCTATCCGTGGACGCACACCAAGCACGGCGGCTACGCGACCACCATCCCGTCCAAGTACATCAGCGCGGACGGCCGGTCGATGTGGCTCCAGTCCAACGTCTGCCCCTGCGGCGGCGGTTACCCGGCGGGCGACTTCTACGCCTACACCTACTCGCTGCGCCGCATGTCCCTCACCCCGTCCGTCCCGACCACCCCGGACAACGGCCCCGACGCCGCACGGAACCTCGCCCGCGAACCGGGCACGGTCCCGGTCGAACGCGCCACCCACTTCGGCGCTGACCTCTACCGCGACGGTGACCGGAACCAGAACGAGGACGACTGGAACGACGAGCGCAAGACGGCCAGCTGGTGGGGCTACACCTGGCCGCGCGCCTACCACCTCAACCGCGTCGCCTACACCACCGGCCGGATGTTCGACGACGGCGGCTGGTTCGGCACCGCCCCCAGGATCCAGGTACGGCGCGGGGGAGTGTGGACCGACGTCACCGGCCAGACCGTGAGCCCCGCCTACCCGGCCTCCCCGGCCGCCGGCACCCACCGCACGTACGTCTTCGACTTCGACACCGTCACCGGCGACGGCGTCCGCGTCATCGGGGGCAGCGGCGGAACCCAGACCTTCACCTCGATCGCCGAACTGGAGGTGTACCACCGCTGAAGCGCGGAGGAGAAATCATGTGACGGGGTGCGGCGCGGCGGGCTACGCTCACCGCGATGACCACCTACCCCGTGCACCGAGGGGAGGTCCCGTCCACGCAAGGTGAGTGCTGATGCACCCACACCCCGTGGACGAGGACCCCCGACTCTCCCTCTGGCGGCGCGTACGCGAGTACGCCGTACCGCCTGCCATGATCGAGGCCGCCACCGCCCGCCGGCGTTCCGGCGACTGGGCGGGCGCGTGCGCCGCCGCGCGCGTCGACGTCGACCTGCGGCTGCGCGACCTCACCCGCACCCACGGCCGCGATCTCACGGCCCGGATACGCGCGGACCTGCGCCACATGGCGCCCGACCTGCTGCGCTGGCACATGCCGAGATCCGCCCCCGACGGCCTGCTGCGGCCGGGCCTCACCGTCCCCCTCGCCCGCTACGACCCGGACGGGCCGTACGGCCCCCGCCCGGTGACTCTGGTGGTCCGCACCCCGCCCGCGTGGGCGGCGGGCGGCCAGCGCATGAGCCTCGCGCTGTGGGACGGCGACCGGCTCCGGGACGGCTCGCGCGACCATCCGCGCCCCCGGCCCGGCCGGCGGTTCCGGTTCGACCTCCACCGCCATCTGTGGGACGCCCGCCGCGCGCACGAACTCCGGCACCGGTCCGGGGCGGACGGGCCGGCCGATGGTGACGGGGCGCCGTCCGGGCTGCTGCCGCCGGGGCACCACCACGCCGTGGACCGCTGGGCCGACGAGGCCCGCGTCCTGCTCCGCGACGAGGGACGCACGGAAGGCGGCGTCGTCGTGCGGATCGACGCCCGGCGCCGGCTGGTACTGACCCTGCCCGGCGACGGACGCGGTCCGCGTGCGGTGCCGGCCGAACTCGCCGGGAAGGACGGCACGTTCGGGGCGCAGCCTCTGCTGCCGGATGCGGCGACCCATGTCCTCCCCGACCTCGCCCTGCTCAGGGCGGGCGCCATCGACCCCGGGAGGCTGCATCCGCTGGTGGCCACCGCCCTGGCGCCCGGCCACCCCGCCGCCCCCCGAACACCGCCCGCACCGGACGCCACGCGGCCGCACGTCGTGATCTGCCGGGGCATCCCGCACCGCGTCGCCCTCGTCGACGGCGTACTCGTCCCGCTGGACCACACGCCCGACGAGATCCGCCGGGAGGAGCTGCTGGCCGAGCTGACCGGCACCCCGCTGCCCTGCCTCCGGTTCGTCGACCGCGCCCACCGCGGACCGGACTGCCTCACGGGCGTCCGCGAACGCCTGGACCACGGGGACGTCGACGGTGCGCTGGCCGTCGTCGAGCACCTGCTCGGAGCTGACGCGCGCCTGCGCGACGGACCGCTCAGGGACGCCCTCGACACGGCCGCCTCGCGACAGCTCGCCCACGGCCTGTACCGGGCGGGTCTGCGCGGTCCCGCCGACCACTGGGTACTGCCCGCCCCCGCCCGGCCCCGTGACCGCCGCTCCCGTCCGCGCCACGCCACAAACCTCTGACCACACTCCACCGGCGCCCCTGGCCACCGGTGCGCCCACCGCCCCCGCCCCGCGCTGCCGACCGCCGACTCTCTCCCCCAGGTGATGCCTCATGCCCACGCCCCTGTCCGCCCCCTCCCGTCTCGACGTCGCCGCCGACCTGCTCACCCTCCTGCGCGACACCACCACCGAGCCCCGCCCCGACGTCCAACTGGAGGCGCTCACCCTCGCGGTGTCCGCCGACCTGCCCGTGCTGCTCTGGGGCGAGCCGGGCATCGGCAAGACCGCCGCGCTCACCCAGCTCGCCACCGCCCTCGACCTTCCGCTGACCACCGTCATCGCCAGCGTGCACGAGCCGTCCGACTTCTCCGGGCTGCCCGTCGTCGGCGAGGACCCCGTTGAACAGGGCGTCCCCATGGCCCCGCCGGACTGGGCCGTGCGCCTGGTCCGGGCCGGCCGGGGCCTGCTGTTCCTGGACGAGCTGTCCACCGCGCCGCCCGCCGTGCAGGCGGCCCTGCTGCGGCTGGTCCTGGAGCGGCGGGTCGGCGCGCTGCGGCTCCCGCCCGGCGTGCGGATCGTCGCCGCCGCCAACCCGCGCGCCTCGGCCGCCGACGGCTGGGAGCTGAGCCCACCGCTGGCCAACCGCTTCGTGCACCTGAACTGGACCCACGACCCCGACACCGTGATCCGCGGCCTCGGCGGGATCTGGCCGCACGCCACCCTGCCCGAACTCGACCCCGGCCGGCTGCCCGAGGCCGTGGCCCACGCCCGCCGGGCGGTGTGCGCCTTCCTCACCGCCCGGCCCCCGCTGGTGCACCGGCTGCCGAACGGCGAGACCCGCCGCGGCGGCCCCTGGCCCTCCCCGCGCAGCTGGGAGATGACCCTGCGTCTGATCGCCTTCGCCACCGCCGCCGGGTCCTCCCGCGACGTCCTCTCCCTGCTGGTCCGCGGCACCGTCGGCGACGGACCGGGCCTGGAACTCCTGGCGAGCCTGGACCGGCTGGACCTGCCCGACCCCGAGACCCTGCTCGCCGACCCGGCCGGCGCGGACCTCCCCGAGCGGGGCGACCTGCGCCAGGCCGCGCTGGACGCGGTGGTCGCCGCCGTACGCGCCCGCCCCGGGCGGGACCGCTGGGACGCGGCCTGGGAACTGCTCGCCCGCGCCGCCGCCACCGGCGCGCCCGACCTGGTCGTCGTCCCCGCGACCACCCTGGCCGCCCTGCGCCGCGAGGACTGGGACGTCCCCCCGACGATCGAACACCTCCGCGGCGCCCTGACGCTGTCCCGACGCGCCGACCGGGCCCTCGCCCGCACGCGGACCGCGGCGACCCGATGACCACGCACCCCCCGCGCACCGCGGCCCCCGCACTCGACCTCGACAAACTGCTCGCCGCCCGACTGCTGGCCGTCCGCGCCCGCCCCTACCTCGCCACCGCCCTCTTCGCCCTGCACCCCGTCGAGTCCCGCGGCGTCCCCACGATGGCCGTCGACCGGTACTGGCGGTGCTACGCCTCGCCCGCGTACGTCGCCGCCACCCCGCTCGGCGAGCTGGCCGGCGTCTGGGTGCACGAAGTGTCCCACCTGCTGCGCGACCACCACGGACGCGGCGACCGCGTGGCCCGCGCGCGAGGCGTCGACGGGCCGGGGGAGCGCCTGCGGACGAACATCGCCGCCGACTGCGAGATCAACGACGACGTGTACGGGGACGGGCTGCCGGTTCCCGACGACGTC
The DNA here is from genome assembly GCF_042647945.1 of Streptomyces lusitanus. Taxonomy (NCBI): domain Bacteria; kingdom Bacillati; phylum Actinomycetota; class Actinomycetes; order Kitasatosporales; family Streptomycetaceae; genus Streptomyces; species Streptomyces lusitanus. The sequence goes on from NZ_JBHRWL010000007.1 coordinate 548,434, forward strand.
GTCCTGCCCGGGACGCTGGGCCTGGAGTCCGGGCTGCTGATGGAGGACTACCTCTCCCGGTTCCGGCTGGGCGCGCACACCCGGACCATGGTCTGGCTGGACTGCGGCAGCGGCGCCGACGGCCTTGCACGGGAGTGGGACCTGGGGCCGGACGGGGCGCACGGCCTCACCGACCAGGAACGCGACGCGGTCCGCTTCCGGGTGGCCCGGGGCATCGTCGGCCGGCCCGGCAGGACGCCGAAACGCTGGCGGCGCTGGGCCGAGGAGGTGTTCCATCCACCGCAGCCCTGGCGGGAGCTGCTTGGCGCGGCACTGCGCTCCGCCGTGTCCGCGTCCGGCTCGGGCGACGACTACAGCTACGGACGGCCCTCCCGGCGGTCGGCCGGTGTGCCGGGCGTGGTGCTGCCGAGTCTGCGGCGCACCCCGCCCCGCGTGTCCGTCGTCGTCGACACCTCCGGCTCGGTCAGCGACGCCGAACTGGGCAGCGCCCTGCTGGAGGTGGCGGCGATCTCCCGGGCCGTCGGCGGGCGCCGCGACCTGGTGTCCGTGGTGCCCTGCGACGCCGCACCCCACGAGGTGCACCGGCTGTGCCGCGCGGAGGGCATCCCGCTGGTCGGGGGCGGCGGCACCGATCTGCGGACCGGTTTCACCAGGGCACTCACCGCCCGGCCCCGGCCCGACGTGCTCGTCGTCCTCACCGACGGCCAGACCCGCTGGCCGTCGTCACGGCCCCCGTGCCGCACGGTGGTCGGCCTGTTCCCGCGCCCCGGCCGGGGCGCCGACGAGGAGAACCCGGAGTACGTGCCGGACACCCCGCCCGCGTGGGCACGCGTGGTCACCGTCGGAGACCCGAACGGTGCAGCGGCCCGGTGAGCCGCCCACCGGGCCGCTCGGCACGCCGGCGAGGGCCGGCCCGTCACGTCGGTGATCGTCCACCGGCCGTTCACACACGAGCCGGGGCGGTGAGGTGGGCACCGCCGCACCCTCGGGTGGCCCGACCGCCGACCTCGGGGAGCCGCCCGGTGGCCGCGCCGACGAGGGCCCGGGTGACGTCACCGGCGCGGACGCCATCCATGGCGCGGCAGGGCGGGTCGGCCGCCGCGAGGCTCGGCCACCGGTACGTCGTCCGGCACGGTCGGACGCCGGTCGCCGCGGCTGAACCCGTGGCGCTGACGCGTCCCGCGGTGCGGCCGGCGCCGGGAGGAACGGCCTCCGGAACGGCGCAGGCCGTTCCGGAGGAGGGGCCGCCGCCGGTCAGGAGGCGGGCTGTCGCAGGACGGCCACGGCGCGTGGGCCGAGGGTGAGGCAGCCCTCGGCGTCGGTGTCGCCCAGCAGCACCTCGCCGTCGAGCCCCGGCACCGGGACGTCCTCGTCGGTCCGGTTGACCAGGAACAGGAACCGTTCCCCGGGGCTCCGGCGCACCACCGATTCCACCGATCCGCGTGCCCCGGCGGGCAGTTCGCTTCCCACGCCGGCCGGCTCCAGCAGGCGGGGCAGCAGCGACACCAGCCCGTCCACGCCGAGCCGGGTGGAGACGTAGGCGGCGGTGCCGCGGCCGGAGGAGCGCCGGGTGACGGCGGGCCGGCCGGCCTGCTCGCCGGTGCGGTAGCGGACGAGGACGTCCGTGTCGTCGGCGGTCACCGTGATCCGGTCGGTCCACAGGGTGCCGGCGGTGGCGTCGTCCAGCTCCACGGCGTCCCCGTCGAGCAGCGGCGCGAACTCCTCGACCCGGATGCCCAGCAGGTCGCGCAGGGCGCCCGGGTAACCGCCGAGCCACACGTGGTCGTGCTCGTCGACGATCCCCGAGAAGTACGTCGTGATCAGGTGTCCGCCCTGCTCGGTGTACCGGGTGAGGGTCTTGGCCAGGTCGGCCGGCACCACGTGCAGCACGGGCGCGATCAGCACCTGGTGGCGCTGGAGGTCCGACCGGGTGGTGACAAGGTCGGCGCGGATGCCGAGGCGGAGCAGCGCCGCGTACCAGTCGAGGGCCTCCTGCCGGTACCGCAGCAGCGCGGTCGGGTGCGAGTCCTGCTCGCCGGCCCACCAGGAGTCCCAGTCGTACACGATCCCGACCGCGGCGGGCTCCCGCTCGCTGCCGGCCACCGGGGCCAGCGTCCTCAGCGTGGCGCCGAGTTCCGCCACCGCGCGGAACAGGTCGCTGTCCGGGCCGGCGTGCGGCACCATCGCCGAGTGGTACTTCTCGGCGCCCGCCGCCGACTGCCGCCACTGGAAGAAGCAGACCGCGTCCGCGCCGTGCGCCACGTGCAGCAGGGAGTCCCGGGCCAGCTCGCCGGGGCGCTTGGCCACGTTCACCGGCTGCCAGTTGACGGCGCTGGTGGAGTGCTCCATCAGGAACCACGGCCGGCCGCCGGCGATGCCGCTGGTGAGGTTGGCGGAGAAGGACAGCTCGTCGCGGTCCTGCGGGCCGGGGTGCACGTAGTGGTCGTTGGAGACGAAGTCGATCTCCTGCGCCCAGTCCGCGTAGTCCATGCCCTTGGTGTTGCCCATCACCATGAAGTTGGTGGTGACCGGCACGTCCGGGGTGATCTCGCGCAGCAGGTCCCGCTCGGCGCGCAGATGGTCCTTGAGCGCGTCCGACGAGAACCGCTTGAAGTCCAGCTGCTGCGTCGGGTTGGGGTGCGAGGCGGCGAGACGCGGCGGCAGGATCTGCTCCCACGCGGAGTAGCGCTGCGACCAGAACGCGGTGCCCCAGGCGTCGTTGAGCGCGTCCAGCGTGCGGTACCGCTCGCGCAGCCACTCCCGGAAGGCGCGGGCCGCGTCGTCGGAGTAGTCGTACACGTTGTGGCAGCCCAGCTCGTTGTTGACGTGCCAGGCGACGAGCGCCGGGTGGTCCCGGTAGCGTTCGGCGATCTTCCGCACCAGGCGCAGCGCGTACTCGCGGAAGACGGGGGAGGTGGGCCGCCAGTGCTGGCGGGCGCCCGGCCACAGCGTCTCGCCGTTCGCGGTGACCGGCAGGATCTCCGGGTGGGCGGTGGTCAGCCACGGCGGCGGGGAGGCGGTCGCGGTGGCCAGGTCGACGCCGACGCCGCCCTCGTGCAGCAGGCCGAGCACCTCGTCCAGCCAGCCGAAGTCCCATGTGTCCGCCGTCGGCTGGAGCCGGGCCCAGGAGAAGATCCCGACGGACACGACGTTGACGCCGGCCTCCCGCATCAGCCGGACGTCCTCCTCCCACACGGACCGGGGCCACTGCTCCGGGTTGTAGTCGGCGCCGAAGAGGAGACGGGGGGCGGTGTCACCGTCCGGCCCGGCGCTGCGGGACAGGAGGGTGGAGATCATGGTGGTCCTTCCGGTGGGCGCATCGGGCGGCGCGCGGGGAGCGCGCGCCGCCCGTCAGGTGGTGCGTGGCGCTACTTCTCGACGGTGAAGCCCTGCTCCTCGCCGTACTTCACCGAGGCGTCCTGCCAGGCCCTCAAACCGTCCTCCAGCCGGGTGCCGGAGATGTAGGCCTTGCCGACGGTGTCGTTGAAGATCGAGTTGGCGTACGCCTGGAAGGGCAGGTACGACCAGTCGTCGGCGACGTTCGCGGCGGAGGCGGCGAAGATCTCGTTGGCCTTCTGGCCCCCGAAGTACGCGAACTCCTTGCCGAGGAACTCGGGGGACTTCAGCTCCGCCTGGGTGGCGGGGAAGGCGCCCTCGGAGACGCGGGAGGCGACGCCCGCACCGGAGTTGGCGTACTCCACGAAGGCGTAGGCCAGTTCCTTGTTCTCGGCGAGCGCCGGGACGGTCAGCGCGCTGCCGCCGTTCTCCGCGCTGGCCTTGTCGCCCTTCGCCCACGCGGGCAGCGGGGCCACGCGCCACTGGCCGGAGGCGTTCGGCACGCCGGACTCGAAGTTGGCGGGCATCCAGGCGCCGGTGGACAGGGTGGCGATGGTGCCGTCGCCGAGGCCCTTGTACCAGTCGTCCGTCCAGCTGGTGACGGGCGCGAGCAGCTTCTCGTCGATCAGCTTCTGCCAGACGGTCGTGAACTTCTTCGCGTTCGCGTCACCGAAGTCGATCGTCACCGTGGTGCCGTCGACCTTGTAGGGCCGCGAACCGGCCTGCCACAGCATGCTGGTGGTGAAGCCGGCGTCGCCGGTGTCGTTGGCGATGTACGCCTTCGGGTCGGCCTTGTGCAGCTTGCGGGCCGCGTCCAGGTACTCGTCCCAGGTGGTCGGGACGGCGATCTTGTACTTGTCGAAGAGCGTCTTGTTGTAGAACAGCGCCATCGGACCGGAGTCCATCGGCAGGCCGTAGACCTTGTCGCCCTCGGTGACGGCGTTCCAGGGGCCCGCCGTGTACGTCGAGGCGAGCTTGCCCGCGCCGAAGCCGGACAGGTCGGTCAGGCCCTTGGTGAGGGAGTACTGGCCGATCGAGAAGTACTCGAGCTGCGCGACGTCCGGGACGCCCTTGCCGGCGGATATGGCGTTCGACAGCGCCGTGTAGTGCTTGTCCCCGGAGCGCTCGCTGACCAGGTTGACCTTGACCTTGGGGTACTTCTTCTGGAAGTCGGCGGCGACCGTCTTCAGCGTGGGCTCCCACGACCAGACGGTGACCGTGCCGCCCTTGTCCAGGGCCGCCTGGATGTCCTCGGCCGAGACCGACTCGGTGCCGGCCCCGTCGTCCGAGCCGCCGCAGGCGGTGGCGCCCAGGGCGAGGGAGGTCACGAGGGCGATGCCGCCCAGCAGGCGGCTGGTCCTTCTGCGCATGAGTGTGGATCCACTTCTTCGTGGGTGGGACAGGGGTGAGGTGGGACACGGAGGGGTGGGGGACACCGGACGTGGGGCGGGTGTGGGCTCGGAGGGCGGCCGGGGGGCCGCCGGATCACTCCTTGACGCTTCCGGCGGCGAGACCCGACTGCCAGTACTTCTGGAGGAACAGGAACGCGACGACGAGCGGCAGGATCGTCAGGAGGGAGCCGGTGATCACCAGGTTGAAGATCACCTCGCCGCCGACGGTCTCCGCCTGGGAGTTCCACGCGCTCAGGCCCAGGGTCAGGGGGTACCAGTCCGGGTCCTTGAGCATGATCAGCGGCAGGAAGTAGTTGTTCCAGGTGGCGACCGTGGTGAACAGCAGCACGGTCACGATGCCGGGGGCGAGCAGCGGGAGCGCCACCGTGAAGAAGGTCCGCGCCTCGCCCGCGCCGTCCATCCGGGCGGCCTCCAGCAGCTCCGTGGGGATCGCCTCGCTGGCGAAGACCCACATCAGGTAGAGACCGAACGGCGACACCAGCGACGGCAGGACGACCGCCCACGGGGTGTCCGTCAGCCCCATCTCGCTGAACATCAGGAAGGTCGGCACGGCGAGCGCGGTGCCCGGCACCGCCACCGCGCCGATCACCGTGGCGAAGACGCCGCGCTTGCCGGGGAAGTCGAACTTCGCCAGCGCGTACCCGCCGAGCACCGCCAGCAGCGTCGCGCCCCCGGCGCCCAGCACCACGTACAGCAGGGTGTTGAGCAGCCAGCGGGTGAAGATGCCGTCGCCGTAGGTGAACGTGTCGCGGATGTTGTCCCACAGCGCGAAGTCGTCCGCGAACCACAGGCCGTTGGAGCTCGCCAGCCCCGACTGGGTCTTCGTGGCGTTGACGACCAGCCAGACCAGCGGGACCACGGTGTACAGGACGACCAGCGAGGTCAGCACGGTCAGCAGCTTGCTGCGCCGGGGCCGGCCCGGGCGGTGCTCCTTGGCGCGCCGCAGACGCGGGGCGTTCCTGGCGCCGCCGGGCGCCGTGGCGGCGGGTGCGGGGGTGGTGACGGGGGTGGTCATCGGGTCACGCTCCCTTGCGCATGCCGCGAAGCTGCACGACGTAGGCGACCACCATCGTGATCAGGCCCATGATGATGGCCACCGTCGCGGAGTAGTTGTGCTGCTGGCCGCTGAAGGACAGCGAGTACGTGTAGAAGTTCGGCGTGTAGTCCGTCGTGATGGCGTTGCGGGCCAGCGGGCGCAGGATGTTCGGCTCGTTGAAGAGCTGGAAGCTGCCGATGATGGAGAAGATCGTCGCGATCACCAGCGCGCCGCGGATGGCGGGCAGCTTGATCGCGGTGATCACGCGCCACTGGCTCGCGCCGTCGATCTCCGCCGCCTCGTACAGGGAGTGCGGGACGACCCGCAGCGCCGAGTAGAAGATCAGCATGTTGTAGCCGACGAACTCCCACGTGACGATGTTGCCGATGGAGGCCAGCACCAGGTCGGCGGAGAGCGGGTCGGGCAGCGTCCAGCCGAAGGCGGAGTTGACGTCCCCGACCAGGCCGTACTTGGTGCCGTACATGAAGCCCCACATCAGGGTGGCGACCACGGCGGGCACCGCGTACGGCAGGAAGATCGTGATGCGGAAGAAGCTCTTCCCGTACAGCCGGCCGCTGTCCAGGGCCAGCGCCACCAGCAGGGCGATGCCCAGCATGATCGGCACCTGGATCACCAGGAACAGCGCGACCCGGCCCAGCGACGCCCAGAACAGCTCGTCCTTCAGCGCCTGCTGGTAGTTGTCCAGACCGACGAACGTGGTGCCGCCGACGAGCTGGTCGCGGAACAGGCTGAGGTAGACGGAGTAGGCGATCGGTGCGAGGAAGACGAGGGCGAACACGGCCGCGAACGGGCCGATGAACCCCCAGCCCTTCCACGAGCGCCGGTCCCGTCTCGCCGGAGGCGGGGCCGGCCGCGGCTCTGCGGCCGCCGGCGGTTGCAGCGTCGTCATGTCGTCCCTCGCTGTTCGGCGTTCCGGTAACCAGCGGCTCGGCACCCGGCACGGAGCCGGGCGGCAGGTCGCCCGGTCGGATGTTTGCGTAAACATCACTCGGCGGGGAAACGCGCTGAGCTGCTATGTTTACGTAAACATCCGGTGGCGGCATGTCTACACTGCCCCGATGACGACGGTCAAGAGTCCTCAGAAGGACCGTGACAGGAGAGACAGGAAGGCGGGGGGCGGCGCGTGGAGACGGTCGATGAAGCGGCGGTGAACCCGGGCGGCCCGACGGCCGCGGCGGCGGGCGCCGGCCAGGGGACGGGCGCCCTCGCCGCACGGCGCCGCGGCCGTGTGCGCGCCACCGCCTCCATGGCGGACGTGGCACGGCTGGCGGGGGTCTCGGCCCAGACCGTCTCCCGCGTCTCCAACGGCTACCCCGGCGTGACCGAGGAGACCCGCCGCCAGGTGCTCGCCGCGATGAAGGAGCTCGGCTACCGGCCCAACAGCGCCGCCCGCGCCCTGAAACGCGGCGAGTTCCGCACCATCGGCGTCATCACCTTCACGCTCGCCACCACCGGCAACGTGCGCACCCTGGAGGCCATCGCCAACTCCGCCGCACGCGAGGGGTACGCGGTGACGCTGCTGCCGGTCGCCGTGCCCACCCAGGACGAGGTGCGCGGCGCGTTCTCCCGCCTCGAGGAGCTCGCCGTCGACGCCGTGATCGTCATCATGGAGGTGCACCTCCTGGACGCGGCGACGGTTCAACTCCCGCCGCACGTGCAGGTGGTGGTCGTCGACTCCGACGCCGGCGACCGCTACACCGTCGTCGACACCGACCAGCACGGCGGCACCCGCGCCGCCGTACGCCACCTGCTCGACCTCGGCCACCGCACCGTGTGGCACCTGGCCGGACCCGACGACTCGTTCGCCGCGCAGCGCCGCACCGACGCCTGGCGCGCCGCGCTCACCGAGGCGGGGCGGGAGCTGCCGCCGCTGGTCCGCGGCGACTGGTCCGCGGAGTCCGGCTACCGGGCCGGCCTCCAACTCGCCGCCCGCGAGGACTGCACGGCCGTCTTCGCCGCCAACGACCAGATGGCGCTGGGCCTGTTGCGGGCCCTGCACGAACACGGCAGACGGGTGCCGGAGGACGTCAGCGTGGTCGGATTCGACGACATCCCCGAGGCGTCGTCCTTCCTGCCCCCGCTGACCACCCTGCACCAGGACTTCGCCGAGGTGGGGCGGCTGTGCGTGGAGGCGGTGCTGCGGAAGATGCGGCAGGAGGGGCCGGAGCGGGGCACGACGCTGGTGCCGGCGCGGCTGGTGCTGCGGGACAGCACGGCGCCGCCGCCGGAAGGTCGCTGAGGGGCACCGAGGGACGCTCGTCGCCGACGCGCCGACGCGCCGACGCGCCGACCGGTGAACCTGCCCTGTCGGCACGCCCGTTGGTGTGCCAGACTCATGATCGTCAGGGAGCGATCCGCCGTACTCACGGGAACGGACACGTCATGCCGACGGGCACACCCCCCAACCCGCCCCGGACCGACACCAGCAGGGCCCAGCCCGCGCGGGTCTACGACTGGCTGCTGGGCGGCAAGGACAACTACCCGGTCGACGAGGCCGTCGGGCGCAAACTCCCGCCCCAGGCGAAGGACGCCGCCCGGCAGAACCGCGCCTTCATGCACCGCGCCGCCGCCTGGCTCGCGGACCAGGGCGTCGACCAGTTCCTCGACATCGGCACCGGCATCCCCACCGAGCCGAACCTCCACCAGATAGTGCAACGCGTGGTCCCCGAGGCGCGGATCGTGTACGTCGACAACGACCCGATTGTGCTGCGTCACGCCGAGGCGCTGCTCGTCAGCAGCCCCGAGGGCTCCACGGACTACGTCCAGGCCGACGTGCGCGACCCCGCCGCGATCCTGCGGCACGCCCGCGACGTCCTCGACTTCACGCGCCCCGTCGCCCTGTCCCTGATCGCCCTCCTCCACTTCCTCCCCGACGACCAGGACCCGCAGGGCATCGTGCGGGAGTTGGTGGACGCGCTGCCGCCGGGCAGCCACCTCGTGCTGTCCCACGCCGCGTCCGACCTGCACGCCGACCTGGCCCGCCAGGTCACCGAGGAGTACGCCCGGGCCGGCATCCGCCTCGGCTTCCGCACCCACGCCGAGGTCGCCCGCTTCTTCGACGGCCTCGACCTGGTCGAACCCGGCCTGGTGACGGCCCCGGAATGGTTCCGCGACGCACCCGCGCCCCCGGCGGAGGACAGCGGCATCTACGCGGGAGTGGCACGGGTTCCGGCAGGCGGGACGGCGTAAGTGGCGAGCAGATTCACCGAGGTGGTGGTCGACTGCCACGATCCGGAGCGGCTGGCGGCCTTCTGGTGCGCGGTCCTGGACTTCCAGGTCATCGACCGGACCGCGGACAAGGTCGAGATCGGCTCCTGGGAACCCACGGTGGAGGACGTCCGGGCCCGCCAGATGCCGCCCACCGTGGTCTTCATCCGCGTCCCCGAGCACAAGACGGTCAAGAACCGCCTCCACCTGGACGTCAGCCCCGTCGACCGCAGCACGGAGGCGGAGGTCACACGCCTGTTGGCCCTCGGTGCCACACGGGTGGACGTGGGCCAGGGACCGGACCGCTCCTGGACGGTGCTGGCCGACCCGGAGGGCAACGAGTTCGACGTGCTGCGGAGCCTGGCGCCGGGGGCGTGACCTGGCGCCGGGGGCGTGACGGGAGCGCGTGACAGCGCCCGGGGAGAGGGGAGGGCGACGCCCGTCACAGTGCTCCCGCGATCGCCGTGCTAGTGTCGATCTCTGTTGCAGTCGCGCGGTCATCGACCCGCGGAGCCGGAGGGACCGGCACCGCGTAGGCACCGGCGCCTGCCACGCAGCAAGATCTCACACGGATCACACGGAGAGGTGCACACTCCCGTCGCTGCTTCTCATGGGTCGCGCCCTCACCGGGCGGAACCGCCCCCGCGGCCCCACCCACCCAGGCTCGTTCTTGCAATTCCCCGTGTTCCATCGCGGCGGACATTCCTTGAGACGCGCCACATCAAGGAAGGTTCTCCGTGACACAGGCACGCGCGAACGATCGATCGGCCCGCTTCCGCTCCGCAGGCAAGGGCGCCCCGAAGGGCGTCCGCCGCTCCGGCGCCGCGGGCGGCCGCGGCGGTGCGCCGCGACAGGGACAGGGCAAGGGCAAGGGCGGCGCGGGCCGCAGGACCGTGACGTCGGGGGAGTTCGCGCTGCCCGAGACGATCACCCCCGCGCTCCCCGCGGTGGAGGCCTTCGAGGATCTCGGCCTTCCCGACGCGATGCTGGCCACCCTCGGCAGCGAAGGCGTCACCGCGCCGTTCCCCATCCAGGCGGCCACGCTGCCGAACTCCCTGGCCGGCCGTGACGTACTCGGCCGGGGCCGCACCGGCTCCGGGAAGACCCTCGCCTTCGGCCTGCCGCTGCTCGCCCGGACGGTCGGCCGCCGTGCCGAGCCCCGCAAGCCGCTCGCCCTCGTCCTCGTGCCCACCCGGGAACTCGCCGGACAGGTCAACGACGCGCTGACCCCGTACGCCCGCTCCGTGCGGCTGCGGATCGCCACCGTGGTCGGCGGACTGTCGATCGGCAAGCAGGCGTCCGCGCTGCGCGCCGGCGCCGAGGTCGTCGTCGCGACGCCGGGACGGCTGAAGGACCTGGTCGACCGGGGCGACTGCATACTCGACGAGGTCGCGATCACCGTGCTCGACGAGGCCGACCAGATGACCGACATGGGCTTCATGCCCCAGGTCACCCGGCTGCTGGACCAGGTGCGCCCCGACGGCCAGCGCCTGCTGTTCTCCGCGACGCTCGACCGCAACGTCGACCAGCTCGTCCGCCGCTACCTCAGCGACCCGGTGGTCCACTCCGTCGACCCGTCCGCGGGCGCGGTGACGACCATGGAGCACCACGTGCTCCACATCGACGACGCGGACAAGCGGCAGACGACAACGGAGATCGCGGCGCGCGACGGCCGGGTCATCATGTTCCTCGACACCAAGCACGCGGTGGACCGGCTGACCAAGCACCTGCTGAACAACGGCGTGCGCGCCGCCGGCCTGCACGGCGGCAAGTCGCAGCCGCAGCGGACGCGGACGCTCACCCAGTTCAAGGACGGTCACGTCACCGTGCTGGTGGCGACGAACGTCGCGGCGCGCGGCATCCACGTCGACGACCTCGGTCTGGTCGTCAACGTCGACCCGCCCGGCGACCCCAAGGACTACCTCCACCGCGGCGGCCGTACGGCCCGCGCCGGCGAGTCCGGCAGCGTGATCACCCTGGTCACGCGGGACCAGCGGCGTGACGTCAGCCGGCTGATGTCCCAGGCGGGCATCACCCCGCGCATCACGGAGGTACGGCCGGGCGACGAGGAGCTGACCCGGATCACCGGCGCCCGGACGCCCTCCGGCGTCCCGGTCGTCATCGCGGTCCCGGTCGTGGAACGCCCCCGCCGCACCGCCTCGGCCCCGTCCCGCAACCGCAGCCGCCGCCGTGGGGCGCCGGGGCGGCAGGGGCAGGCCCAGGCCCAGGGGAACACGGGCAGGGGCGGTACGGCCAAGGGCGGCGCCCAGACCGCCCAGGACCGCGGCGCCGGCGGCCGCACCCGCCGCACCGACGAGGCGGCGCCGCGCCGCAAGCCGCGCACGAAGCCTTCGATGGACCGCGCGGCCTAGGAACACCTGTCGACCGGGCGCCCAGCCGTCCGGTCCCGAACGGCGGTGGCCGGCACGACGCCGGCCACCGCCGTTTCGTGCACCCCCCGGCGCCGCGCGCAGGGCTCAGCCCTGGCGGCCCGGCAGGCTGGCCAGGGCCTGCGAGCGCTGGGCGACCAGGTCGTCGTACGTACCGTCCCGCTCCGCCCAGCGGTGCATCTGGACGCCCTTGACGAGGATCTCGCGGGGCGTGGGCTCCTGCGCGAGGAGGTCCATGACCTCCGTGGCGAACTCGTCCAGCGGCAGCGCGTGCGGGTTCACCTTCTCCTGCCCGGCCGTCGCGACGGCCGGCGGCACCAGCTCGACGACGTCGACACCCGTGCCGGCGAGCTGCGCGCGCAACGCCTCGGAGTAGGCGTGCACCCCCGCCTTCGAGGCCGCGTAGCTCGGCATGGGCGGGAACGGCAGGAAGGCGATGCCGGAGGTCACCGTGACGAAGGTGCCGGCGCCCCGCCCGATCAGATGCGGGGTGAACGCGTCGACGACCCGGATCGTGCCGAGCAGGTTGGTGTCGACCGTGGCCGCCGTCGCCTCGAAGTGCGCCGGGTCGCGCAGGTCCTCCATGCGCATGACGCCGGACATCGTGATCACGGTGTCCAGTCCGGGGTACCGGGCGAGCACGGTGTCACGCGCCGCCGTGACGGAGGCGGCGTCGGTGACGTCGATGCGCACCGTCCCGAAGCCTTCCTCCGCCAGTCGCGCGAGGGCGTCCCCGTCGCGGCCGCCGACGACCACGGTGCTGCCGGCCGCGGCGAACCGCCGCGCCAGCTCCTGCCCGATGCCCGAGGTGCCACCGGCGATGAATACGGTGTGGTCGGAGAGTTTCACAAGATCGTCCCTTCACGGCCGACGTGTTGTCCACGTTCTCGGCGTTCTCTGCGTCTCGGCCACGAGCCTCCACCGCATCCCGTGCGCGTGGCAGAGCCCCCGTTCTCCCTGGTCCTGACAGGACCCCCCTTCCGTCCCGCGCACCGCATTACGGTGGCGGCATGAAGGACGACGCTTCCGGCAACCGGCTCGGCAGTTACCTTCGTGCCCGGCGTGAGCTGGTCACCCCGGAGCAGGCGGGCCTCCCGCCCGGCGGCACCCGACGCCTGCCCGGACTGCGCCGGGAGGAGGTCGCCCTGCTCGCCGGCATCAGCCCCGACTACTACCTGCGCCTGGAACGGGGCCGCGACAAGAACCCCTCACCCCAGGTCCTGATGTCCCTCGCGCGGGTCCTCCAGCTCGACGAGGTCGAACGCACCTACCTCCTCGGCCTCGCGGCGGCCCGCCCCAGGGCGCCCCGCCGCAAGCGGCCCGAGCACGTCCCCGCGCGCGCCCACCAGCTGCTCGCGCACCTCCAGATCCCCGCCTTCGTGGAGGGGCGCGCGTTCGACGTGCTGGCGTCGAACCCCATGGCCGTCGCGCTCTCCCCGCGCCTGCGCCCCGGCCGGAACCGGCTGCGCGACCTCCTCCTCGACCCCGAGGAGCGCGCCTTCCACCAGGACTGGCCGCAGGCGACCGCCGGCATCGTCGCCGCCCTCCGCACCACCATCGGCGACGACACCGACAACCCCCGCTTCGTCGAACTCGTCGGCGAACTCGCCCTCACCAGCGAACGTTTCCGCACCCTCTGGGCCCGCCACGACGTCCGCACCCTCGACGGAGGCACCGCCACCGTCCACCACCCCGTCGTCGGCGACCTGCGCCTCCACCGCGACAAACTCCCCCTCGACGACGTCATCCTCGTCGTCTACTACCCGGACAAGGGCAGCGACAGCGACGAGAAGCTGCGGCTCCTCGCCTCCTTCGCGGACACGGGTTCCGCCGACCCGGCGCAGGGCGGACGCGAGGACGCACGGCAGCCGTAGACACCTGAGGGAGGGCCGTCACCCTTCGGCGGGCGCCGAACCGACCGCCAGCTACCGTGCCCCCATGAGCGACCGTGCCCCCCTGAGCATCTCCTCGGCCCCCTTCCCCGGCCACCCTCCGGTACGAGGCCTGGCATGACCCCGCTCGAGATGCTCGCGGTGTTCGGCGCCGGTGTGGGTGCCGGGGCCCTGAACGCCGTGGTCGGGTCCGGCACGCTCGTGACGTTCCCCGTGCTGCTCGCCGCCGGGCTGTCCCCCCTCACCGCCACGGTGTCCAACGCCCTCGGCCTCGTGCCCGGCGCCGTCAGCGGGGCCGTCGGGTACCGCCGTGAGCTGGCCGGGCAGGGCCACCGCGTCCGCAAGCTGGCCGTCGGGTCCGCGCTCGGCGGGATCACCGGCGCCGTACTGCTGCTCACCCTGCCCGCCGAGGCGTTCGAAACCATCGTGCCCTGTCTGGTCGGGCTGGCCCTCGTCCTCGTCGCCCTCCAGCCCCTGATCAGCCGTACGGTGCGGCGACGCAGGCCCGCGGACCGGCCCGTACGGCCGGACGGCGGGCGGCCGCTGTTCGCCGGGCTGACACTCGCCAGCGTGTACGGGGGCTACTTCGCCGCCGCCCAGGGAATCATCTACATCTCCCTGATGGGCCTGCTCCTCGACGAGCCGCTCCAGCGGCTCAACGCCGTCAAGAACGTCCTCGTCGCCGTCGTCAACACGGTCGCCGCCGTCTTCTTCCTCTTCGTCGCCGACTTCGACTGGACGGCCGTCGCCCTCGTCGCGGCCGGCTCCACCCTGGGCGGACAGCTCGGTGCCGCGACGGGCCGCCGCTTCCGCCCCGCCGTGCTGCGCGTCCTTGTCGTCGCCGTCGGGACCGTCGCCCTCGTCCAGCTCGTCCTGCGCTGAGCGGACAGGAGCGGGCGGCGCGCGCCACCGGGGGCGCGCACCCGTCACGCGGAAGGCTTCGTCACGCCCCTTGTCATCCGGGCGCGCCTGGAGTTCCATCGGGTTAGGAAACTTTCCTAACCATCCACCGGACGGAGTCCCCCCACATGACACCGGCCCCCCACACGGCTTCAGCCTGTCCGAAAACGAAACCGACGCCCCCTCCCACCCGGCGAGGGGCGCTCCTTCTCGCGGCCCTCGCCGGCGCCCTGCTCCTCCTCCTGACCGCCGCCCTCCCCGCCACCGCGGCCCGCCCCACCGGCTACGGTGCGCGGGTGCCGATCACCCACCGCGCAGCCACCCCCGTCGACGCCAACGGCCGCCTCCAGGTCTGCGGCACCCAGCTGTGCAACCAGTACGGCGCCCCCGTCCAGCTCCGGGGCATGAGCACCCACGGCACCCAGTGGTACGCCCAGTGCCTGACCGACGCCTCCCTCGACGCCCTCGCCCACGACTGGCGGGCCGACGTCCTCCGCGTCTCCACCTATGTGCAGGAGGGCGGCTACGAGACCGACCCCGCGCACTTCACCGCCCTCGCCGACCGGCTGGTCCGGCAGGCGAGCGACCGCGGGCTCTACGTGATCGTCGACTGGCACATGCTCGATCCCGGCGACCCCATGACCAACCTCGACCGCGCCACGAAGTTCTTCACCGACATCGCGAGCCGCCACAAGGACCGCGTCAACGTCCTCTACGAGATCGCCAACGAGCCCAACGGCGTCAGCTGGTCCCGCGTCAAGGAGTACGCGGAGCGTGTCATCCCGGTCATCCGCGCCGCCGACCCCGACGCGCCCGTCCTCGTCGGCACCCGCGCCTGGTCCTCGTTCGGCGTGTCCGAGGGCGCCGACGAGTCGGAGGTCGTGAACGACCCGGTCGACGCCTCCAACATCATGTACACGTTCCACTTCTACGCCGCCTCGCACCGCGACGAGTACCTCGCGGCCCTCTCCCGCGCCGCCGACCGCATCCCCGTGTTCGTCACCGAGTTCGGCACGCAGAACTACGCCGGGGAGGGCGCCGACGACTTCGCGATGTCCCAGCGCTACCTCGACCTCATGGCTCAGAAGAAGATCAGCTGGGTCAACTGGAACTACTCCGACGACCACCGCAGCGGAGCCGTGTTCACCCCGGGCACCTGCGCCGCCGACGGGCCCTGGGCCGGCACCGGGTCCCTCAAGCCCGCCGGCGTCTGGATCCGCGACCGGATCAGGACGCCGGACGCCTTCCACTCCGGATGAGCCCCTGGGGACAGCACAGGGCCGGCACCTGTCCCGCAGGTGCCGGCCCGCCCCCCTTGCCGGATCACCTCACGGCAGGATCGAGTCCACGTACCCGCCGTCCACGCGCAGCGCCCCGCCCGTCGTCGCCGACGCCTGCTCCGAGGCCAGGTACACGACCATGTTCGCGATCTCCTCGGGCTCGATCAGCCGCTGGAGCAGCGACTGCGGCCGGTGCCGGCGCATGAAGGCGCGCTGCGCCTCCTCCCACGGCAGGTCGCGGTCCACCAGTTCGTACACGAAGTCCTCCACCCCGCCCGTGTGCGTGGGACCGGCGATCACCGAGTTCACCGTGACGCCCGTGCCTGCCGCCTGCTTGGCGAAGCCGCGGCTCACCGCCAGCAGCGCGGTCTTCGACATGCCGTAGTGGATCATCTCGGCCGGGGTGACGATCGCCGAGTCGCTGGCGATGTTCTGCACCCGGCCCCAGCCGCGCTCGGTCATCCCGGGCAGGAAGAGCCGGATCAGCCGCACCGCCGCCAGCACGTTCACCTCGAAGTAACGGCGCCATTCGTCGTCGCTGATCTCCAGCGGGTCGGCGGCGCCGAACACGCCGAGGTTGTTCACCAGCACGTCCACCTGGGGAAGCGCCTCCACGACCCGCCGGGCGCCCTCCTCCGTGGTGACGTCCGCGGCGACCGGCACCACCTCGGCGCCGGGCACCTCCCGCTCCAGCGCGGCGGCGCCGTCCCGTACCCGCTCCTTCGACCGCCCGTTGACCGCGACCCGCGCCCCCGCTCGCGCGAGCCCGGCGGCGATCGCCGCCCCGATGCCCTGGGTGGAACCCGTGACCAGCGCGGTACGGCCCTTGAGATCGATCTGCACGTCCTCACCTCTCCCGCCGGGATACGACGGCGCGGCCCGGCCCGCGGACCACCGCCCGCGCACGCCGCACCTTTCGACCCGCCCCGACTTCCCCTCGGCCCCGCCGCCGAATCACCGTCCGCCGCCACGCTTCGGCGCGCCTGCCGCGGGCACCCGCCTTCGCGTGCACCGCGCCCGCCCCGCGGGCATACGCTGCACAGGGGGGACCCGGTGAGACGGGACCCGAAAGGCGGGAGACGATGGTGACGGCCGACCAGCCGGACGAGCGACAGGGGCGTGACCACCCGGACGCGCACGAGGGGCCCGCGGAGGCGGACACGGGGAGGAACAACCGGTCGCCCGTCACCGGCGACGACCTGCTGCACGGTCTCGAGGTGGACGCCCGGCGGCCGGAGCGCCCCGTGCTGCTCGACGCCGACGGCACGCCCATCGGGACCTGGCGGGAGAACCATCCGTACGACCGGAAGATCCGCAGGTCGGAGTACGACCGCACGAAGCGCGTCCTCCAGATCGAGCTGCTGAAGATGCAGCGGTGGGTGAAGGACACCGGCCAGCGGATGGTCGTCGTTTGCGAGGGACGTGACGCGGCCGGCAAGGGCGGCACCATCCAGCGGTTCATGGAACGCCTCAACCCGCGCGGCGCCCGCGTGGTCGCCCTGGAGAAGCCGACCGAACGGGAGGCGGGGCAGTGGTACTTCCAGCGCTACGTCGCCCATCTTCCGGCCCGCGGCGAGATCGTCTTCTTCGACCGCTCCTGGTACAACCGGGCCGGCGTCGAGCGGGTCATGGGCTTCTGTTCGGACGAGGAATACCGGCTGTTCCTGGAGCAGACCCCGCTGTTCGAGCGGCTGCTCACCGACGACGGCATCCTGCTGGTGAAGTTCTGGTTCTCGGTGTCCCAGGCCGAGCAGCGCACCCGCTTCGCCATCCGCCAGGTCGACCCGCTGCGGCGCTGGAAGCTGTCGCCGATGGACCTCGAGTCGCTGGACCGCTGGGACGACTACACCAAGGCCAAGGTGGAGATGTTCCGCGCCACGGACACCCCGCACGCGCCGTGGACGGTCGTGAAGAACAACGACAAACGCCGGGGGCGGCTGGAGGCCATGCGCAGCCTCCTCGACCGCTGCGACTACCCGGCCAAGGACCACGAGGCGCTCGGCAAGCCGGACCCGCTGATCGTGGGCGCGGCCGACACCCTGCTGGAGCCCGGCGAGGAACCCGAGGCCCTCTCCCCGACCCCCCTGGCCGGCCCCGGCCACAGCCCGGGCAGCCACCCGGAGGACGACACGGAGCAGCCGGGCGCCTGACACCCGGCCACCGTCGGACGCGTCCGCCGGCCGCACCGCGCCCGTCCCCGGGACGCGGCGCGGCCGCCGTGCGGCTCTGTCCGGCGACGCGGACGAGCCCCGTCCGGCGCGGGCACCGGTCGGTCCGCCCAGTGCTCCGTCCCCCAGCACCCGTGATGCGGACGAGCCCCGACCGGCGACGGGCGCAGGCCCGTCCGCCCAGTGCTCCTTGCCTTGGCGCCGGTCATGCCGAAGCAACGGCCCGCCCGCCCCGGCACCCTCACCGCACCGGAACCGGTGCGCCTCACGCCGGGGCCACCGGCCCTCTCACGCCGAGGCGACCAGCACGCCTCACTCCAAGGCCACCGGTCCCTCATGCTGAGGCGAGCGGCCCCCTCACGCCGAGACGACCAGCACGCCCCACCCCGAGGCCACCGGCCCCCCACGCCAGGGCGACCGGACCCCTCACGCCGAGGCGAACAGCCCCCTCAACCGGCCGCCGCAGGCACCATCACCCCGCCGCCGGCACCGTCACCTCGCCCGCCCCCGAAGCCTCCGCCCCGCCCGGCACCCGCACCGTGAACGGGCGGTCCGTGCCCGAGGCCGTCACCCGCAGCACGTCCCCGTCCCGCCGGACCCGGAACGTCGCCTCCGGGAGGCCCGCCGTGTCCACGACGGTCACCTCGGCCGTCCAGTCGGGCGCGTCCGTCGGGTGGACCAGGAGGACGGGCGCGTCCAGCCAGTCGCCGTCCGGGCGGGAGTCGTCCCCGGCCAGTGGCAGCACCGCGCCCTCACGGACGTACAGCGGCAGGCTGTCGTAGCCGTGACGCTCGGTGCGCCAGCACGGGCCCGTGACCCGCTCGCCGCTCAGCAGATGCGTCCAGGTGCCCTCCGGCAGGTACACCTCCACCTCGCCGTCCGCGCTGAACACGGGCGCGATGAGCAGGTCGGGGCCGAGCATGTACTGGCGGTCCAGCGTGCGGCACGCCGGGTCGCGCGGGAACTCCAGCAGCATGGGCCGCATCATCGGCACGCCGGTGCGGTGCGCCGCCGCCGCCGCGCCGTACAGGTACGGCATCAGCCGGTGCTTGAGCAGGGTGAACCGCCGGGCGACGTCCACCGCCTCGTCGCCGAACTCCCACGGCACCCGGTACGACGTGGAGCCGTGCAGCCGGCTGTGCGAGGACAGCAGACCGAAGGCGAGCCAGCGCTTGAACACCTCCGGCACGGGCGTGCCCTCGAACCCGCCGATGTCGTGGCTCCAGAAGCCGAACCCGCTCAGCGACAGCGACAGCCCGCCGCGCAGCGACTCCGCCATCGCCTCGAAGGACGACCAGCAGTCGCCGCCCCAGTGCACCGGGTACTGCTGGCCGCCGGCGGTCGCCGAGCGGGCGAAGACGACTGCCTCGCCGTGCCCGCGCTCCTTCTCCAGCAGCTCGAACACGGTGCGGTTGTACAGGTGCGTGTAGTAGTTGTGCATGCGCTCGGGGTCCGAGCCGTCGTGCCAGACGACGTCGGTCGGGATGCGCTCGCCGAAGTCCGTCTTGAAGCAGTCCACCCCCTGGTCGAGCAGGGCCTTCAGCTTGCTCTGGAACCAGGCGCGGGCGTGCGGGCTGGTGAAGTCGACCAGGCCCATGCCGGCCTGCCACAGGTCCCACTGCCACACGTCGCCGTCCGGCCGGCGCACCAGGTGCCCGAGCGCGGCGGCCTCGTCGAACAGCGGGGACTTCTGCGCGATGTACGGGTTGATCCACACGCTGACCCGCAGGCCCTTGTCCTTGAGCCGGGCCAGCATGCCCTCCGGGTCCGGGAACACCTCGGGGTCCCACTGGAAGTCGCACCACTGGTACTCGCGCATCCAGAAGCAGTCGAAGTGGAACACCGACAGCGGGATGCCGCGCTCCGCCATGCCGTCGACGAACGAGGTCACCGTCGCCTCGTCGTACGCGGTGGTGAACGAGGTGCTCAGCCACAGGCCGAACGACCATGCGGGCGGCAGCGCCGGGCGGCCGGTGAGGGCGGTGTACCGGCCCAGGACGTCCTTCGGTGTCGGGCCGGCGACGACGTAGTACTCCAGCGTCTGGTCCTCGACGCTGAACTGCACCTGGCCGACGGACTCGGAGCCCACCTCGAAGGAGACCGCGCCGGGGTGGTTGACGAAGACGCCGTAGCCGCGTGAGGACAGGTAGAACGGGACGTTCTTGTAGGCCTGTTCGCTGCTGGTGCCGCCGTCGGCCTGCCACACGTCGACGGTCTGGCCGTTCTTGACGAACGGCGTGAACCGCTCACCCAGACCGTAGACGTGCTCGCCGACGCCCAGGGACAGCCGGCTGAGCACATGATGCGCCCCGTCGGCGGTGGTGGCGTACGCCGTGCTCTTCGCGCCCGCGCGGGTCAGCTCGCGTCCGTCCGCGTCGAGGAAGGTGAGCGCGAAGGGGCCGGCCGCGTCCAGCCGCAGGGTCAGCGGGCCGCTGGTCAGCTCCGTGACCGCGCCGTCCCGGCGCACCTCGCCCGCGCCGCCGGCCTCGCCCGTCAGGGCGAAGTCAGGTCCGGGATGCCGCTTCCCGGCGTGGTGGGTGACCCGCACGCCGACGACGCCCTCGGCGGGGGAGAAGCAGTCGACCGTGACCAGCGGGGCGTTCAGGGTGTCGCCCCGGCGCGTCACCCTTTTCGTCGAGGCAAAGCTGGTGAAGCGCTTCGATTCCGCGCGGACATCTCGCACCTCGGTGGCGTACGAGACCTGGACACCGTCGCGGATGCGCCAGAAGCCGTCGGTGAATTTCATGGTCTTCCTCGGGATGGGGAGGGCGATGGAGGTGCGAGGGGAACCTCTGACCAGGAACTATGACAGGATCCGCGGAACCTGTCACGCCCCGGCGCAGGGAGATCGTGCCGTTCGGGGGCTAGCGCGACCGACTCGCGCTGACGTATTAGTAATCAGGCCGAACAAATTACACCCCGGTGCGGCGCTCGACGAGACCCCGATTGTGGCGGCCCGTTGTCGAAGCGCTTCACCTACCCTTCCACAGAGCCGCCGGCCTCGGCAGACGCCGGGCCGGTCCCACCCAGGGGCACCCACCGTGACAGCACATCCACCGGTTGCCGCACGCCGTCCGCGCCCAGGCGGGCGCGCACGCAGAGCCGTCACCTCGCTCGCCGCCGCCGCGGCCCTTCTCGCCTCCGCGGCGCTCACCGGCTGCGCCGAGCAGCGCGACGACGGCGTGTACACCGTTCTCAACTCCTCGACCGACGAGACCTACCACCGCTGGGACGCCGAGGCGATGGCCCGCTGCGGCAAGCGGCTCGGCGTCACCGTCGAGCAGCAGAGCGTCCCGGCGTCCCAGGTCATGACGAAGGCGCTGCGCATGGCCTCGTCGAAGTCACTGCCGGACGTCGTGCAGTTCGACGCCTCCGAGATGCCGGTGTTCGCCGAGGCCGGGGGCCTGGTCGACCTGCGCACCCTCGGCCTGTCCACCGACCATGTGCCCGACGGCATCGTCGACTTCGGCTCCTACCGGGGCACCTACTACGGGGCCGCCCGCTCCGTGAACACCCTCGCCCTCTTCTACAACAAGGACGTCCTCGCCGAGGCGGGCGTCCGCACCCCCGCCACCTGGGACGAACTGCGCCGGGCGGCACGCGAGCTGACCCGCGGCAAGCGCTACGGGCTGGCGCTCAGCGCGGGCGGGGCCGAGGACGGCGTCTTCCAGTTCACCCCGTTCATGTGGTCCAACGGCGGCGACGAACGCCAGCTGGACAGCCCGGAGGTCGTCGAGGCGCTCGACTTCTGGAAGGCGCTGCTGAAGGACGGCTCGCTCTCCCGGTCCACGGTCAACTGGACCCAGGCCGACGTCAACGACCAGTTCATGGCGGGCAACGCCGCCATGATGATCAACGGCCCCTGGCAGGTCGAGACCCTCAACAGCGACCCGGACCTCAACTGGGGCATCGCCGAGATCCCCGTGCCCGAGGCGGGCGCCGACTCCGTCGCCCCGCTCGGCGGCGCCGTGCTCACCGTGCCCCGCACCGGCGACGAGGACCGCCGGCGCATGGCCGGCCGGATCGTCGCCTGCCTGACCGGCGAGAAGGAACAGCTCAGTTACGCCCTCAACAGCTGGATGGTCCCGGCCGACGAACGCGCCGCCGCCCAGTGGCGGGCGCGGGTGCCCGAACTGGACGCGCTGGCCGACCAGGTCGCCGCCGCCCGCTCCCGCACCGCACAGGTCGGCGCCGGCTGGCCGGCCGTCTCCCTCGCCCTCCAGAGCGCCTTCCAGTCCGCCCTGACCGGCCAGTCCAGCGAGGCCGCCCTCCAGCGCGCCCAGCAGCGGGCCACGAGCGGGAACTGAGGTACGCACCCCATGACCACGTCCACCGTCACCGCCCCGCCGTCCGACGCCGCGCCCCGGAAGGACGCCGCACAGGACCCGGCCCGCGCCCGCCTGCGCCGACGGCTCGCCCGGTGGGGCTTCGTCGCGCCCGCCGTCCTCTTCATGCTGCTGTTCTTCGGCTACCCGCTCGTCCGCAACGTCGTGATGAGCTTCCAGCACTACACGCCGAAGACCTTCTTCACCGGCGAGGCCCCCTTCAACGGCGCCGACAACTGGTCGTCCGTCTTCCAGGACGCCCTGTTCGGCAAGGCCCTGTGGCACACCCTCGTCTTCACCGCGGGCTCCCTGCTCGGCCAGTTCTGCATCGGCCTCGCCCTCGCCGTCTTCTTCAACCGCAGGTTCCCCCTGAACGGTGTCCTGCGGTCGCTGATTCTGCTGCCCTGGCTGGTGCCCATGGTGGTGTCCGGCATCGTCTGGCGCCGCATCCTCGACCAGGACACCGGCGTGCTGAACACCTTCCTCGACACCCTCGGCCTCGGCGGGCACACCCCGTGGCTCACCAGCCCCGGCATGGCGCTGCTCTCGGTGATCCTGGTGAACATCTGGATCGGCATCCCGTTCAACATGGTCATCCTCTACGGCGGCCTCCAGGAGATCCCCAAGGAGCTGTACGAGGCGGCCTCCCTGGACGGCGCCTCCGCCTGGCGCGCCTTCCGCTCCGTCACCCTGCCGACGCTCAAGCCGGTGATCACGGTGGTGCTGGTGCTGGGCTTCATGTCGACGGTGAAGATCCTCGACCTGATCCTCGCCCTCACCGACGGCGGCCCCGCCGACGCCACCCAGACCCTGGGCACGCTCACCTACCAGAACTCCTTCGTGGAGCTGGACTTCGGCGCCGGCGCCGTCGTCGGCAACGTCCTGATCCTGATCTCCGCCGTGTTCGCGGTGTTCTACCTGCGGGCCAACCGCACCGAGGGGAAGTGACCGGCATGGCCGCCCACGCGCCCACCACGCCCCGCCGCCGCTGGGGCTCCACCGTCGCGGGTCTGCTCGTCCTCGCGGTGATGCTGTTCCCGCTGTACTGGATGCTCAACACCGCGCTCCAGCCCGACTCCGGCCTGCTCCAGGTCGACCCGGTGCCCCCGGGCCTCGACCTCTCCGGGTTCACCAAGGCCCTCACCGACCAGGGCGGCAACCTGCTGACCTCCCTGCTGGTGTCGGCCGGCGCCGTCGCGATCTGCCTCGCGATCGCCGCGCCCGCCGCGTACGGCCTGGCCCGCTTCGGCCTGCGCGGCTCGCGGACCATCGTGTTCGGCACCCTGATCACCCAGATGGTGCCGGGCATCGTCATCGCCAACGCCCTCTACACCTCGTACGTCGACCTGGGCCTGGTCAACTCCTACGCCGGACTCATGCTCGCGGACGCCTCGCTCGGCATCCCCTTCTCCATCGTGCTGATGCGTTCCTTCATGGTGTCCATCCCCGGTGAGGTGATCGAGGCCGCCGAGATCGACGGGGCGGGGCCGGTGCGGGTCTTCCTGCGGGTGGTGCTGCCGATGAGCCGCAACGCCCTGATCACCTCGGGCCTGTTCGCCTTCCTGTTCGCGTGGAGCGACTTCATGTTCGCCCTCACCCTCAACACCACGGACGACGTCAAGCCGGTCACGCTGGGCATCTACCAGTACATCGGCGCACACGTCGGGGACTGGGGCTCGGTCATGGCGGCGGCCGTGCTCTCCGCCGTGCCCGCCGCGATCCTGCTCGTCCTCGCCCAGAAGTACATCGCCGCCGGCATCACCGGAGGCTCGGTCAAGTGACCACCGCGCACCTCAGGCCGCCGTGGCGCCGTCCGCGTCCGTCAGCGGGCGCACCCCGGTTGGCGCGGCGGCCTGGGCGGCGGGTTTGCGCAGCAGGAGCAGCGCCGCGTCGTCGTGCAGCCGGCCGCCCACGTGGTCCAGCAGGTCCTGGTGCAGCGCGGCCAGAGTCCGGGCCGGCTCGTCGCTCAGGTGCCGGGTCAGCCCCTCGGTCAGGGGGTAGAACATGCGGTCGGCGTCCCGCGCCTCCGTGACGCCGTCGGTGTGCAGGAGCAGCTGGTCCTCGTCGACGAAGGGCACCACCTGGAGGCGGGGCGTCTCGCCCGACAGGGCACGCAGTCCGAGCGGCGGGGCGGGGTGGTCGGTCTCGACGGCCGTCACCTCGGCGCCGCGGATCAGCAGCGGGGGAGCGTGACCGCAGTTGACCATCTCCAGCCGCCCGGGCTCCGGGCAGCCGGCGACCACGGCGGTGACGAAGTCGTCGCCGCCGAGGTTGCGGGCCAGGCTCCGCTCGATCCGGCTCACCACGTCCAGCAGGTCCGGCTCGTCGTACGCCGCCTCGCGGAACACGCCGAGCACCAGCGCGGCCGTCCCCACGGCCGGCAGCCCCTTGCCCCGCACGTCCCCGACGATCATCCGCACGCCGTACGGGGTGGGGATGAGGGCGTACAGGTCCCCGCCGATCCGGGCCTCCGCGGCGGCCGCGCTGTAGCGCACCGCCACCTGGAACGGGCCCACCGTCTCGGGGACCGGCTGGAGCAGCGCGTGCTGCGCGGTCTCGGCGACGGAGCGCACGGCCGCCAGCACCCGCTCCCGGCGGGCGCGCAGCGCGCTGGCGAGGGTTCCCGCCAGGGTGACGGTCACCAGGGCGGCCAGCACGACGGCCAGATGCGTCAGGTCCATGTTGTGCCGGGCGGCGATGCCCGCGCCGAGCACGAAGGCCAGGGCGCCCACGCCCAGCACGCCCCGGGGCCGGCTGGTGGCGGCGGCCAGGGCGGGCCCGGTGGCGAGCAGCGGCAGCCAGATCCGGCCCGTGCCGGCCGCCATGTCGATGCAGACGATGATGCACAGGATCAGCACGGGCAGCGCCGGTGTCTCGGCGACCCAGTGCGCGAGGGCGCGGGTACGGGGCGACCGAAGGCGCCCGATGCCCGGCGGGTACGGCGGTGTCGGCGAGTGGTCGCGTCCATGCTGGCGGGCGTGACTCATGTGCTGTCCGGTGTCCTCACCTGTGTGCGTGTCGGAAATGCCTGCTCTTCAAGAAAAGGTGATGGTGCCGGGCATCACAAGGACGCCGTTTTCACATAGTGAGAGACAGGCTGCGGGTGACACGGTCGGCGGTCGGCAGCAGCCGGTCGCGGACCTCGTCGATCCGGTCGAGCCGGCTGCGCGGCATGGAGACGCCGAGAGAGCCCAGGGTGCCGCCGCTGTGGACCGGCACCGCCACGCACACCGTGCCCAGCGCGTACTCCTCCAGGTCCGTGACGGCCGGGGCGAGCGGCGTGGTCTCCAGCCGGCGGATCAGCTCCACGGGAGTGGTGACCGTGTGCGGCGTGAGGTCGTTCAGCACGTGCCGCGACAGGTACTCCTTGCGGTCCTCGTCGTCCAGCTCCCGCAGCACGGCCTTGCCCAGGGCGGTGGCGTGTCCCGCGTCCTCGAACCCCACCCACAGGTCGACGCGCGGGGCCCGGGGGCCGTCCACGACCTCGGAGACCCGGATCTCGCCGTCCTCGTAGAAGGTGAGGTAGGCGGCACTGGACAGCTCGTCCCGCAGCGCGGACAGGACCGGCCGGACCCGGGCGAGCAGCGCCTGGCTGCGGCCGCCGCTGTGCAGGGACTGCACCCGGTCGCCCAGGACGAAGCCGCCGTCGTCGAGTTTCCGCAGGTAGCCGTCGTGCACCAGGGTGCGCAGCAGATGGTAGGCGGTGCCCAGGGGCAGCCCGGTCTCCCGCGCCAGCTGCTTGGCCGGCGCGCCCGTCTCGTGCGCGCTCGCCGCCTCCAGCAGCCGGAAGGCCCGCTGCACGGACGAGATGAGCGTCGGGCTCGCACTCATGCGTCCAGCCTGCGCCACCCGTCCGCCGACGGCAAGAAGAGCCCCCGCTCCATCCGGAACGGGGGCCTCCCGAACGCCGGCCGGTGAGCCGGCGGGTCAGCCCTCCTGCTGCCCGGCCTCCGTGACCGGCCGGTCGGTGAGCGCCACGTCGAAGACGTGCATCACCCCCTGGTCGGTCCCCTGCGGCAGGACGACGGCCGCCACCCGTTTCGCCGGGTCCAGCGCCACCGGACGCGTCCCGAACACCTTGGTCTGCGCGGTGTCCGAGCCGCCCGCCGCCCGGTTCCGGCCGGTCGTGGTCACCAGCGGCTCGTTGCCGAACAGGTAGGCGGTCCCGGGCGTCCAGTCGGTGAAACCGACCGGCACGGCCTGCGTCGAGCCGTCGGTGTACTCGACCACCGCGGTGCCCTGCGCCGGGCCGTTGGTGGCCAGCCCCAGGAAGGAGATCCCGGTGGCCTCCCGGCCGCCCAGCTCGATGCGCTGACCGTGCGGGATCCAGTTGTCGGGCTCGCCCGGCCCGGTGTCCGGCCAGGTGAACACCACCCCGGTGTCGCCCAGCGGCAGTCTCTTGCCCGGCGCCGCGCCCGCCGCGGCCAGCCGCTCCCGGGACAGCGAGTTGTCGCTCAGGTCGAGCGACCCGAGGTTCCCGTGGCCGTCCGGGGTGACGCCGATGTTGTTCCGGGCGTCCGTGCCGTCCCCGTACGACGGCGGCAGGTCCCGCGCTGCCGTGCCCCAGGCGCCTGGCCGCGCCGCCATCCGGAACTCGAGGCGGCCGCCGCCACGGGTGAACTCCGACGGGAGCCAGGACCGGGTGGTGGCCCGCCCGTCGACCGTCAGCGCCGCCACGTACGGCGCCCGCTCCGCGCCCGGGGCGTCCAGCGTGATCCGGCGCCGGCTGCCGGCGCTGTCCAGCACCACCCGCTCGAACATCGGGGCGCTCACCACCAGGTCGGCGGTGCCCGGGATCGCGGGGTACAGCCCGATGCTCGCCCACACGTACCAGCTGCTCAGCGAACCGAGGTCGTCGTTGCCCGGCAGACCCGAGGGCGTCGAGTCGTACATCTCCCGCACCGCGCGGCGCAGCACCTCGCCCGTGCGGTCGGGGCGGCCCAGCCAGTGGTGGACGAACGGCATGGTGAAGCTGGGCTGGTTGCTCAGGTACGCGCCCTTCGTGCCGTACACCCCCGCGTCCAGCTCACGGGTGTGCTCCTCCAGGTCCCGCAGGGCCGCCTCGGCGCCGCCCCGCTTCTCGATCAGCGCGCCCACGTTGTGCGGCACCATCCAGCCGTACTGGTACCCGGTCGCCTGCTCGAACTGGTCGCCCCGCTCACCCAGGCCGAAGCTCCGGTCGAAGCCCGTGCGGTCGCGGGGCCGGATGCGCCCGTCGGCGGCGTCGATCAGGTTCTGCCAGCTCTGCGCCCGCACCATGAACCGGTCGTACGTCTCCTCGTCGCCCAGCCGCTTCGCCAGCTGCGCGATGCCGAAGTCGTCCACGGCGTACTCGAGCGTCTTCGACGTCGCCGAGTCGCCCTTGCGGTGCTCGATGAAGCCGACCGTCGCGTACTGGTAGGCGTGCCGGCGCAGCGTGGCGTCGGCGGGCAGGGACTGCGTCGACCGCATCGACTCCAGCGCGGCGCGCCGGTCGTAGTCCGTGCTGCCGAACGCGTCGATCGAGGCGACCACCGGCTGGAGCGAGTCACCGCTCATCTTCTGCTGAAGCTGGTTCAGGTGCGGCCAGTTGGGCCAGGCGCCGGACTGCCGGGCCATGTCGGTCAGGGACTGGTTGATGTCGCTGCCCACCTTCGGGAACAGCAGCGCCACCAGCTGCGCCTGGCCGCGGTACATGTCCCAGCCCGCGTACGTGGCGTAGTGGTGACGGCCCGGCTCGACCCGGTGCAGTTCGCCGTCGTAGCCGCGGTACTCGCCGGTGACGTCGTCGAAGACGTTCGGGTGCAGCAGCGCGTGGTACAGCGCGGTGTAGAACGTCACCCGCTGCTCCCGGGTGCCGCCGTCCACGCGCACGGTGCCGAGGGCGTCCCGCCACACGCGCGCGGCCCGCGCGCGGACGGCGTCGAAGGACGCGCCCCGCGTCTCCGCGGCCGCGTTGCGCGCGGCGCCCTCGACGCCGACATAGCTCAGGCCGGTCTTCGCGGTGATCCGGGCGCCCCGGTCGAACACCAGGTAGGCGCCCGCCCCGTGCTTGACCGTGCCGCCCGAGGCGCTGTCCGCCCCGGGCCGCACCTCGGAGCCCTGCCAGGTGCCGTGGGACCGGACCGGACGGTCGAACGTCGTGGAGAAGTACGCCCGGTAGCGTCCGCCCTCGTCGCACACCGAGGCGGCCTCCACCCAGCCGCTCACGGTGTTTCCGTCGACCGTCACCTCGCTGCCGAACACCCGGTTGTTGGACCCGGCGACGTCGAACAGCAGCGTCGAACCGCCCTCGGCGGGGAAGTCGAAGCGGCTCACCGCGGTGCGGGTGGTCGCGGTCAGCTCCGCGTCGACCCCGTTCGCGAGGCCGACGGAGTAGTAGCCGGGGTCGGCCTTCTCGTCGGCGTGGTCGAAGCCGAGGTAGTAGTCGGTGATCCGGTCGGCGGGCGCGGTGGGCAGGGCGTCCCCGGGCAGCGCGCCGGTGTAGGGGAGCACGGGGAAGTCGAAGCCGCTGAACCGGCCTTCGCAGCCGGTGCCGGACAGCCGGGTCATGCCGAAGCCGCGGATCTGGTCCGCCGTGTACTCGTAGCCGCCCTTCTGGTCCCCGTCCGACGAGCGGTACGTGGTGGGGGAGGACTGCACCATCCCGAACGGGACGGTCGCCCCCGGATAGGTGTTGCCGTAGGCGCTGTTGCCCTTGTTCCGGGAGGTGTCCAGGCGGGTGCCTGTGAACGGGTCGACGGCGTCGAACGCCGCGACGTCGCCCCGGCCCGGGGAGGCGGCCGCCCCGGCGGCCGGCACCAGCCCGGCGACCAGCGATCCGAGGACCAGGGCGGCGGTGAGGAGTCTGCGACGGCCCGGGGGCGGCGCCGGCGCGGGCGGCTCGGTGGCTCTCCACATGACGATGGTCTTCCCTGCCTTCCGTGGTGCTGACAACGTTGTCCGGTCGCAATCCGGTGACGGGTCGCGGCCTACAGTTCAGCGCCTCGGCCTCGCGGGCGGAAGCCCCGGGGGACGAGCGGATGAAATCGAGGGAACGTCACGCACTTCGGTGCGCGGCCGGACCCGCTCCTGGCGGGCCCGGCCGGCGCCGCGGACCCTCAGGGCGCGGGGACCTCGTCCACGAACGAGGTGCCAGCTGACCGGTATCCGTCGATCTTCGCCGCCACCTGGGCGGGCGTCAGCACCTGGTCCTTGACGTGCAGGACGTAGTCGACCTGCTGGTGGTAGGCGCGGGGCGTGGTCGACGGCTGGCCCGCCAGGTCGATCAGCCACTGGTTGAAGTTGATCGACATCGGCCGCTCCGGCAGGTACGCGGTGTCATGGGTGCCGAAGAGGCTGCCGTCGATGTAGTACCTGATGCCCGAGCCGTCGATGGTGACGACCAGGTCGTGCCAGCCGGCGAAGCTGCGCCGGCTCTCGCTGTGCTGGTTGACGGCCTGCCAGGGGTCGGGGTTGTAGGTCTCCCAGGACGTCGTGTAGAGGATCGAGGACGGCTCGCCCCAGCCGCCGTTGGGCAGGTACTCGAAGTCGTACTCGGCGTAGTCGTCGGCCATCGGCGCCTTGAGGTCGTTGATGGTGAAGAACGTCTGCACCACACGGTCGCCGTCCGGTCCGGAGACGGGCGCGTCGGAGAAGCGCACCCGGGCCGCGTAGGTGCCGTACGCGAACTTCATGCTCCGCGTGAGGATCTCGGTGTGCGTGGTGGAGGCGCCGGTGCCCGCGGTGGAGGTCTCCAGGTCCATCACCGAGTTTCCGCCCGAGGAGCTGAAGGTCACCTTCGACGGGTCCCAGGTCGCGCCGGGCACCCCGGGGCCGCCCGCGTTGGAGCGGACGCTCCAGCCGTGCGCCGAGAGGCCGGGGTCGGTGTGCGACGCGTAGTCGAAGTCGTCGAACAGCGTCTGGCCGCCCTCGCCGGGCGGGTCGGTCGGGTCCGTGGGGTCGGTCGGGTCGTCGCCCTCCGGTCCGGCGCCCCACACGGTGGCGCCCGCGAGCCGCGCGGTCACCTTGTCCCAGTCGGCGTACGACGTCCGGGCGGCGCCGAAGGAGTAGTCGTCGCTCTGCCGCAGCGTCTGCCAGTCGGCCCGGTGGAACCGCAGTTGCAGGTCCCCGGTGTCGGCGCCGGGCGCGAGCGTGCCGGCGGACGGGGTGAACCCGATCTCCAGGTAGCGGTCGGCCGTCGCGGTGGGCGTGGGGAGCGTGCCGAATGTGCCAGTGACGGACGAGCAGCCGACGACCGCCCAGGAGCAGGCGAAGCGGTAGGCGGTGCCGGGGGCGTCGGCCTTGAAGTAGTAGCGGACCTTCACCTGGCTCAACTGCACCGGCGCGGAACCGGTGTTGCGGATCTTCAGCCAGGGCTCGCTCTGGTCGGCGGTGGCCCCGCCCGCGCCGGTGCGGTACTGCACGGCGAGCGGGCCGTCCGCCGCGTTGGCGGCCGGGGCGGGGAGCCCGGTGAGGGCGGCGCCGCCCAGCAGGGCGGTGAGGGCGAGTGCCGCGCGGGCGCGGCGGCCGGAGGGACGAGTACGCATCCGTGGTCCTTTCGCGGTGGGGGTGGCGCACGGGGTTGCGTCCGCGCGGCGGGCGTGGGGGCGCCGCCCGGCGCGGGGCTCGCGGTGACGGACCGGTCCTCGGAACTGACCAGTTGCCCGCCAGGCCTTACCAGTTGATGTCGAGAGAAGGTGGCATAGACCAATGTGCGCGTCAACCCCGCGCGCTGAAAAGGGAGTTGACCTTGCCGAGGGGTGCTCCGCCGGTGACCGGACCAGTTAAGGTCGACGGCATACCAGTCGCCCCGCGCGCCGCCCGCGGCCGACGCCGAGGAGAGACCGTATGGCCATCGATCCCGCCGCCTCGGGTGCCGTGCTCAAGCGTGAGCGGGTACGCGACGCGCTCCTCGAACTCATCGAGGCCCGCCGCCCCGGTGACGCCGTCCCCTCCGAGCGGGCCCTCTGCGCGAGGCTCGGCGTCTCGCGCCCCACGGTGCGCGCGGCGGTCGACGAACTCGTGGTCGCGGGGCTGCTGGTGCGCGAGCACGGCCGGGGCATGTTCGTGGCCGCCGAGAAGATCACCCAGGAACTGGTCGCGGGGCACGGCGCGTTGACCGTGCCGCAGGCCAGGGGCGTGTGGACCAGTCGCGTCCTCGAGCTCCGCACCCTCCCGGCGGGCGCCCGCGTGGGCCGCAGACTGCGCGTGTCACCGGCCGCCAGGATCCGGTACGCGGCCCGGCTGCGGCTGGTGGACGGCGCCCCGATGGCCATCGAGCATCTGCATCTCCCCGCGGCCCTGGTGCCCGGCCTCACCGAGGCGGAGCTCGAACAGGGCGACCTCTACGAGCACTTCCGCGACCGGCACGGGGTGCGGGTCGCCGAGGCCGTGCAGTCCGTCGAGCCGACCGTGGTGACCCACGCGGAGGCGGACCTGCTCGACGTGCCCGAGCTGTCCCCTGCCCTGCTGTTCGAGCGCCTCACCACCGACACCGCCGGCCGCCCGGTGGAGTACGTCCGCTCCGTCTACCGGGGCGACCGCTACCGCATCGTGTCCCGGCTCGCGCTGGCCCCGTCGGCCCCGGGTGCGGACGAGACACACGGGGGAGAGGGGCATCACCACCCGGGCTTCCCGCCCGGCGACCTGACCTCCCGCGGCCCGGTGAGCTTCTCGGCGCACGGCGTCGTGCAGCACGACTGAGCCACCCCTGCGAAGCGCGCCGGCCGGGGCCCCGCAAGGGCATGCGGAATAGCAGATTCCCTAAATCGCGCCGCAACGGTTGACAGGTCCATACCAGGGCGGCGACTCTCGCTGAGAGCGCTCTCATCACTGTTCCCGGCCACTCGTCGAACGGAGAACTACATGCTGCGCACCCTCAGACGCCGGTTCACGGCCGTGGCGCTGGGCATCGCCACCGCGCTGGGCGGCGGCTGGCTCGCCGCCGGGGTCCCGTCCCCCGCGCACGCCGCGGTCCCGGCCACCATCCCGCTGACCATCACGAACAACTCGGGCCGCGCCGAGCAGGTCCACATCTACAACCTCGGCACCGAGCTGTCGTCCGGCCGGCAGGGCTGGGCCGACGCGAGCGGCGCCTTCCATGCCTGGCCCGCGGGCGGCAACCCGCCCACACCCGCGCCCGACGCCTCCATCCCCGGCCCGGCCCCCGGCCAGTCCACCACCATCCAGATCCCCAAGTTCTCCGGCCGCATCTACTTCTCCTACGGCCGCAAGATGGAGTTCCGCCTCACCACCGGCGGTTTGGTGCAGCCGGCCGTGCAGAACCCCACCGACCCCAACCGCGACATCCTCTTCAACTGGTCCGAGTACACGCTCAACGACGCCGGACTGTGGCTCAACAGCACGCAGGTCGACATGTTCTCCGCGCCCTACACGGTGGGCGTGCGGCGCGGCGACGGCACCACGCTGAGCACCGGCAAGCTGCGCCCCGGCGGCTACAACGGCGTGTTCAACGCGCTCAGGGGACAGTCCGGCGGCTGGGGCAACCTCATCCAGACCCGCTCCGACGGGACCGTGCTGCGCGCCCTGTCCCCGCTGTACGGGGTGGAGACCGGCGCCCTCCCGGCCTCGGTCATGGACGACTACATCAACCGGGTCTGGAACAAGTACACCGGCACGGACCTCGTCGTCACGCCCTTCGGCGACCGCCCCGACGTCCGCTACACCGGCCGGGTCTCCGGCGGCGTCCTGCGGTTCACCGACGGCTCGGGCAACGTGGTCACCACCTTCCAGAAGCCGGACGCCTCGTCCGTCTTCGGCTGCCACCGCCTGCTCGACGCGCCCAACGACCAGGTACGCGGCCCCATCTCGCGCACCCTGTGCGCGGGCTTCAACCGCTCCACCCTGCTCACCAACCCCAACCAGCCCGACCAGAGCGCGGCCGGCTTCTACCAGGACCCGGTCACCAACCACTACGCGCGGATCATCCACTCGCAGATGGCCGACGGGAAGGCGTACGCCTTCGCCTTCGACGACGTCGGGAACCACGAGTCGCTCGTCCACGACGGCGACCCGCGCGGGGCGTCCCTGACGCTCGACCCGTTCAACTGATCACACCGCGTGCCCCACGCCCCGCGTCCGGCCGGTCCTCCGGCCGGACGCGGGACATCTGACGTTCCGTCGGCACACGTTCCTGTGTCCCGGGATCACCACGGCCCGACGGGCCCCATAGGGTGCCACCATGTCTGCCACGTTGAACGCCGGTAAAACGCGCGCCGCGCTGCGCACCTCGGCACGCATCTCGGGGGAACTGCTGCTGGTCCTGCTGGCGACCGGAGTGGCCCTCTGGCTGCTGGGCCGGATGTGGTCGGTGGTCTGGCCGCTCATAGTCGGCCTGCTGCTCACCACGCTCACCTGGCCCCCGACCCGCTGGCTGCTGCGGCACGGATGGCGCCCCGCGCTCGCCGCCTCCCTGGTCACCGTGCTGTTCCTGGGGGTCGGAGCGGGCACCGTGGCGCTCATCGCGGTGCCCGTCGCCTCGGAGGCCGGCGAACTCGGCGACGGCGTCGTCGAAGGCGTGCAGAAGCTGCGCGAGTGGGCCGAGGGCCCGCCGCTGAACGTCGACGACGCCCAGATCACGGGCGCCTTCGACGCCGCCACCGCCCGCCTCCAGGACAGCGCGGGCTCCATCGCCACCACCGCCGTCACGGGGGTGAGCACCGTCTTCAGCGGCATCGTCACCGCCGTCCTGGCGCTCTTCCTGATGTTCTTCTTCCTCAAGGACGGCCCGCGCTTCCTGCCCTGGCTGCGCCGTCAGCTCCCCGGACGGCTCGCCACCGACGTGCCGGTCGTCGCCGCGCGATGCTGGAACACCCTCGGCGCGTTCGTGCGGTCGCAGGCGCTCGTCGGTCTGATCGACGCCGTGCTGATCGGCCTCGGCCTGTGGGTTCTCGACGTGCCGCTGGTCCTGCCGCTCGCGGTGCTGACCTTCGTCTCCGCGTTCGTGCCCATCGTCGGCGCCCTGTTCGCCGGACTGGTCGCCGTGCTGATCGCGCTGGTGTCCAACGGGTTCATGGACGCGCTGCTCGTGCTGGTCGTCATCGTGGTCGTGCAGCAGCTCGAGGGCAACGTGTTCCAGCCGATGATCCAGAGCCGCGGTCTCGGACTGCACGCGGCGGTCGTCCTGCTGGCGGTGACACTGGGCGGCAGCCTGTCCGGGATCGTCGGCAGCCTGCTCGCCGTGCCGGTCGCCGCTCTCGTCGCGGTCGTCTGGAACTACCTGCGCGAACAGCTCACCGACCCGCCGGAGCCCGAGCCGTCAGCGCCGGACCCGTCGGCGCCGCCGTCTCCGGACCCGTCGGCGCCCCGGTCTCCCGCGCCTCAGTCTCCGGCGCCCGGCGCCCCCGCCGCCTGACCGCCCTCCGCCCCGCCCTCCGACGACCTCCGGGAATCCTCCGTGACGTACGACCTCACCGCACTGCGCGCCGACATCCCCGCGCTGGCCGCCGGCACCGCCCACTTCGACGGCCCCGGCGGCACCCAGACGCCGCGCCCCGTCATCGACGCGATGGCCGCCGCCCTCGCGCGGCCGCTGTCCAACCGGGGCGGCCTGCTCCCCGGCGAGCGCCACGCCGACAGCCTCGTCGTCGAGGCGCGCCGCGCCCTGGCCGACCTGCTCGGCGCCGACCCGGCGGGCGTCGTCTTCGGCCGGAGCGCCACCCAGCTCACCTACGACGTCGCCCGCACCCTCGCCGCCGGCTGGTCGGAGGGCGACGAGGTGGTCGTCACCCGGCTCGACCACGACGCCAACATCCGCCCCTGGACCCAGGCGGCCGAGCGCGCCGGCGTCACCGTCCGCCGCGCCGACTTCGACCCGGCCACCGGTGAGCTGACCTCCGGCCACATCGCCGCGCGGCTCACCCCGCGCACCCGCCTGGTCGCGGTCACCGCCGCCTCCAACCTCATCGGCACCATGCCCCCGGTCGCCGAGATCGCGCGACTGGTCCACGAGGCGGGCGCCCTGCTGTACGTCGACGGCGTGCACTACACGGCGCACGCGCCGGTCGACGTGCGGGAACTCGGCGCGGACTTCTTCGTCTGCTCGCCGTACAAGTTCCTCGGCCCGCACCACGGCGCGCTGGCCGCCGCCCCGGAACTGCTGGAGACCCTGCGTCCGGACAAGCTGCTGCCCTCCTCGGACGCGGTGCCCGAGCGGTTCGAGCTGGGCACCCTGCCCTACGAGTTGCTGGCCGGCACCCGCGCGGCCGTCGACGTCCTCGCCGGGCTCGGCGGGCGCACCGACGGCGACCGCCGCGCCCGGCTCGGCGCCGCGTACGAGGCGATCGGGGAGCACGAGGCGCGGCTGCGGGCCCGCCTCGAGGAGGGGCTCGCTGCCCTCGACGGGGTGACCGTCCACTCCCGGGCGGCCCGCCGCACCCCGACCCTGCTGGTCACCTTCGACGGCCGCCGCACCGAGGACGCCTACCGCTTCCTCGCCGGACGGAACATCCACGCCCCCTCCGGCCACTTCTACGCCCTGGAGGCCTCCCGCCACCTGGGCCTCGGCGACACCGGCGGCCTGCGCGTCGGCCTCGCCTGCTACACCTCCGACGAGGACGTCGACCGCCTGCTCGACGGCCTCGCGGACTTCCTGAAGGAGACCCCGGCCGCCCGGGACCGGTGACACGGCAGCCCCGCCGGTACCGCGCGCCTACGGCGGCGCCGGCGGGCCGGACGTGCCATCGTGGACGCATGACCGTCGAAGTCCGTCCGGCCGTGGAGTTCGAGGACGTCCGTGCCGTGGTCGGTCCCAAGTCGCCGCAGGCGAACGTCTGCTGGTGCCTGAGCTACCGCATCCCCTCCGCGCTCAACCGTGAGCTGCGCGGCCCCGCCCGCGGCGAGTACGTCGCCGGCCTGCTCCGCTCCGGCACACCCCTCGGCGTGCTCGCCCACGAGGACGGCGAGCCCGCCGGCTGGGCCGCCGTCGCCCCGCGCGCGGACACCTCCTTCGCCCGCAACCGCAAGATCCCGCACGTCGACGACCTGCCGGTGTGGTCGCTGTGGTGCATCCGGGTGCGCCCCGGCCACCGCGGCAAGGGCATCTCGCACGCCCTCATCGAGGGCGCCGTCGCGTACGCCCGCGCGCAGGGCGCCCCCGCCGTCGAGGCGTACCCCCTCGACAACGGCGACGCCCGCGTCGACCTCACCATGGCCTACCCCGGCCTCCGCAAGAACTTCGAGCGGGCCGGTTTCACCCACGCCGCCGACACCACCTCGGTGCTGTCCGGCCATCCCCGCGTCCTGATGCGGCTCGACCTGCGCTGACCGGGGAAGGCCAGGCCCGCGTACGACCCGCCGCACGGGTACGACCGCCGCACGCGCACGACGCGCCTCACGCGTACAGCGCGGCGATCTCCTTCGCGTACGCCTCCTGCGCCGCCTTACGCTTCACCTTCAGCGACGGGGTGAGCAGCCCGTTCTCCTCGGTGAACTCGCCCTCGACGAGGGTGAACGCGCGGACGGACTCGGCGCGGGACACGGCCTCGTTGGCGTAGTCCACCGCCTTCTGCACGTCGGCGCGCATGCGCGGGTCGCGGACCACCTCGGACATCGGGGTGTCGGCAGGCATCCCGTGAACCGACAGCCAGTGGGCCACCGTCTCCGGGTCCAGGGTGATCACCGCGGCCACGAACGGCCGGTTGTCGCCGACGACCAGGCACTGCCCGACCGGCGGGCGGCTGCGCAGCCGGTCCTCCAGCACGGCGGGGGAGACGTTCTTGCCGCCGGAGGTGACGATGATGTCCTTCTTGCGGCCGGTGATGGTCAGATAGCCGTCCTCGTCGAGCGCGCCGAGGTCTCCGGTGGCGAACCAGCCGTCGCGCAGCACCTCCTCGGTGGCCGCCGGGTTGTTCCAGTACGCCCCGGTGACGATGCCGCCCCTGACCAGCACCTCGCCGTCGTCGGCGATGCGCACCGCCGTGCCGGGGACCGGCCGGCCGACCGTGCCGGGGCGCGGGGACAGCGGCGGGACGACGGTGGCCGCGGCGGTGGTCTCGGTGAGGCCGTAGCCCTCGTAGATCACGATGCCGGCGGCGTAGAAGAAGAGGTTGAGGTCCTTCTCCAGCGGGGAGCCGCCGCTGATGGCGTAGCGCAGGCGCCCGCCGAGCTCCTTGCGGACCCGGCGGTAGACCAGCAGGTCGTACAGCGCCCACGCGGCGTACAGGCCGGGCCCGGGGCCCTTGCCGCGGCCCAGGAAGCGGTCGAGGTGCGCCCGCGCGAAGCGGACGGCGACGCGGTGGGCGCGCTCGAAGGACGCGCCGCGCCCGATCTTCTCGGCGGTGGCCCGCCCGGTGCCGTGGATCTTCTCGAAGAGGTAGGGCACGCCCACCACGAAGGTGGGGCGGAACGACTTGAGCGCGGGCCGCAGTTCGGCCGGCTTGATGCTCGGGCAGTGACCCGTCTCGATGCGGGCCATCAGGCAGGAGATCTGCAGGGTGCGGCCCAGGATGTGGGCGAGCGGCAGGAACAGCAGGGTCGAGGCGGCCTGGCCGGTGACCGCCTTGAAGACGGGGTGCAGCAGCTCGACCGTGTTCGCGGACTCGGCGTGCAGGTTGCCGTGGGTGAGGACGACGCCCTTGGGGCGTCCCGTGGTGCCGGAGGTGTAGCAGACGGTCGCCACCGTGCCGGCGGTGAGGGCGGTGCGCCGCTTGGTGACCTCCTCGTCCGGGACGTCCCGGCCCCGCGCGACGAGGTCCTCCACGGCGCCCGCGTCCAGCTCCCACACCTCCGGCGGCGACGACAGGGCGGCCGTGCCGGTGCGGACCGTGGCGGTGTTGTCCGGGGTCTCCGTGACGACGTGCCGGACGCCGGAGTCGCGGACGATCCACTCCACCTGCTCCGCCGAGGAGGTCGGGTACACCGGCACGGTCTGTCCGCCGGCCGCCCAGATCGCGAAGTCCAGCAGCGTCCACTCGTAGCGCGTCCGGGACATCACGGCGACCCGGTCGCCCGGCTCCACACCGGCGGCGACCAGGCCCTTGGCCACGGCGGTGACCTCCCCGGCGAAGGCCGCCGCCGTGACCGGCCGCCACACCCCCCGCTCCGCCCGGCGCAGCACGACCGCGCCGGGCGCCTCGTCCGCGTTGGTGAACGGGATGTCGGCGATCGTGCCGGCGGCGGGATGCGCCGCCAGGACCTCCGCACGGACCTCCCGGACGAGACCCTGCTCGTCCTTGACGGTCTCGACGTGCGCGCGGCCCGCCAGGTCGGCCCGTCGTTTCGCCCGTTTCAGATCCTTGCGTACGCCCATGACGGCTCCCGGTCGCGGCTGACTGTCGTACTGGTGCTGCCCGTACTTACTTACTCAGGAGTCAACTTACTCGCGCGTAAGAACGAGTCAACGGTCCGGGGGCGATCAGTACAGTCCGTCCGCCGTACGGATCGCCTCGGCCAGCTCCCGCACGTCCGCGTCCTCGGTGCGCCGCGCCAGCGTCCCGGCACGCTCCGACAGCTCCTCGATGCCGGGGGCGCCCGGCAGCGCGCTGTCCTGGTAGCCGGGGGAGCGCAGGGCGTCGGCGAAGTAGGCGGCGGTCGCCGTGACCGTCAGCCGGGGCCGCGCCCGCCACACCGACTCCGCGAGCCCGCCGGTCTCCACGTCACCGGTCTCCTCGTGCGGGGTGCGGCTCTCGGGGTCCAGCCAGCGCACGGTCGCCGTGGCGAGGTGCCCCTCGGCGCCGGGACGGGTGCGCACCGCGTACAGGGCGGTCACCGTGTGGCCGGGGCCGACCTCACCGCCGTCGACCCGGTCGTCGCGGAAGTCCTCGTCGGCCACCCGCCGGTTGTCGTAGCCGACCAGACGGAACTCGGCCACCGTCTCCGGGTCGAAGGCCACCTGAGCCTTCGCGTCACGGGCGGTCAGCTCGATGTTGCGGGGCAGCTCCTCGCAGAACACCTCGCGGGCGTCCTCCTCGTCGGACACGTACACCGTGTGGCCGTCGCCCCGGTCGGCGAGCTGCTCCATGAGGGCGTCGCCGTAGTCGCTGCCGACGCCGACGCCGAACAGGGTGATCCCGTGCTCCCGCCGGGACGACGAGATCCGTTCCAGGATCGAGTCGGCCTGCGTCTCCCCGGTGTTGGCGAGGGCGTCGGACACCAGGACGACCCGGTTGGTGGCGCCCTCGCGGAGCCCTTCGACGGCGGTCTCGTACCCGGTCTCCACGCCGGCGCCGAGGTTGGTGGAGTCGGTCGGCTCCAGGCTGTCGATCGCGTCGTGGATCTCGCCCCGGTTGCCGTCGAGCCGGGTCATCGGCAGCACGGTCTCCGCCTCGTCGCTGAACGTGACCAGGGCGACCGAGTCGTCGTCGCGCAGCCGGTCGGTCATCGTGCCCAGCGCCTCCTGGGCGAGGTCGAGCCGCCCCGGTTCGGCCATCGAGCCGGAGACGTCGATGACGAACGTGAGGGCGGCGGGCGGCCGTTCGTCGTCCGGCTCGGCGGTCCGGGTGGCGAGTCCGACCCGCACCAGCGACCAGTCCTCCTCGTCGGTGCGGGCGCCGTCCACGGTGACCGTGAACCCGTCGCCGTCGGGGCGCGGGTAGTCCTGCCGGAAGCTGTTGACGAACTCCTCGGGCCGCACGGTCGACGGGTCGGGCAGCCGGCCCTCGTCGAGGGCGCGCCGGGCGTAGCCGTAGGACGCGGTGTCGACGTCCAGCGCGAACGTCGACAGGTAGTCGGGCTCCGGGGCCACGTCCCGCGACTCCTGCTCGCCCTCCCGTTCACCGCCCTCGTACCGGCCCGTCCCGTCGGGCGCGGGCAGCGGCGCCTTGCCGCCGCCACCGCCCCCGCCGTCGTAGGAGGTGTCGGCCTTCCGCGCTCCGCTGTCGCTGTCCGCGCTGCATCCGGTGACCATCAGCCCGCAGGCCGCGGTGAGCGCCAGCAGCACCCCGGCCGGCCGTCGTGTCCCGTGCCGCTTCATCCTCTGTACCCCCTGTGTCGGTCGACGCCGCTTCAGTGACTGTGACGGCGCGGCGGGCCGGAACGTGCGGCACGGGGTGTTGCAGGTGCGTCTCGATGAGGGCACGGAGGGGTCCCGCCGAGACCGGTAGGTGATCTTCCGTTGACCTGGGCGAGGCCCTTGAACGTGAACGGCCGGTGCGGTCCGGGGGAGAGACCCCCGGCCCGCACCGGCCGTGAACGGGTCGTTCCTTACGGGTAGTTGACCAGGTTGGCGACGTTGGTGGCGGAGTTGGAGGGGCCGCCCCGGTCGTTGATGACGTGCCGGATGGTGCCGGTGCCGCCGAGGGACACCGTGACCATGTTGCGGAAGCGCACACCGGGCCGGTTCGGCGCGGCGAATGCGCGCTCGGCCGTCACGCTCGGGTTGACGTTGAAGAAGCAGTAGCTGCCCAGCCCGTACGCCTCATGGCTCGTGACGTGGTCGGCGACCTTGTACGCGGCGTAGCCCTGCGTCGAACCGTCCATCCAGGCCGCCTGGTTGGGCGGGTCGTACGGCATCTCGTTCTGGTAGAAGTACGTGCGCCCGCCGTTGCCGTTCCACACCGTCTGGTGCTTCTGGTAGTGCTCGACGAACAGCCCGTACATCGTCACGTCGTCACCGTTGACGACGAGTCCGGTGTCGGCGGGGTTGACCGTCCAGCCGATGCCGTCGCCGTGGTCGCCGCGCCAGATCCACATGTGGTCGCCGATGACATGGTCGCTGTTGACGACCAGGCTGGTGGTGGCCTTGCCCGCGTGGGCGCCGCCGACGCGGAAGTACACGTCGTGCAGCGAGGTCGGGTTCGCCGCGTGGCTCGCGGACGCCCCCTCGGGCCCGATCTCCACGAGCGTACGGGAGTTGGTGGTGCCCGCGTCGAACAGGACGCCCGCGATCTTCACCCCGTCGACGTCGGCGACCGTCATGGCCGTCACCCCGTTGTCCGGGACGAAGGTGGCCAGGCCCAGACCCAGCACCACGGTGTCCGGACGCGTCACCCGCAGGGTCTGGTCCAGGTGGTAGACACCCGGCGTGACCAGCAGGTTCTTGCCCGCCGCCAGGGCCGCGTTGATCTGCGCCGCGCTCGCCGTGCCCGGCTTGACGACGTGGAAGCTGTCCATGCCGAGCGAGGTGCCGGCCGTGCCGCCGTTCGCCCAGGTGGTCCCGGAGGAGTCGGCGCGCAGCGCGGGCACGAACACCCGGTAGGCGCCGGCCGCGTCCACGTACAGATACGGCTTCTCCCGCACCGTCGGCGTCCGGTCGACGGTGGTGTACGGCGGCTGCGGGAAGGTGTTGCCCGGCACGCCCTGGCTGCCGACGAAGACCATGTTCCAGTTGGACCCGTTCCAGCTGCCCAGCTGGGAGTTGCGGGTCAGCCACTGCTGCTGCGACCCGGAGCGCACCTGTCCGTCGATCTTCGAGTCGGCCATGAACCCCCCGCTGGACCAGCCGCCGTCGCTCAGCTCCAGGTCGCCGCGCACATGCATGCGCCGGTAACCGGAGGCCTGCGACACGGCCCAGCGGTCCGTCCCGCCGGTCGGGTTGACCGACAGGTTCTCCGCCCCGCGCCAGAAGTTCTGCGTCGCGTTCTGCGGCGGGAACCAGTCCGCCTCCACATGCACGGCGCCGTTGATCGTCACCGCGTCCGGCGACTGTCCGAGCCCCAGCACCTGCGTGTAGAAGCCGACGTTGACGTCGTTGCTGTACGTGCCCGGCTTGAACGCCACCGCGTACCGCTGCGAGCCGAACTGGTTGGTCTCCTGCTGCCGGAAGATCGAGTCCAGCCGGCTCTGGATGACCGACGACGGCATCGACGGGTCGAACACGGCGACGTTCGGGCCGAGATCCACGTCCCCGGGCGCGCTGCTCACCGGCGTGACCTGGAAGCGCTGCGCCGCCGTGCCGTTGCAGGCGTACTGCACCAGCTGGACGGAGTCGGCGGTCGAGGCGGACGGCACGTCGAGGCACTTGCCGCTGTGCCGGTTGACGAAGTGATAGGCGCCGCCGCCCTCGTCGACCGGCAGCCACTGCTGATTGGCGCCGCCCCCGTACGTCCACAGGTGCACGGCCGCGTTGTCGGCGGCCGACACGTCGCTGACGTCCACCACCTGACGCTCGTCGTTCCGGTTCCCGAT
This sequence comes from Streptomyces lusitanus, assembly GCF_042647945.1. NCBI lineage: Bacteria > Bacillati > Actinomycetota > Actinomycetes > Kitasatosporales > Streptomycetaceae > Streptomyces > Streptomyces lusitanus. The sequence goes on from NZ_JBHRWL010000007.1 coordinate 590,444, forward strand.
GCGGACGTAGCCGTCGCTGGTCGGCGCGAAGCTCCACTGCTGGGCGGTGGTGCCGTTGCAGCCGTACTGCTGGACGGCGGTGCCGTTGACGGTGCCGGCGGCGCGGGCATCGAGACACTTGCCGCTGCCGCTGTTGACGACCGTCGTCCACCCGGAGGGGAGGGCGGCGGCCGCTGTGACGGAGGCGGGGGCGTCTTGGGTGCGGGCGTCGGCGTGGGCCGGGTGGACGGCGAGCAGCAGGGAGGCGGCGGTGACGGCGGCCGCCGCGACCGCGGTCCACCGGCGACGGTCAGGTCTTGCTGGGGGAGTGCCGGGGCGGCGACCGGGGAGGGGCCGCGTGGGTGCGGGCATCGTATCTCCTGATGTCATATTCATGACAGCGAGGCGAGTCATCCGGACCTCGGAGGATCGAGTGACGCGTCAGGTGGGGGGCGGACGGAGCGGTGCACGGGCCGCCGCTCGCGGCGAAACGCTTAGTTCAGTTCGTGATTTAAGGAGTGAGGGAAACGCGTGTCAAGGGGTTGGTCCAGTCCAACTCGGAAACAGGCGGGTGAGTTGACGGCGGACCGGGCTGGGCCGGGCCGTGGTGTGGGAGCCCGGCCCCGTCAGAAGCCCAACGGGTGGCTGGAAAGCCAGTCGGCATGCCGGTCGCACATCCGATCACGTTCCTCGGGCGACGTGAGGAAGACATCGGCGCCGCCGTCGTAGGGGTGACAGAGGCGACGCATCTGAGGATCGGTGACGAGGACTCCCGCCACCTTGTCGTCGGCGACGTCACGGAGCCGCTCGTCGAGGCAGCCGTATCGCCAGGACCGGCGGGCGGCGAAGAGGTGCCAGTAGGAACGGAACTCCGGGTCCGGATCGTCGTTCACCGGCAGGGTCTGCCAGTAGCCACCGTCCGACCGGGAAGACGGAACCTCCGCTGCGGCCGCCCAGACCGGGATGATCACATAGACGTCCCCGCCGGCGAACAACTCATCGAGGACGGTGTTGTACCGCTTCAGGACGACGGCGTATTCGCTCTCGTTCTCCGGGTATCGCTTCGACTCCGGCAAGCTGTGGAAGCGCACCCAGACATCCCGGTACGGGTGGCGGAGCTCATGCGCGACCGGAGGACAGTGGGGCCAGCGCCGCTGCCACAGCTCGGTCAGAACCGCCGGTCCAGTCAGCGGATGGGGAGTTGTCATTCGTAGCCGAGCTCTTCCTGCGCGTACAGGCGCCACCCGTCGCCCCGCTTGACGAGAACGAAGGCGGTGCGTGAACGAACGTCGTAGTACCCGGATTCCGGGTCGTGGCCGTGGATGAACCAGAGCGCCTCGACCCGCGCCGTGTCCGGGGTCGCGCTGACGACGGTCACCTCTTCGAGCGTGGACGCGGCGCCGGATTCGTCGGTCTCGCTGGGGACGTGTGCTGTGACGTACGCGGTGCAAAAGTCAGCAGGGCTCTGGTAGAGCATCTGAACCTCTTGAGTGCGGGGCGCGGCCGGCTCGTATGAGCATGATGACACCGTCGCCACTCACGGCAGTGCAGTGGCTCGGGCCGTCGCCCACCGACGCCTGCCCCAAACGCCTTGTACACCGCGTCCACGGCCACCGTTGGTCAGGCGTACAAGCCGGAGCCGGATCAAGATGCTCAAACGCCAGACGTTCGGCCGCGCCGGCTTTGCGCTCCTACGCAAGCGAGTCCTGCCGGCGTGGCGATCTATACGGGCTCCTCGTACACATTGATCTCGGACGGCCTGCGAGTAAGCACCGGTTCGAGGTGCCTCTCCATGGCGGCGAACCACTCGTCGAGGTCCGCGTTGGCGTCGTGGAAGAACCAGGAGTCGAAGCTCCCCAGGGCATCCAGGTCGGGTTCGCACTCGTAGCGAAGTTCGCAGTGGACCTGTACGTAGTGGTCGTGCTCACCTCTGCCGTCACCGATGTCGAACTGCCGCGTGAGGTCCACTGTGAACCTCGGCTGCCCGCTGAAGGCGTACGTGCCGTATTGGAAGAGCAAGCCGTCTGAATCGGGCGTCGGCGCGGTAGCAAAGCGCTGCCGCGCGAATCGCATGAAGGCTAGCCATGCAGCCCAAGTGGTCAACTTCGTCGCCGACCGCCCGCCCTCCAGCTCGGCATGTAGGAGATCAAGGGCCTTCTCCATCCCCGGTCTGTCGTGCACGCCAGCTCTCCTCGGTGCGTGAACCAGCACCCTATCCTCGTAGGGCCGGATCAAAGCCACTCAGTCACTGCTGCACGGTCCGAGGGAGTCGCCTGCCGTCGTCCAAGGCGGCAGCCTGGGCTTGTCGCGCTGCGCCGATCCTCCACGACATTGGCTGGTGACGCTCCCGCAGCGGATGGGAAATCAAGTTGGCCGGCTGCCGGTGAGCTGCGAAGATGCGTCCGATTCCCATACGGAGGAAGTTTGTTCGTTTTCGTGTGTGCGGGATGCGGTGCCGAGTTGACCATCCCGCTGTCCCAGGTCGCACTGCCGGTCCACGCACGTCAGCAGTACGGGAACGGGGCCCAGCTACCGGTGCTCATGGACTCAGGGACGTATGCCGTGGACCCGGACCCCTGGGGGAGGCCGTGGCGGATGTGGGACGAGATTGATCCGGGCGAGGCTGAGGCACGCGGTGTCTACGCTCCGGTCCGCGCCCTGTCCGACGGCACGACCGGAGCGATCGTCACCGCGCCCGGAGACATCCGTGGAACCCGGCTGATGCCTGAGAAGCGTGGCGGTGCCTGCTGTGGCCTCGACGGGGCCGACGGGCCCAACATGGCCTGCGAGGCATGCGACCTCCCCGTGGCAACGAGGATCGACGATTGCTCCCTCTGGCAGATGGTGCGACTCGGCTCGGATGTCGTGGACCGTGTCCCCGTCGACGGTATCCACGCCACGCCTCTCTCCTGGGCGGAGCTGGTGGAGACGGGGGAGAAGACGCCCCCGTTCGAGCCGATCACCACATGGGGAGGACGAGCGGGATCGAACCACTACTGGTCGTGGAGTCCGCGGTGGGAGGCGGCCGCAGGCAAGGCGCTCGCCCACCTGCTGATCGCTTCCCAGGGGCATCCGGTGAAGGTTCCGGGCGGCCTGACCGCGGACGTGTTCCAGCGCGCGCTCGACACCTTGCTGCCAGCGGACTCCTTGACGCGGGCCGCCGTCCTGGCCGGACCGGGACTACCCTCCCCGAACGCGGGCGTCGACATCCTCCTTGTCCCCGTCCACCCGCAGACGGGCCGGACCTGGACTCCTGCCGACCCGACCGCGCCGGCATACCTGGTGCCCCTGCCGCTGGGGGTGTGGCTGTGGCTGGTCGATCCCGACCCGACCGTGCCGGTTTCCGCGTCGGGCCGCACAGCCCGAGACGTCCTCCGCGACGACCCGCCCCCGCTGCTCCCCAACCAGCTGTTCCGTGCCGACCGGGGAACGTTCCAACACACCTTGGTCCGGCTGCCTGCCGCGCGCAGCCCATGGCTGCGCCCGATCCTCGAAACCCTCACTCAGAACACTTCAGCTGGCCTCTTCTGACCCCCGGCATCGAACAGCATGAGACGCTCGTACCTCCCATGAGGTCGACATCTGCTGTCCATGCACGACGCTGCGGAAGCTTTTCTGCAAGAGTTCGGCGGTCTGACTGTGAACGTCAGCGGACCAGGGATCAGCTGTGCTCACACGCCATTCGAGCTGAACCCCGAGCCGGCCTGGGGCGAGGATGGCCGATTCATGGAGTGGGGCGAAACGATCGGACGCCGTCTCTACCCGCTCCGCGAAATGGACTTATGCCACCGCTAGTTCGCGTTTCGAGCACTGATCCGTAAGAAGCTGTACAGGCGTGTGCTGTGCCGGCCATAGACGACTGACGAACCGCCTCCGCTCATCACAACGGATCCGACGCCAAGAAGCTCCGCATCTCGATGGCAAGACGGCGCATGTCTTCCCCAGGGGCATGGACGGTCGACGTCTCGAAACGCCACCCCTCGTCGTCGAGGAGCCGTTCGTGCAGCCCCCACGTCAACCGGACGTGTGATCCCGCGTGCTCGGCGGCCAGGGTCAAGTCACCTTCCAGCGAGCGCCAGGTCCTGGTGCCGTTCCATCCTCGGAATCCCTCTGCCAGTTCGGAGAGGAAGACGTCGAGGCCGTCACCGTCCCAGGTCTTCACCATGACCTCGAGACGCGCCCACTCACCTTCAGCTGTCACGAGGAAGTCGCGCATCAGGTCATCGCGCACCTCCGGATACGAGCGTGTCAGCTGATGGAAGCGCAGGCTGACCGTTCGATACCCGTCGCCTCCGACGCGGACAACCGGGCTGGTCTCGTCTGCTTCCCTCACGTACGCAGCCTACGGACACGGGACCCCGTGCGACCAGCGGTTTGTTCCCCTCCTGGCCGCCCATCAGTTGCCCAGATTCAACCTCGGCACCTTCCGGCGATTCCCGTACGTCAGCACATGCTCGAGCCCCGCTCGCAACGCGTTCAGGTCGACGCTCGGTGCAATTCCCAACGGGATGATGCGAGAAGGGAGCTGCAGTGCCTCCGCGGCTTCGTTCTTGAAGCTCAGTATCAGAAGGTCAGGCAGCAGCGAAGCTCCCTTGAGGCCGCCGTAATGGACACCCCCACTCTCATTCACGACGCAGTAGCTGTCCGTCCCGTTCCTCACATTTTGCTCATCTGGCTGCTCAGCCACAAAGCGTTGGAGGTCGAAGTAGAAGCCCTTCTCCGCTGCATCCACTCCATCGGCGATGAAGACGGAGAAGACGCCCGGAACTTCCTCTCCGATCACCAGTGTCGAGATGTCCCAATAGGGTGACAGGTTCCTCATGCGCCCCAGCTCTGCTCCGTACCAGCTCGTTGCCGGCCGAAGGTTACTCCCACCTCCCACTCCGCTCCGCCTCCCGCCCTCGCGCCCGACAGGAACCACGAACCCCGCGCACAGCGCAGCGCCGTCCGCCCCTCGGTGTGAGGGGCGGACGGCGCAGCAGGTGTGACCGGTGCCGGTCACCTCACCCGTTCAGCTGCCGCCGCTGTCAATTGACACAACCGATCGTCCCCACCGGGAAGTTGTTGCCGGTGGACGTCGCCGTGAAGCCGAACGACACACTCCCGTCCGGCGCGATCACTCTGTTGTGGTCGACGTTCCGTACCGTCACCGTGCCGTCCGAGCCGGTGCTGAGCGTGCCGTTCCAGGCGCTGCCGATCGTCGTGCCCTGCCCGGGCTTCCACTGCACGGCCCAGCCGTTCAGCGGCGACGTGCCGTGGTTCATCACCTCGACGGAGCCCTGGAAACCGCCGTTCCAGGAGTTGGTCACGCTGTAGACGGCCATGCACTCACCGGTGTGCGGCGGGTCGGTCGGGTCCGGGTCCGGCTCCGTGCCGGGGTCCGGGTCGCCGCCCGAGCCGCGGATGCCGGTGACCTCGCCGTTGCCGCCGTCGAAGACCACGTCGGAGCAGGAGAAGAAGTTCTCCTGGCTGTCCGAACGCACCCACTGCATGAAGATCAGCGCGTCACCGGAGCGGCCCGAGGGCAACTGGAGGTTCCAGTAGTAGTGGCCCCCGTTGGTGCCGGGGGACCCCTGCTGGGGCGGGTTGGTGACGGTCTGGATCAGCTGCAGGTCGTCCCACTTCAGCTGTGAGGTGGGCGACCAGCCGGGCTCGGTGATGTACACCCGGAAGTCGCCGGGGTGTGCCGCCCAGTTGCTGTACTGCACCTTGATCGTCGAGCCGGACGTCAGGTGGGTGCGCGGCCAGTCGGAGCGGGCCGCGTTGTACGCGGAGAAGTCGTACGGCGACCGGTCGCCGGCACTGCACAGCGTGCCGTCCGGGACGTAGCCAGGACCGCGTCCGCCGGCCTGGGAGTCGAGGACGGCGAACCAATTGTAGAGGGCCGTGGCGCCGCTCTGGTTGAGCGCGGCCTCGCAGGCGGGGTTGGTCGGGTCGAGTGCGCCGGTGCCGGTGATGGCGTCCAGCTGGCACAGGTAGGTGCGCGAGCCGGGCATCATCGCCACGCCGTGCGCCTGGGCGTCCGTCTGCCAGAGGAAACTGAGACCGAGCCCTCCGAGGAGGGTCGCCAGTACCGCTGCCAGAGAGACCAGTCTGCTTCTCAGAGCCATGGAGTCTCCTGTCCCGATGCTGAGTTCCTGAGCTGAGTTGCTCGGCGGGTTCTTCAGGGGATGTGCGCGAGGGGTGCGACAGGGGGTGGAACCCCCGCCCGGCCGGGGAGGGCGCCAGCCGGACGGGCGGGGGGATCTGGGGGCCTCCGGGGAGGGTGAAGGCGGCGGCGGTCGCGGCTCACAGGCCGCCCCCGTCATGAGGCGTGCGGGGCGTGCGGGGCCCGCCCGTCGGCTCGAGGAGGGAGAGGGCGGACCCGGAAGCGAGGGGTCGCGGCAGGATGCACCCGCCGTGGCCCGCGGCCCTCAGCCCCTCACGCCGTGCGGCAAGCAGTCCCGTTCAGCTGGAAGCCGCCCGGCTGCGCGAAGCTCCCGCTGTACGTGCCCTGGAACCCGAAGCTCTGGCTGCCGCCCGCGGCGATCCGCGCACTGCCCGCCGCCGCGGTCGCCGTGACCGCGCCCGAGGAGGGGCTGACGGTCGCGTTCCAGGCCTGCACGACGCTCTGTCCCGAGGGCAGGGTGAAGGCGAGCCGCCAGCCGTCCACCGGGGCCGAACCGTTGTTGGTCACCGTGACGTTCGCGGTGAAGCCGCCCGGCCACACGTTCGTCGCGTACGACACCGTGCAGGCGGCCGGGGTGCCCGGCTCGTCCGGGTTCTGCGAACCGCCCGTGTTGACGGTCGACGAGAAGGAGTTGACCGCGAGGCCCGCGCCGTTCTGCCACGGCTCGAAGCCGGCCTGGATACTCGTCAGGTACCAGTCGTTGCCCGCCTTCCCGTGGGCGACGGTCTCCCGGACGAAGTCCATCACGTCGAAGCTCCAGCTGCTGATCGCCGACGGAGCGACGAAGGACAGCACGTCGTTGGTGCCGTTCCCGCCGGACCACACCTCCCAGGTGCGCCCGGCCACGGTGGCCGTGCCGACCTGCGAGCCGATCGGCTGGATCGGCCCCACCCGGTTGAACCAGATCATGATCTCGGTCCGGTTCACCCCGTCGGTGCGGGGCGTCGGGTCCAGCCAGATGTCGTACGAGGCGTTGTACACGGCGTTGTCGACATAGCTGTACGAGATGCTGCTGGGCGCGGAGGAGATGCCGCTGATGCGCGCGGGGAGCGCGGTGCCCGGCGAACAGTTCGTGTAGTGACAGCCGTTGAAGACCGACGGGTACGACTTCGGTGCGCCGTTCGTCGGCACCGAGCCGTCGGCCTGGGTGACGCGGAAGCCGGAGTTGGTGGCGGTGACGCACTGGGTGGCGCTGGTGCCCCAGCGGTTGTTCTGGACGACGTAGCGGCCCTGGATGACCGTCGACCCGAACTCCTCGCAGATCGTGGTGTCGGCCTGGGCGGGGGCGGTCGCGGTCAGCAACGCGGCGAGCGCGGCGAGAGCGGTGAGGAGCGCCGCCGACATGGCGCGCAAGGTACGCGTCGCCGACCCGGCGCGCAGAGTACGCGCCGCCGACACGGCGCGCAGGGTGCGGGGGTGGTGCCGTAACCGTGGCATGTGGGGGACCTCTCGGCAGTGGGGGTGCGGGATACCGGGCGGGAGCGCTGCCATCCATGGGGAAAACGGGAGCGCTCCCGCCTCCCCATTGATGGGAGCGCTCCCAATGGTGTTCCGGGACGGGACTGTAGAAGGCGTCCATGTCCCTGACAACCCTGTGCGCGCCAACCCGTCGAATGTCTTTCGAAGCCGCAGGTCAGCAAATGATCCACTTGGCCTCGGACGACGGGAGCGCTCCCGAAACTTTCGACGCGTGGCGGGGCCGCCACAGGATGCCGCCCCGGCTCAGGCGGAGCCGCGCAGCACCAGTTCCGTACGGTGGATGACGTGCCGCCAGGCCGCCGACGGCTCCTCCATCTCCTCCAGGAGCAGCCGCACCATCGTGTGCCCGATCTCCTCGAGCGGCTGACGGACCGTCGTCAGTTTTGGATCGGTGTGCTGGGCGAGCGGGAAGTCGTCGAAGCCGATCACCGCCACGTCGTCCGGCACCCGCCGGCCCGCCGCCCGGAGCGCTCCCAAGGCGCCCACGGCCATCGTGTCCGACGCGGCGAACACACCGTCGATCTCCGGCGCCCGCTCGATGAGTTCGGCCATCGCGCGGTGCCCGCTGTCCGCCGAGAAGTCGCCCTGGACGGTCCAGGACTCCCGCGCCTCGACGCCGGCCCGCTCCATCGCCTCCCGGTAGCCGCGCAGCCGGCACTGGGCCACGTACATGTCCGGCGGCCCCGTGATGGTCGCGATCGCGCGCCGGCCCGTGGCCAGCAGGTGCGACACGGCGGCCCGCGCCCCTCCGACGTTGTCCGCGTCGACGTAGGTCACGCTCTCGTCGCCCGAGCGCCGCCCCAACAGCACGGTGGGCAGGCCGACTTCGGCCAGCATGTCGGGCAGCGGGTCCGTCGCGTGCACGGACATCAGCATCACGCCGTCGACCCGGCCGCCGCGCGCGTACTCCACGAGTCGCTGCCGCTCGGCGTCCGTGCGCACCAGGGTGAGCAGCAGCTGCACCTCGGTCTCGGTCAGGGCGTCCCCGACGGACCGCACGATCTCGGAGAAGAAGGGCTCGCCGAACTGCCGCCAGTCCGGCTCCGTCATGACCAGCGCGACCGCGTCGGCGCGCCGTCCGGCCAGCGTGCGGGCGGCCAGATTGGGGACGTACCCCAGCTCGGCGATGGCGCGCTGCACGGCACGGCGGGTCGTGTCCTTCACCCCCGCCGCGTTGTTGATGACGCGGGAGACGGTGCCCCGCCCCACACCGGCGAGCGCCGCCACCTCCTCGAGCGTCGGTGAACCCGGACGCCGCCTGAGCATGACCACCCCCACGAGATCACCCGATCCTACGGCCCCAGTCATGCCCGTACCGGCCGTTCCCGCAACCCGCCCGCCGCACACGGCCGTTCACGCCTCGCGCCCGCCGCACACGGTGTGCCCGGATCGCACCCCGGGCCGGCCGCACACGGCATGTCCGGACCCTGGACAGCGACCCCGGCGCCGTGCTCTCATCCCGACTGGGCCTTACAACGTTGTGAAGACCGAACGGCGAGCCACCCGCCCGTCCCGCGCACCCCTCCGCGGGACCACGGACGACGATGAACAGGAGCCCGCGCATGCCCGTCACCAGACGCACCCTCCTCGGGGCCTCGGCCGCAGGTCTCGGCGCGGCCGCACTCGGCGGCCCCCTCGCCGGCGCCGCGTCGGCCGCGCCCCCGAAGGCCGTCGCCGGCCCCCTCCCGGACGCCTTCCGTAAACTCCCCGCCGGCAGCGTCACCCCGCGCGGCTGGCTGGCCGGCCAGCTGCGGCTCCAGCTCGACGGACTGTGCGGCCGCTACGAGGAGATCTCCCACTTCCTCGACTTCGACACCACCGGATGGGTCCACCCCGAGCGGCCCGGCTGGGAGGAACTGCCGTACTGGCTGCGCGGATACGTGCCGCTCGCCGTGGCCACCGGCGACACCGCCGCCCTCGCGAACGCGCGCCGGTGGATCGACGCGGTCCTCTCCACCCAGCAGCCCGACGGCTTCTTCGGACCGCGCGCCCTGCGCACCTCCCTCGGCGGCGGACCCGACTTCTGGCCCTTCCTGCCGCTGCTCCAAGCACTGCGCACGCACGAGGAGTTCACCGGCGACGAGCGCGTCGTGCCCTTCCTCCTGCGGTTCCTGCGCTTCATGAACGCCCAGGGCCCCGGCGCGTTCGACACCAGCTGGATCTCCTACCGCTGGGGCGACGGACTGGACATCGCCGTCTGGCTGTACCGCCGCACGGGGGAGACCTTCCTCCTGGACCTGGCCGCCAAGATGCACACCCTGGGCGCCGACTGGACCGGGCCGACCCCCTCACGCCACAACGTCAACATCGCCCAGGGCTTCCGCGAACCCGCCCAGTACGCCCAGGTGACCGGCTCCGCCGAGCTGACCCGGGCCACCTACCGCGCCTACGACACCGTCATGACCGAGTACGGCAGGTTCCCCGGCGGCGGCATGGCCGGCGACGAGAACTACCGCCCCGGCTTCACCGACCCCCGCCAGGGCTTCGAGACCTGCGGCGTCGTCGAGTTCATGGCCTCCCACGAACTCCTCACCCGCATCACCGGCGACCCCGTCTGGGCGGACCGCTGCGAGGACCTGGCCTTCAACATGCTCCCGGCCTCCCTCGACCCGCAGGGCAGGGCCATCCACTACATCACCAGCGCCAACAGCGTCGACCTGGACAACCGCACCAAGACACAGGGCCAGTTCCAGAACGGCTTCGCCATGCAGGCCTACCACGCGGGCGTCGACCAGTACCGCTGCTGCCCCCACAACTACGGCATGGGCTGGCCCTACTTCACCGAGGAACTGTGGCTCGGCAGCGACGACGGGGGCCTGGCCGCCGCGATGTACGCACCCAGCACGGTCCGCGCCCAGGTCGCCGGCGGCACCACGGTGACCCTCACCGAGGACACCGGCTACCCGTTCGCCGACACCGTCCGCCTCACCGTCTCCACCCCGCGCCCGGTGCGGTTCCCGCTGCGCCTGCGCGTACCCGGCTGGTGCCGCGCACCCGAACTGCGGGTCGCCGGACGGCCGGTGAACGCCCCGCAGGGGCCGGGCTGGGCGACCGTGACCCGCACCTGGCACGACGGCGACGTGGTCACCCTGCGCCTGCCGCAGCGCACCGAGGTGCGCCCGCTGCCGGACCAGCACGGCGCCGTGACCGTCCAGCACGGGCCGCTGACGTACTCCCTGAAGATCGGTGAGCGGTACGACCGTTACGCGGGCGACGACACCTTCCCCGCCTACGAGGTGCACGCCACGACCCCCTGGAACTACGGCCTCGCCCCGCTGCCCGAGCCGGAGTTCACCCGCACCCCCGGCCCCGTCCCCGACAACCCCTTCACCCACGCCACCACCCCCGTCCGCATCACCGCCGACGCCCGCCGGATCACCGAGTGGACCGCCGACGACGAGCACGTCGTCACCCCCCTTCAGGACAGCCCCGCCCGCAGTGACGCCCCGGTGGAACGCGTCACCCTGATCCCGATGGGAGCGGCCCGGCTGCGGATCACCGCCTTCCCCACGGCGTCCCCGGACGGACGGCCCTGGACACCCGAGCCGCCGTACCGCCGCATCGAGAACCGGAACAGCGGCAAGGTCCTCGCCGTGGACGGCATGTCCACCGAGAACAGCGCCCGCGTGGTGCAGTTCGCGAACACCGGCACCGGCGATCATGCCTGGCAGCTCGTCGACCGGGGGGAGGGCTGGTACCTCATCCGCAACGGCCACAGCGGCAAGGTGCTGGGCGTCGACGGCATGTCGACGGCGGACAGCGCACGGGTCGTGCAGTACGAGGACAACGGGACCCCCGACCACCTGTGGACGCTGGTCGACAACGGCGACGGCTGGTACCGCATCCGCAACAGGCACAGCGGCAAGGTGCTGGGCGTGGACGGCATGTCGACGGCCGACAGCGCCCAGGTGGTCCAGTTCACCGACAACGGCACGGCGGACCACCTGTGGCGCTTCCTGTGATCTGAGGGGCGGTTGGCAACGCCCCTCAGGGGCGCGGGGAACTGCGCGCCCAGCCGCCACCCACCCGCACGCGACGGGGAACGGGCGCAACCCCGTAACTGGTGGCGGGCGCCCGCACGACTCCCTCAGGGGCGCGGGGAACTGTGCGCCCAGCCCCCACCCACCCGCACCCGGCCCGGGCGACCCGGAACGGCCCGCGCGGCCCGCGCCCTCCGCACGAGGTCCGCCGCGGCCGCCTCCCACCCGGGCCGGGTGAACTCGAACCCCGCGTCCCGCAGCCGCCCCGGCACCACCCGCCGGCTCTTCAGCAGCAACTCCGTGTCGGAGCGCATCGCGAGCGCCCCCAGCTCCGCCATCCACCGGGTCGCCGGCAACCCCACCGGCACACCCCAGGCCTTCCGCAGCACGCGCATGAAGTCCCGCTGGGGGAGAGGATCGGGCGCGGCGAGATTCACCGCGCCCTCGATCTCCTCCCGCGCGACGAGAAACTCCACCGCCCGTACGAAGTCCTCGTCGTGGATCCACGACACGTACTGCGCGCCGCCCGCTACCGGCCCGCCCAGCCCCAGCCGGGCCAGCCGCAGCAGCACGTCGAACACGCCGCCCCGGTCGGGGCTCATCACCATCGCCGACCGCAGGGCCACCTTCCGCGTGTGCGGGGTCGGCGCCTCGGTCTGAGTCCGCTCCCAGTTCTTCGCGATCTCGATGCTGTACGCCCAGTAGTCGGGCACGCCGCTCTCGCAGCCGCCGATGACGCCCGTCGCCTCGTCGTTCGCGGCGTCGAAGCGGTGCGCGTAGATCGTCGCGGTGCTCATCTGGAGCCACACCTTCGGCGGCCGGCGGGCGGCGGCGATCGCCTCGCCCACGACCCGCGCGGAGTCGACGCGCGAGTCCATCATGGCGCGCAGGTTCTCCGGGGTGTACCGGCAGGAGACGCTGCGGCCCGCCAGGTTGATCACGACGTCCGCGCCGTCGACCGCCTCGGCCCACGGTCCCAGGGTTGCCCCGTCCCACGCGACGTCACGAGGGCGGCGCGGGTGCCTGGTCAGCACCACCACCTCGTGCCCGGCCGTGCTCAGCGCACGGTCCAGGATCGTGCCCACCTGTCCGGTCCCCCCGGGCAGAACGATCTTCATCGGACCCCTCCGACCTCTTCGAGTGCCCTCACCCTACTCCGTTTTTGAACGCGTTCAACACTAGGGTTCGTGAGGGCCGCGAGCACGGAAGGGACGGAAGGGACGGAAGAGGCGGCGGGACGGGCCGGGAGACCTACGCCTGCGAGGCGATCTGGATGAGGTTCCCGCAGGTGTCGTCGAAGACGGCGGTGGTGACGGGTCCCATGTCCAGCGGCTCCTGGGTGAAGCGCACGCCGTGCTCCCGCAGCCGCTCGTACTCCGCCCGCACGTCGTCCACGGCGAACTGGGCGAGGGGGATGCCGTCGGCCACGAGGGCGTCCCGGTAGGGCTTGACCGCGGGGTGGTGGGACGGTTCCAGCAGCAGTTCGGTGCCGTCCGGATCGTCGGCCGGGACCACGGTGAGCCACCGGTCCGTCTCGCCCACCGGCACGTCGTGCTTCGTCATGAAGCCGAGGACGTCGGTGTAGAAGCGCAGGGCCTTCGCCTGGTCGTCGACGAAGACGCTGGTCAGTTGGATCTTCATGAGGGGTCCTTGTCCGGTTCGGGGGTACGGGGATCGAGCCAGCGCTCGGTGATGTGCCGCAGCGGCGCGACGTTCAGATCGTGGAACTTGTACCGGCCCTCCCGCCGGGTCTCGACAAGCCCGGCCGCCTCCAGGACGGCGAGGTGCTGCGACACCGCCTGACGTGAGATGCCGAGCCCGTGCTTCATGCTCAGACGCGCACAGATCTCGAACAGTGTCTGTCCCGACTTCTCCGTCAGCTCGTCGAGGATCGTCCGGCGGGTCCCGTCCGCCAGAGCCTTGAAGAGGTCGTCGGCCATACCCCGACTATAGGCAAGTGTTCACTTGCCTATCAAGCCGGAAGCCGGTCCGGACGCGTACTGCACCGGAGATCGGTCGGGTACCGTGTGGGGCATGTCGAGCCCTGAGGCAGCCAAGGTGGGGGCTTTCGGTCACGCCGTCAGCCCCCTGAACCACTGAGTTCTTGAGCCCTTGCCGTCCCGCCGCGTCCTGCGGCCGGACGCGCGCGCCCGTGGGCGCTGACCGCGGTGACGAGACGTCTTCCTGCTGTGCTTCTCCTCGTCTCGGAGCCTCTCGATGCCTCTCCCGCTTTACCTGCTCGCCCTGGCGGTCTTCGCCATGGGCACCTCGGAATTCATGCTCGCCGGCCTCCTGCCGGACATCGCCTCCGACCTCGACGTGTCCGTCGGGACGGCCGGCACCCTCACCTCCGCCTTCGCGGTCGGGATGATCGTCGGCGCCCCGCTGGTCGCCGCGCTCGCCCGCGACTGGCCGGCCCGGGGCAGCCTCCTCGCCTTCGTCCTCGTGTTCTCGGCGGCGCATGCCGTGGGTGCCGTCACCACGAGTTTCGTCGTCCTGTCCGCGACCCGGGTCGTGGCCGCCGTGGCCAACGCGGGATTCCTCGCCGTCGCCCTGACCACCGCCGCCGAGCTCGTCCCGTCCGGCAGGAAGGGACGCGCGCTGGCCGTCCTGCTGTCCGGCACGACGGTGGCGACGATCGCCGGAGTCCCCGGAGGCTCCCTGCTCGGCACGCTGCTCGGCTGGAGGGCCACCTTCTGGGCCGTCGTCCTCGTCTGCCTGCCCGCCGCTCTCGGCATCCTCAAGCGCATCCCCCCGCGACAGGGGCGGACGGACACGGCTGACAGGCCGTCCGGACCGGCCCTGCGGGCGGAGATCTCACAGCTCAGGAGCCCTCGCCTGATCCTCGTCCTGCTGCTGGGCGCCCTGGTGAACGCGGCGACCTTCGGAAGCTTCACTTTCCTGGCCCCCCTCGTCACCGACGCCGCCGGGTTGGCCACGCCGTGGATCCCGGTCGTGCTGGTGCTCTTCGGGGCCGGCTCGTTCGTCGGCGTCACCCTCGCGGGGAGGCTCTCGGACCGGCGTCCAGGTCTGGTCGTCGCGGCCGGCGGGCCCTTGCTGCTCGTCGGATGGCCGGCGCTCGCCGTACTCGCCGAGCATCAGGCCGCCCTCCTCACCCTCGTGTTCGTGCAGGGCGCCCTGTCGTTCGCGGTGGGGAGCACGTTGATCGCGAGGGTCCTCTACGAGGCGGCCGGCGCCCCCACGATGGCCGGGGCGTATGCCACGGCGGCACTCAACGTCGGCGCCGCCGTCGGCCCCCTCGTCGCGGCGGCCACCCTGGCCCCGGTCGGCAACCGCGGGCCGCTGTGGGCCAGCGGCCTCCTCGTCCTGGCCGCCCTGCTCACCGCGCTGCCCTTCTCCCGGGCCCGACAGTCCTCCCGGGCCCGCCAGTCCTCCCGGGCCCGCTAGTGCTGTGACCGCACAGGTTCGCCGATTGTCCGGGAAGATCGGTGCAGGGTGAGGTGACACCCTCTTGATCCATACTCTGTGGCGGCGGTTTCGGGGAGGGCATGTCCTTGCAGCACAGGAGCGGGATGGCACGAGCAGTCCGGCGAGCGGCGATCGTTGTCGTCGCGGCTGTCCTGATGAGCGGTTGTTCGTCGGACGATCCAGCGCGGGCCGAGGAGCGGCAACGGGACTACTGCACCAAGCTGGGGACCTGGCAGGACACGGCGCACGCCACGACAACCGGCGAGGCGGACGGCGAAGCCGGTGGCGGACACGGTGGCCAGTCGTCCGAGTTCGACAACACCGAATCGGCAGGACATGTGCTCATCGAGGCCGCGAAAAGGCTCGAACGGGCCGGCCTGGAAGACGGTGGCACCCACATCGTCGATGACACCGTCAACGCGGTCGACGGCGACATCGGGGCTGAGGGCCGTGCGGTGTCGTACTGCGACAGCTCAGGCTTCGAGACCTTGGTCGGTTAGGCACGGCTGGTGCTGCGAGCGCAGGGGGTTCGGATCGGGCGTCTCCGGACGTCAAGCCGCTGGAAGCGCCGATCCGGCGAACCCTCCCGGTCGGAGCACTAGCCGCGGCCTCCCGGCGCGGAGTCACGGCGGAAGACGCCCGACAGGGACAGGGACCCGGGGCCGAAGAACACCAGCAGCAGGAAACCCCAGCAGAACAGCGCCGGCGACAGGCCGCCGTTCTGGAGGGGGAAGAGCCCGTCCGGCTGGTGCTCGGTGAAGTAGGCGAAGGCCATGGCCCCGGAGCTGAGGAACGCGGCGGCCCGGGTGAGGACCCCCAGCAGGACGAGCGCGCCGCAGACCAGCTCGATCACCCCCGCGTACCAGAACGGCCAGTCGCCGGCGGGGGTGGCGTCCCGGTCCAGCACGCCGAACAGGGTCGCCGCGCCCTCACTGGTGAACAACAGGCCGATGACGATGCGGAACAGACCGAGGACCAGCGGCTGGTGACGGTCGAGCCGGTCGGTGGCGCCCATGGTGGTACTCCTTGCAGTGGCCGGTGCGCGAGGCAGGGGAAAGGGGGACGGCACGGAGGCCGTCCGCCCTCTACCAACGTGCGCGCCGGGCACGCCGTTCAGCCGTTCCGGCCCTGGAAGGACACAGGTCGGCAACGGTCGTGCGGGCGGCGGCCGGCAGACTCCTCCCTCATGAGCGACAGAGTTGTCCGGGCGGCCCGCCCCGCAGGCGAAAGCGGGCCGCCCGAACCGGACACGACGGGACGGACCCGGCTCCTGGCGGCGCTCGCGGCGCTGGCGACGGTCGGCGCGGGACTGGGCCTGCGGGCCGTGGCGACCGGCGACGTCGCGAAGTACGGCGGCGACGCGCTGTACACCCTGCTGATCCTCACCCTCGTCGTCCTGGTGGCCCCGCGTACGACCCCGGCGCGGGCCGCGGGAGTCGCGCTGGCGGTGAGCTGGGCGGTGGAACTGCTCCAGCTCACCGGCCTGCCCGCGGACCTGTCCGCCCGCAGCACTGCGGCCCGCCTGGTCCTCGGCTCCACGTTCAACGCACCGGACCTGTTCTGGTACGCGGTCGGCGCGACCGCCGGCTGGCTCGCCCTGCGCGCACCGGCCCGCCGTCGGGCGCCTCGCTGAGCGACTCGGTGAGCGGGCACTGACCGCCCAGGAGAATTGACCTCAAGCGCTTCAGGTGGGGGACGCTGGATGCATGACGACGACGGACGGCGACACGGCCTCGGTGAGCATCCAGGAAATGTCGAAGATCAGTGGCCTGTCCGAGGCGACGCTGCGCTACTACGAGAAGATCGGCCTCATCGGGCCCGTTCCCCGCGACGAGAGCAGCGGCCACCGACGCTACGGCGGACCCGCGGCGGAGAGGATCGAGGCACTGGGCTGCCTCAGGGCGACCGGGATGAGCGTCCAGGACATGCGCGACTACCTGCGGTTCCTGGACGGCGGTGACGACGGCGGTGACGGCAACGCCACACGGATGCGCGAGCTGTTCGAACGCAATGTCTCCAGGATCCAGGAGGAGATCGAGCGCATGCACGTCCGCCGGAGGTACCTCGAACTCAAGGCGCAGTTGTGGGGCGCGCGGGAGTGGGGCGATGCCGACGGGGAGAGCCGGATCGTGCCGGAGGTCGCGCGCGCCCGCGAAGGCCTCCGCTGACGCCACTTGACTTGAAGCGCTTGAGGTCCCGGAGGCTCGTGTCCGGACGGCCGGCCGGCCGGCATCACGGCTCGGCCCCTCGCACACGATCCCAAGGACGACTCACATGTTCACCGAAGATCTCGAACGACTCGCGGAAGCGGGACAGCCCGTGCTGGTCACCGGCGCCACCGGATATCTCGGCGGTCACACGGTGGCCCGTCTGCTCCGCGAGGGCATCGCCACCCGTGTGACGATCCGCAAGGAGAGCCAGCGGGACCAGGTGCTCGCGGCGCTCCGGCAGGCCGGTGTCGACCCGGCCGGGAAGCTGTCGTTCGCGACGGCGTCCCTCGACGACGACCGGGGCTGGCCGGACGCCATGGACGGCGTCCGTCACGTGCTCCACCTCGCCTCGCCGTTCCCCCTCACCCCGCCGGAGACGGAGGAGGAGCTGATACGTCCGGCCCGTGACGGTGCGCTCCGTGTCATCGGCGCGGCCCGGGCGGCCGGCGTGGCCCGCGTGGTGATGACATCCTCCTTCGCCGCCGTCGGCTACACGGTGAAGGAGGACAACCACTACTCGGAAGCGGACTGGACGGATCCCGACACCGAGGGCCTGCCCGCCTACCACAAGTCGAAGACCCTGGCCGAACGAGCCGCCTGGGCGTACGCGGCCGACAGGGGCGGCGTCGAGCTGACCGTCGTCAATCCCACCGGCATCTTCGGACCCGTGCTCGGCGACCGACCCTCCGCCTCGGCGGGCCTCGTGCGGGCCATGCTGAACGGCGACATGCCGGTCGTCCCGGTCATGTACTTCGGCGTGGTCGACGTGCGGGACGTCGCGGATCTGCACCTCCGGGCCATGCTCCATCCCAAGGCGGCGGGCGAACGGTTCATCGGCGTCGGCGGACCCGCGCTGAGCTTCTGGACGATGGCGGGCATCCTGCGGGAGAGGTATCCGGCCGCCGCCGGCCGCCTCCCCGCACGCGAACTCACCGTCGAGGAGATGACTCAGCGGGCCCGGACCGAGCCTTCGCTCCGCGAGGCCGCGACGCTGAGGGGCCGTGTCCCGGTGATCGACAACAGCAAGGCGCGCTCCCTCCTGGGCTGGGAGCCCCGCGACACCGCGCAGACGATCGTCGACACCGCGGATAGTCTCTTCCGCCTCGGGCTGACGCGTCCGGGGACCGGCGCGGCCGGAGCCTGAGGGCCCTGCCTCCTCACCGGCTCCGGCGTCCGCCGGGGACGCCGGAGCCGGCGGCTCAGGCCCGCCTGCCGCCCCGCAGCCGAAGCCGCTCACCCCGGAAGCGGGCCCGGAAGCCGCGGTCGTGGGAGACGGCGACCACCGCGCCCGGGTAGGCGGCCAGCGCCGCCTCCAGGTCCTCGACGAGGTTCAGTGCGACGTGGTTGGTCGGCTCGTCGAGCACGAGCAGGTCGGCCGGCCGCGTCACCAGCCTCGCGATCTGGAGCCGTCGTTGCTGTCCCGCCGACAGCGCGGCGACCGGCACCGTCAGGTCCTCCTCGCGGAACAGTCCCAGTGACAGCAGCGTGTCGCGGTGCTCCTCGAGCGGGCCCGGCCGCCGCGCGGCGAAGGCGGCGAGCAGCGGGAGCCGGCCCATGCGGACGGGCAGTTCCTGGGGCAGGTAGCCGATGCGGGCCGGGCGGCGCACCACTCCCGCGTCCGGCTCCAGATCGCCCGCCAGGACCCGCAGCAGGGTCGACTTCCCGGCCCCGTTGTCACCCGTGACCAGCAGGCGTTGCCCGGGCTCGACGGTCAACCGCCCGTCCAGTCGCAGCCGTTCACCGACGCCCACGTCGTCCAGCTCGGCGAGCACGGTGTCGGAGGGAGGCGGATCGTCCGCCGTGGCCGGGGCGGCCGTGAAGCGCAGCGGCTCGGGCGGTGCGGGCACGGGCGCGCGCCGCAGCCGGGCCAGCCGTTCGCGCACCGCCCGCACCTGGCCGCCCAACTTCGCCTCGTGCGAACGGCGGTGCTTGCCGAAGCCCTGCCGCGGGTCGCCGCCCGTGGTGGACAGCCGCCGGCCCGCCGACTCCAGCAACTCCTCGGTGCGGGCGACCTCTTCGAGCCACTCCGTGTGCGCCTGCTCGGCGCGACGGCGCGCTGCCGCCTTCGCCGCCCGGTAGCCGGCCCAGCCGTCGCCGTACCGGCGCACCGAGCGGGTGTCCCGGTCGACCTCCAGGATCGTGGTGGCGATCCGTTCGATGAACGGCCGGTCGTGGGTGACGGCCACGACGGTGCCGCGGTGCGCGCGCAGCCGTTCCTCCAGCCAGTGCACCGCGGACGCGTCGAGATGGTTCGTCGGCTCGTCCAGCAGCAGCAGTTCGGGATCCGCGGCCAGGACGCAGGCGAGCGCCAGCCGGGACTGCTCGCCGCCGGAGAGCGAGCCGAGCAGCCGGTCCCGGGTGACGCCGGCCAGTCCCAGCCCGTGCATCGCCGCGTCCACCCGCGCGTCGGCCCGGTACCCGTCGCGCTGCTCATAGGCGGTCAACAGGTCGCCGTAGGCGGCGAGTTCGGCCTCGGAGGCATCGCCGAGGCGCTCTTCCGCCGCGCGCAGCCGGTGTTCCAGGGCGCGCAGCGGGGCGAGCGCGTGATCGACGGCGTCCTGCACCGTGCGGTCGGGTTCCAGTGCGGGGGTCTGGGTGAGGTGGCCGGCCCCGCCCGGGAAGACCACGGTGATCTCGCCGTCGTCGGGCGTCTCGGCCCCGGCGAGGAGCCGCAGCAGGGTGGACTTCCCGGCGCCGTTCTCCCCGATGACGGCCGCCCGCTCACCGGGCCGGACGGTGAGGGAGATCTGGTCGAGGACGGTGCGGGGGCCGTAGGACTTGGTGACGTCCTTGACGGACAGCTGTGCCGCGAGTACGGGCGTGAGGGTATGGGCGCGGGCGCGCATAGGACTTTCCCTGAGGTGAGAGAGGTGGCAGAGGGCGATGACGGCGGCGTCGGCCGCGCCCGGGCTCAGAGAAAGAAGAAGTGGCGCATACCGCCACCGTAGCAAGACGGATCGTATCGTCTCAAGTCGTATCCGATTTCGGCGACCTCTCTCAGGTCCGGTCCCCGTCCGTCGTGGCCCTGCGCCGCCGGTGCGCCGCCGCCTTGGCGGCGTTGCCGCAGCGCCGCATGGAGCACCACTGGCGGGGCCGGCCCGAGGCCGGGTTGAGGTAGAGCATCCGGCACACCTCGGACGCGCACATCGTCAGCCGCTCCCTGCGCGACTCGTCGGACACGAGCCCGATCAGGTCCCGCGCGACCGCCGACAGCAGGGCGTCCTCGGTGAGCAGATCGCTGCCGGGCGCCGGTCGCACTCCGTCCCGCGTCAACTCCAGCCTCGGGGCGGGCGGGTCACCGGCGGCCAGGTTGTTGACCAGGTCCACGGACGCGGGGGAGGGGCGGTGCCCGTCCAGCAGCGACGAGGCGATGTCGTACGCCGCGTCACGCAAGGCGTGCAGCGACCGCAGCAGCGCGTCCGCCGCGTACCCGGGCGCCGGCGTCAGCCCCACGCCACGGCACCACGCGGCCAGCCGCTCGGCGTCCCCCATCCGCTCCACCGGGCCGACCGGCCTGCGGCCCACCGTCGCCACCAGGTTCAGCGACAGCGAGCCGGCGTCGAACCGGAGATCACGCGCCCGGGCGGTGACCCTCGTGCGCGGTGCTTGCGGTGCCGCTCCCATACGGCGATAGTAACCTTCGAAACGGTTACCAAGGGAGTGGGGCGGCCATGCGGATCGCGATCGTCGGAGCGGGTGGGGTCGGGGGCTACTTCGGGGCGCGGCTCGCCGCGGCGGGCCACGAGGTCACCTTCGTGGCCCGGGGACGCCACCTGGAGGCCGTACGCCGCTCGGGGCTTCTCGTACGCAGCCCCCTGGGCGACGTCCGCACCTCGCCCGGCTCGGTGGTGGAGAGCGTCGCGGACGTGGACGGCGCGGACCTGGTCGTCGTCGCCGTGAAGCTGTGGGACACCGAGGACGTCGCCCGGCAGCTGGCCGCCTCCAAGCTGGCCGGCACGCCCGTGCTGTCGCTCCAGAACGGCGTGCACAAGGACACCGTCCTCGCCCGTCACCTGCCCGCCGAGTCCCTGCTCGGCGGCGCCTGCTTCATCTCCGCCTTCATCGAGGAACCGGGCGTCGTCCGGCACAACGGCACCCTCCAGCGCATGGTCTTCGGCGCCCGGCGCCCCGAGCAGGAGCCGGTCGCGCGCCGGCTCCTCCAGGCGTGCGCCGAGGCGGGCATCGACGCCGAGGTCAGCGAGGACGTCGACCGGGTGATCTGGGAGAAGTACGTCTTCCTCGTCGGCCACTCGGCCACCACCACGGCCGTCCGCCGGCCCATCGGCGTCGTCCGCTCCGACGCGCGGACGCGGGCGCTGCTGCGGGACGTCATGGCGGAGGCCGCGGCCGTCGCCCGCGCGTCGGGCGTCGCGCTGGCCGAGGACTTCGCCGAGCGGCAGCTCGCCTTCTGCGACACCCTGCCCGCGGACATGACGTCGTCCATGCACAACGACCTGGAACACGGCCACCGTCTCGAACTGCCCTGGCTCAGCGGGGGAGTGGCCGACCTCGCCGCCGAACTCGGCGTCCCCGCGCCCCGCAACCGCACGGTCACCGACATCCTGTCCCCGTACGTCGACGGCGCACCGGCGAGCGCCTGACCGACGCCGTTCCCGGCCGGCGGCTGACCGACGCGCTCCCCGGAACGCCGGTC
This sequence comes from Streptomyces lusitanus, assembly GCF_042647945.1. Classification (NCBI taxonomy): domain Bacteria; kingdom Bacillati; phylum Actinomycetota; class Actinomycetes; order Kitasatosporales; family Streptomycetaceae; genus Streptomyces; species Streptomyces lusitanus. The sequence continues at coordinate 612,344 of NZ_JBHRWL010000007.1, forward strand.
AGCCGGCCGTGGCGCGGTTGAGCCGGACGGACGACCAGAAGGCCGCGCCGATCAGGCTGACCCCGATCAGCCCGGTCACGATGTCGTTCACCTCGTACCGGATGCTGACGAGCAGGACGGCGGCGAGGGCGCCGATCGCGTAGTGCGCGCCGTGCTCCAGGTACACGTAGTCGTCCAGCGTGCCCTTGCGCACCAGGTACACGGTGAGCGACCGGACGTACATGGCGCCGATGCCGAGGCCCAGCGCCATCAGCACGATGTCGTTGGTGACGGCGAACGCGCCGATCACCCCGTCGAACGAGAAGGACGCGTCCAGCACCTCCAGGTACAGGAAGGTGAAGAAGGCGGCGCGGCCCGCCAGCGCGACCCCGGAGCGCCCATTCGCGTCCTCGCCGTCCTCCTCCCCGGCCAGCCTGCCCTCGAAGAACCCCGACAGGCCGTGCACCACCAGATAGGTGACGAGTCCCGCGACCCCCGAGATCAGCACCGTCTGCGCCTTGTCGGCATGGTGGCCGCCGTGCTGGTGGGCCTGGGTGGCGACCGTCATCGACGCCGTCAGAAGCACGACCAGGGCCGCGCACACCGACAGCATGTCGATCCGGCCGAGCCGCGCCAGGGGCCGCTCCACCCGGCCCAGCCACTTGGTCTCCCGGTCCTCCAGGATGAAGTCGAGGAAGATCATCAGCAGGAACATCCCGCCGAACGCCGCGATCGACGGATGCGCGTCGGTGACCAGCTCCTGGTAGCGCTCCTTGTCCGTGAGCGCCAGATGCACGGCGTCCTGCGGGGCCAGCCGCGCGCTCACCGACACGATGACCACCGGGAAGAGCAGCCGCATGCCGAACACGGCGATGAGGATGCCGACGGTGAGGAAGATCCGCTGCCAGAACGCGTTGAGTTTCTTCAGGATGCCCGCGTTGATGACCGCGTTGTCGAAGGACAGCGACACCTCCAGCACGGCGAGGATCGCGACGATCCCCAGTGCCGTCCAGCCGTCGTACAGCACCCCGCCCACCAGCCCGACGGCCGTCACGGCGAACGCCCACCGGAAGGTCTTCCACAGCACCCGGCACTCTCCCTTCTCCCTCGCCCGCTCGGACGACGGATTCGGCTCCAGTGCCCCTTCCCACGGCCTCCGTAACGCACCCGCCCCGCACATCCACCGATCACCGGCACGGCGTCACACGCTCACCGCGCCCCGGCATCCCGGGGCGCGGTGAGCCGTCGTCACCGCCGCCCGCGGCGGGCCAGGCGGCGGAACGAGCGGGCGCTGCCCGTCGGGGCGGGCAGGCGGCCCGCCACCGCGTCGTCGAGCAGGGAGGCGACCGTCTCCGTCGCGCAGGTGCGGTTGGCACCGATGCCGCCGGTGGCGCCGCGTTTGATCCAGCCGACGACGTAGGCGCCCGGACGGCCGGTCACCCTGCCCCGGTCGTTGGGCACGGTGCCCGTGGACTCGTCGAACGGGAGCCCCGCGAGCGGCGTCCCGCGATGGCCCACCGCGCGGAGGGCCAGGCCGGCCGGGATCTCCACCTCGCCCGCGACGCCGGTGACCCGTACGGCACGGACCGACTCCTCCCCGCACACCTCGGCGGGCGCGGACAGGAAGCGGAACACGATGCGCCGGGGGCCGTCCGTCGCCGGCGGCAGGGACCAGTCGACGGCCTCCCGCCGTACGCCCTTCAGCACGGCCGCCTTGTCCCGCGCCGCCGCCGCGTCGATCGCCGCGCCCACGGCCGGGTCGTGGTCGTCGACGAGCAGGTCCACGCCGGGCAGATGCGTCAGGGCGAGCACCTCGGTGCGCGTGTACGCCGCGTGCTCCGGCCCGCGCCGGCCCAGCACCACCACCTCGCGTACCTTGCTGCGCCGCAGCTCCGCCAGCGCGTGCGGGGCGATGGGGGTCCCGTCGAGCGTCGCCGGGTCGGACACCAGCAGGCGCGCGGCGTCCAGCGCGACATTGCCGTTGCCCACCACGACGACCCGTCCCGCCGACAGGTCGAAGGCGTCCGCGGCGACGTCGGGATGCCCGTTGCACCAGGCGACGAACTCGGTCGCGGCGACGCTGCCCGGCCGGTCCTCGCCCGGGACGCCGAGCCGCCGGGCCTCCGGCGCGCCGACGGCGTAGACCACCGCGTCGTGATGGGCGGCGAGTTCGTCCGCCGTGACGCCGGCGCCCACCTCCAGGCCCAGGCAGAGCCGGACCCGCGGATGGGTGAGGAAGCGGGCGAAGCTCTCGCCGGCCTTCTTCGTGGACGGATGGTCGGGCGCGACCCCGTACCGGACCAGACCGCCGGCGACCGGCAGCCGGTCGATCAGCGTGACCTCGGCGGGAGTGTGCAGCAGCAGGTCCCGCGCCGCGTACATCCCGGCCGGCCCGGTGCCCACGACCGCGACCCGCAGCGGTCCGAAGTCCGGCGGCAGCACCCGGTCGAAGGACGGCGCGCCCCAGTCGTGGAACACCGGGCCCCCGACGGGCTGTTCGGGCCGGTGCTCCTCGTCCTCGTACCAGGCCGCGTTGATGCGGGCGTACTCCCGCTGCGCCCCGGTCAGCCGGTCGACCGGGAAGACGGCGTCCACCGGGCAGGCGTCCGCGCAGGCGCCGCAGTCGATGCACGTCTTGGGGTCGATGTGCAGCATCTCCGTGCTGCCGAAGGCGCGTTCCTCCGGCGTCGGGTGGATGCAGTTGACCGGGCAGACGGACACACAGGTGGCGTCGCTGCAGCAGGTCTGGGTGATCGCGAAGGCCATCGTCGTCCGCTCCGCTGAGGGCCCGGGGGTGGGCAGGCCGTACGTGGTCAGATGAGGTGGGCGCGCTTGTAGAAGAAGAGCGCGGGCCGGGTGAGCAGTCCGGCGGAGGACAGGAACTCCATCAGGCCCGAACAGCTCGCCCGCACCATGGACCTGTGATGCTCGTTGGCGCGGGCCTCGCGCAGCGCGCGCTTCTCGTCCAGCCCGGCGTTCGCGTACACCTTGCGGTTCACCATGCTGGTGACGATGACGTACGCGGCGATCGACACGAGCACCGCCTGGACGCGGCGGCGTACCCGCCCGGCGCGGGCGAGGTGCCTGCGGGTCTCCTCGCGCGCGAACATCATGTGCCGCGACTCCTCGACGACATGGATGTTGTTGATGGTGCGGACGAACGGCAGGACCCGCTCGTCGCGCATCCAGTCGCGCTGCATGACGTCGAGGACCTCCTCGGCGACCAGGATGGCCGCGTAGGCGGCCTCTCCGAAGGCGGTGGTCTTGAACAGCCGGCCCAGTTCGACCGCGACCCGGTGCGGGCGGTAGGCGGGGGCGCCGAGCTTCTTCGCGGCCCGGGCGAACATGATCGAGTGCCGGCACTCGTCGGCGATCTCGGTCAGCGCCCACTGGAAGGTGTCGTCCGTGGGGTCCTTGGAGTAGATGTCCCGCAGGATCATCTGCTGGAGGATCATCTCGAACCAGATGCCGGTGCAGGCGACCGACGCCGCCTCCTGACGCGTCAGCTCCTTGCGCTGGGCGTCGCTCATCTCGCCCCAGTACGCGGTGCCGTAGAGGGTGCTCCACTCCGGGCTGGCGCCGTGGAAGTCCTTGTCCAGCGGGGTGTCCCAGTCGACCTCGGTGAGCGGGTCGTAGGAGAGCTGCGCGGACGAGTCGAGCAGCCGACGGGCCACGTCGACGTCGTCGTCCGACGGCTGATCCGGGTGCTGTGCCCGGGAGGTGGTCAGGGCCATTCCGGGGCCTCCTCGAGTCGAGTCCGTACGCCATTACCACGGGTAACCGGCCCGCTTGCTGACGAACTGTATAGCAAGACCCCCCGTGTTCCCACCCCTGTGTTCGTCAAGCTCATGTGAAGGCCCGCACGGTGTCTTCACCGTGCGGGCCAGGGGGTGTGACGTATCGGGCGTCCGGTCAGAGGCCGGTGACCTTGCTGCTCGCCGACACCTCGTGCACCAGGGTGAGCGTGCGGTGGCCGCCCGGCGGGAGCTTCACGTCCCAGCGGACGATGCCGTCCGCGTCCACCGAGTCCGGCGCGGGCGAGCACGCCTCCTCCCGCAGACGCACCTCCACCGCCGAGACCTCCGACACCGGAACGCGCTCCCGGACGACGACCACCCGCTCGTCCCGCTCGTCCGGCGCGGAGAACCGCGACAGATGCATCCGGACGGTCCGGGTGAGCACCGTCCGCTGGGTCAGGCCCGTGGTGTCCCGGGTCTCCTCCGTCTCCCGTACCACCCGGTGGTCGTCCCGGCTGCCGAAGGCCAGCTCCGTCACAGCCCCCGGGGCGGTGAACTCCAGCGTGCCGCGCCCGACGAACCCGCTGCCGCGGATCAGGTCCACCGGCCCGGCCAGCAGCGCGTGCCCCGACCGGTTGTCGCACCGGACGACCTGCGTGACCAGCGGCGACAGCTCCGGCGCGCAGGCGTACTCGCTGCGCGCGGCCGTGGTGAAGGACGACACCGGCACCCGGTGGGCGCGCCCGTCGGACGGTACGGACACCGGGTCGGGCGCGTGCAGGACGCGGACCTCGCCGCCGTCGTCCACGCCCGGCAGCCCCGGCACGGGAGCGGGACCCAGGTCCGCGATCTCCTCCTCCCGCAGATCGACGTGCACGGTGCGGCGCTCCTCGGAGGAGCGGTCCCGCAGCGTCAGCCGGTCCTCGCCGAGCACCGGCGGCTCCGAGGCCGCAGCGGACCGTGCCGTGGACAGCGTCAGCCGTACGCCCGACCAGTCCTCGCCCGTGCGCTGCCAGACCATCGCCTCCGTCTCCAGCGTGAGCGCGTCCCCGTCCAGCGTGGCCCGGTACGCCGGCCGCCACAGCGCACACGGCGTGAGATGGCTCAGCCGCAGCTCCGCCGGCCCCTCGCCGGACGCCTCCACGGTCAGCTCGACCTGTCCCACCAGTTCGGCGGGCTCCGTCTCCGCCTCGGCCAGAGCCCGTTCGGCCTCGCGCAGCTCGTCGGACAGGGCCGTCAACCGCCCCTCCACCTCGCGCAGTCGCTCGGCCTGCCGCTCGCGCTCCTCGTCCACCCGGTCCAGCTCCCGGGTCCACCGGTCCCGTTCGGCCTCGCCGAACCCGGCGCCCTCACCGATCTCCCGCAGCAGATCGGCGGCCAGCCGGCCCAGCGCGTCCCCGCGCGCCCTCAGCCGGTCCCGGCGCTGGTCCAGCACCAGCCGCTCCTCCTCCAGGGAGGCCACGCGGCGACGCAGCGGCGAGTCGTCGTCGGCGGGCCCGGGCCCGCGCGGCGTCCACGCGCGCACGATCCGCACGTCGAGCACGTGCGCCGGGAAACCGGCGGTCAGCTCGGCGTGCAGGGTCCGGTCGACGGCCGTCGCACCGACCGGACCGAGCCGCATCCGCTGCGTCCCGGGCCGCAGTCGCAGCGTCGCGGTGCGCTCGACGTGCGCGCGGTCCTCGGTGCAGGTCACGGCGGTGACGGGGAGGGGGAGCGGGGCGGTGGGCTCCGCCGGCGGTGACGTAGACATGGCTGTGTCAGCTCCTGCGGTTGCCGCCGGTCAGGGCCTTGCCGGCCGGGATCCTGATCTCGTAGCCGCCGTCGAGGGCGACGGTGCCGCCGGCCGGCAGGTCGACCCGCCAGATCCGGGTGCCGGGCGCATGGCGCTCCCGGGCCGCGGTGTCCTCGGGCTCGGACCAGCCGGCCCGTTCCTCGATCCGTACGTCCGCCTCCGAGGTGACCGGCACGCGCTCGCGCACCTCCACGCGGACCGCCGACGGGAGCCGGTTGGCCAGCTCCACGTGGACGCGGTGGTCGAGCACGGTGACGTTGTTGCGCAGCCCGGCCGTCGACTCGGTGAGGTGCGTCCGCCGGGTGACGCCGACGGCCTCCGCGGGACCCAGTCCGAGGCGGCGCACACCGCCCGGCGCGAGGGTGGGCAGCGCGGCGGTCAGCTGGTACTCGCCGTCGACGCTCACCTCGACCGGGCCGGCCAGCAGCGCCTGGTCCGTCGCGTTGGACAGCACCAGCGTCGCGTACACCGTCTGCTCCACCGCCGGAACGCACACGTACTCGGTTCGCAGGCCGACCGCGATCTCGCCGACGGTGACGGTGTGCCAGGTGCCGTCCGAGGGGATGTCGGCGGGCGCCGCGGCGTCGTAACGGTGGTCGAACGAGCCCGCCGACTCGCGGGGCCGCACGGCATGACCCGGCAGCGGCAGCGCGGCGGGCTTCTCGGCGCGCCGGCGGTACTCGGCGGTCACCGGGTCGAAGCCCCCGCCGGGGAAGAGCCGGCCCCGGCGGTCCCGCGGCTCGTCCGGACCGCTCAACACGAGCGACGCGTAGTCGAGTTCGGCGTCGTCCGGCCGGGGAGGACCCGGGACGGGCGGAGGCGGCGCGGACGGGGCCGCACCCGCGGACTCCGGAGCCGCGGCGAAGGCCGGTGCGCCCGCACGGGGTACGCCCGCACGGGGTGCGGCTGCCGGGCGGGGGCCGGAACCGGGACGCGCCCGCCGCGCCCGCTCCGGGGAAGGCGCGGAACCCGGCGCGGCCGGACCGAACCCCTGAGGCGGCGCACCGTACGCGGCGCCGGGAGCGGGCGGCGCGGAGGGCGCCGGCGGGGGAGGGGGAGTGGGCGGGGCGCCGTGTGCGGAGCCGACCGTGACCTCGGTGTCCTCGAAGGCACCGCCCGCGACCCACCCGCCTGCCACCAGGTGAGGGGCGGGCTCCGGCCGAGGGCCCGCCGCGTCGTACCCGGCGAACAAGTCGGTCAGCCCCGCCGGAGGCTCCCGCCAGCCGGACGGGGCAGGCGCGGGCTGGCTGCGGCCGATACGGACCGACCGCAGCCGGGGCAGATCCGTACGGCGGCGCAGATCGGCCGTGGCGAATGCGATCCGCACGCCCGTCCAGTCCTCACCGGACCGCTGGGCGACCGAGGCGCGCAGCACCAGCCGTCCGGCGTCCTCGCCCTGACGGTGGGTGAGACGGTACGTCGGCACCCAGACCGCGCCGGGCACCCCGTATTCGACCTCGACCTCGACCTCCGCCTCCGTCCCGGCCGCGCCGCGCACGGTCAGCACCGCCGTGTACGAGGAGGCGACCGGGGACGCCGGGGCGTCGGTGCTCACGCGGGCCAGCCGGTCCTGCGCCACCTCCATCTCGTGCTCCAGGCGCCCGAGTTCGTCCTCCAGTTCGCGGAGCCCATCGTGCAGCACGGTCAGGCGTTCGTCGACGAAGTCGGCCAGCTCCAGCCAGGCATCCACCGGGGTGCGGCGGTGCGGGTCGTCCCGCTTACGGCCGGGCGGCACCGGACGCAGCGCGCCGATCTCCTCGATCCGCTTCAGCTGCCGGTCCCGCCGGCCCGCGGCGACGCCGTACGCCTCCGTCAGCCGGTCCACCTCGCGCCGCGCCTCGTCGACGGCGTCCGCGTCCACCGGCTCCGCGTCGACCTCCGCCCGCGCCTCGGTGACCCGCACACCCGGCGCGCCGAGGACGCGGGCACGCAGCGAGTGAGGGTCGAGCGAGCGCGGCAGTCCGGGCACCCGTACCTGTCCGTCCGCCGGGACCGTGCCCCGGGCGACACGGCGGCACAGCGCGCCCTGCGCGTACACCGTCACCGATTCGAGTGCCGAGTCCCACCTCGGTGCCGTCCCAGCCGTCATGTGCTCCCCCGCGCAGCCGTGTTCGTGCCGAGGGCAGCCTACGCGGTCACCGCCCGCCGCGGATCACCAGACGAGGCACCAGTACCTGCCGTGATGCCCGATGCCGATCCGGCTCTCGTGCGGCACCAGGGCGGGGTCGGGCCGGCCCACGGCGGCCAGGGTGCAGGCCCGGTCGCCGACGGTGCCGGCGGCGGACATGCGGCGGGCGGCGTCCGTGGCGGCGGAGGAGGTGTACCAGGTGGTGGTGGGGCCGCCGCCGGTCGGTTCCGGGGTGAGCGAGGGCTTCGACGGTGGCTTGGGCTTGGTGGGGGTGCGCTTGGCGGTGGCGGTGGCGGAGGCCGCGGCAGTCGGCGGGACGGGCGCGGGGGAGGCCGACGGGCGGGCCGTGGGGGTACGTGTGCCGGTGCCCGGCGGGGGAGGGATGCCCGGTCCGGGTGTCGTCGCCGTGGTCCGGGGTGCTCCCGGGCCTGTGGAAGGCGCCATCGGTGAGGACCGGTGCGGGGCCTCGGGTGCCGCGGACCGCGCCGACCCGCTGGGCGCCTCCGGTGTACCCCTGCCCGCCCCGGCCGTCGAGGCGGGCGGCGGAGGTACGAGCCCCGGCCCCCGGCTGGGCGGTGCGACCCCGGACGTCCCCGCCACCCGCGGAGGCTCCGGCCCGGTGCTCGCCCCGCCGTCCGGCACGGCCGGTCCCGTTCCGGTGCCCTGGTCCGGCACGCCCGGCGGCTGGGTACGCCCCGGCCCGGGAGGTGACGGCCGCGTCGCCGGGCCGCCGCTCGGCCGGGCCGCCCCGCCGCTGGGCCGGGCCGCCCCGCCGGGACGGGACGCCGTCGGAACGGGCGCCCCTGTCCCGCCCGAGGGGGTCGGCTCGGCAGTGGACGGCGGCGAGGTCGTGGAGGTCGGCGTCGGCAGCGGGCCGAGCGTCGGGAGGGTCAGGTCGTTGGAGGCGGACGGCCTGGGGCTCGGGGTGCCGTCGTCCTGCGCCACCCACACCCACACGCCGACGCCGCCCAGGACCAGCACGGCGGCGCCGCCGGCGATCCACGGGGCGCGCCGGGGCGGGCGACGGTGACGATTCATGGTCACCACTGTCCTATGCGCCCCGCCGAGCCGCCTGTCGCATGGTCCGGCTGCCGTGCCGCCCCTCCGTCCGGTGCGCTCGTACGGGTGACGGACACCGCCGACCGGCGGTCCCGCCCCCCCACGTCGGGCGAGGTACTCCGTTCCCTTACCTCCGAGGTCATCGACCCCGCCCCCGGCCCGGTGCCACGATCACCGCGTACGAGAAACCGACGGACCGACGAACCGACGAACCGACGGACCGGCGGACCGACGAACCGTGGAGGACACCATGACCGCGTACGCCATCGCCCACCTGCGCCCGGCCGCACCGCACCCCGACATCGCGGAGTACATGGAGCGCATCCCCGCCACGCTGGAACCGTTCGGCGGCCGCTTCCTGGTGCACGCCACGCGTCACGAGGTGCTGGAGGGCGCCTGGCCCGGACACGTGGTGATGATCGCCTTTCCCGGGATCACCGAGGCACGGGAATGGTGGGACTCGCCCGCCTACCGGGAGATCGTGCCGCTGCGCACCCGGCACATGGAGGGCGACATCGTCCTGATCGACGGCGTCCCCGACGGCTACGACCCCGCCGTCACGGCGGCGGCCCTGCGCAAGGAACTCGACGCCCCCGCCGGCTGACCGCTGGGCAGCCCGGAGACGTCCGGTTACGGTGGATATGTCCCCTCCGCCCGGGGTGTCGTCCCCGGATTATCCGGGAGAGAAGCCATGAGTACTCAGTTCGAGGTCGTCGTGGACGTCGACCGGCCCATCGAGGACGTCTTCGCCTACCTCGCCGACGGACGGAACGACCCCGAGTTCAGCCCTCGCGTCCTGAAGATGGAGAAGAGCCCCGACGGCGACACCCATGTGGGCACGGTGTTCCACAGCACGGTGAAGGACGCCGGGATGCGCTCCCGACGGGACTTCGAGATCTACGAGTTGACCGCACCCACCCGGATGCGCTGGCACGAGGTGTCGCACAACTCCATCACCGCCGAGGAGGGCGGGTACGACCTCGAACCCACACCCGACGGCGGCACCAGGGTGCGCCTGTTCAACGTGCTCGAAGGGCACGGCGTCGGCAAGGTGCTGCTCCCGCTCGCGGCGGGCGCGGCCCGCAAGGACGCCCCCGCCTTCGGCCGCCGTATCAAGGAGGCCGTCGAGACCTCGGCCTGACCGTGACACCGGGCGCGCGCCGCAGCCGGCACGGGTGGAAGGAGAGGGCCGGACCATGCGCCGCGCTCACCGTGCGGCGGACACCGCGTCCCCCGGCCGGCGTAGCGACGCGGCGGCCGGGATGCCGTCACGGCCTCCGGTGGCTTAACAGTGGGCCTATGACATCGAGACATACGGCCCCTGAGGTCACCGAGCGTCGTGCCTCCGGAGTGCGCGTGCGGACCGCTGTGCTGGTCCTGGCCGCCGCGACCGCTCTCGGCGCGACCACGACCGAGGCGGCCGCCTCACCCTCGGCCCGCCCCGGAACCGACTGGGACGCCATCGCCCGGTGCGAGTCGGGCGGCAACTGGAAGGCCAACACGGGCAACGGCCACTACGGCGGGCTCCAGTTCTCACAGTCGAGCTGGGTCGCGGCCGGCGGGCTCGAGTACGCGCCACGCGCCGACCTCGCCACCCGCAAGGAACAGATCGCGGTGGCCAAGCGCCTTGCCCGGATCCAGGGCATGTCCGCGTGGACGTGCGCCTACGCCGGTCGTTAGGTCTACGCGCCCGGGACCGGCCCGCCCGCCGCCGGATACTGCGGCTCGGGCGGGAACGGGTTCCCCGCCATCGCCTTGGCGTTCTGATCCGCCGTCAGCCTGCGGACGAACAGCAGGGCCAGCACCGCGGCGACGATGTCGAGGACCGACCCCGTCATCAGCCATCCCGCGGCGTCCTGGACCGCCTGCGGGTCCTCGGCCGCGTCGTACCGTCGCGCGGCGAGCCGGTCGAAGATGTTCGACGCGATCCACACGCCCCACCAGGAGTTGAGCAGCCGCTGGTGCCGCAGCTCGGCCGCGTAGGGGTCCGGCTGGCTGGCCCGCAGGACGTCCTGGGCGATGCCGCGCGGGATCCACAGGTTGGCGAACGGGATGAACCAGGCGCCGATCGCCCAGCCGGGCGTGCGGCGCTGCACGTCCGGCGCGAACACCTCCGCGTTGTGACGCACCCGGTGGAACCAGATGATGAACACCGTCGCCGTCCCGACCAGGCCGAGCAGGTACAGCCCGCTGGACGAGGCGATCGCCATGTCCGCCCGGTCGACCGCGTCCATGTCGATGCCGCTCGGGCCGGCGGACACCACGTCCCCCATCACCGACCGCATGTACGCCGCCGCTCCCAGGCTCAGCACGTCGGCGGCGATCACGACGGCCAGCAGCGCGGTGACGGCGTGCGCGAGACCCAGCGGTGAGCGCAGCACGGGTACGGGACCGGGCATCGGTCGACCGGGCATGGGCGGATAAGCCATGAGGACCCCCCTGAGACATGTGGTGGATGTGCGGCGTGCTCTCCCCAGAAACGCCGCGAGATGATCACAAACGAGTGATCGGCTTCCGGACCCTACCCCATCGGCGTTACGGCGTGCCCAGGACTTTCGCCGTGACGGCGCGAGACAGCGAGGCGGCGGGACTGCCGCCGGTGCGCGCCCGACCAGGTGCGGCCCGCCCTGACCGTCCGGCGGTTCCGCGACCTCGACCTCCCCCTCGCGGACCTGCGCCGCTTCCTGGACGCGCAGGCCGCCGAACGCGGCGGGGCGGCCGACGGGGACGCCGACGGGGACACGGCCCGGCAGGTCGTGGCCTGCCCATCTGCGCCGGCTCGAGGACCGCCTCGGCCGCACCCAGCGGGCGGTCGAAGCACTCCGCGAACTCCTCGACCCGGGGGCCGAACGGACGGTGACGCTCGAAGTCCTTCCGCCGCAGCGGGTCTTGGCGGTTTCCCTCGACCGAAGGCGCCGGCCTGGACGGGTACGACGCGGCGATGCGTGACCTCGACGCCGCAGCCGGACACCGCCCGGTGCCCCCGCCGGGCAGGCGCTACGCGCACGAGCTGTTCACCGAGGGCCACGGCCACGCCACCGTCTACCTCCCCGCAGAGACCCCTCTCCCTCCAGGAGCCCCGGCCGTCGTGCGCGAGTCGGACCTGCCGAGCCGGACGGCCGCCGTCGCCACCCACTCCGGCCCGCACGACGACCTCGACCTCACCTACGGCGCCGTGGGCTCCTTCGCAGCCCGCCACGGTCGGCGCGCGCAGAACCTCGTCGAGGAGGTGTACCTGGTCGGGCCGCGCGACACCGGCCAACCGGAGCGCTGGCGCACCCTGGTCGCCTGGCTGACGGTCCCCGACCACACTTGACCCACGTATCGGCCCCACGCCCGGAGGCACGCCACAACCATGCACACGCACGACGTCGACCAGGAACTCGTGGACGCCGCGACCGAGGTCGCCCGTACCCGCTGCCGGGGCGACCAGCACACCATGGCCGCGGCGGCCCGTGCCGCGGACGGCCGGATCGTCACCGGGGTGAACGCCTACCACTTCACCGGCGGCCCGTGCGCCGAACTGGTCGTCGTCGGCACGGCCGCCGCCCAGGGCGCCTACGAGCTGGAGACCATCGTCGCCGTGGGCGACCGCGACCGCGGAGTCGTCCCCCCCCCGTGCGGCCGCTGCCGCCAGGTGCTCCTCGACTACTTCCCCGCACTCGAGGTCATCGTCGCGACGCCCGACGGCCTCCGCGCCGTCCCCGTCAGCGACCTCCTGCCGCACACCTACGTCTGGGCCGACCACCAACTCGACACGCCGTCGTAGTCCTGGCCGGATGCCACGGAGCTACACCTCCGGAACGTCGGTGCCGTCACCGAAGAGCAGGACTACGACGGCCCAACGCCCCAACCCCTCAGAGCCGTCCCCGCACCCACTCCGGATCGGGATTGACCTGCGCCCGCCCGTCCGCCAGGACGACCGTCGGCACGGTCTCGTTCCCGTCCGCGACCGCCCGCACCGCCGCCGCGGCGGCCGGGTCGCGCCAGATGTCGACCCAGTGCGCCCGGCGCGCGTCCCGGCCCAGCGTGAAACGCAGCCGCCGGCAGTACCGGCATCCCGGCCGCCAGTAGACCACCGGACGCCCGTCCGTCGCGCTGCGGCGCCGGGCCTCCTCCGCGCCGAGGGAGGGCGGGAACACCAGCGACGAGTTCACCACCGCGAACGCCACGAACGCCGGCAGCACCAGCACCGCCCCGACGGTGCTCCCGTCGGCGAACAGCCCGGCCGCACCGAGCAGCCCGGCGGTCGTGAAGAGCCCCGGCAGCAGCCAGCCCCGCAGCATCGAGCCTCCTAGGACGATTCGCGGACGACCAGCTCCGTGGGCAGGGTGATCTGCTGCCGGGGGCCGTCGTTCAAGGTGATGTCGGTGAGGATGCGGGCCATCGTGCGGCCCAGCTCCTCCACCGGCTGGCGCACCGTCGTCAGCGGCGGGTTGGTGTGCCGGGCGAGCACCGAGTCCTCGAAACCGACCACGGCGACGTCGTCCGGCACACGGCGCTTCCGGCGGCGCAATTCGGCCAGCGCGCCCACCGCCATGAGGTCCGACGCGGCGAAGACGGCGTCCAGGTCCGGCGCGCGTTCAAGAAGCAAACGCATGGCGCGGCCGCCGCTGTCCTCGGTGAAGTCGCCCGCCTCGATCAGTGACCCGTCCGCCGGAACGCCCGCTTCCTGATGCGCGGTGTGCCACCCCGCGAGGCGGGCGCGGCCGACGTCCATGTCCTGCGGGCCGGTGATCGTCGCGATCCGCCGCCGCCCGCGGCCCAGCAGATGCCGTACGGCCTCGGCGGCGCCCCCGGCGTTGTCGGAGTTGACGTAGCTCAGCTGCTCGCCCGCGTCGCGGCGGCCGGCGAGCACGACGGGCAGGCCCATCTCCTCGAGGGTGCCGGGCAGCCGGTCCTCGGAGTGGACGGAGACCAGCAGCACGCCGTCCACCCGGCGGGTGGCCACCGACTCGGTGAGCTGGTCGCGTTCGGCCTGGTCGCGCACCAGCATCAGCTGGAGCTGCGTGCCGCTCTCGGCGAGCGCGCCGCTCACGCCGCGGATCAGCGCGGCGAAGAACGGCTCCGAGCCGAGCCGGCTCTCCGACTCCGGGATGACCAGGGCCACGGCGTTGGTGCGGTTGGTGACCAGGCCGCGGGCGACCGAGTTGGGAACGTAGTTCAGTTCTTTGATCGCCGCCAGGACCCGGGCCCGCGCGTCGGCGCTGACCAGGTCGGAGCCGTTGACGACGCGGGAGACCGTGGTGCGCCCCACGCCGGCGCGGGCGGCGACGGTCTTGATCGTGGGACGGCGGTTGCCCGTCATGCACTCCCCCCTCAGCGGCCGCGGCGGCGTCTGCCGCGGAGGTGACCTGCGGCAATTCTTGCAGACACCGCTGACCGCGGAGCACCCCCGGGGTGCGGAAGGCGAACGGAAGCGACGGCGCGCACGCAATAGTTGCTTTCAAGTTATTGACAGATTGCGCCGCTGCTACAAGTCTTCGTGGGGCGGTGGGAACGTGCCCACCCCGAATTGGGCACGTTCCCACTTCGATCAAGAGCCGCTGCGGTCATCGCAGAACTTGTCACCCCGGTGTGTCAGCGCCGTCGTAGGAGGAGATCCATGGGCACTCTCGGTTCGTTGCGCAGGAAGGCGGTGGCGACAGCCGCGGCCGTCGGCGCGCTGTCGCTCGTCGTCGGTTGCAGCGGCGACAGCGACTCGGTCACCGGTGGCAGCAAGGATGGCGACAAGGTCACCATCACCATGGGCCTCTTCGGCGTCATGGGCATCAAGGAGACCGGCCTGCTGGAGGAGTACGAGAAGCAGAACCCCGGCGTCACGATCAAGGCGGAGATCGCCGGTGACGAGCAGACCTACTACACCGCCCTCCAGACCAAGCTCGCCGCGGGCAAGGGCCTGAAGGACATCCAGGGCATCGAGATCGGCCGCGCCAAGGAGATCACCGAGACCCGGGCGGACAAGTTCGCCGACTTCGCGGGCATGGCGGGCACCGACCACTTCCTGCCCTGGAAGCAGTCCCAGATCACCACCGAGGACGGCAAGGTGCTGGGCCTCGGCACCGACATCGGCCCGATGGCCGTCTGTTACCGCAAGGACTACTTCGAGCAGGCCGGCCTGCCCACCGACCGCGAAGAGGTCGGCAAGCTGTGGGAAGGCGACTGGAAGAAGTACGTCGAGGTCGGCCGCACCTTCAAGAAGAACTTCAAGGGCGGCGACGTCGCCTACACCGACTCGGCCAGCGGCCTGTTCAACGCCATGGTCTACGGCTACCCCGAGCAGTACTACAACGAGAAGGGCGACCTGATCTACGACACGAACCCGGCCGTCAAGGAGGCCTGGGAGCTGTCGTCGGACGCCGCCGACGAGGACCTGACCGCCAAGCTGCGCCAGTTCCAGCCCGGCTGGGACCCCGGCCTGTCCAACGGCACGTTCGCGACCGCGGTCTGCCCGGCCTGGATGCTGAGCCACATCAGCGAGAAGGCCGGCGAGGTCAACAAGGGCAAGTGGGACGTCGCCCGCGCCCCGAAGGGCGCCAACTGGGGCGGTTCCTTCCTCGGCGTGATCGAGGACAGCCCGGTGAAGGAGGAGGCGCAGAAGCTCGTCGCGTGGCTGACCGCGCCCGAGCAGCAGGCCCGCATCTTCAAGGACCTCGGCAACATCCCGTCCTCGCAGAAGGCCCTCGAGGACCCGGCCGTGAAGGCCGTGAAGAACGACTACTTCAGCGGCGCGCCGCTCGGCCAGATCTTCGGCGCCGCGGCGCAGGAGATCCCCGACAAGCAGGTCCTCGGCCGCAAGGACGGCACCATCAAGGACACCTTCTCCCAGGGCCTGGCCCTGGTCGAGCAGGGGACGCCGCGTGAGGAGGCGTGGGACACCACCGTGGAGCGCATCCAGAAGGCGGTCCGCTGACCGCAGCTCCGACGGCCGTCCCGGGCCCGCCCGCCTTCGGGCACGCGGGCCCGGGACGGCTCCCCATCCGCACTCAGGAAGGAAGTCCGGTGGCCACCTCCACCACCAAGGCCCTGGCCGGCGAGGAGCCGCCGGGCCCGTCCCGCGCCGGGGACGGCAAGGAGACCGCACGGCGGCGCGGTGCCTGGCTGCACCGCCTCGACGTCAAGGGCGCCCCGTACGCGTTCGTCGCCCCGTTCTTCGTCGTCTTCGCCGCGTTCAGCTTCTACCCGCTCGTCTACACCTCGTGGATCTCCCTGCACGACGTGGAACTGGCCACGCTCGACGTCATGGAGTGGGTGGCGTTCGACAACTACGTCGACCTGTGGGGCGATTCGCGGTTCTGGAACGCCCTCCAGAACACCATCACCATCGGCGTCATCTCCACGGTGCCGCAGCTGCTGATGGCCCTCGGCATGGCGCACCTGCTCAACTACCGCATGCGCGCCTCGCTGTTCTTCCGCGTCGCGTCCCTGGTGCCGTACGCCACGTCCGTCGGCGCGGCCGCGCTCGTCTTCACCATGATCTTCGAGCGTGACTTCGGCATGATCAACTGGGCGCTCGGCACGGTCGGCATCGACCCGGTGAACTGGGAGGCCGACAAGTGGCCCGCCCAGGTGGCGATCTCCACCATCGTCATCTGGCGCTGGACCGGCTACAACGCCCTGCTCTACCTGGCCGCCATGCAGGCCATCCCCGCCGAACGCTACGAGGCCGCCTCACTGGACGGCGCCTCCCGCTGGCAGCAGTTCACGCACGTCACCGTGCCCGGCATCCGCTCCACCATCGTCTTCACCATCGTGCTCTCCACCATCGGCGCCACCCAGCTGTTCGGCGAACCGCTGATCTTCGGCCAGGGCCCCAACGGCGTCACCGGCGGCGCGGACAACCAGTACCAGACGCTGGGCCTGCTGCTGTACGAGGAGGGCTGGAAGAACTACCAGATGGGCCGCTCGGCGACCGTCGCCTGGGCGATGTTCATGGTGCTGGTCCTCGCCTTCCTGGTGCAGCGGCTCGTCAAGCGCCTGCGCTCCCGTACGTCCTGACCTGGAGACGTCATGACCATCCACAGCCTCCCGGCCCGGACGGACGCTCCGGCCCGGACCGAACCCGACAAGCCGGCCCGGCGCGGCGGCCGCCGTCTGCTGCGCGAACGCGCCGGGCGCACCCACCACGCCGGACCGCTCGCCTACGTCCTGCTCGCCGTCATGGCGATCCTGTCCATCTTCCCGCTGTACTGGACGATGGTGGCGGCCTCCACCGACAACACCCGGGTCAGCCAGACCCCGCCGCCGTTCCTGCCCGGCCCGAACCTGTTCAGCAACCTCGCCCGCGCCTGGGACGAGGCGGCCATGGGCAAGGCGATGATCAACAGCACGATCGTGGCCGGCGTGATCGCCCTGTCCACGGTGTTCTTCGCGACGCTCGCCGGGTTCGCCTTCGCCAAGCTGCGCTTCAAGGGCCGCAACATCCTGCTCATGCTGGTGATCGGCACCATGATGGTGCCGCCGCAGCTCGGCGTCGTCCCGCTGTTCATGATGATGTCGGAACTCGGCTGGTCGCAGGAGCTGCCCGCCGTCATCTTCCCCACGCTGGTCAGCGCCGTCGGCGTGTTCTTCATGCGGCAGTACCTCTCCGAGGCGCTGCCCGACGAACTCGTCGAGGCCGGACGGGTCGACGGGGCGCACTCGCTGCGCATCTTCTGGAGCATCGTGCTGCCCGTCGCACGGCCCGCCATGGCCGTCCTGTTCATGATCACGTTCGTGCACGCCTGGAACGACTTCTTCTGGCCGTTCGTGGTGCTCGACATGACCAACCCGACCGTCCCCGTCGCGCTCACCCAGCTCAGCGCGGGCTATGTGCGCGACCAGTCGCTGATCATGGCCGGCGCGCTGCTCGGCACCCTGCCGCTGCTGGCGATGTTCGTCGTCTTCGGCCGTCAGATCGTCAGCGGCATCATGGCCGGCGCCGTCAAGGGCTGACCGCCCCCGCAGTTACGGACCGACACCCCCACCGGGCCGGCTCGCCCACCCGTGCGAGCCACGCCCACCATCCCGAAAGGACTTACGTGGTCACCGCAGCACAGCAGACCGCGTCCGCCCCGGACGCCGCCCGCACCTTCCCCAAGGGCTTCCTCTGGGGTTCTGCCACCGCCTCCTACCAGATCGAGGGCGCCGCCGCCGAGGACGGACGCACCCCGTCCATCTGGGACACCTACGCCCGCACCCCGGGCCGGGTCCGCAACGGCGACACCGGTGACATCGCCACCGACCACTACCACCGCTGGCGCGAGGACGTCGCCCTCATGGCCGAACTCGGCCTCGGCGCCTACCGGTTCTCCCTCGCCTGGCCCCGCATCCAGCCCACCGGACGCGGCCCCGCCGTGCAGAAGGGCCTGGACTTCTACCGGCGCCTGACCGACGAGCTGCTGGAGAAGGGCATCCAGCCCGTCGCCACCCTCTACCACTGGGACCTGCCCCAGGAGCTCGAGGACGCCGGCGGCTGGCCCGAGCGCGCCACCGCCGAACGCTTCGCCGAGTACGCCGCCCTCGCCGCGGACGCCCTCGGCGACCGCGTGAAGACCTGGACCACGCTCAACGAGCCCTGGTGCAGCGCCTTCCTCGGTTACGGCTCCGGCGTGCACGCCCCCGGCCGCACCGACCCGGTCGCCGCCCTGCGCGCCGCCCACCACCTCAACCTCGGCCACGGGCTGGCCGTCCAGGCCCTGCGCGACCGCCTCCCCGCCGCCGCCCAGTGCTCGGTCACCCTCAACATCCACCACGTCCGACCGCTCGCCGCCACCGAGGGCGACGCGGACGCGGTCCGCCGCATCGACGCGCTGGCCAACCGCGTCTTCACCGGCCCGATGCTCCAGGGCGCCTACCCGGAGGACCTCCTCAAGGACACCGCCGGCCTGACCGACTGGTCCTTCGTGAAGGACGGCGACCTGGAGCAGATCAACCAGCCGCTGGACTTCCTCGGCGTCAACTACTACACGCCCACGGTCGTCTCCGAGACCGACGGCAGCGGCACCCACACCTCCGACGGCCACGGCAACAGCCCGCACAGCCCTTGGCCGGCCGCCGACAAGGTCGCCTTCCACCAGCCGCCCGGCGAACGCACCGCGATGGGCTGGGCCGTCGACGCCACCGGCCTGTACGACCTGCTGCGCCGGCTGTCGGACGACTTCCCCGAGCTGCCGCTGGTCATCACCGAGAACGGCGCCGCCTTCGACGACTACGCCGACCCCTCCGGCAACGTCAACGACCCCGCCCGCATCGCCTACGTCCGCGACCACCTGGCCGCCGTCCACCGCGCCATCCTCGACGGCTCGGACGTGCGCGGCTACTTCCTGTGGTCCCTGCTCGACAACTTCGAGTGGGCCCACGGCTACAGCAAGCGGTTCGGCGCGGTGTACGTCGACTACCCGACCGGCAGGCGCATCCCGAAGGCCAGCGCGCGCTGGTACGCGGAGATCGCCCGCACGGGCGTCCTCCCCGCGGCCTGACCTGACCCAGGCTCCGCGAGCCCGACTGCCTGCCCGTGGGGGACAGGACGTCGGGCTCGCGGTCGTTCACACCGCTGTGCAGCGGGCGCGGAGCGGGCCGACGCCGTCCCCGTCGAGCTCGTCGCAGCAGGCCGCGCGCCCCGTCATCGCCATGACGAGGGCGACGGTCGGCCCGGACACGAGGAGCCCGTCCCCGGTGGCGAACGGTCCGTCGTCCGCGACGAGCCTCAGCCCGCCGATGCGGCCCTTCGCGACCACCACGAGGTCGGTGCCCCGGTAGTGGTCGGCGACGGCTGTCACGGTCTCGACGGGGTAGGCCCGCCGTATGCCGAGCGGCCGCCGGATGTCCTCCCCGTGCACGACCGTCTCACCGAGCTTGGCGAGGGCGGGCAGGGGCGGCTTGGTCGTACTCGACACCGTGCGCCTGAAGCGGTCGAGGGTGTCGGCCGGCCCCGTACCGAGCTGCTCGGCCAGGCGCATCGCGACCTGCTTGTCGAAGTCGAACCGACAGCGGACGACACCGGCCAGCCATCGCACGGCGTTCAGACGCGCCCCCGCGGTGAGATGCGCGAGCACCTCTCGCACGGTCAGCCCGTCACACAGGGAGGGCGTGTCCCACCGGCCGGCGTCGAGCCCCGCGAGATCGTCGGCGAGCGCGGCCCGCTCGGCACGGATCATGGACCACACGGTGGTGTCGCGGAGAGTCGTCATGGGGGAGGGGCTCCTGTCGGGCGGGACGGTCGAGACGCGTGTGTCTGCGAGGGAGGACTCCCGCCACGGACGGAACTCATCGTGGGAAGCCGGGCACAATGCGGCGCATGGACGTCGTGACGCTGCTGAAGTCGGCTTGTCTTCTCGTCGAGGAGGAGACCGCGACCGAGCACGACATCACGGTGAACGACGTCTGGGAGTACCTCGCCCACGACGAGTGGGACACGGCGCTCGGCCTGCTGGAAGAACTGGGGGACGCGCAGCCGCTCCCGGCCGCCTTCTGGGCGTCCCTGGCAGCCGCGGCGCGCGAGCTGGGCTTCGAGCGGAGCGCGGCGTGGTGCCACTGGCGGGAGGGGGAGACCCGCAACGGCATCATCCGCGCCGACCTCACTCTGCGCTCACCGTCCGACGACGCCGGCCGCCGGTCACCTCTGCCCGGCGCGGGAGTCCTGCGCCCGATGTGGAACATCGGCACCCGTACGGAGGCCGGCGAGCCGGACCTGAGGATCGCAAGAATCTGGGTCGAGGACGCTCCTGCCCTGGAACCGGGCGGCAGTGCGACGGTGCGGCTGGCGCCGTTGACGCCCGAGAGCTGGCGTCACCTCGAGCCCGGCCATGTGATCACCCTGCACGAGACCCGAGCGGTGGCCGGGACGGCGGTCGTTCTTCAGGCGGACTTCCGCCACACGGAGATGTGCTGGGGCGAATCCTGAGTGAACGGTGAACCGTCCCAGTCACCCACACGGCGTTCCAGCTCCAGGCCGGCGATGCGGGCCATGAGGTCGAGTTCCGCCGGCCACGCGTAGCGGTGGCGGGAGGCCCCGCGGCGGTAGCGGCCGTCGTCGCCGTCGCGGGTGAAGTGGTGCGAGACGAGGAGCTGTTCGACCGGGTCGACCGTGTCGAACCCCAGATGCCGCTCGGACACGT
The DNA here is from genome assembly GCF_042647945.1 of Streptomyces lusitanus. Classification (NCBI taxonomy): domain Bacteria; kingdom Bacillati; phylum Actinomycetota; class Actinomycetes; order Kitasatosporales; family Streptomycetaceae; genus Streptomyces; species Streptomyces lusitanus. The sequence continues at coordinate 633,137 of NZ_JBHRWL010000007.1, forward strand.
CGAACGGCACCGCGACCTGCCCGGGCGGCAGGAACCTCAGGGGAGGCACGCCCAGTTCGACGACGAATCGGCCCCCGGGCCGCAGATGACGCGCGGCGTTGCGGAAGCACTCGACCTGCTCGTCCTGCGTGAGCAGGTTCGAGATCGTGTTGTAGACGAGGTACACCAGGGAGAACTCACCCGGCACCACGGTCGTCGCCATGTCCCCGATGACCACCGGCAGCGTGCCCTCGTCGACCTTGCGGCGCAGCACCGCCGCCATGTGCTCCGACAGCTCGATGCCCGTCACCGGCACACCGCGCTCCCGCAACGGCACACCCACGCGCCCGGTCCCGACGGCGAACTCCAGCGCCGGGCCGTCCCCGGCCAGCTCGGCAAGGAAGCCGACGGTCGCTTCGAGGACGGCGGCCGAGGTCGTCTCGGCCTCCTCGGCGTCATAGCGTTCGGCGGTCTCGCGGTCCCACAGCTCACTACTCGTCACGAACGGCCACTGTGCCGTGCCCCGAGGCGCACTGTCGATGTATTTATTCGGCTGCGGCGGCGGTGCGAGGCTCCGGCCTGTCCGACAATGGCCGCTGCCGGACTCCCTCGACAGACGACTCCCTCGACAGACAGGTGGGCAACCCCGTGGGCGCACCGCACCCGCTCCTGACGTACTTCCTGGCAGCCGCCGACGGCCGCTTCCCGCCGGTCGACGGCAAGGTGACGGTGCTGCCGCCCCTGCCCGGAGGGCTCGAGTGCTCGGTCGCCTTCACCGGTCACGCCGTCGTCGCCACCGCCCTGAGCAGCGAGGCCGTGCACGCACAGGGACCGGACGGCTTCGGCGCCTCGCTCGCCCCGGACTTCCTGCGCCACCTCGCCGGACCGAAGGGCTGGATCGACGTCGTCGACGTGACCCTCACGGCCCGCGGCACCGGCGGCCCGCCGCGACTCGCGGAGCTGACCGGTGCGGACGACCATCCGCGCGTCCGCCACGCCAGGGACGTCCGCACGAACGTCGAGGTCCACGGTGACGAGCGCGGCCTGATCACCCTGGCCGACGGCGTCGCCGGACGGCGGGAGCTGAGCATCGAACTCCACGACGCCGGAGGCGGCGGCCGGGGACACGGGAGGTCGCTCATCGCCGACGCCCTGTCCCTGGTCCCGGAGGGCGACCCGGTCTTCGCCGCCGTGTCCCCCGGCAACGCCCGCTCCCTGCGCGCCTTCCTCGCCTGCGGGTTCACACCGACGGGCAGTGAGGTGCTGCTGCGTCCCGAACGGGGATGAGCGGGCGCGCCGAGCGCCGTCACGGGCCCCGGTACCCCTCCACGGGCTCGGCGGCCCTCTTCGACTCCCTCAGATCGGCGGCCGCCCGGTCCGACACCTCCGGCTCGGTTGCCCGGTCCGAGACCTCGGGTACGGCGGCCCTGTCCGACACCTCGGGTTCGGCCGCCCGCTCCGACTCCCTCGGTCCGGGCGTCGGGACGACGGCGCCCCGCGGTGTCGTCGTTCCGTCGGTGGCGGGACTGGGGCGGGTGTCCTCAGGCCTCTCGGCGGCCTCCGGCGACACCGTCGGGCCCGTGGTGGGGGAGGGTGAGCCGGTCAGGGGCGGCGGAGCCAGCGGGACCGTGGGCGAGACCGGCCGCTCGGACGTCGTCGAGCCCTGCAACGGCAGCGCGACGAGCAGCGCCACGGCGCAGGTCAGACCGGCCCCGACCGTCGTACGGACCAGCCGTCGGCGCGCCGCCCGGCGGCGGATCGTCTCGAACCGGCCGGGCGGCGGGCCGAGATGGTCGGACGTGGGCCGCAGAAGTTCGGCGAGCGGGTCGTCCGGCTCGAACTCAGGGCCCTCGTCAGCGTGAGTGATCAAGGTTTCTCCTCAGGTGGGCACGGAGCAGCTCCCTGGCCGCGTGAAGATCGGCCTTGATGGTTCCTTCCTTGCGTCCGGTCACGGCGGACACCTCCCGGACCGGCAGATCAGCGTAGTAGTGCAGGAGGATCGGCACCCGCAGCCGCTCGGGCAGCGCCTGCACCAGCATCCGCAACGACGGGTCGGACGGCTCCGTGTGCGGGCGTACGGCAGCCTCGGTGCCGACCCGGCGCACGGTGGTGCGTTCACGGTCGAGCCGGCGCCAGTGGTCGCGCACCAGATTGGCCGCGGTGACGTACAGGAAGCCCCGTGGTTCCGACACGGAGGTCCAGCGTGACCACAGCCGGGTGAACGCCTCCGAGGCGATCTCATGGGCCGTCTCGTCGTCGTCGACCAGACGGCGGCACCAGCCGGCGAGGCGCGGGTAGAGGGCGGCGAAGAGCTCGGACGCTGCCTGCTCGCGGGACCGTTTCAATGCTCTCCATGGTCGGGGCGGCCCCGGTGACGGGGAACCGCTCATGGACGGTATGCGGGGTGGACACCGAGGGGACGACAGGGCGTCGGACCTTCCCCGACCACCGGATGCCGGACCGCCGGTGCGGCGGCCCGGCATCCGGTGCGGGTCAGGGGGCGGTGGCGCGGAGCGTCGCGAAGACGATCACGTTGTCGCGGTACTCGCCGTCCTCCAGCGGCCCCCCGCACGTGATGAGCCGCAGCTCAGGCCGTGCGGTGTCGCCGTAGACGTCCTCCGTGGGGAAGTCCGCCTTGGCGACCGTGCGGACCGAGGTGACGGCGAACTCCGCCGCCGTGCCGTTCTCCAGACGCACCGTGATCCCGTCGTCCCGCCGCAGCCGCGCCAGATGACGGAAGACCCCGTCGCCGTGCGCGCCGACCGTGACATGACCGAGGATCACCGAGGGACCCGGCCGGCCCGGCGTGGGCGAGTACCGGTACCAGCCGGCCGGGTCGTCCGCCGTGATCGGCGGGACCTCCACCGTGCGGTCCGGTGCCAGACCCAGCCGTACGACCGGGGTGTCGACCCCGATGGCGGGGATCGTCAGACCCACCGGGACCGAACGCGCCAGGGGACGCGCCGCGGAGTCGGACGCTCCCGCCGCGGCCGGCGCCCGGGTCCCGGACGGTCGCGTCGCGTCCGGCCGGGACCCGGATCCCTCACCGTCACCCCCGCCGCAGCCCGCGACCAGGCAGGCCACGGCCACGGCGACGACGGCGCGCCTGGAGAGCGGCGTCATGCCCCGGACGCCCGACGGCGCACGACGAAGACCGCCGCGCCGCCCGCGGCGAGCACCGCGGCGGCGCCCCCGCCGATCAGCACACCGTCGCCGCCGGACTGCGCGGCGGCCGGCGCGTCACCGGTGTCCGGCGCACCGCGCGGGACCACGGAGACCCCGCCCCGGTCCTCCGCCGGAACCGGAGTCGCCTCGGCGGCGTCGCGATCGGTCGGCACCGGGCTCGCGGCCGTCTCGGCCGTCCGGTCGCCGGTCTCGGGGGCCGCCGTCGTCGCGGGCACGGGGGAGGGGTCGTCGGCGAACGCCGGCATCGCGGTGGCCAGCACGGCGGTGCACGCGAGTGCCGCTCCGCTCAGGACGTTTCGGCGCATGGAACGCTCTCTTTCCTGGGTCCGCCCGCACGGTCACCCGGCGGGCTGGGGGATGGATCGTGCGAAGAGACGGGGGAGCGCGGACCCAGGTTGCAAAGAGAAGGTAAAGCCGCGAACGGCGGTGGCGGCGGGGACGGCCGGGGCTCAGTCGAGGATCGCCGTCGCCTCCACCTCGACCAGCACGTCCGGCTCGAAGAGGTGGTCGACGCCGATGAGGGACGACGGCGGGAGCGGCACCGGCAGCCCGATCTCCCCGGCGACCTCCTCGACCCCCGCCATGAACGGGCCGATCTTCTCGGGCGCCCAGTCGGTGACGTAGAAGGTCAGGCGCAGGACGTCGTCGAAGGAGGCGCCGGCGCCGCGCAGGCCGCGCGCCGCGCCCCGGAGCGCGTGGGCGACCTGCCCGGCGAGGTCCCCGGGGGCGAGCGGAGTGCCGTCGGCGGCACGGGCGACCTGCCCGCTGACGTGCACGTGACGGGTGCCGGTCCCCACGGCGACGTGCGCGTACGGGGTGGGCTGGAGCATGCCTTCGGGCGTGAAACGGCGAACGGTCACGGGGGTCTCCTCGTGTCGAAGCAGTAGGTATACCGTTGATACTTGGTGGCCGAAGGACACTTCAAAGAGACCAGGTATCGTGCCGGAAACCGAACACGACCACGCGGACGGCGAGTTGCGGATCGCGTACGCGCACCGCGAGCTGCTCGACCAGGTGCTGGACAAGTGGTCGCTCAGCGTCCTCAACGAACTCTGCGAGCGGCCCTGCCGGTTCAACGAGCTGCGCCGTGCCGTGCCCGCGGTGACCCAGAAGTCGCTCACCGCGACCCTGCGCAGGCTCGAACGCAACGGCATCGTCGAGCGAGAGGTCGTCAGCTCCCGCCCCGTCGCCGTGGAGTACCGCATGACCCCGCTGGGCAAGAGCATGCGCCGCCCGGTCGACGTGCTGCTGGAGTGGGTCACGGCCCACATGCCCGAGATCGAACGGGCCCGCGACGCCTTCGACGCCGGCCTCGACGCCGCGCACCCCACCGCGGCCGCCGACGGAGGTTGACCTCAACCGAAGTTGAGTTCCTACGGTCGTCCCCGAGCGCCGCGGCGGCAGGCCGCGGCCCCTCAGGAGGAGGTCCGTCATGGACGAGCGTACGGCCGAGGCCGCCGTTCCCGAGCGCTACCACTACGCGGTGGTCCCGCACATCATGGTCGACGACGCCGCGGCCGCCATCGACTTCTACCGGCGGGCGTTCGGCGCGCGGGAGGACTTCCGGCTGGAGGCACCGGGCGGGGGAGTGCTGCACGCCGAGATCACCGTGGGGCGCTCGACGCTGATGCTGGGCGACGCGAGCGTGAAGGAGGCGGAGAACGCGTCCTTCACCGCGCCCGCCTTCCTCGGCGGCGGCACGTCCGTCACGCTGCACGTCTTCGTGCCGGACGTCGACGCGCTGGCCGCGCGGGCGGAGGCGGAGGGCGCGGAGATCCTCCAGCCGCCGACGGACATGTTCCACGGCGACCGCACGGTGATCCTGCGCGACCCGTCGGGCCATCTGTGGGTGTTCCTCACCCACCTCGAGGACGTGAGCGAGGACGAACTCGGGCGACGCCTGGCGGCCGCGTCCGCAGCCGTGTGACCGTGCGGTCCTCCGCGAGGAGACCGGACCGCATCGGTCCGACCGGAGTCTCCGGTCGGACCGATGCGGTTCAGGGGCGGGCACGGGCGCGCACCGTCCCGTCGTCCGGGCCGTCCTCTACTTGTCCGCGGGTACCCGGTCGTCCCGGTCCACGACGCCGGTCTCCAGGATGGCGGTGCTGTTGTAGAGGGTGGAGGGCTCGGTCCCGGCGGTGCGCGTGAGGTAGGAGCGCGACCCGAGCAGGGTGAAACTGTTCCGGTCGAAGATCCACTCGTCTCGGGTCGCCGTGCCGGTCTCCTCGCGGGTGATCCCGATCCCGTGCCGCCCGGCGGCGTCGGTGGCGTCGGGCGTCACGCGCACGCCCGGAATCGTGGCGACCGTCCTGTACAGGGCCGCGGCATTGGCCGGCGGCATGACCGTCTCGTTCAACAGGTCGCCGATCTTCCGGAAGACGGCCTGGTCCTTCGATTCGTCGTCGAGAGGCCGGGTCCGGGCGTAGAGCAGTTCGCGCAGGGCGTCGGTGTCCGTGGGCAGCCCGGCCAGCCACTGGTAGGTGGGCCGGTCGATGCCGGCGGGGACCCCCTGCCCGGCACTGCCGTCGGGGGCCGCCGTCTCGAGGGGAATCCGCTGCCCGGACATGGGAACACCCTGTCCGGACTCACGGATCACCCCGATGCGGGTGACCGGTGCGGAGTCCTGCGACACCCAGATCTCGCGGCGGTGCGGAGCACCGAGCTTCACCGGGCCGTCGAAGGCGCCTTCGTTGCCGCGGACCAGGGTGCGGACGTAGACGAACTGGTCGTCGCGCACCGGTTCGACGTCGACCGCCATGGACGCGGCGGCGATGCGGTCGAGCGTGAGCACCACGCCGTCCGCCGCGGCGTGCCGCGCGTCGGTCGCCTCCGCCCTGGCGCCGGGCTCCTGCTCCGCGCCGGGAAGCGTGACGATCAGAGCGCCGGCGAGGGTCATGGCCGTGGCCGGCAGCAGGAGGACCGGACGCGCCCAACGCCGCCGAGGCGCGGGCGTCGCCGGGGCGGGGACGGCCGTCCGCTCCCGGTCGATCTCGCGCAGCAGCACGTCCCGGTGGTGGCGCCGGCGGGCGGGCGTGAGGTCCCATTCGGGTGCGTCCGGCAACAGCCCGCGCAGATGTGCGGCGTCGTCGCCGGAACCGTCAGGGCGATGTGAGGCGGTCATCGGTTCTCCTCCTGTGAGCGCGCGGCCGCGAACGCGGCCTGCTTCCTTACCTCTCCGCGGGGGCCGTGCGGTTCCAGGTTCTTCGCGCTGAGCCGGTCGAGCCGTCGGCGGGCACGCGCGAGCCGGGAGCGCACGGTGCCCAGGGGAATGCCCAGCGCCTCGGCGCATTCCTGGTAGGTGAGGCCGGACCACACGCACAGGACGAGAACGTCACGGTCCTGGCTGCGCAGTCCGCTCAGGGCGTCGCGGACCACGGCCAGCCTGCGGGCGTCGTCGATCCGGCCCGCGCTCTCCTCGGCGAAGTCCGTCACCACGGGCGGAGCCGGCTGGCGTGAGAGGAACAGGCGCTGTCGGCGCAGACGGCGTGTGGCATTGTGCGCCTTGTGGGTGGCGATCCCCAGGAGCCACGGTCCGAGCGACCCGCCCTCGGGGTTCAGCGAAGCCCGGGTCCGCCACGCGGCGAGGAACGTCTCGGACATGACGTCCTCCGCCAGCGACCAGTCCCCGGTCAGCCGCAGCCCGTGGTTGTACACCGCACGCGCGTGTGCGTCGTACAGGCTGCCGAACGCGTCGCGGTCCCCGGCTCTGACGCGCGCACGTAGCTCGTCGTCTTCATCTGTGTCTCTCACACCAGGTACTCTCCGCGGCCCCGCCGGGGTTCCCGTGGCCTGTGTCACACACCTCCCGAGGCCAGGACGAGACGGCAGCCGAGCGGCACGTGCCGGGACTCACGTGGGCGAAGGGCGGGCTCCCCGCTCAGGCGGCCGCCGCGTCCTCCACGGTGACGTCCAGCCGCTCGGCGACGGTGGTGAGCGCCGCGCCCAGGGGCAGCCCGACCCGCGTCAGGGCATGACGGTCACCCCGGGTCGCGTCCCGGTTGACGATCAGGACGGGCCTGCCGCTCTCCGCCGCCAGCCGCACGAACCGCAGCCCCGACATCACCGTCAGCGAGGACCCCAGCACCAGCAGGGACGTCGACTCCCGGACCATCCGCCGGCACAGCTCGACCCGCTGCGGCGGCACCGTCTCCCCGAAGAACACCACGTCCGGCTTGAGGACGCCGCCGCACACCGCGCACGGCACCACACGGAAACCCACGACCTGCTCGTCGGTGAGGTCGGCGTCACCGTCGGGGTTGATCCCCGCGGCCACCGGCGAGAAGCCGGGATTGGCCGCCTCCAGCCGCTCCGCGAGGTCCCGGCGCGGGCTGGTCCGCCCGCACGACAGGCACACCACCCGGTCCAGGCTCCCGTGCAGCTCCACCACACCCTCGCTGCCGGCGGCCTGGTGCAGTCCGTCCACGTTCTGCGTGATCACGCCCGACACCAGGCCGTGGCGGGCGAACGCGGCCACCGCCCGGTGCCCGGCGTTGGGCAGGGCCCGGCCGAAGGTCCGCCAGCCCAGATGGCTGCGCGCCCAGTACCGGCGCCGGGCGGCGGGCCCGCCGACGAACTCCTGGAAGGTCATCGGGGTGTGCCGGCTCAGGCTTCCGCCCTCGCCGCGGTAGTCGGGGATCCCGGACTCCGTGGAGATCCCGGCCCCGCTGAGCACCAGTACGCCGCCGGCGCGCAGCGCGTCGACGACGGGTGCCAGGTCCGTCGTGGCCGGCGGCAGGTCGTCCGTCGGGGTCCATCTCAAGGTGGGGCGCACGCGCATGCCCACCAGGGTACGGAACCCCCGCGGACGCCCGGCGGTCCCGTGTTCCGGTGACCGCCGGCGACCCGCGCCGCCTCCGGCCGGCGACTCAGGACTCCGCCTCCCCCCTGCCCCGCAGCGCCCGGCCCACCGACCACACCGTCGCCACCAGCGGTACGGCCACCACCGCGCCCACGACGCCCGCCGCCACCGCGCCCGCCACCACCGACAGGGCGACCACGACCGGGTGGAGACGGACGGCCCAGCTCAGCACGAGCGGGTGCAGCAGATGGCCCTCCAGCTGGCCGATGACCACGATGAGCGCCACCACGGCCAGGGCCGTCACCGGCCCCTTGGTGGCGAGGGCGACGACGGCGGCGACCGCCAGGGCGACGGGGGAGCCGATCAGCGGCACGAACGCGGCGACGAACTCCAGCACCGCCAGCGGCACGGCGAGCGGGACGCCCAGCGCGAACAGGGCGAGACCGACGAGGACCGCGTTGGTCACGGCGACCAGCAGGATGCCGTGCGTGTACCCGGTGAACGTCCGCCAGGCGGTGCCGCCCGCCACCGACCACGTCCGCCGCGCCGGCCCGGGCAGCTGCTCGCAGAACCACCGCCAGTACCGGTCCCCCGAGTGGGTGAAGAAGACCGCGCAGAACAGGGCAAGGGCGAGCACGGTGAGCACCTCCACCACGCGCCCCACACCGCTCAGCGCCGTGCTGACCACCGTGGCGCGGTGACTGGACAGCAGCTCGCCGACGCGGGACTGGAGGTCGTCGAACACGGTCGGGGACAGCCGGAACGGCGGCTGCTCGAGCCGGCGCTCGATCCGGTCCACCCCCGATACGAACTCCCGCTCCAACGTGGTGCGTTGACCGGCGATCGCCTCACCCACCAGGGCCAGCCCGCCCAGCACCAGCAGGACCCCGCCGACGACCGAGGCCGCCACGGCGAGCGCGCGGGGCAGGAACCGCGCGACCAGGCCGGCCGCCGGCCGCAGCACCGCCGTGAACACCAGACCCAGGAAGACGGCCACCGCGATGCGGTGGAACTGCCCCAGCACCGCGAACGCGGCCCGCACGACGACGCCGACCGCGATCAGCCGCCACGCGTACGCGGCGGCCGTGCGCAGCACCCCCGGCACCCGCACGGCAGCGCGGTGCGAGCGCGGGCCGGGGGAAGGCGAGGCGGCCGGATCCGGGGGCGTGGACATCTCCAGCGACGTACCACCCGGCGTCCCGGGGCCAACGCGGCCGGCCGGGGATTCGCCCGCATGGTCACCCTGACGGCACGCCGGCGGACGCGAGCCGCCGGGCTCACCGGGAGGGTGGTACCGGGGACCGCAGGCCGAGCCACTGATCGGCGTCCCAGGCCCGGAACCGCTCCACCTCGGTGAACCCCAGCTTCGCCGCGAGGCGCATCGAGCGGGCGTTGGCGGTCTGGGTGGCGAGCACGACCGGCTCACCCGGGAGGACGCCGGCGAGCCAGTCCAGCGCCGCCGCGCACGCCTCGGCGGCGTACCCGTGTCCCCACGCCCGCGGCAGGAACAGGTAGCCGAGATCGACCTTCCCCACGGCGGCCGGCCGGTGATGCTCCGGCGCCCGCCTCAGCAGGATCTGACCGATCATCGCCCCGCCCGCCCCGCCCCGCCCGCCCCGCCCGCCCCGCCCTCCTCGACGACGAAGCTCCCGGGCCACCGCTCCGGCGCCTCGGGCAACTCGCGTTCGAGCACGGCACGAGGGCGAGGGCCACCGAGGTAGGTGTGCACCTCCGGCGACGCCAGCAGCTCGACGAACGCCGCGCGGTCCCGGGCCTCGGGCTCGCGCAGCACCAGCCTCTCCGTCCTGATCGGTGCGGGCGGCCACGCGACAGGTCCGAGATCGGTCATGCGGGCCAGCCAATCAGCGGCCTGGGCAGCGATCAAGGCGTCCGGCGGACGAGCAGGACATGGTCGGTCACCTCGGCCGTGCCGCCGTCCGGGCCGGTCGCGACGCGGCGGGGCGCGTCGGCCCGTTCCACCGTCCACACGGCCGGGTCGAGCCCGATGCCCGCGGCGACCTCACGGGGACCCGGGAAGCGGACGTCGGGGTCCTGGTTCCACGACCAGGGCGCGGTCGAGCCGTGGTCGACGACCAGCAGGCGCCCGCCCGGCCGCAGCGCGTGGGCCGCCGCGCGCAGCACGGCCGACCGGTCCAGGTCGTACGGGGTGTGCAGGTAGTGGGTGGTGACCAGGTCGAACGTGCCGGCGGGGAACGCCGTGCGCAGGTCCAGCCGTACGGCGGCGAGGCGGTCGTGGACGCCGTGGGTGCGGGCGAGGGCGGTGAGCCGTTCGACCGCGACGGCCGAGATGTCGGCCGCGGTGACCCGCCAGCCCTGGCGGGCCAGCCACAGCGCGTCGCCGCCGTTGCCGCAGCCCAGGTCCAGGGCGTCGCCCGGCGGCAGACCCGTGACCGTCTCCGTCAGCCGGACGTTGGGGGACGGGCTGTCCGTCGCGGGCCGGGCGGCGTGGACGCCGTCCCAGAACGTGACCGCATCGGTGCTGCTCATCGGGAACTCCCTCAGGTCGTCGTCGATGCGCCCAGTCTCGGCAGCCGACCACCGTTCCGGCACGGAATCTTGCCGTTGTGGCAAGCTGGCCCGATGGACGGCAGAACGGACGACGAGGTGCTGGACGCCGTGGGCCCGCGGCTGCGCGCGCTGCGCCGGGAACGCGGGCTCACGCTGGCCGACGTGGCGGCCGTCACCGGCGTGTCCGAGAGCACCCTGTCCCGCCTGGAGAGCGGACAGCGCCGGGCGACGCTCGAACTGCTGCTGCCGCTGTCCCGCAGGTACGACGTGCCGCTGGACGATCTGGTGGGGGCGCCGCGCGCCGGCGACCCGCGGATCCACCTGAAGCCGGTGAACCGGTTCGGGATGACCTTCGTGCCGCTGTCCCGCCGGCCCGGCGGGGTGCACGCATTCAAGATGATCATCCCGGCGCGGAAGGAGCCCGCCGAGCCGACGCCGCAGACCCACGAGGGGCACGAGTGGCTCTACGTCCTCACCGGCCGTCTGCGGCTCCTCGTCGGGGAGCGGGACCTGACCCTGTCGGGAGGCGAGGCCGCGGAGTTCGACACCTCCCTGCCGCACTGGCTGGGCAGCGCCGACGGGAAGGCGGTCGAACTCCTCGTCCTCTTCGGCCTCCAGGGCGTCCGCGCCCACCTCCGCACCGACCCCCGCACCGGACGCGACCCGGAGTGAACGCACACGCGGAAGGCCCCCGTCCGATGGACGGCGGCCTTCCGCGTGGCAGGCGTACGCCTGCGGGATGTCACCTCACACCACTCGCATCGCCGTCAGGCGTGGGCGTGACCGCCCCGGCGACTGCGGCCGGCGAAAACCCGGTACAGGGCAAGGAGAATGACGGAGCCGATGATGGCCGCGATCCACGTCGACAGGTCGAAGAATCCGTCGATCGAATCCACCCCGAACATCACCTTGCCGAGAAATCCGCCGAGCAGACCGCCCGCGATGCCGATGAGCATGGTGATGATGATGCCGCCCGGGTCCTTGCCCGGCATGAGCGCCTTGGCGATCGCGCCGGCGATCAGACCGATGAAAATCCAAGCGATAATGCCCATCACTGACTCCTTTGACGTCGGTTCGTCGAACGTGTATCCGCGAATCGCGCCCACTAACAAAACTCTTAACGGAATCAGCGCGCGGTGACGTCGGTGTGCAGCAGATGGTGATCGGAATACCGGCTGGGCCGCACCTCGTGCCCCAGCGCCGAAAACCCGCGCAGGAACACGTAGTCGAACTTGCTCTGCCAGTCCGTCGTCGGCTCGCAGGCGCCGGCGGCCGACGGCCGGCACCCGGGGTCCGTGTCCTCGGCGAGCGCCCACATCGGTGCGAGCTCGGGGGAGTCCGGCACGGCGTTGAAGTCGCCGAGCACAAGGGCCCGTTCGTACCGGGCGACCTGCGGGGCGAGCACCGCGGTCTGCCGCTCGCGCACCGCCTCCTGACGCCGCTGCGCCAGATGCGTGTTGAAGACCCGTACGGTCTGCCCTGCGACCTCGGTGGTGACCGCGATGTACCCGCGGTCCTCCGAGCCGCCGTCCGGGTACTCCTCCGTGACGACGTCGGTCATCGGCGCGGCCGACAGCAGCGCCTGCCCGTAACCCCCCGGCTTCCACGGAAGGCCCCCGCAGCGGCTCCAGTTGCGCAGCACCGGGCCGTACGCGACGTGGTACTCCAGCCCGTGCAGATTGGCCAGATGGTCCCTGATCCGCTCGACGTCCCGGACGCACGCCTCCTGGAGGCCGACGACCTGCGGGGCGTACGCGGCGATCTCCGAGGCCCGGTCGACGTTGCTCTCCTCGCACGGATTGCACAGGTTCCACGTCATGACCCGGTTGGGCACCACGTCCTTCGCGGCGTCGACCGGCACCGTCCGCGCGAAGGGGGCGCCGGCGGGCGTGCTGGGGCCGAGGAGCAGCATGCACGTCACGGCGACGGCTCCCGCGACCAGCCACGCGCCTCTACCGAGCACCCCCGCCTCCTCGACCCTCGACACCCGCCCGCACCGCGTGTCGGCGCGTCCTGCACCGAGGGTAGGCGACGGGGGCGTCAGCAGCGCGTGAGGACCGGCCGGGCCCCCGCCGGGCGGGAGTTGACGGGCCCTGCGCCCGGCCGGCCCGGGCCCGCCACGCCCCCGGCCGCTCAGCCGTTCGCCGCCAGCCGGTGGAAGGCCGCCAGCGCCGCGTCGACGGCGTGCGGCTTCGGACGGCCGGACGCGTCGAGCTCGTTCCAGCGCTGGAGGTTGACGGCGACGCACCACTGCCGGCCGCCGTCGGCGCGGGCCATCGCCAGCGTCCCGCCGCCCCACACCGTGCCGCCGTGCCCCCAGTACGGGTCCTGTCCCGGACTCAGGGGCTCCAGCGGGTGCAGACCGAGACCGTAGTCGATCGTCCTGCCCTCCTGGGAGATCACCGGGACGGTGCGCCGCATCTCGGCCAGCGAGGACGGGGCGACGATCTCCCCGGCCAGCAGCAGCGCGTAGAACCGGTTGAGGTCCGCGACCGTCGAGATCAGCGACGCCGCGGGGCCCACCCACGACATGTCGTGGACGCTGTGGTCGCGCGGCGGGTCGATCATGCCGAACCACGCCTCGTAGAGCCGCGAGTGCGGCCCCTCGATGTGCGCACCGACGGCGAGTTCCGTGTCCCGCAGCCCCGCCGGCCCGATGACGTCACGGGCGATGCAGCGCTCGGCCGGCAGCCCCGTCACCTTCTCCAGCAGCTGCCCCAACAGCAGGTAGTTGGTGTTGGAGTACACCCCCGGAGTGCCGCCAGGAACGCCGACCGCGGGCGCGGCGACCCCCATGCCGATCAGCTCGACCGGGTCGAACCGGGTGAACCGCAGCTCCTCCAGACTCTCCGGCCCCGTCCGGTCGAGCGCGGGGAACGCCTTCAGCGACGGATAGGCGTACGGGAGGTACTCGGCGAGTCCGCTGGTGTGGTTGAGCAGCATCCGCACCGTGATCGCGTCACCGCGCCCTCCCGGGACCAGACCGGGCAGGTACCGCGACACCGGCGCGTCGAGGCCGACCGTGCCCGCCTCCACCTGCCGCAGCACCGCGGCCGCGGTGAAGGTCTTGGTGACGCTGCCGACCCGGTGCCGCAGACCGGCGGTGACGGGACGGCCCGTCTCCACGTCGGCGACCCCGGCGGCGCCCCGCCACACCCGGTCGCCGTCCCGCACCTCCGCGAACACCCCCGGCACCCCCGCGCGGTGCACGGCCTCGAGGGCGGCGTCCAGCGCCGCCGGATCCAGACGGTTTCCACGGTGTCCCATCACGTGCCTCCTTCCGGCTCCGCTGCCGGGCGGCCCCACACGGCGCCGCCCGACCCTCATGTCCCCATTATGCACGCAGTGCGTGCAACACCAAGCGCATAATTTAGGCTGGAGCCGGAGAGCACGACGGAAGGAAAGCGATGGCAGGCCGAAGGCGCTGGTCGACCGAGGAGATCCTGGACGCGGCGGCCGAGCTGCTGCGCACCGACGACGCCGACGCGTTCAGCGTGCGCAAGCTCGCCGCGGTGCTCGGCACCGACTCCTCCAGCCTCTACCGCCACTTCCGCAGCAAGACCGAACTCCTGCGCGCCGTCGCCGACCGCACCCTGCTCACCGCCCTGGACGGCTACCGCCCCGAGGGCGACTGGCGCCGTCGCCTCACCACCCTGGCCCTGCGCATCAGGGACGCCTTCGCCCGGCAGCCGCAGCTCGCCGCGGTGTGGGGCCGCTACGCCTCCAGCGGCGCCGGGTCCCGCCTGATCATGGAGGAGGTGCTCCAGGCCCTGCGCGCCGCCGGAGTGCCCGACGAGGAGATCCCCGCGCGCTACCACCGCCTCGCGGTGCTGCTCGTCGCGCTGATCTCCTCCGACGCCGGCCTCGGCACCGTGACGCCCGAGGAGCGGGAACAGGGCCTGGAGCTGTTCCGCGTCGCGGTCCTGGGCGCCGACCCCGGGCGCTTCCCGGCGCTGGCGCACTTCGCCCGCGACGTCCACCCGCTGAGCGCGGACCGCCGCGCCGCCTTCGAGGACATCCTCGACGCCCACCTCGACCAGATCGAGGCGGCGGTCATGCCCGGCTGATTTCCCGCGGCCGGCGCCCCTCCGCGCCCGGCTCCCTCACGCACCCGGCGACGGACCCGCCGAGATGCCGGGCCGCGGCGACTCCTGAAAAATGGGAACCGCCCTCTTCCGAGAGTGGGGATGCGACATGGCCGTCATTTCACGCGGATTCCACGGCCGGGCGCGGGACAAGGGACACGAACTGCCGCCGGGACAGTACGAGACCACCGGCTTCCCCGTTCTGTCCGCCGGCCCCACACCCACGGTGAGCCTCGACGACTGGGAGTTCACCGTCCGCACCGAGACCGGCGTCCGGCACCAGTGGAACTGGCAGGAGCTGATGGCCCTGCCCTCCGAGACGCCCACCGTCGACATCCACTGCGTGACCAAGTGGTCGAAGTTCGGCACCCGATGGCAGGGCGTCTCCCTCGACGTGCTCCTCGCGAACGTCGAGTCCGGCGCCGAGTACGCCCTCGTCCGCTCCTACGGCGACTACACCACCAACATCCCCGTCGAGGACCTCCTCGACGGCAAGGCGTGGATCGTCCACCGTTACGACGACGAGGAACTCCCCGCGGAACACGGCGGCCCCGCCCGCCTGCTCGTCCCGCACCTGTACTTCTGGAAGTCCGCGAAGTGGGTGCGCGGCATACAGCTGCTGGACGAGGAGGAACGCGGTTTCTGGGAGACCGTCGGCTACCACGATTACGGTGACCCATGGCGCGAGCAGCGGTACCAGGGCGACTAGGCGCGCGGCTGCGCTGGCTGGAGGCCCGCCTCACCGGCCGGCACGACGAGTCCGGCACCGCCCGCACCCTGGTGTTCGACGTCCCCGGCTGGCCGGGCCACCTGCCCGGACAGCACGTCGACGTGCGGCTCACCGCGGAGGACGGCTACAGCACACAGCGCAGCTACTCGATCGCCTCCGCGCCCGACGGGGAGCGCGTGGAGCTGACCGTCGAACGGATCGACGACGGCGAGGTCTCCCCGTACCTGGCGGACGTCCTGGAGGCGGGGGACCGGGTCGAACTGCGCGGGCCGGTCGGCGGCTGGTTCGTGTGGCGGCCCGACGAGCAGAAGGAACCGGTCCTGCTCGTCGCCGGCGGCTCCGGCCTGGTGCCGCTGATGGCGATGATCCGCACCCGGCGCGCCCTCGGCAACCGCGTCCCCTTCCGGCTGGTGTACAGCCTCCGCGACCCCCCGTCGCAGTTGTTCGTCCCGGACCTGCGGACACAGGACCCGGGGCTCGACAAGACCTTCCTCTACAGCCGCTCCGCACCGGAGGGCTGGCCGCGGCCGCCCGGGCGCGTCACCGCGAACGATCTGTCCGCCGGCGGGTGGCCGCCGGACTTCGAACCGGCCTGCTACGTCTGCGGATCCACCGGGTTCGTGGAGACGGCGGCCGGTCTGCTCGTGGCACTCGGCCACGACCCCCGCCGCATCCGGACCGAACGCTTCGGGCCCGGCGGATGAGTGCCGCCGGCGGACGAGTGCCCCCGGCGGGCGACGGAAGGGACACCGCCCCATGACCACCGAACCCGGCTTCCTCGACGGCAACGCCGCCGCCGGCGACCTCGAGTCGCTGTTCGGCGCCGACATGACCATGGCCTCCGGACAGTGCCAGAGCTGCGGCCGGCGGATGCGGCTGGCCGAGGCGCACGCCTACCTCGGCGGCCCCGGGACGGTGCTGCGCTGCCCCGGCTGCGAGGACGTGCTGCTGCGCATGGTCCGCTCCCCCGGCCACCTCTGGCTGGACGCGAGCGGCCTGGACTACCTGCGGCTCCCGGCGGCCGCGGGGTGAGCACGAGCCGCGCCGCGGGGTGAAGCCGCGCCGCGGGGTGAGCACGAGCCGCCGGCTGAGCACCTAGGGGTGACGGCCGCCGCCCCGGTGAACGGGACGGCGGCCGCCCGGAGTTGACGCGGCCCGGTGTCGACGCCGCTCGGCGTCTCGGCCCGTCAGCGGCCAGGGAGCCGCTGCCGCACCTCCTGAAGCACCCAGCCGTTGCCGTCCGGGTCGCTGAAGGTGGCGAAGGAGCCGTAGGACATCCGGTCCGGGTGGAGACCCGGCAGCCGGCCCTGGCCCTGGGCGGGGTCGTGGGTGAAGTCCCCGCCGCCGTGGCCGTGGTAGAAGACGGCGTTCGCGTCGTGGAAGACCTCGCTCACCTCGATGCCCCGGTCGACGAGTTCCGCGCGGCTCTTCTCGATGTCGTCGACGACGAGGTACATGCCCTGCGCGGAGCCCGGCGGCACGGACGTGAGCCCCTTGCCGAAGATGACGGAGCATTCCGAACCGGGCGGGGTGAAGTGCACGGCCCTCCACTCCTCGCTGGCCGCCTTGTCCAGGTCGAGCCGGAAGCCCATGGCCTCGTAGAAGGCCTTGGCCCGGTCGACGTCCGACACGGGCAGCACGATGAGTTCGAGCTTGAGATCCATGAGGGTGACTGCTTTCCGTCGTGGCGGAACCCCCCGCCCCCGACGGGCGCGACGCCCCTGCGTCACGCGACGGCGACGACGGTCTTCCCGGCCGTTCCCGACTTGGTGCGCAGCGCGTCCGGTGCCTCGGCGAGCGGACGGACGCTGCCCACCAGGGGCCGCAGCCGGCCCTGCCGGTGACGGTCGACGACCTGCGCGAGGTGACCGCGGTCGGGCTCGACGATGAAGTACATCGCCCGGCCGTCCTCGGGCCGCACGGTCGGCGGGCGGGAGATGCTGATGAGGGCGCCTCCCGGTCTGAGGACGGCGGCCGAGCGGTCGAGCACCGTCCCTCCGACGGCGTCGAACACGAGGTCGACGAGCCCCACGGCTTCCTCCCACGCCGGCTGTTCCAGGTCGACGAACTCCTCCGCGCCCAGTTCCAGCACCAGGTCCCTGCTCTTCGAGCGGCCCGAACCGAGGACTCGCGCTCCGGCGTCACGGGCGAGCTGCGTGGCTGCCATTCCCACCCCCCCTCCCGCTCCGTGCACGAGTACGCTCTGCCCGGTCCGGAGCCGGCCGTGCACGAACAGCCCCTGCCAGGCGGTGAGTCCCGGCATCGGCAGGGCCGCCGCCCGCACCGGGTCGACGTCCGCGGGCAGCGGCGTCAGATTGCGCGCCTCCACCGCCACGTACTCGGCGAGGGTGCCGTCGCGATTCCAGTCGGTGAGGCCGATCACCCGCTGTCCGACGGACAGTCCGGTGGTGCCGAGCGCCACCTCCGCGACCTCCCCCGACACCTCGTGGCCCGGTACGACGGGGGACCGCGGCCGGCCGGCCCGGTCGACCCACGAGGCGGGCCAGGTCAGTTCACCGGGCGTGAAGCAGGCCGCCCGGACCTTCACGACGACGTCGCCCTCGCCCGCGTACGGGTACGGGGCCTCCTCCACGACCAGACTGTCCACGGGCGCGTCACGGTCGTGAGCTCGTACCGCTCTCATCGAGGCTCCCTGTGTCCTGTGGGGAAGACCTCCCTCCAGCATGACCCCATGACGCCCCCGGGGCGAACGGGGCGGTCCCGTCACGCACGCGGCCTCACGCGCCGCCGCCCTCGACGCCCGCCCGCCGGCGGCCACGCGTGTTCAACCGGGCCGCCTGGCGCGTCAGATGGTCGCGTTCGGCGAGGTTGGACGCCTTGAGCGCGGCCTCGGCGTACAGCGCCGCCGCGGTCTCCGGGTCGCCGTCGCGCTCGTGGAGGTACGCCGCGACCGCCGCGTACCGGGGCAGCGAGCCGTCCAGTGCCGCGAGCTCCGCCAGCCCCGCCCGCGGCCCGTCCGCCTCGCCGACGGCCACCGCGCGATTGAGCCGCACCACCGGGCTGTCGGTCAGCCGGACCAGTTCGTCGTACCACTCGACGATCTGCGTCCAGTCCGTCTCCTCGGCGCTCGGCGCGTCCGCGTGCAGCGCCGCGACGGCGGCCTGCGCCTGGAACTCGCCCAGCCGGTCACGGGACAGGGCCGCCTGGAGGATGCCGACGCCCTCGGCGATCAGGCCCGTGTCCCACCGGCTCCGGTCCTGCTCGGCGAGCGGCACCAGACTCCCGTCGGGCGCCGTACGGGCCGCTCGCCGCGCGTGGTGGAGCAGCATGAGCGAGAGCAGCCCCGCCACCTCCGGGTGGTCGATCACGGCCGCGAGCTGCCGGGTGAGCCGGATCGCCTCGGCCGCCAGGTCCACATCGCCCGAGTAGCCCTCGTTGAACACCAGGTACAGCACCCGCAGCACCGTGGACACGTCCCCGGGCCGGTCGAACCGCACACCGGAGACGGTGCGCTTCGCGCGGCTGATGCGCTGCGCCATGGTCGCCTCCGGCACCACGTACGCCTGCGCGATCTGACGGGTGGTCAGGCCGCCGACGGCCCGCAGGGTGAGCGCGACCGCGGACGCCGGCGTCAGCGACGGGTGGGCGCACAGGAAGTACAGCTGGAGCGTGTCGTCCACCGACGGCGCGGGCCCGGGCGGCGGCTCCTCCTCGGCCCGGTCCTCACGCCTGCGACGCGCGGTGTCCGCGCGCGTCGCGTCGAGGAACCGGCGCCAGGCCACGGTGACCAGCCAGCCCTGCGGATCGCGCGGCGGGTCGTCCGGCCAGACGCGCACCGCCTCCACCAGCGCGTCCTGCACCGCGTCCTCGGCCGCCGCGAAGCCGGCTCCGCGGCGGACGAGGATCCCGAGGACACGCGGTGTGAGCGCCCTCAGCAGCGCCTCGTCCATCGTCAGCGCCTCGTCCCTCGGCGAGGTCACTCGGTGACGGTGGGGTGCGCGGTGAGGAAGGGCCGCACCTCGAGCCACTCGTGGATCGGCCTGCCGCCCGCGCCGGGCGCGGCCGACAGCTCCCCGGCCAGTTCGACGGCGCGCTCGTGGCTGTCGACGTCGATCACCATCCAGCCGGCGATCAGGTCCTTGGTCTCGGCGAACGGCCCGTCGGTCACCGGCGGGCGCCCCTCGCCGTCGTACCGCACCCACGACCCTTCGGGCGCCAGCGCCTGGCCGTCGACGAACTCGCCGGTCTTCTCCAGCCGGGCGGCGAAGTCGTTCATGTACCGCACATGGTCCGAGATCTCCTGAGGGGTCCACTGGTCCATGGGGACGTCGTTCACCGATGCCGGGGCGCCGCGGTAGTGCTTCAGCAGCAGGTACTTGGCCATGACGGTTCTCTCCTCGTGCTGGTGCGACCCATTGTCGTCGCGTTCACAGCGGGGACGGAGCCGGACGCGGGTTCTCGACATCACCGCTGAGGATTTTTTCCGCGGGGGTCCGGACGGGATGTCGTAGACGCCCCGACGGGATGCGCGGCGCCGTGCCGCGTGTGCACGGTGGAGGGGTCCGAGGCCGCCGGGCCACGGGAGCCACCATGTCGTACGACAACCTGGTCATCGTGCTCGCGGTGGCCGCGGCCGTCCCGTTCCTGCTCGCCCTGGCGCCCCGCGTACGACTGCCCGGCCCGGTCCTGGAGATCGTGGCCGGCGTCGTCCTCGGGCCGGCGGTCCTGGACTGGGTGCGGCCGGACGGGACGGTCGAGGCGCTGTCCGTCATCGGGCTGGGTTTCCTGCTGTTCCTCGCCGGTCTGGAGATCGACCTCAAACGGTGGCAGGGGCCGGCCGCACGGCTCGTCGCCCTGGGCCTTGCCGGCACGCTCGCCCTCGCCGCCGCCGTCGGCTGGTCGCTCGACCTCGCCGGGCTGGTCGAGAGCCCGCTGCTGGTCGGCATCGCCCTCGTGGCCACGTCCCTCGGAGTGCTGGACCTGGCCGCGCTCGGTCATGAGCGGTTCTCCCTGGTCGGCCACGACACCGGCATGATCATCGCTTACGCGCTGGCCGCCGACTTCCCCGAGCGGGTCGAGCGGGTCGCCCTCGCCGAGGTGCCCGGACCCCCGGGCGTCGTCCCCTCGCCCCCGCTGTTCGTCCCCGAGCCGCTCAACAACCGGCTGTGGCACATCCCGTTCAACCGGGTCGACGACCCGCTCGTCGAGCAGCTCGTCACGGGCAACGAGGACGTCTTCTACGGCTACGAGTTCGCCGTGCAGGGCGGTGGCGTGCCCGAGGAGGCCATGGACTACTACGTCCGCCTCCTGTCGAACCCGGAGAGCCTGACGGGGAGCTTCGGCTTCTACCGGGCCTGGGACGAGACGCTCGCGCAGAACGAGAAGCGCGCAAGGGCGAAGCTGACCATGCCGGTGCTCGGCATCGGCGGCGCGGACAGCTGGGGTCCGGCCGTGGCCGACTCGCTCAAGGGCGTCGCCACGAACGTGCGGGGCACGGTGATTCCCGACGCCGGCCACTGGCTCGCCGAGCAGGCCCCCGACGCGCTGCTCGCGACTCTGACCGACTTCCTGCGCACCGGCCGCGCCGACGCGTCGCCGCTGCCGGCCGAGACATAGGCGCCCGCACCGTCCGGCAGGCAGCCGCGCGGACCGGCCGTCGCGGCACCGGTCCGCGCGGCTCCGCGCTGCCGGGAGCGGCGACGTCCTTGCGCTCCGCCCCGTCACCGGCCAGGCTGGTGACATGAGGCACGCGTTCCCCGGCGGCACCCCGGCACTCGACTTCCCGGGCACGCTGCGCTTCCGGCACCGCGCCGAACCCCGGGAGGACCTCGACTCCCCGGTGAGCCTCGGGGCGTGGTTCCGTGAGGCGGGCATCACCGTGGACGACGTGCCCGCCGGACCCGCCGACCTGCGCAAGGCGCTGGCCCTCCGGGAGGCGGTCCACCGGCTGGTCCGGGCCGCCATGGCGGGCGAGGACCACGACCGGGACGCGCTGGACCTGGTGAACCGGTACGCGCGCAAGCCCACCCCGGTGCCCCAGCTCACCCCCGCCGGACGGCAGGTGGACGCCACCGTCGAGCAAGCGCTCGCCCACGTCGCCCGTGACGCCGTCCTGACGCTGAGCGGTCCCGACGTGCCGCTGCTCAAGGAGTGCGGCAACCCCGAGTGCTCGCAGATCTTCATCGACCGCTCCCGCGGCGCGCGCCGCGAGTGGTGCGCCATGGACCCCTGCGGCAACAAGATCAAGGCCGCCGCCTACCGAGCCCGCAAAAGGGCGAACGGACTGCTCACGGCCGGGCGGCCCGGCCGGCCACCGGCGTAGTGCGGTAGCCGTACAACCTCGATTCGCCGCCCCACCACGGTAGTTGACTCACGCATCGGCCGACCCGCCGTCGCTCGGCGCGAAGCGCCGGGCCGCCCGTGCGAAGCTGGTCACATCCTCGAGACCGGGCCCGCCGGAACCGCGCCGTGCGCCGGGCGGTTTCCGGCACCGGACGGATGCCGACGGGCGCGCGGCGGGGCCGGCCGGGCCGGAGGGAGGCCGGCCATGCCTTCTCAGTCCGTCCTCGTCACCGGAGCCGGCGGTGTGGGCCGCGCGGTGATCGAACGCCTGCGCGCGGACGACGTACCGGTACGCGTCCTGGTCCGCCGCGACGACGAACGGGCGGCGGCGCTGCGCCGGCTCGGCGCGGAGGTGGTCCTCGGCGACCTCACCCGGCCCGAGACCGTCGCCGCCGGCCTGTGGGACATCGACCGCATGTACTTCGCCATGCCGGTGTCCCGTGATCACCTGCTGGCCGCCACCGTCGTGGCGAGCGTGGCCCGGGAGTACGGCGACCTCGACGTCCTCGTCGGCCTGTCCCAGATGACGGTGTCGCAGATGACGGCCACCAGCACCGACGAGTCGCACCAGCAGCGCCTGCACTGGCTGGCCGAGCAGGTGCTCGACTGGTCGGGCCTGCCAGTCGTGCACGTCCGGCCCACCTCGTTCCTCGACAACCCGCTTTTCACGGACCTCGCCGCCCGTTCGATCAAGGAGGACGGCACGCTGGCCCTGCCCTTCGGCAGCGGCCGCACGTCCCCCGTCGCGGTCGCCGACGTCGCCCGGGTCGTGGCCGCGCTGCTGGCCGACCGGCACAGTCACCTGGACCACGTCTACGAGCTGACCGGCCCGCGGGCGATGGACATGACGGAGATGGCCGGGGAGTACTCCCGGGCGCTCGGCCGGTCCGTCGTCTACGCGGACGTCCCCCTGGAGCGGTGGCGGGACGAGGTCCTCTCCCCCGCGGGGCTGCCCCCGCACGTCGAGGACCACATCGTCACCATGTGCCGGCTGCACCAGCAGAACCGCTACGACCGGGCCACCGACGACGTCGCGCGGGTGACGGGCGTACCGGCCCAGACCGTCGAGGACTTCGTCGCCGCCCGCCGCGACCAGTTCCTCGACCCCGAGCCGGCGAACCCCGTCGGCTGACTGCCTCCCCCGGCCCCCGGCCGGTTCACCGGGGACGGTGACGCGGGAGGGCGTCGGGGGAGGGGCTCCCGCCTCCGATGCCCTGGCGGTCCCCGGTGCGGGCCAGGGAGCGGCGGGCGGCGTCGGGGAACTCCCGCTCCACGGCGTTGTCGAGCAGCGCGAGCTGGCGGCGCACCGCGGGACACCGCTCGGGCGGCACACCCTCCAGGAGGCCGTCCAGCAGGGCCCGCAGACGCCGGCACACCTGGAGCGACCCGGTGCCGTACTCGCGGACCTCCGTCACGCCGAGTTCGAGGTACTCCTCCCAGCTCCGCCCCGGTACGACGACACGCGGCACGCCGTCGGCGTCGCCGAGCACATGCCGGCCCCGCAGCTCGGACCG
Organism: Streptomyces lusitanus; assembly: GCF_042647945.1. Lineage (NCBI taxonomy): Bacteria > Bacillati > Actinomycetota > Actinomycetes > Kitasatosporales > Streptomycetaceae > Streptomyces > Streptomyces lusitanus. The sequence continues at coordinate 656,261 of NZ_JBHRWL010000007.1, forward strand.
GCCCACCGCGTGCAGGAACGCGTCGATGTGATTGAGGACCTGCACGGCGGTGGTCGGGTCGTTGACCGCCGAGGACAGCGCCCGGGCGGCGATGTCGGCCAGCACCCGCAGCACGAAGGCGGGATCCTGCTCGACGGTCCGCTCGGCTCCCAGCGCCACCAGCCCGGCCAGCCGGCGCGGCTCAGGAGGGGTACGGGGCTCCCCGTGGACCTCGAGCAGCACGCCTCCCGGAGGGACGAAGTCGCCCACGCGGTGCGCCACCACCAGCACGCAGTCGTGGCGCGCGGCGGTCCTCACCAGCCCGGCCACGTCCATTCCCTGGACGGCCCCGCCGCCGGCGGACCGCACCACCTCGGCCGGCGTGCCACGGCCCGCGTGCGCCTCCTCGGCGAGCAGGGTGCACCGCCCCTGCGCCTGCACCGAGGTGCCCAGCACACGCAGGCCGGTGCGGCGGACCCGGTCGGCGACGGCCACGGGGCGCAGGTCGTGGACGAACCGGTTGAGGTACACCAGCAGCATCACCAGACTGACCGCGACGGCCAGGCCGGCCAGGGTGACGCCGAGATCGGGCACCGTGCCCGGCCCGATCCGGCGCAGCAGCGTGAAGGCGAAGGCGAAGGAGCCGGCGAAGAGGGACAGCACGGCCTTCTGAAGCCGGTTCCGGTACCACAGGCGCATGTAGCGCGGGGACAGCGTGCCGGTGGCCTGCTGGACGACCAGCACCCCGATGGTGACGACGAATCCCAGCAGGGCGACCATGGCGCCGACGATGGCGGTCAGCACGCCCGTCGCCGTGGCGGCCGTGTACCGCCAGCCGGTGGGGATGCCCACCATGTCGTCCAGGGCCAGTGCCGCCTCGCCCAGCAGAGCCCCCAGGGCCAGTCCGAGCACCGGCAGGATCCACAGGCTCGTCCTGACGTACTGCCCCAGCTGGAACCGGAAGGACCAGGTGGGCATGGTCGGCCTCCGCAGTGCCCGGGAACGGGCGGTCGCACCTCACGCTACCGCCGGGACACGGCCGGCGCAGGAGGCGACCATCGGGCCCGACGCCGTACGCGTCACCTGTTTGACGGGTGACGCGGCGCGTGCGCATACTCGTCGCCCACCTGACCGGTCACACGGCAGCCCTCGGACAAGGAGCAGGCGCATGGACCAGGTACGCGGACCCGGGAATCCGGCGGAGGCGCGGCGCAGGTCGCGCTTCTCGGAACTGCCCGGGCGGATCCGGCTCGAGGACACCGTGGAGGAGCGGCCCGCCGCGCCCCACGCCTCGGCGGACGCCACCGTCACCCCGGACTGGTGGCTCATCCGCATGGGCGGCATCTGAGCCCTCGCCCGGGCCGCCCGGCGCGCTGCGAGCGGCGCGCCGACACCCTCAGGAAAGGCCCACATGTTCCTCAGCAGAACCACCCTCCGCCTGACCTCGCTCGCGGCCGCCGTATCGGTCGCGGTCAGCTGCTTCCTGGGCGTCTTCTGACCTCACGGCCAGGTGCCGGCGCCCCACGGAGACGCCCGGTCGTCCGGCCCGCCGCGCCGGACGATCGCCCGTCCCGAAGCCTTTACGGTGCACCTTTTCCGGAGCCGAACGCCTTCTCGCAGGACGATTACGACCGATTTGGCGGGATCGGACGTGATGTCCGACCATTGCTCCGGCCCGGCGATCCCGGGCACCAGTTCGACGAGAGGCGCACCACCCCATGCACGTCACCGGAACCGTCCCCCCACCGGCTCCGGCCCCGCAGGACATCCACGGCGGCCCCGCCCACCCCGGCGACACCCCCGACGGCGGAGGACGGCGCACCCGGCGCTTCGGGCTTCCCGTCGCCACCGCGCTGGTCATGGGCAACATCATCGGCGGCGGCATCTTCCTGCTCCCGGCCTCCATCGCCCCCTACGGCACCATCAGCCTCCTCGCCTTCGGCGTGCTGACCGTCGGCGCCGTCGCCCTGGCCCTGGTCTTCGGCCGCCTCGCCGAACGCGACCCCCGCACCGGCGGCCCGTACGTGTACGCCCGTGAGGCCTTCGGCGACTTCGCCGGGTTCCTCGCCGCCTGGGCGTACTGGATCACCACCTGGGTGTCGAACGCGGCGCTCGCCGTGGCCGCCGTCGGCTACCTCGACGTGCTGATCCCCGTCGGCGAGCACCGCTGGACCGCCTGCCTCGCGGCCCTCGTCATCCAGTGGCTGCCCGCCCTCGCCAACTACGCAGGGACCCGCTACGTCGGCGCCGTCCAGGTGGTGTCCACGGTGCTCAAGCTGGTGCCGCTGGTGCTCGTCGCCGTCGGCGGGCTGTTCTTCTTCGACGCCGGCAACCTCGGCCCCTTCCAGGCGAGCGGCGAGAGCGCGATGGGCGCCGTCTCCGCCGCGGCCGCCATCCTGCTCTTCTCCTACCTCGGTGTGGAGTCCGCCGCCGTCAGCGCCGGCGAGGTGCGCGACGCCCGCCGCACCGTGGGCCGCGCCACCGTCATCGGCACCGCCGGGGCGGCGGTCGTCTACCTGCTGGGCACCCTCGCCGTCTTCGGCACCGTCGCCCACGACCGGCTCGTCGAGTCCGGCGCGCCCTTCTCCGACGCCGTCAACGGCATGTTCGGCGGGGCATGGGGCGGCTGGGCCGTGGCGGTCGCCGCGCTCGTGTCGATGACCGGCTGCCTCAACGGCTGGACGCTCCTCAGCGCCCAGACGTCCTACGCCGCCGCCAAGGACGGGCTGTTCCCCGCGCCCCTGGCCCGCAAGCGGCGCGGCGTCCCGACGGTGGGCGTCGGCGTCACCGTGCTCCTCGCCTCGCTGCTCACCGTGTACAACTACGCCTTCGGCACGGCCCGGGTGTTCGAGACGCTGGTGCTGGTCACCACCTTCACCGCGACCGTGCCGTACCTGCTCGCCACGGCCGCGCAGCTCTTCCACCTCGTCTCCGGTCGGCGGGACCGCGTCGACCGCGGGCGCCTGGCGCGCGACCTGGTCGTCGCCTCGGTCGCCGCCGCGTTCTCGCTGTGGCTGGTCGCCGGCGCCGGATACCAGGCCGTCTACCAGGGCGTGCTGTTCCTCTTCGGCGGCGTGCTGGTCTACGCGGTCATGGCGGCCCGCAAGCAGCGGACGGCGACCGGCAGGCGCTGACGATTCCCGGAGCGGGCTCGGGCAAATGGGGCAGCTTCCGGCGCAGGGCGTTGCCTCCGGGCGGCCCGGCAGTTGATCCAGAACACGGCGCACGTGAGGCGGCCGGTCCCCCCGGCCGCCTCACGGGCTGCCGTGCCGCCCCGTTCCCGCCCCTCCCCGCCCGAGGCCGCCCGCGATGCACGAACCCGCCCACCCGTCGCCCCAGCCGGACGCCCCACGCACCGTCGAACGGCGCCTCCCGGAACCCCGCCTGATCAGCGGCGTCTACGGGCTGGTCCTGGCCAGCGCCCTGGCGGCCGCCCTCGACTCCCCGGACGAGCAGACCAGCCCCGGGTCGGACGCCCTGTGGGTGCTGCTCACCGCCCTCGCCGCCGCGGCCGCGCACGGCTACGCGCACGTCCTCTCCCACCGCATGTCCGCCGAGCGCGGCGGACTGATGGTCGGCCTGCGCGCCATGATCGCGGAGTGGCCGGTCGTCGCCGCGGCGGTCCCCACGGTCGTCCTGCTGCTGTTCGCGGTCCCTGGCTGGTGGACGGAGGCCGCCGCCGTCGAGGTCGCGCTGGTGGTCAACACCCTGATCCTCGCCGGGTGGGGTGTGTGGACCGCGCGCCGCGCCGGGCGGACCTGGCCGGCGTCGCTGCGGGCCGGGGCGGGGGACATGCTGATCGGCCTGGTGATCATCGGTGCCAACGCCGTGATCAAGTAGGCCCCGACACCACCTCGAACCGAGCCGGCCCGACCAGCAGAACGCCGTCGTCGAGCGGCGTGCACCGCACCCCGCCCTTGTTCCTGAGCGCCTTCTGCGCGCCCGGGCCGACGGTGACGTTCATCCACGCGCAGGGCCGCGCCGGACGGTTCAGCGAGAACCGCACCGGCCCCTCCCCGCAGTCCAGACGCACCGTCGCACCCACCAGCGCGTCGACGTCGACACCCCGCAGCAGCACGTTGCGCCGGGTCTGCCTGAGGCCGACGGCGGGATCGATGTCCGTGGGCAGGTTCTCCACGGACATCATCGTCACGGAGGCGTCGCGGTGCGCGGCCTGCGCGAAGTAGCGGTCGCCCACCAGCCCCAGGCGCGCCCGCACCTCGGCGCGCGGGACGCGCTCGTCGCCCTGACCGGGCGCGGGCCCCTGAGAGGGCCGCCCCGCCAGCCGGTGCGCGGGCGACACCAGAAGCTGCACCACCTCGACGTCGATCATGCGCTTCCTCGTCGGCTCCGGCGGACACACCGGCCCCGACCCTACCCGTCGGCCGTCGCGCCGGCCGACGCTGCCGACGGCGCTCCCGTACGCCGCCCCGCGACCCGCAGCACCACCGTGGCCGCGACACCCGCGAGCGTGCCCCAGAGCACTGCCGCGCTCGTCCCCTGACCGAGGCCGGACGCCGCCTGGAGCAGATGCCAGGCCGGCGTCCGGCCGCCCGTGGCCACGAGCCACAGGTGCCGCACCAGCAGCCCCAGGACGACGGCGCACACCGTGCCCGCCGCCATCGCCGGGACCGAGGCCCGGGTCAGCGTCCCCGGCAGCCACCGCAGCGCGCACCACACCACCGCCAGCAGCAGCACATCCCCGAACCGCACCAGCAGCCAGTCCCACAGCCCGACCCCCGACGGACCGTTCCAGGCGCCGAACAGCAGCCACTGCCGCAGCAGGTCACCGGGCTCGCTCAGGAACCCGCCGCCCGTGAACATCGTCTGGATCCGCGCCGCGTTCGCCTGGTACGACAGCACCACCACGGACACCGCGACCACCGCGGTGCCGGCGCTCGCCGCGACGACGGCGGCCCGCGCCGGCACCTCCCCGCGCGGCTGCGGCTCGGCGTTCTTCGAGGCCAGCCGGGTCACGAACACCGTCCACGCCGCCGCGGCGAGCGCCAGCGGAACCAGCACCGTGCGCCCCGTCGAGGAGAGCGCGGCGAACTGCGGCAGGAACCGGTAACTCCCGCGCCCGCCGGAGGCGATCAGCCACGGAGCCGACACGGTCACCGCGAGGGTGCCCGCGACCACGCCCCACGCCCACAGGGCGAGGAGCGCCTGCCAGACCCGGCCGCGCTCCGCCGGCAGCCGCCGGACCAGCAGCACGGCCCCGGCCGCGTAGAACAGGAACACGGCGACGAACCGGATCTGCATCGCCGTGTCGTGCAGCGCGAGATAACTGGCGCCGTCGGCCGTCACCGCCACGGAGGCGCCGGCCTGCGGGTCGTACGCCCAGGGGAAGAGCCAGGACCGCAGCGCGTTGGCCGTCTCGATGCCCAGGGCGCCGGTGGCGCCGTCCAGGTCCAGCGCGTCGGCGCTCGCCCCCGCCCACCACAGCAGCAGCGTCAGCATCAGCCCGCCCGCCACGGCCGGTATCGCCGCATACCGGTACTCCACGTCCCGCCCCCGTCCTCGCCGCCCGCGTCACCAACTGTCCGCGACCGGCAGGACTTTACGCGCCGGTGATCACATGGGGGTCACGGTGCCGCTGTGACACCTGCGGCGAGGGCCGGGCGGCGGACACGAATCCGGAAGCGTGTTCGTGCCGGGAGCGGGAACGAGTGGTCGCACGGACCGCCCGGTCCGCGGCTCACCGCCTCACCGCAACGTCCTGGAGGACTTCATGATGGTCGTCGGCATCGTCGTCGTCTGCGTGGTCATCGCCGTGCTCGCCTTCTTCGTGCCACGCCTGTCGCGGCACCCGCAGAACGGGACGCAACGCACCCTGGGTCTCGGCTCCCGCGCCGGTTCCAAGGCTCCGGGGCCGCTCGGCCGGCTCCTGAGCAAGCCCTTCAGCTCCAGCTCCCGCGCCGTCGGCCGCAGCGGCTCCGCCGGCCGCCGCGCGCGCGGCAAGATGCCGTTCTGACACGGCGCGGCAGGCGGGGTCACGACGGCCGGTCCGGTACCTCCGTGGCGTACCGCGGCCGGCCGGCGGGCCGGTACACCTGGAACGTCACCCCGCCCGGCGTGACCCGTGAGTCCACCAGTGCGAGCGCGCCGTCCGGGCCGTCCGCCGGGAACAGCCGCGTGCCCTGGCCCACGATCACCGGATAGGTCAGCAGGATCATCTCGTCGACGATGCCCTCGGCGGCCAGGCACCGCACCAGCTGCCCGCTGCCGTGCACCTGGACCTCACCCGGCGTCCGCCCCTTGAGCTCCCGCACCGCGGCGACCGGGTCGCCGGACAGCACGGTCGTACCCGCCCAGCCCGGGTCGGTGAGCGTCTTCGACACGACGTACTTCGGCCGCGCGTGCAGCGCCGCCCCGACCGGGTTGTCCTCCGGGTCGGCCATGGCGCCCCACGAGGCCGCGAAGATCTCGTAGGTGACGCGCCCGAACAGGAACGCGTCGGCGCGCCCGTAGACCTCGCCGAGGTGTTCCATGGTCTCCTCGTCGACCAGCGGCAGGGCCCAGCCGCCACGCTCGAAACCGCCCCGGCGGTCCTCGTCCGCCAGGCCCAGCCCCTGCATGACGCCGTCGACGGAGACGTTGGTGACGGTGGTCAGCTTCATGGTGTCTCTCCCGGTCCCCGGGACGGCGTCCGGTGCGCCGCCTCCTTGGGATGGGACCCCGCCGGCGGACGGAACTCATCGGTGCCACCCGTCCCTCTCCGGCACCGGATGATCCGCCGGTCCGGGGCTGCGCGGCGCATACTGACGGTGACGTGCCGGCGCCGGACGGGAGACCGCACATGAGCCCACCGCGGGTCGACCACCAGGCCCTTTTCTCGGTCCTGCCCAGCCCGTACCTGGTGCTGGACGCCGACCTCGTGGTCGTCGACGTCAACCAGATGTACCTGAGCGTGAGCGGCCGTACCAGGCAGGAGCTGATCGGCCGCTACCTCTTCGACGTCTACCCGGACAACCCCGAGGACCCGGCGGCGGACGGCATCCGTGATCTCGCCGCCTCCCTCCGGCGCGTCCTGCGCTCCAAGGAACCCGACACCCTCGCCGTGCAGCGGTACGACCTCGCGGTGCCCGGCCGCCCGGGGGCCTTCGAGGAACGCTGGTGGTCGCCGGTCAACACGCCCGTCCTCGGACCCGACGGCGACATCTTGTGGATCGTCCACCGCGTCGAGGACATGACCGAGTTCCTGCTGTCCCGCCCCGTGCACGACACGCCGGCCCGCCGCGTGCGGACCCGGGCCGTCACGGAGGCCGAGCTCTACGCGAAGGCGCGGCAGCTCCAGGAGACCAACGACAAGCTCCGCGCCGCCCACGACTGGGAACGCCGCACCGCGCTCGCCCTTCAGGACGTCATGCTGCACGCCCCCGACCTGGCCGCGCACCGCGGCATCGCCGTCCGCTACATGCCGGCCACCCGCTCCCTCAACGTGTGCGGCGACTGGTACGACGTGGTGGACCTGGCCGACGACAGCTTCACCGTCGCCGTCGGCGACGTCGTCGGGCACGGCCTCGAAGCCGCCGCCGTCATGGGCATGCTGCGCAGCGCCCTGTCCGCCGCCGTGCGCGCCATCCACGAACCCGGCGCGGCGATGGACCTCCTCAGCCGGTACGCCAGGACCTTCGAGGGCGCGCTGGCGACCACCGCGGCCAAGGCCGTCGTCGACACCCGCGGCCGCAGCATCACCTACACCTGCGCCGGACACCCCCCGCCGGTGCTGGGACGCCGGGACGGCACCGTGGTGCTGCTCGACCAGGCGACCGACCCGCCGCTGGGCGTCCTCACCGAACAGACCCCCCGCCCGCAGGCCACCGTCTCCTACGCTCCCGGCGACACCCTGGTGCTCTACACCGACGGCCTGATCGAACGCCGCGGCGAGGACATCGACGCGGGCCTGCTGCGCCTCACCGACACGCTCGCCCGCCACGCCGGCCTCGACCCCGAGCCCCTCGCCGACACCCTGCTCACCCGCCTGGGCGTCGCCGACGGCGGCCGCGACGACATCGCGCTGATCGTCGTACGCCTCTGAAACGCCGGTCAGCGCGCGCCCACGGGAACGGACGCCGCGCGCCGCACCCGGCGCCGTCCGGCCGCCGCGTACCACTGCACGGCTAGCACCAGCGCCAGGAACACCTCCACGGCGTCCCCGCCGTAGTACATGAGCTGCGCCCCGGCCCGCAGATCGGCCCCCGCGAACGCGGTCCCCGGTGGCCCCGCGACATACAGGCTCTTGGCGAGGACGGCGTGCGCGGCCCCGGCCGCCAGCAGCGTCACCGCCCGCAGCGGCAGACTGCACCGGCCGCGCACCGGATCGAGACGGCACACGGCCATCGCGAAGACCAGTCCCGCCAGCAGCATGTGCAGCTCCAGCAGGCCGCCCAGCAGCGGGTCCCGGTGGGCGGCCGCCCACAGGCCCGTGCGGTACAGCAGCCACAGCCCGCCCAGGTCGACGGCCGCGGCGACCGGAGGGAACAGCAGCCACCCGGCGGCGGGGGAGTGCGCCACCCGCAGCAGCTCCCGGCGCGGCCCGCCCGGCGGCAGCAGCCGCAGGACGAGAGTGAGCGGCCGGCCGGCCGCGAGCAGCGCGGGACCCGCCATCGCCACCAGCAGATGACGGCCGGCGTGCGCGGTGAACGGCCCGCCCGGCACCGGCCCGGCCAACCCCCATACCAAGGCCGCAGATCCCGCCACGACGGCACAGTCCCGCCGCCACGGCCAGGCGTCGCCCCGCCGTCGCAGCCGGGCGGCGCCCGCCGCGTACCCCACGGCGGCGAGCACACAGGCGAGCGCCAGGGGCGCGGCCACCGGACCCGCGGTCACGACGTCCGCCGCCCTCCGGCCCTCCGGGCGCGCACCCACAGCACGCCCCCGATCAGCAACAGCAGCACCCCCGCCGCATTCCACGCCCAGTCGTACGGGGTGACGTCGACGCCGTAGCGGACCTGGTGCACGCGCAGCACCTTGTGGTCCACGATCCCGTCGAACACCTGGAAGGCGCCCGCGCCCAGGAAGACGCCGCTCCACGCGTGCCCCGGGGCGAGCGCCCGCCGCCGTCGCAGGTCCGCGAACAGGAAGAACCCGGCGACCAGCGCCAGGAGTTCGGCCGTGTGCAGCAGTCCGTCCGACAGCAGGGCCACGCCCGGTGTGGAGCGGTCGTAGAAGTGGTGCCAGTGCAGCAGCTGGTGGAACACGATCTCGTCCACGGCCGCCATGACGGCGGCCCCGACGACCGCGCAGACCAGCAGCGACCGTCGGGGCTCGGGGCGCCCTGCGGTGACCGTGCCGGCCCGGGGGTCAGAGGTGCTCACGGTGCGGTCCGTCCTTCCGAACGATCGGCTGCCGCCCGCCGCCTACCCCGGGCCGCGCCTCCCACCCCGGTGCGACCACGAGGAGTTCAGCCCCCGCCCATCGCCTTGCGCACGGTGTCCTTGGTGCGGTCCATGAGGGCCGCCACCGGACCGAGGGCCACGTTCTTCGCACCGGACTCCACACCCGGGTGGGGCCGGGTCGGCGCCATCGCCTCGGCGGCCTTGATCGCCTTGGCCATCGCGGCGAGGTCGGTGACGTCGGTACTGCGCCGGATGTGGATGAACTCGTAGCGCTCCTCCGCCCGGGCGTGCATCTGCACGTTGCGCCGCAACGTGATCAGCCGCGGCAGGAAGTCGGGGTCGTCGGGGTCCAGCTCGTCCAGGCCGGCCAGCATCTCCTTGGCCTCCCGCTCCTCCTCGAGCCGGTCCTCGACGATGTCCTGTCCGCCCGCGACCGAGCGCCGCACGAACGGGTGGACGACCTCCTCCTCGGCGGTCTCGTGCACCGCCAGCAGCCGCACCAGCCGCCGGAACGCGTCCCGGCGTTCCTCGCCCTCGGTGGCCTCGACCTCGTCGAACAGGTTGCGGATGTCGCCGTGCTGGCGCATCAGCAGGGCGACCACGTCGTCGTCCGGGGCACGGTCGTCCCCGGCCTGCGGAGTCTGCAACTCGGACATGCGCTCCCCTCCCTACTTCTCGCGCTGCGCGGAGTCGGGGTGCTCGCCCTCGGTCTGCACGCGGTACTCACGGCCGAACACGTCGTCGTGCTGGTGCATCACCCGGTCGCTCGGCGGGTTCTCGCCGCCGTGGATCCGCTCCTGCATCTTCTCGAACCGCTCGTGCGCCTCCCGCACATAGCCTGCCCCGAGCGTCGTCAGGTCCATCTGCGTGTCGAGCAGCTCCCGCACATAGGCCTTGTTCGGCTCGAAGGTCACCACGTCGGGCAGCGCGGGGGCGAGCACCTCGGCCGGCTCGCGGCCGTCGAGCCGGCGCATCAGGTCGCACGCCGTGTGCAAATGCTCCAGCTCCATGTTCAGGTGCAGCTCCCAGATGGCCTTGACCTTCGGGTCGCTCTCCTGCTCCATGAACGAGTAGTACAGATAGCACTCGTTGTACTCGTGGTTGACCAGCTGCTCCCACCATGTCTCACCCGGGTCCACCAGGGACTCGTAGTGGGTGACGTGCTCCTCCTCGATCAGCCCGATCTCCTGGTAGAGCTGGCGGGCGATGGGCTCCATGTAGGTGGGGCCCGTGTTCATGTAGAAGTTCATGGTCTGCTGCTCCGTCGACATGATCGTCAACGCGTGCAGCTTCGACAGCGGGTCGGTCTCGTCCTTCGCGTACGGATCGCGGACGTTGTCGACGGGGTCGCGGTGGTGGTACCGCGTGGGCCGGCCCGGCATGACCTCGGTGAGGTTGTCGACGATCGACTCGGCCTTGCGGTGCTCGATCATCTCGTACAGGTTGGCGTACCGGTAGAGGTGGTCGAAGTCCTCCAGCACGCCGAACTGGTAGGCCTGCTGCAGATACGGGTCCGGCTCCATCCGCGCCACCCACGCGGTCAGGTCCACGGCCACCTGCTCGTACGCGATGGTCGTCTCCAGCACCGAGGACAGGCCGGGCAGCAGCCAGTTGACCACCTTCTGCTGCTGCGCCTCGATGTACCGGGTGGTGGCCAGCCGGCGCTTGATGTCCGGGTCGACGGTGTTGCGGGCGAGTTGGTGGCTGAACAGGATCGCCTCCACCTCGATCCCGTTCATGGTGATGATCCGGCAGCGGGTGTACGGGTCGCAGCGGTCCGGGTCGATGGGGTCAACGTTGAGCTCGCGCCAGTTGCGCAGCTGGCGGTCCAGCGGGATGCCGCGCTGTTCCAGGGGGTTGAAGGTCATGGGCACGCTCCTCGTCGAGGGCCGGACCCCGGGCGCCCCCGCACCGGTGGGGCGCCCCGGGGTCCGGCAGGGCACCTCCTCATGCTGGGCGGGCGTGGACGGGCCCGCCACGCCACACGCCCGTCGGGCGCGGACGCGCCCCGGATGCCGCACGCGGATGGCCGAAGCGAGTGCGGTGTGGACAATGCCGGCGACGTCCCGGCGGGGTCAGGGACGGTGACGTGCCGGCGCGGGGGAGCACGGCGGATTCCAGGTATGGACCATAAGTGTGTCATGGCCGCATCATGAAGCGGAAGCGACCTTGTCGAGGGGAGCACCGGCCGTGCGAGGTTCCTGGGTACCGAAGATCGCGTCCGCGCTTCTTCTGCTCGTCCTGTCGGCGCCCGCCCCGGCGGCGGCCCGTACGGCGGACCGCACGACCGTGCCGGCCGCGGACCCCGCTGCCGCGCCCGCCGACTGGACCCCGCCGCTCAGCACACGCGGACGCTGGATCGTCGACGCGAACGGCGACCGCTTCAAGCTGCGCTCCGGCAACTGGCACGGCGCCAGCGGCACATGGAACGGCAGCGGCAGCGCGGACGACGACGCCAGTCACCACGCGGGGGAGAACTCCCACCGCATCCCGCTCGGCCTCGACCGCGCCCCGATGACCGAGATCGTCGCGAGCTTCCAGGAGATCGGCATCAACAGCGTCCGGCTGCCCTTCTCCAACGAGATGATCCGCGACACCCGCCCGGTCACCGCCGGCGATGTCACCGCCAACCCCGGACTGGAGGGCAAGACGCCGCTCCAGGTGTACGACGCCGTGGTGCGCGCCCTCACCGACGCCGGTCTCGCCGTGATCCTCAACAACCACACCAACACCACCCGTTGGTGCTGCGGCGTCGACGGCAACGAACGCTGGAACGCGAGCCAGTCCGCCGACACCTGGGAGAACGACTGGCTGTTCATGGCCGGCCGCTACCGCGACAACCCGCGCGTGGTGGGCGCCGACCTCTACAACGAGGTCCGCCGCAGCGTCTGGGACGACCCCAACTGGGGCCTCGGCGACGGGCACGACTGGTTCGCCGCGAGCCAGAGGGCGGGCGACCGCATCCTCACCGAGGCCAACCCGAACCTGCTGATCATCGTCGAGGGCATCAACTGGACCGGCCTGCCGGTCGACGGCTTCCCGCACGGACGCCCCACCCTCGAACCCGTACGCGACCTGTCGCACACCCTCGTCGACTCCGGCAAACTCGTCTACTCCGCCCACTTCTACGGGTACACCGGCCCCCGCCACTCCGGCGCGACCGGCATCGGCGAGACCAGCGACCCGCGCTACCAGGACCTCACCCCCGCCGAACTCGTCGACGTGCTGAACCGCCAGGCGTTCTTCGTCACCGGTGACACGGACCGGCACTACACCGCCCCGGTGTGGGTCTCCGAGTTCGGCGTCGGCGGACGCGAGGAGACCGGCACGGCCCCGCGCGCATGGTTCGAGCGCTTCGTCGACCATCTGATCCGCACCGACGCCGACTTCGCGTACTGGCCCCTCGTCGGGTGGCACGAGAACCGCCGCGGCAACGGCTGGGCCCTGCTCCACTGGGACGCGGCCGGCCGGCGCACGGCCGTCCACGACGGCGACGACTGGCGGTCGGACGCCTGGCGACGCCTCGTCGAGACCCCCGGCCGCACCGGCCACGTCCCGCCGGTCACGGAGTGGGCGATGCTCAGCCCCGACCACGGCGACTTCGTGGCCTCACGCCGGATGCGCGCGCTGCCCGACTGGGACCCGGGCGCGCGCAAGGCGGCCTGCCCCGACGGACTGCGGCTGGCCGGACTGAGCCACACCGGCAACCGCGGCCTGTGCACCGACGCCGGCGCCGGCGCCCTGGACGACCCGGGCGGCGGACACGAGGTCGTCAAGGACGAGCGGCACGTCGCACCCGGCCGGGACTGGGCCTCCGGCTACACCAAACTGCAGTGCGCCGACGGCCACTTCCTCGCCGGATACAGCGTGCGCGGCGCCGCCGTCTCGGCCGCCCTGTGCCGGAAGGCCGCGCCCGGCACACTCACCGCCGCGGGCGGCCGCACCGTCTGGTTCGACCGCGGCGACAACCGGGGCACGGCACCCAAGGGCGGCGACTTCGCACGGGGCCACTACAAGGGCCAGTGCGCCGACGACGAGTACGCGGCGGGCATCGCCTGGACCGGCCGCATCGGCTCCGCCCGCACTCCGGACGCCTTGTACTGCCGCCCGCTGGGCTGAGGCGGCCCGTGCCGCTCGCGCCTCTGCCAGGATCAGCCAGTGCTGAGCGGGATGCGTCGGCGGCGGGCCGCCGTCTCAGGTGCGCCCGCCGCCCGGCCGCGCCGGCACCCCCGGCGTGCCGGTCGGGCGGGGGAGGAGGGTGCCGTCCACGTACAGGTCGACGTACTCGTTGTAGAACGCCGCGAGGCCCGCGATGCGGGAGACCTGGACGGTCGGGAAGCCGTACGTCCAGAGGATGTTCTCGTGCGGGCCGGTCCCGCCGTCGAAGGACCAGTAGCCGGTCGTCGTCCCCTTGTACGGGCACTGGGTGACATGGTCCGTGCGGCGCAGCAGTGGCCAGTTGATGTGGGCGCGGTCGAGGTAGTAGCGGGTCGGCAGGCCCGTCTCGAACAGCTTCACGCAGTGCGGCGCGTCGGCGAGGACCACCCCGTCGATCTCCACGCGCACCCGGCTGGAGGACCGCAGCGCGTCCACCCGGGCGTACGGGCTGCGCGGATGGACGTGGACCGGCTCGTCCTCCTCCAGCCACTCGTCGAGCGCGTCCCAGCGGAACCGGACCGTGCCCCGCACGGCTTCCGGCGCGCCGTCCTGCCACACCCAGGCCGCGCCCTCCCGCACCCCGTCGCGGACCCGCAGCGAGTGGCGGCGCGCGGGGCCCGCGCCGAGCCGCTCCGTCCGGTCGTCGTCGATCAGCGACGCCTCGACCAGGTCGTCGCGGGGCACGCAGTACTGCGGATAGGCCGGCCACTCCCACACGTACAGGGCGCGGCGGGTGTCGAACACGACGTGCCCGTCCACGAACCCGCGCAGCCGGCGCGGCACGGGCTCGACGTGCCCCACGGGGACGATCAGGCCCGGATGCAGGACGCTCTCGACGCCCATCGGCGGCCACCTCGATTCACTGGCCCGCGCGGCTCGGGGCCCGCAGGTCACGACGCCTCGGTTCGTGCCGCACGCTACCGCGTACACGGGGCGGGACGTGACAAGCCGGGCGTCCGTGTCACGGTGACACGGACGCCCGGCCTCGGGTGGGGGGGTACCCGAGCGTGAGGGCGTTACCCGAGCGTCAGGGCGTAGATCTGCACCCGCGGGTCGTTCCGCAGCCCGAGTGAGCGCACCGTCTTCGACGCGTCGAGCGCCACGGACGCGGCGAACAGACGCACCGGCGGCCCGTCCACACCCTGTCCCCGCTTGATCCGGTGCGGCATCTCCAGCGCCACGGAGCCGCCCGCGGGCGTGGAGCCCGCCCAGTCGCCCACGGTGACCGGGAGTTCGGCGGTGGTGCCGTCGGTGTAACGGACGGTGAGGTCCGTCGTCACCGGCCCGTGGTGGGACGCGCCGACCAGCCGCAGCGTGCCGTACGAACCGGCCGGCAGCAGCATGGCCTGGCCGCGCGCCTCGACGAAGTTCGCGGCCGTGCCGGACGGGTCGGGCGCCTGGTAGGTCACGCCGTCCCACACGACCGGACCCGCCGCGGGCAGCAGGTCACCGTCGTAGCTCCAGCCGCCGCCGTCGAAGTCGCCCTCGTCGGACGCCGCGACGGTCGCGGCGCCGTCGTGGTTCAGCTCCTTGCCGAGGTCGACGGCGCACATGTCACCGCCGTCCCCGGCGCAGCGCGCGGCCTCGCGCACCTCGACGGTGGCGACCCGCTCCACCGTCTTCACCCCGCCGGCGGACGCCGCGATCCGCATGGTGTACGTGCCCGGCGCGGTCCCGGCCGGCACGCGCACGTCCACCGTCGCGGTCCGCTGCACCGGCAGCCGGTGCGAGGCCAGCGTGAACGGACCGGACGACGTCACCGTCCAGCCGCGGGGCGCCTCGGCGGCGACCTTCACCCGCAGCGCGCCGGGCGCCTGGCCGAGCACGTCCAGCCGCAGCCGCACGTCCTGCGCGCTGTCCGAGGTCGGCACCACGTCGGCGGAGGTGCGCAGCGACGCGTCGAGGTGACGGCGGGAGTCGGCCGCCGCGCGGTTCACGGACGGCGGCTCGGCGCCCCTGCCGGTGCCCCACGCCGACGGCTTGTCGCCCATCTCGAAGGCGAGCTTGCCGCCCTTGGCGACCGCGTCCCAGTCCAGCCAGGTGGCGCGCAGGTTCTTCCCGCCGAACGTGGCCCGCTGGACGTACCGCCGGGTGTCGCTCGCCCCGGGCGCCGTCACGGTCAGGGTGCCGCCCTGCCGCTTCCCGTAGGCGCCGATGCGGATCTGCGCCGAGGGGAACTGCGGGGAGGACACGGCGAGGAAGTCACCGCCGTTCGTCGTCGGGTACAGACCCAGCGAGGAGAAGACGTACCAGGCAGACATGGTGCCCAGGTCGTCGTTGCCGGTCATCCCGTCAGGACCGTCCGTGAACAGGGTCATCGCCGCACGGGTCACGGTCGCCGTCTTCGCCGGCGCGCCCGCCCACAGATACATGTACGGCGCGTGCAGATCGGGCTCGTTGTTCGGGTTGTACGTCGGCTTGCCGTAGTAGTCGTACGGCGCGGAGATCCAGTCCTCACGGGCCGTCCTCGCCGGGTCCTTCAGCAGCTTGTCGTAGGCGAAGAAGGCGTCGAGCCGCTGCTCCGTCCTCTTCCGGCCGCCCATCAGCGACACCAGGCCGGCCGGGTCCTGGGGGACCAGCCACTGGTACTGGTAGGCGCCGCCCTCGTGGAACTGGTGCCCCGCCTCGACCGGGTCGTACGGCGTCACCCAGGTGCCCTCGGTGGTGCGGGGACGGAACTGCTGGATGGAGGAGTCCCACAGGTTCCGGTACCACTGCCCGCGCTCCGCGAACATCCGCGCGTCCGCCGAGCGGCCCAGCCCCTTCGCCATCAGGGCCAGCGACGCGTCCGCCGCCGCGTACTCCAGGGTCGCCGACGCCGGGTGCACGCAGTCGTTGTCACCGCCCTTGTCCGGGCAGTCCTCGCCCAGCTTCAGCCCGCTGGGCACATACCCGCGCTCCAGGTACTGCTCGATGCCGGCCCGCCCGTTGTAGGGCGAGTCGTCCGGCGGCGTCGACAGGGCGTTCTTGCGCAGCAGCGCGTACGCCTCCTGCTCATGACCGGCGAGCAGCCCCTTGGACCACGCCTCGACCAGGAACGGGGTCACCGGGTCACCCGTCATGATGTTGGTCTCGCTGTTGGCGAGCGACCAGCGCGGCAGCCAGCCGCCGTCCCGCCCGATCGCGACGACCGACAGCGCCACGTCCCGCGCGACCTTCGGCTCCAGCATCTGCAACAGCTGGTTCTGCGGCCGGTGCGTGTCCCACAACGACAGGTTCTGGTACGGCGTGAACCCGTCCGCCGTGTGCACCTTCCCGTCGAAGCCCGAGTACCGGCCGTCGACGTCACCGGCGAGGTTCGGGTGCAACTGCGCGTGGTACAGCGCCGAGTAGAACGCCCGCCGCCGCTCGGCGGACCCGCCGTCGATCTTCACCGTGGCCAGCTGCCGCTCCCAGGTGGCCTGCAACGCCTCCCGCGTGGCGTCGAAGTCGTACGAGTCCGCCGTCTCCGCCGCCAGGTTCTTCCGGGCGCCCTCGAGGCCCGTGTACGACAGCCCCACCTTGACGACCACGTCACGGTCGTCCTCGGCGTCGAACGTCACCCAGGCGCCGTTGCCGCCCTCACCGGCCGCGTCCCGCCCGCCCGGACTCCGCGTGGAGCCCCGCCAGGTGCCGTGCGAGGCGAAGGGACGGTCGAAGGCGGCGGTGAAGTACACCGTGTGCCGGTCCTTGCCGGCGCAGAAGTTGCCCGCCTCGACCCGGCCCTCGACGGTCCGGTCACCGACGACGTGCACCTCCGAGCTGTACACGCGCTGATTGGCCTTGCCCGTGTTGAACAGCACGTTGGCGCGGTCGGTCGCGGGGAAGGTGTAGCGCTGCCACCCGGTGCGCGCGGTGGCCGTCAGCTCGGCGTCGATGTCGTACGTCTTCAGCCCGACGCGGTAGTAGCCGGGTTCGGCCTTCTCGTCGTCGTGCGAGTACGTCGACCGGTACGCGTCGGGGTCCACGGTGTCGACCGCGCCGGTGGTGGGCATCAGCGGCAGCTCGCCCATGACGGAGCAGCCGACGCCGGAGAGATGGGTCTGGCTGAACCCGTGGATCTTGTTCTGCTGGTAGTCGTAACCGCCCTGGCCGCCGGTGTCCGGGCTGACCTGCACCATCCCGAAGGGGGCGCTGGCGCCGGGGAAGGTGTTGCCGAAGTTCTGCGTGCCGATGAACGGGTTGACCAGGGAGGTCAGTTGCCCGTCGGACGCGGACGCGGACGCCGACGACGGCTGGGCGAGGGCCGGCACGGGCGCGAGACCGGCCCCGGTGACGACCAGTGCGGCGAGGACGGTCGACGCTCGGTGGCGCCATCTGTGGAAGGGTGAATTCATGGGCAGCGGCTCCTGTTGCTCACCTGTCGCACCGGGCTGGACGGAAGCGGACTAGATCACGGGCCTGACATCGTTGTCAATACCCCTGACGCAAGGGGCAGCGCGGCGGTACGACGGGCCGCGGGACGGTGACACACGGGGGCCGCGGCGCGGCGACACGAAGGGGCCGCGGCGCGGCGACCACGGCGGGACGTCAGGCCGAGGGCGGGTCGACCAGGGTGACCTGCCGGAGCACCATCAGCGAGTCCTTCACGGTGGCGGCCATCGCGAAGGGGAACCGGTCCAACTCCAGGCAGAGCGCGACGTCCTCCGGGGTGGAGCCCTCACGCACACCCGTCCTCAGCTCGGCGACGGACCGGGACGCGCCGGCCCGCCGCAGGTACGGGGCAGCGTCGACCGCGTCCCCGCGGGCCCGCCCGGCGATGTACTCCGCACACGCCAGATCCTCCTCGGCGCGACCGCCCCCGCCGGTCACGACGAACGTCACCTCGCGCGGCGCACGCTCCCGCAACAGCCGGGCCGTCGCCCCCGCCACCACGAAGCTCGCGCACAGCACCAGCGAGGCGTCCTTCACCGCGAGGGCGCCGACGGTCCCCGCCGTGGTCTTCTGCACGACGGTGCGCCCGGCGAGGTCCGTGTCCCGCAGCAGGGCGGGGGAGTTGACCAGGTCGAAGCCGGGCGCGGGCGACCCGTCCTTGAGCGTGACCCAGCCGGGTTGCCGCGCCTTGAGCGCCAGGGCGTCCTCCAACGACTCGGCGAGGACGACCCGTTCGGCGCCTCGGGCGAACGCCCAGGCGGCCACGGTGTACGCCCGCATGACGTCCACCACCACGGCCACGTCCGGTACGTCGGTCAACTCGGGGATGCCGAGGAAGCGAGCTCGCATCCGGTCATGATGCGGCACGGTGAAAGCCGGACGCACGCGACTTTTCCGCCGACGGTGGACGGGGTCGACCGGTGTGCGACACACGGGTGTTCGCAGTATGAGGGACGGTGGCGGCAAGACGGCATGTCGGCGCCCGCCCGCGTGCGAGGATGCCGTGTGTGACCGGATTGTCTGCCTCGCCCGTCGCCGAGGACACCGCCCACCGCCCCGGTCTGGGGCCCCGCCTCGCCGCCGTCCTGGTGTTCGGAGCCTCGGCGGCGGTGCTGGTCGTCGAGATCGTCGCCCTGCGTCTGCTGGCCCCGTACCTGGGCCTCACCCTGGAGACCAGCACCCTGGTGATCGGCATCGCCCTCACGGCGATCGCGCTCGGCTCCTGGCTGGGCGGGCGCGTCGCCGACCAGGTCGACCCGCTGCGGCTCCTCGCGCCCGCCCTCGGCATCCCGGGCGTGGTCGTGGCCCTCACCCCGGCCGTGCTGCGCGGCGTCGGGGAGTGGGCGCGGCCGGCGCTGATCCTGGTCGCGGCGCTGACCATCCTGGTGCCGGGCGCGCTGCTGTCCGCGGTCACGCCCCTGGTGACCAAGGTGCGGCTCACCAGCCTCGCCGAGACCGGCACGGTCGTCGGCCGGCTGTCGGGCGTCGGCACCGTGGGCTCCATCGTCGGCACGGTCCTCACCGGCTTCGTGCTCCTGTCGCGGCTGCCGGTCAGCGGCATCCTGTTCGGCCTCGGCGCGCTGCTGGTGATCGCCTCGGTGGCGGTCGGCCTGCGGATGCGCGGCCGGAGCGGCGCCGCGCCCGCCCTGGCCCTCGCCCTGGCGGCGGGCGGTCTGGCCGCCTCGGTCGCGCCGGGCGGCTGCGACGTCGAGACCCGGTACCACTGCGCCGACGTCGTCGCCGACCCCGACCGCGCCGGCGGCCGTACGCTCGTGCTGGACGGCGTCCGGCACTCCTACGTCGACGCCGGCGACCCGGCCCACCTGGAGTTCACCTACGTCAAGGCCGTCGCGTCGGTCGCCGACGCCGCGTTCCCGAAGGGCAGCCCGCTCACCGCCCACCACCTGGGCGGCGGCGGCCTCACCCTGCCCCGCTACCTCGCGGCCACCCGCCCCGGCACGCGCAGCACGGTGTCCGAGATCGACGACGGCGTCGTACGCATCGACCGCGAACGGCTCGGCCTGCGCCCGCGGGCCGGCGTCGACGTACGCACCGAGGACGGCAGGCTGGGGCTGCGACGCCTGGACACCGGCTCGCTCGACCTCGTCGTGGGCGACGCCTTCGGCGGTGTCAGCGTGCCCTGGCACCTCACCACCGTGGAGGCGCTGACCGAGGTACGGCGCGTGCTCGCCCGTGACGGCCTCTACGTCGTCAACCTCATCGACCACGGCGAACAGGCCTTCGCGAAGGCCGAACTGGCCACGCTTCGCGAGGTCTTCGGCCACGTCGCCCTTCTCGGCGAACCCGTCGACATCGGCCTCGCCCGCTCCGGCGCCCCCGCGGGCGGCAACGTCGTGGCCGTCGCCTCGGACCGCCCCGTCGACCTGACCGCGGTCCGGATGGCCCTCGACGCCCGCCGCACCGGCTGGACGACCGCCACCGGCGACACCCTCGCCGCCTGGACCGCCGGCGCCCCCGTCCTCACCGACGACTACGCCCCCGTCGACCAGCTCCTCCAGCCCTACGCCTCCCCGAGCCGCCGCTGACCGGCGCGTGTCGTTTCCGTCCAAGACGGCCGCCCGCGCGCCCTCTACGGTGAAGGCGTCAATCCGGCGGTCCTGAGGAGGAGGCGCGGCATGCGGAAACTGGTGTACACGGGGTTCATGTCCCTGGACGGCGTCGTGGACTCGCCCGGCGGAGGGCCGGGGGAGGAGCACCGCAGCGGCGGCTGGGTGTTCAAGGACCTGGAGTTCGTCGAGGAGGCCTGGTCGCTGAAGGGCGAGGAGCTGGCCGACACGACGGCGCTGATGTTCGGGCGCCGGAGCTACGAGGCGTTCGCGCCGGTCTGGCCCGGCTCCGAGGACCACGCCGCCTACCGCGACCTGCCGAAGTACGTGGTGTCGTCCACGCTCTCCGAGGACGCCCTGACCGACGGCTGGGGCCCGACGACGATCCTGCGCTCCACCGACGACGTCGCCGCGCTGAAGGAGGGCGAGGGCGGAGCGGTCTACCTCCACGGCAGTGCGGAACTGGCCCGGCGGCTGTCGGACGCCGGCCTGATCGACCAGTACAACCTGCTGATGTTCCCCGTGCTGCTCGGCGCCGGGAAGAGCCTGTTCGGGCGCGCCGACCGGGACAAGCAGATGCTCGCCCTGAGGGAGTCGGAGACCTACTCCAACGGCATCGTCAAGCTCGTCTACGACGTCAGGCGCTGATCCACGTCGAGCGCGATCGCCCCTCCGGCGCCCGCGCGCAGCTCACCCGCCGTGCGCCCGACGTACGTCCGCAGCGCCCGGGCCAGATGCGGCTCGTCGAAGTAGTCCAGCTTCGCGACGACATCGGCCGCCGGTTCGCCGGCGGCCAGCATCCGCGCCGCCGTGCGTGCCCGCTCGATCTGCCGTACGGCACCCTGCGTGAGCCCCGTCGCGGACCGGAAGCGCCGTTCGACGGTCCGCGGCGAGACGGCGGGACGATGGCCGCGGAGCACGTCGGCGACAAGGGGATCACGGCCGATCACCCCGGCCCGCACCAGCCGGTCGACCAGCGCCTCCGCGTCGTCGGGACCCGGGGTCTCCCAGCGTGCCCCGTCCAGCCGGAACGTCCGGCGCGAGGTGTCGGGGAGCGCGACCCCGCCGTCGAGCAGCTCCGCCGTCGGCGCCATCCGCAGCGAGGCGCCCACGGCGAAGTCGATCCCCGTGAACACGGCCCCCTCCGGCACGGGCGCCCGGCCGGTCCGCGTCTCCGGTCCCGTGACCGCCGCGTACGCCGTCCCGTCCTGCCGCCAGAAGACCAGCCCCAGCCGCGCCGCGGCGACGGACGTCATGGTGGTGACGCGCTCGCTGGTGCACGTCCACACGGAGTCGACCCACGGCGAGTCGGACCCGCGCGTCTCGAACTGCAGTCCCACGCCGTCAGAATACGCGCGACCAGCCACCACGACCCCGGTGGCCGCCCCTCAGGCAAGCCCCTCCGCCACCAGCCCCTTCAGTACCGCCTCCCCCAGCGTCTCCACCGCGGAGCGAGGCCGCACCATCACGGTGACCTCCGTGATCCGCCCGTCCTCGTCGAAGTGCAGCAGATCGATCCCGTGGATCTCCTTCCCGCCCACGGTCGCCCGGAAGACCAGCACCGCCGACGGCAGCGTCACCCCCTCCGCGCTGGTCTGCGCCGCCCCGCTGTACTCGCCGACGTACCGGAAGTCCTCGAACGTCCGCAGCAGCACGCCGAACAGGCCCTTGACCATCGCCTTGCCCTCGAACGGCGTGAACTTCACCGGGCTGTAGAGACGGATGTCCTCGGTGAACAGATCGTCCAGCGCCGCCAGATCACGAGCGTCGACGGCTGCACGGAAACGGTCCACGGTGTCCACGGACGCCACCACCTTCGTAGTCATGGATGTGAGTAGTCAGAATGATGACTATCATGGGTGGTGCGCAAGCCGACAGAGGCGGGACAGCCGCAGGCGGAAAGGGATCGCATGGCACTCAAGCACGCCGTACTGGCCGCTTTGCTCGACGGCGAGCTCAGCGGCTACCAGCTGGCCAAGGCGTTCGACGTCGGCGTGGCCAACTTCTGGTACGCCCAGCCGCAGCAGCTGTACGCCGAGCTGACCCGGCTGGAGCAGCAGGGCCTCGTCGCGGGCCGGGAGGTCGTGCAGGAGAGCCGTCCCAACAAGCGGCTGTTCCATGTCACCGACGCCGGCCTGGCCGAGCTGGAGGCCTTCACCGCCGCCTCCACCAAGCCCGTCTTCGTCCGCGACGACCTCATGGTCAAGGTCCAGGCGGCCGACAGCGTCCACACCGCCACCCTCGTCGACCAGCTCACCGAGCGCGCCGAGATCGCCCGCGCCCGGGTCGAGCTGTTCGAGGCGCTGCTCCGGCGCCTGCGCGGCGACCGCAGCGAGGAGGACTTCCTCCGCCACGGTGACCGCATCGGCCCCTATCTGACGTGTCTGCGCGGCGTGGCCTTCGAGCAGGAGAACCGCGACTGGTGCCTGCGGACCGTCGCCGTACTGGAAGAGAGGCGGCGCACCCGTGCCCGGAACTGAGACGGCCTACCTCCGCTACGTCGCCCTCGGCGACAGTCAGACCGAGGGCGTCGGCGACGGCGACGACGTCACCGGCCTGCGCGGCTTCGCCGACCGCCTCGCCGAGCACCTGGCCCGGCACGAACCGGCCCTCCAGTACGCCAACCTGGCCGTACGCGGCCGCCTCGCCGCCCAGATCCACACCGAGCAGCTCGCCCCCGCCCTCGCGCTGCGGCCCGACCTCGCCACCGTCGTCGCCGGTGTCAACGACCTGCTGAGACCCGGCTTCGACGCCGACGAGGTCTGCGCTCACCTGGACGCCATGTTCGGGGCGCTCACCGAACAGGGCGCCCAGGTCGCCACGATCACCGTCCCGGACCTCTCCCGCGTCTGCCCCGTCGCACGCCCCCTGGTCCCGCGCGTCACCGCCCTCAACGAGGGCATACGCCGTACCGCGCGCCGCCACGGGGTGATCGTCGCGGAGACGGCCCTTCACCCGGTCGCGGGCGACCCCCGCCTGTGGAGCCCCGACCGTCTCCACGCCGGCCCGCTGGGCCACGAACGCATCGCCGCTGCCCTCGCCCACGCCCTGCGGCTGCCGGGCAGCGACGATGCCTGGACCCACCCCCTTCCGCCGCAGGCCCTGCCCACCGGCCTGCGCGCCGTCGGCGCCGAACTCCGCTGGCTGGCGGGGTTCCTGGGCCCCTGGCTGCTCCGCCGCCTGAGGGGCAGGTCGTCCGGCGACGGCCGCACCGCCAAACGCCCGCTGCTCCGCCCGGTACTGGACGACCGCCGCCCCGTGACGGACGGCTGACGCGCGGCACACCCGACCTCATGTCCGCGCGGCGGGTTCCGCCGTGCCGACCAGTGCCCGGGTGAACGGATGCCGGGGACTGTCCAGAACCGCCGGCGCAGGCCCCTCCTCGACGACCTCGCCCCCGTCGAGGACGGCGATTCGGTGCGCGAGGCCGGCGGTGGCGAGGTCGTGGGTGATCAGGACCAGCGCCAGGTCGCCCTGCTCACGCACCAGTTGAGTCAGGGTCCCCAGGATGTCCCCGCGCGTGACCGTGTCGAGGCCCGACGTGATCTCGTCGCACAGCAGTACACGGGGGCGGGCCAGCAGGGCGCGGGCGAGCGCGGCACGCTGGAGTTCGCCCCCGGACAGCTCGCCGGGCCGGCCCCGCACCAGATCCTCCGGCAGGCCAAGGCGGGCCAGGACGCTCAGCGCCTCCCGCCGCGCCGCCTCCGCGTCGATTCCGCGCAGACGTACGGCGGTGCGGGCCACCTGCTCCACCACCTGCCGATGCGCGTCGAACGCGGGGTGCGCGTCCTGGAACACGTACTGCACGGACGCCAGTTGCGCACGGGTGCGCCGGCGCACGCTGCGGGGCAGCACCGTGTCGTCGAGGCGGACCTCGCCGTCGTGATCGCGGTGCAGTCCGGCGAGACACCGCGCGAGGGTCGTCTTGCCGCTGCCGGACCGGCCGACCACGGCCAGACACTCCCCGGCGCGCAGATCGAGCGCGGGAACACGCAGCACGACCGCCTCCGACCGGGAACCGGCCCCGTGCCGAGCCACCAGGTCGCGCACCCGCACCACCGGACGCCGTGACCGCGCGACATCGTCGAACGGCACCACCTTCCGCTCCGAGCCGAGCAGTTCCCGTGTCCACGGATGGCTTGGCGCGGCCCACAGCCGCTCCACGGGTCCCGACTCGACCACCCGCCCCGCCCGCATCACCACCACCTCGTCGGCGAGCTCCCGCACGACGTCCAGGTCATGGCTGAGCAGCACCACGGCGATCCCACGCGCCGTGAGAGCCGCGAACTGCTCGACCACCCGGCGTTTGGTCAGGCCGTCCTGCCCCGTCGTCGGCTCGTCGGCCACCACGACCCGGGAGCCGAGCAGCAACGCCTGGGCGAGCACGACACGTTGCTGCTGGCCTCCCGACAACTGGTGCGGATACCGCCGCAACAGACCTTCCGCGCCCTCCAGGCGCGCGTCCTCCAGCGCCCGCACCACCAGCGCACGCGCCGCCGCTCGCCGCTTGCCACGCGGCAGATGCCGCACCTTCGGCCGGGCGACGTCGGTCAGCAGGGCGTCGATCCGGCGAGCCGGCGCCAGCACGCCCGCCGGATGCTGAGGGACGTACCCCACCGGCCCTCCGGTGGTCACCCGCACCCGTCCGCCCACCCGCGCGCCGTACGGATACTCCCCGAGCAGCGCGAGCCCCGTCGTCGTCTTGCCGCTTCCGGACGCCCCCACCAGCGCCGTGACCCGGCCCGGCAGCACCCGGAAGGAGACCCCGTCCACGATCGCCCGCCCTTCGATCTCCACCCGCAGATCGCGCACCTCGACCACGGGCCCTCCACCCGTGCCGTTCTCACCCTCCTCGACCACGGGCCCCTCACCCAGGACGTTCTCACCTTCCACGGACACGCCCCTTCTCCCTTACAGCCCGGGCCCGGACACGGCCCCGCCCCTCCAGCACCGCGTCGAACAGCAGGTTGGTGCCCGTGGTGAGGGCGACGATCAGCAGGGCGGGCACGACCACGGCCCACGGCTGCACGAACAGGCCGGTGCGGTTCCGGTCGACCATCACCGCCCAGTCGGCGGCGTCGGGCGCCACCCCCACACCGAGGAACGCCGCCGTGGCGACCAGATACAGCACCCCGGTCAGCCGGGTGCCGGCATCGGCGGCCAGGGTGCGCAGCATCGAGCGCACGACGTGCCCGACCGCGATCCGCCACCACGTCTCGCCCTGCATCCGCAGGGCCTCCACGGCAGGGCGCGCCGCGATCTCCGTGGCCGCGGCGCGCACCAGCCGGGCCGCGTCGGGCACGTTGACCACCGCGACCAGCAGAGCCAGCCCGACGGCCCCCGGCGCGAACACGGTGGCCGCCAGCAGGATCATCAGCAGCGACGGCACGGCGAGCAGCACGTCCAGCGGCCGCATCAGCGCCTCCTCCACCAGGCGCCGGCGGGTGAGCGCGGCGGCCAGTCCCAGCGGCAGCGCCACCAGATAGGCCAGGGCGGTGGCCGCGAGCGCCGTCAGCACCACCGGCCGCCCGCCGTGCAGCACCTGGTACCAGACGTCCCGCCCCACGAAGTCCCTGCCGAACCCAAACGTCCCGCCCTCGGCGAACGAGCCGTCCCGCGACGGCGCTTCACCCGCGACAACCGGTCCGAGCAGCGCGATCACCACCGGCACGGCCACCACCGTGACCCCCAGGACGAACCGGCCCGTGCGTGCCCTCACGCCGCCACCCCCGCCCGCGGGGCGAGCCGGTGCGCCACCACGTCCGCCCCCAAATTCAGTACGACCGTGACCACGCCGAACACCACCGCGAGCCCCTGCACCACCGGCACGTCACGCTCGCCCACCGCCCCGAGCAGCACGGTGCCGAGCCCCGGGACCACGAACAGCGTCTCCACCACCACGACCCCGCACAGCAGCCAGTCGATCGTCCGCGCCAGCTGCTGCACGGCGGGCGCGAGAGCATGCGGCAGCGCGTGCAGCCGGCGCACCCGGGCGCCGGGGACCCCGCACCGCAAAGCGTGCGCCACGTACGGGGACGCCAGCGCGTCGATCATGCCCGCGCGCACCAGGCGGACCAGCGAGCACACGGGCCGGGCCAGCAGGACCAGGACGGGCAGGACGAGCACGCCCGGATGCGCGAGCAGGTCGGTGCCGTGACCGACCGCCGTCGGCGGCAGCCAGCCCAGCCGCAGCGCGAACACCGTGACCAGCAGCACCCCCAGGGCGAACTCGGGCACCGCGTACACCGCGAGCGTCACCGAGCTGATCAGCCGGTCCACGAGGCGCCCCTCGTACCGAGCGGCCAGCACGCCCAGTCCGACGCCCGCCGGCACCAGCAGCACCACCGTGAGCGCGGCCAGCAGCAGGGTGGGGCCGAAGCCGTCGGCGAGGTACCCCGCCACCGGACGCCCGGACGTCAGCGAGGTGCCCAGGTCACCGTGGAGCAGGCCCGCCGCCCAGTCCGCCAGCCGCTCCCACGCCGGCCGGTCCAGCTCCATCGCCGTGCGGATCGCCTCGACACGCGCCGGGTCCGGCTGGTCACCGGCGAGGGCGACGGCCGCGTCACCCGGCAGCGCCTCGGTGAGCGCGAAGACCAGCAGCACCACGGCCACGATCTGCACGGCCCCGAGCAGCAGCCGCCGGGCGACGAACGAGCGCAGTCCGCTCACGCGAGCCACACCTTGTCGAAGCGCGCCCAGTCCAGGGTGTTGGCGGGCGCGTCCGCCTCGACACCTCGTACCCTGCGGGCCGTTCCGATGATCCAGTCGGCGAACCCCCACACCAGGAACCCGCCCTCCGCGTACAGCCGGCGCTGCATCCGCCCGTACACGGAGGCGCGGTCGGCCTTGTCGGGAGTGGACTGCGCCTGCCGGTACAGCGCGTCGAAGTCCCGGTGCCGCCAGTGGGTGGCGTTGGTCGTGGAGTCGGTGAGCAGCCGCTGCGAGATGTGCGCCTCGATCGGCATGGCCCCGGAGCGGTAGCAGCACAGGGCGCCGCCGTCGAGGATGTCGCTCCAGTACGAGTCCTTGCTGCCCATCCGCACGTCCACCGTGACGCCCGCCTTCCGCGCCTGGTCACGGAAGACGCTCGCCGCCTCGGTGAACCCGGCGGCGACGGCCGAGGTGTCCAGCGTGACGCGCAGATCCTCGGCGCCGGCCCGCTTGAGCAGGAACCGCGCCTGCTCCACGTCCTGCGCACGCTGCGGCAGCCCGTCGGCGTAGTACTCGTACCCCTTGCCGAACAGGTCGTTGCCCGTCTCACCCGCGCCGGCCAGCGCGGCGTCGACCAGCTCCTCCCGGTCGGCGATCAGGAAGAACGCCCGCCGCACCCGCACGTCGTCGAAGGGAGGCCGGTCGGTCTTCATGCAGAACGCCTGCATGGCGCTGTTCCGCAGCCGCACGATGCCGATCTGCCCCTTGCCCTCATGGGCGCGGGCCGTCGTCGGGTTCAGCTCGTGCGCGTACTCGACCTGCCCGCCGAGCAGCGCGTTGACGCGCGCCGACTCCTCGTTGGCGACGACGAACTCGAGCTCGTCCAGGTACGGCGCGCCGTCCCAGTGGTCGTCGTAGCGGCGGAAGACCGCCGAGCGGCCCGGCGCGAACGACACGAACCGGAACGGGCCGGAGCCCACGGGGTTCGCGTCGAAGTCGTCGGCGTGCGCGGGCACGACGTACGCGCCGAACGCGGCCAGCACATTGGGGAACTCGGCGGTGGGCCGCTTGAGCACGAACTCGACCGACCGCCGGCCCGTGGCCCGGCTCGCGCCCAGGTCGACGGGCTCCAGCGAGGCCTTGGCGCGGAACGCCTCCCTCGGATCGGCGATACGGCGGTAACTGTGCAGCACGTCCTCGGCGGTGACCGGACGGCCGTCGTGGAAGGTCGCCTCCCGCAGCGTCACCTGCCAGCGGTCCAGCGTCCGGTTCGGCTCCCAGCGTTCCGCGAGGCGCGGGCGGGCGGCCAGGTCGGGGCCGTGGTCGGCGAGCTTGTCGAACAGCGCCTTCGCGCGGGCGGCGTCGGCGAACAGGTTGGCCCGGTGCGGGTCGAGCGTCTCGCTCGCACCGCCGCCCGCGAACGCGGCACGCAGCCGTCCGCCGCGCTGCGGCGTGCCGCCCGCCTTGGGATCACCGCCGTCACCGGAGTCGCCGCACCCGGCCAGCGACAACGCCCCGAGCGAGGCGGCGCCGGTGGCGGCGAGGAAGCCGCGGCGGCGCAGTCCCGCGAAGCGACCGTCGGAGGGCAGGGGAGGAACGGAGTCGTCGTGCATGAGGGAGTCCTTCTGTCGGTAGGAAAGCGAGACACGGATGTCAGGGCCGGGCGAGCCGGGCCACGACGTGCAGCCGGTCGGCATCGGCGGTGCGGCCGGGCGGAAGCCCTTCGCGCCAGGGCGGTTCGGTGCGCGGTCCGGGCCCGTCGTGCAGCTCCAGCACCTCGAACCCGTGCGTCGTCAGGAAGTGGCGCAACTCCTGCGGGAACAACAGCCGCCAGGCGGACCGCTCCTCGACCGGCGGGGCACCGTCGCCCGCGCTCCACACCCGCACCCGGCGCAGAAGCTGCGCCGTACGGTCCACCGTGAGCGTGGTGACGGACCGGTGCACGACGCCCTGCCGGACGAACTCGGCGTGGACGGGAGCGTCGAGAAGGTCCGTGCGGCCCAGGAAGTACGCGCCGTTGCGCATCTCCGCCACCAGCAGACCGCCGGGGCTCAGCGCGCGCCGGCAGCTGGACAGGAAGCGGTCGAGCTGCTCGTTGGTGTGGCAGTACAGCAGCGCGCTGTCCAGGCACACGACGGCGTCGAACGCCTCCGTACCGACGTCATATCCGTGCAGGTCGGCCCGTATGTACTCCGGCCCCGGATGGTGGGTGCGGGCGTACGCGAGCATCGGCTCGGACAGGTCGGCCGCGGTCACCCGGCGGCCCGCCGTGTGCAGATGGGCGGCGTCGCGGCCGGTGCCGCAGCCCATGTCCAGCACACGCGGTCCGGCGCCGTGCCGGCGCAGACAGTCCTCCGCCCACCGCCCGGCGAGCCGCCCGGGATCGGGGAAGCGGGCCTCGTACAGCTCGGGACGGTCCGTGAGAAGAGTGCCGGCAGGCGGACTCGCTTCACGGGCAGGCGGCCCGGCTTCGGCACTCATGCGGCTGTCCCCTCGCCCCGTACGATCGCCCGCACGGCCCGCGGCCCCGACGTCGCCGGCAGCGACCCCAGCCGCCGCAGCCACGCCACGCCGAGCGCCGACACCAGCCCGAACAGGGCGCAGCACGCCCACGGCAGCCACGCCGTCCCGCCCCGTCCACCGGCGTCCATGGCCCACCCGACGACGGTGTTGCCCACCGCCGCCGCGACACCCGACACGACGTAGAACACCCCGAAGTAGCTGCCGGTGAGCCCGGCCCGGCCGTAGGCGGGGATCAACTCCATCACGAACGGCTGCGCCACCATCACCCCCACGCTCAGCAGCAGCGCGCCGGCCAGCACGGGCAGCACACGCAGCACCCCGTCCACCACGCCGTCCGGTCCACCCGAGCCGCCCGCCGTCAGCGCCGGCGGCAGGAACGCCACCGCCGTCAGACCGAGCCCGGTGACGATCCAGCGCCCTCGCTGCCCGCGCCTCTTCAGGGCGCGGGTGACCCGTAGTTGCAGGGTCAGATGGGCGAGCGTGCCGACGAGCAGCACGAGACCCGCGGCGCCGTCCCAGCCGGTGGCCTGCCGCGCGCCGTCGGGCAGCAGCAGATACAGCTGGCTCTCCAGGGTGAACATGCCGACCATGGCGAGCGAGAACGCCAGGAACGGCCGGTTCCCCGCCACCTCCCGCCAGTCGGCCGGCACCGAACCGCCGGCGCGCCGCCGCGTCCCGCGGGCGGGCAGCACCAGCACCTGGGCGACGGTGAGAACGGCGAAGATCCCGGCGGCCGTCAGCGCCGACGTGCGGAAGTCCACCAGCAGCAGTGCGCTGCCCAGCAGCGGCCCGGCCAGCGCGCCGGCCGCCGCGAACATGCCGAACAGGGCGAACGCCTCCGCCGTGCGCCCGTCCGCCTCCTCGGCGAGGTAGGCGCGCACGGCGGGGTTGAACAACGCCCCCGCGAAGCCGCTGAGCACGGAGGCGGCCACCAGCACCACCAGGTCGTCCCCGAACGCGAACAGCGCGAACCCCAGGGTGCGCAGCGCGCATCCGGCGATGATGACGCCCCGCGCGCCGAGCCGGTCCGCGGCGGACCCCCCGACCACGAACAGGCCCTGCTGACTGAGGGTGCGCGCCCCCAGAACCGCGCCGACGACGGCGGCCGACATGCCGAGGTCCTCGGTGAGGTGGGTGGCGAGGTAGGGGATGAGCAGGTAGAAGCCGGTGTTCACACCGAACTGGTTGACCAGCAGCAGCTGGACGGCCGGCGGGAAGCGGCGTATCTCGTGCCAGGCCGTCACCGTGCCCCCACCGCCGTCCGGCGCTTCCCGCGCACGACGCGCGGCTCGACTCCCAGCCCGGGCAGCCCGCTCGTCGTCACGTACCCGTCCTCGCCGCCGATGCCGGTCCAGGGGTCGTGGGCGAGCAGCAGATGGCCGTCGAGGTCCCTCCAGCGGGCCGTCCCGGCCAGATGCACCGCGGGCGCGAGACCGAGGCTGCTGGCGGTCAGACAGCCCAGCATCAGCGCGGTGCCGCTGCCCGCGACCGTCTCCGCGATACGCAGCGCGGCCTGCACACCGCCGCACTTGGCGAGCTTGACGTTGACGCCGTGGACGCGTCCGGCGAGCCGGCGTACGTCCTCGAGACCGACCGCGTCCTCGTCGGCGATCACCGGCAGGGGCGAGCGCGCGGCCAGCGCGGCCAGCCCTTCGGGATCGCCGGGGACCACGGGCTGCTCGACGGCCTCGACACCGAGCTCGGCGAAACGGGGCAGCAACGCCTGTGCCTGGCGGGGCGTCCAGGCGCCGTTCGGGTCGAGCAGCAGGCGGGCGCCGGGCGCCGCGTCCCGCACGACCCGCAGCCGCTCGACGTCCTCCTCCGGGTCGGGCAGCCCCGCCTTCACCTTGAGGACCTCGAACCCGCACGCCGTGAACGCGCGTGCCTGAGCAGCCGCGTTGAGGGCGGAGGTGATGCCGATCGTGCGGGCGGTGGCGGCCACCGGAGCCTCCGGGAGCCCGAGGAGCCGGTGCACCGGGCGGCCCGCGCGGATGCCGACGAGGTCGAGCAGCGCCGCCTCCACGGCGGCCCGCACGGCCGGGGGAGCGGTGCCGCCCGCCAGTTCGCCCGCACGCAGCGCCTCCAGGGCGGCGGCGGGGTCCGGGAAGCGGCGCAACTCCCGGGAGGCGTCGGCGAAGCAGCGGCGCAGCGTCGCCGCGTCCAGGCCGTAGTGGACGCTGGTGACGGCCTCGCCGTGACCGGTGACACCGTCGTGCTCCACGCTCAGCCACACGGCGTCACGGGCGGCCATGACGGAACGGGATATGCGCAGCGGCTCGGTGAGTTCGAGCCGCACGGTGCGCGTGGCGGCCTTCACGTGGTCCTCCTCGCAGCGGGTGCGGTCTTCAGCGGATCGGTGACGCGGGTGCAGCGCACCCAGCCGGTGGCCTCGGCCGCGCGCGGGTGCGGGATCTCCACGGGCCGGGTGGCCGCGGCGGTGACGTCGAGGCCGTGCGCGGCGGTGAAGTCGTCGTCGTAGACGGTGCCGAGATAGCGGTGCGGGCCGTCGGGGAAGACGGCGGCGACGACCGCGCCCGGGTGGACGCGGGCCGCCCAGGCGGCGACCCGGGCCGCGGCGCCGGTGCTCCAGCCGCCGGAGACGAAGCTCTCGCGGGCGAGCCGCCGGCAGCTGTCCACCGCCTCCGCCGGCCCGACCCAGTGCACCTCGTCGAACGCGTCGTAACGGACGTTGCGCGGGTGGATGCTGCTGCCCAGCCCGCGCATCAGCCGTGTCCGGGCCGGCTGTCCGAAGATCGTGGAGCCGGTGGCGTCCACGCCGATCAGCCGCAGCCCGGGCCAGTGCCGGCGCAGCGGACCGACGATGCCGGCGCTGTGCCCTCCGGTGCCCACACTGCACACCAGGATGTCCAGATGGTCCAGCTGCACGGCGAGTTCGGCGGCGAGAGAGGCGTAACCGGCGCTGTTGCCCGGGTTGTTGTACTGGTCGGGCCAGTACGCGCCGGGCAGCTCCGCCAGCACCTCCCGCAGCCGGGCCAGCCGCGCGGCCTGCCAGCCGCCCCGCGCGGCCGGACGGTCCACGATCTCCAGCCGCACCCCGTGGGCGCGCAGCAACCGCCGCATCGACGGCTCCAGTTCGCTGTCGCACACCAGGACGACGGGATGGCCGAGGGCCTGTCCGGCGAAGGCGAGTCCGAGGCCGAGCGTGCCGGACGTCGACTCCACCACGGGGGCGCCCGGACGCAGCGCGCCCCGCTCACGGGCGTCCAGCAGCATCGACACGGCGGGCCGCGCCTTCATACCGCCGGCCGCGAGCCCTTCGAGCTTCGCCCAGAACCCCGGGTGCGGATCCGGCAGCCCGGCCGTCACCCGCACGACGGGAGTACGCCCCAGCAGGGACAGCAGCTCCGGACGCGCGACCGGCCTGGCGAGGGGAGCGACGGCGGCCGTCACCGCACACCCCCCTGGTACAGATGCAGCGTGCTCGGACCGCCGTCCAGCCAGAAGAAGGGATACGGCTCCGCGCACACCGCGCTCACCCCGTGCCCCAGCAGCCGGGGCAGGACGGCGCTGCCCGACTGGGCGAACATCACCAGCTGCTTGCCGTGCTCCAGCGCGTGCCGCCGCAACGGCTCGAACGTCCCGTTGCCCAGCGTCATCCCGGACACCAGCAGCGCGTCGCACCGGTGCGCCCCGGCGAGCGCGTCACCGGCGACCGCCTCGCCCCACTCGGTGACCCCGCCCTTGAAGTCGCACGGCACGTACGCCAGTCGGCGCGCACGCAGTGCCTCCAGCAGGGAGTTGACCACCCCGACCACCAACACCGTGGCTCCCGGCGGCAGATGCAGCAGCCCGACGACCGCCCGCGCCCGCGCACGGGACTTCTCCAGCGAGGTCCCGGCGGGCACCCGCACGGGCCGGGCCCCGTGCGCCGGGGTGTGCGGAGCGACGTGCATCAGGTAGGCGTCCAGCGCGGCCACCCGCACCGGCTCCAGCGGATGGTCCAGCAGCCGCTCCACTTCCGCGCCGGCGCACTCCTCGACCACGCCGTCGGCCGTCGCGCCGGGCTCCACCGCGCAGCTGCCGACGGCCGCGCCGACCCGCAGCCCCAGCACCTCGTTCCGGTACCCGGTGCCCCGCCCGTCGTGCCGTACGGCCTGCCGGGTCGTGAACGCCACGGCCACCCGCAGCCCCGCCGGGTGGGGGCCGAGCTCCCCGCCCCGGGCCCGCGCCAGCAGCGTCTCGTACGTCAGCGTGCCGGCGGACGCCGGGCGGACGGCGGTCATCGGATCACCAGCCCCGACCGCAGGGCCGCGAGCAGACCCTCGACCCGCTCGCGGGCCCCCGCCCCCTCGGTGTCGCCCACCATGACGTGCCCGAGGTACTCGTTGTTGCTGCCCGCCGCCCGCACCTGCCTGCCGGGTTCGGCGAGCTCCGCCTCCAGCACGTCCGGCGCGCCGCGCAGCCCGGAGCCGTCCAGGGCGGCGAGCGTCCCCGTGGCCTCCGGCACGAGGAACCCGACGGCGGCGGACCGCAGTCCGGTGTCCGTGCGCCGCAGGTCGGGCGCCCGGCCCAGCGAGACGTCGACGAACGCCGCGACGAGGTCGACGCCGGTGACACGGCGGACGAGTTCGGTGATGCGGTTGCCGGCGGGCCGCGGATTGACCTCGACCACGCGCGGCCCGGCCGACGTCAGCTTGATCTCCGTGTGCGCCACGACCCCGTCGGTGAGCCCCAGGGCCGTGAGCGCGTCCACCGCGGTCCGTACGACGTCCTCCGTCTCGGCGTCGGACAGCGCGGCCGGGAACATGTGGCCGGTCTCGATGAACGCGGGCGCGCCGCCGATGCTCTTGTCGGTCACCCCGACCACCCGCACCGCACCCGCGTGGGACACGGTCTCGACACTCACCTCCGGTCCGTCCAGCAGCTCCTCAAGCAGCACCGCCGGAGCGCGCCGCTGACCCCGCGCGTTGACCGGGAAGTCGCCCATCTCACGTACGGCGGCGGCGAGTTGCCCGTCGTCGTCCACGCGCCGTACGAACATCCCCGCGCACAGGTCGACGGGCTTGACGACCAGCGGATAGCCGATGTCCCGGGCGGCCGCGCCCAGTTCGGCCCGGTCCTCGTGGACGGCGAACCGGGGACCCGGCACGCCGGCCTTCTCCAGCACGCGGCGGGTGGTGTCCTTGCGGCAGGCGTTCCGCACGGCCTCGGGATCCGGCGCGGGGAGGCCGAGCCGCTCGGCGGCCAGCGCCGCCGTCGGCAGGTAGTAGTCGCAGGACGTGAGCACCCCGTCGAACCCGAGGACCTCGTGCAGCCGCTCCACGTACGGCAGCAGGGACACGGGGTCGTTGGTGTCCGCCGTGACCACGTCGCGCGCCCCGAGCAGCGGATGCGCCGCGCCCTCGGGCGCCGTACGCAGGTAGTGGTGCAGGTCGCGGGTGAGGAAGGTGAAGGTGTGCCCGGCCTCCTGTATCGCCCGTGGCAGCAGCCTGCTCATCGATCCGACCCAGCTCTCGACCACCAGCAGATGAGCCACAACTCCCCTTTTCACGCCATGTCTTGAGGCCGCCATTGCGGCGACGGGCAGCCCGGGAAGACCCCTCTGGTGAGGGGCCGGGCCGCGCGCAACACACGATAACGGTAATCATTTTCAATGTCAGCCGTCGAGGGGGTGCGTGCGCTCCGCGGAAACGAGAACGGCGGCGGACGGCCGGGTCGGGCGTGTGCCCCGACCCGGCCGTCCGCCGCCGGGCGGATCAGTCCGTGCGCCCGCGCAGCAGCGCGAGCTCGTGGTTCAGCTCGGTGAGGAAGCGGATCACCACGCGCAGTTCCTCGGTCGTGAAGCGCTCGCGGGCCGTGTCGGTGCTGTGGGCGAGCGGCCGGAAGTACTCCCGCGCCAGGCCCCTGGCCCGGTCCTCGTACTCCAGGTGCACCACGCGGCGGTCGTCGGCCGCCCGTACCCGCCGGATGTGCCCCGCCCGCTCCAGCCGGTCCAGGCATGCCGTCATCGCGCCGGAGGTGAGGTTGAGCTGCTTGCGCAGACGGCCGGGCGTCATGGGCGTGTCGGGTCCGCCGCCGTCGAGGATCGCGATCAGGGCGAGCATGTCGGTGTGGTGCAGACCGTGCGCCTGGGCGAACTCCTGGACGATGCGGTTGAACTCGCCGGTCATCCTGCGCAGTTGCACGGCGAATGACTGCAGCCCGGTCGGGCACTCCTCCGGCGGAGGAGGTGCGGAGGTTTGTGAGCCGCTCATGCGGCCAGTATAAGATCACTCGATGATTGAGATAATCGACCGTTGACATAAAAGCTCGCGTCACTCCGCGCCATCTCGTGTCAGTCCGCGTCATAGGGATCCACATGACAACCGCACCACGCCGGGCCCGCTGGCTCGTCCCGCTCGCTCTGTTGATCGTCTGGCTCGGCGTGGGCGGCACGCTCGGCCCCTACGCGGGGAAGCTGGGCGAGGTCGCCACCAACGACCAGGCCTCCTTCCTGCCCCGCAGCGCCGAGTCCACGCGGGTCCTCGACGAGCGCAAGGCGTTCGACCAGCAGGAGACGCTGCCCGCGATCGTCGTGTGGACCGCGGACGGCGAACGCGTCACCGACGCCCAGACCGCGGCCGCCACCCGCGCCGTCGCCGGGCTCGCCGGCAGGCCCGGCGTCGTCGGGGACCCCTCGCCGGCCTTCCCCTCCAAGGATGGCGAGGCCCTGCAATCGGTGGTCCAGGTGGAACCCGACCTCGGCGACGGACTGGCCGACGTCATCGACGAGGTGCGCGAGGCCGCGGGCACCGTCGACGGCACCACGGCCGAGGTCGCGGGCCCCGCGGCCAGCCAGGTCGACCTGTCCGACGCCTTCGCCGGCATCGACGGACTGCTGCTCGGCGTGGCCCTCGCCGCCGTGCTGCTCATCCTGCTGCTCGTCCACCGCAGCGTCCTGCTGCCCCTCGTCATCATCCTCGGCTCCGTCTTCGCCCTCGGCCTGGCCTGCGCCATCGTGTACGTCCTCGCCGACCACGACGTGGTGCGCGTCGACGGCCAGGTCCAGGGCATCCTGTCCATCCTCGTGATCGGCGCCGCCACCGACTACGCCCTGCTCCTCGCCGCCCGCTTCCGCGAGGAACTCGCCGTACGCGGCGACCGGTTCGCCGCCGCGCTCGCCGCCGTACGCCGCTCCTTCGGCGCCGTCACCGCCAGCGCCGCCACCGTCGCCCTCGGCCTGCTGACCCTGCTCGCCAGCGACCTCACCAACAACCGCGCCCTCGGCCCGGTCGGCGCCATCGGCATCGTGTGCTCGGTGCTCTCCGCGCTCACCTTCCTGCCGGCCGCCCTCGCCCTGCTCGGCCGCGTCGCCTACTGGCCCGCGAAGCCCAAGGCGGCGGACGCCACCGTCGAGGGGCACCGCGTGTGGCGCCGCGTCGCCGCGACGGTCGACCGTAAGCCGCGCCGCGTGTGGGCGGCGACCGCGCTGATCCTGGCCGTCTTCGCGGCCTTCTCCCCGTCCCTGTCCGCCAAGGGCACCCCGCTCGACGAGATCTTCGTCAACGACGCGCCGTCGGTCGCCGCCCAGAAGACGCTCGGCGAGCACTTCCCCGGCGGGTCCGGCAACCCGGCCGTCGTCCTCGCGAACGCCGACCGCCTCGACGAGGTCACGGCGGCCGCCAACAGGACCGAGGGGGTGGCCTCCGCCGCCCCGGTCTCCGCCTCCGGACGGCCCGGCGGCGGGGAGCCCCTGGTCGTCGACGGGCGGGTGCGCGTCGACGCCACACTGGAGGCCGCGGCCGACAGCGACGCCGCGAAGCGGGCCGTCGAGCGACTTCGGGAGAACCTGCACGGCGTCCCCGGCGCCGACGCGCTCGTCGGCGGCTACACCGCCCAGCAGGTCGACACCCAGCAGACCGCCTCCGACGACCGCACACTGATCGTGCCGATCGTCCTCGCCGTGATCCTGCTGATCCTCGTCCTGCTGCTGCGGTCCGTGCTCGTGCCCGTCCTGCTGGTCGCGACCGTGGCGCTCAACTTCCTCGCCACCCTCGGCGTCTCCACGCTGGTCTTCGAGCACCTCTTCGGCTTCAGCGGCACGGACGCGTCGGTCCCGCTGTACGGCTTCGTGTTCCTGGTCGCCCTGGGCGTCGACTACAACATCTTCCTGATGTCCCGGGTCCGCGAGGAGGCGCTGACGCACGGCACCCGCCAGGGCGTGCTGCGCGGCCTCACCACCACCGGCGGCGTCATCACCTCAGCCGGCGTGGTGCTCGCCGCGACCTTCGCCGCGCTGATGGTGATCCCTCTGGCCTTCCTCGTTCAGATCGCCTTCATCGTCGCCTTCGGCGTCCTCCTCGACACCCTGGTCGTCCGCTCCCTGCTGGTCCCGGCCCTGGTGATCGACATCGGCCCCAAGGCCTGGTGGCCGGGCTCCCTGTCCCGCCCCACGCCGGAGAAGAAGGACACGCCGGCTTCCGAGCGCGCCTGACGCGCAGGTCCGTGGCGGCCGGTGAGGAGGGCGGTTGTCGGAGCGGTGTGCCAGAGTCTGCGCATGCTCGAGATCACGGTGCAGACGGAGAACGGGGAGCGGCACGTCGGTGTGTCCGCCGAGGAACTGGCCGGACTGGTCCGGCGCATCGGGGGTGACGGCGACCTGTTCCTGGTGATCGAACGGATACCGGATGTGCCGGACGTCTTCGCGCAGGTGTGGCACGCGCACGGGGACGACTACACGCTCGAACACCGCGACGGCGCGGCCGACCGGCACTTCGCGACGAGGACCGAGCAGGTGGAGACCGCGATCGCCGCGCTGACCGGCTGGGCGCGCCGGGAGCAGGGGTGGGACGGCGGTCTGGACTGGTCGCCGCTGAAGCTGTGATCCGCCCGGCAAGCGCCGTCCCTCCGGCCGGCTGTCGAGAAACGGCCCGCCCCCGGCACGGTGCGCCGGGGGCGGGCCGAACGCTGCGCCTGCGGACGGTTCACATGGCCAGGACGGCGGTCAGATGGTCGGGTCCTGGGCGCAGGCCGCCGCCGGCCTGTCCTGCCCCGCCTTGTCCGTACCGGCGGCCCCCGTCGACGACAGCACCACCTTCGACGCGCGGCGCTCCCGGTCCAGGTAGCCGCCCGTCGCCGCGAGGGCGAGGCCGATCACCGCCAGGGCGGCGCCGACCAGCGTGGGCGAGGACCAGCCCCAGCCGGCCGCGATGACCAGGCCGCCGAGCCACGCGCCGCCCGCGTTCGCCAGGTTGAAGGCGGAGTGGTTGGACGCGGCCGCCATCGTCGGCGCCTCGTGCGCCTTGGCCATCAGCAGCATCTGCACCGGCGTGGTGATCAACGAGCTCAGACCGCCCGTGATCGTGATGACGATCAGCGCCGGCACCAGATGACCGATGACGAAGTGCAGCGTCAGCAGCGCCGTGGCGAGCAGCGCGAAACCGCCGTACAGGGTCGGTCGCAGCGCACGGTCGGTGAGCGGTCCGGCGACGAGCGTGCCCAGCGTCATGCCGACGCCGAACAGGGCGAGGACCAGGGTCGTGGAGGAGTCCGAGAGGCCCGTGAGGTGGGTCAGCATCGGCACGAGATAGCTGTACATCGCGAAGAAGCCGCCGAACCCGACGACCGCCGTGACCAGACCCAGCAGCACCTGCTTGTTCTTCATGGCGCGCAACTCGTGCATCACACCGGCCTGCTCGCCCCGCGGCTGGTGCGGAACGAGCCGCACCAGCGCCGCGAGCGCGAGCACGCCGATGACGGCCACCGCCGCGTACGCGAACCGCCAGCCCAGCTGCTGCCCGAGTGCCGTCCCGGCCGGGACGCCGACGATGTTGGCGACCGTGAGGCCGAGGAACATCATCGACACCGCCCGCGCCGCCCGGTCGGGCGCGACCAGCCGGGAGGCGACCACCGCGCCGACCCCGAACAGCGCCCCGTGCGGAAGCCCCGCCAGGACACGCGCCGCGAACAGCAACTCGAAGTTCGGCGCGAGCGCCGAGGCCACGTTCCCGACGACGAACACGCCCGTGAGCATCAGCAGCAGCCGCTTGTGCGGCACCCGCGCGCCCATCGCGGTCAGCAGCGGCGCGCCGATCACCACACCGAGCGCGTAGGCGGAGACGACGTTGCCCGCGGTCGGCACGGACACCGCCAGACCCTCGGCGATCTGGGGCAGGAGCCCCATGGAGACGAACTCGGTCGTGCCGATGCCGAACGCGACGACGGCCAGGGCGAACAAAGCCAAGGGCATGGCGAAGGGGAACCTTCCGCGTAGGAGCCGGGTGAGGGCGCCCACCGCGCGGCACCGCGGCGCCGGACGTCGTCCGGTGACAGCGGTGCGTGGGTCGGTGGGGGCGGTCCGGCGCCGGTCCTCGTCGTCCGGGCGTGGTTGCCGCGTGCCCCAGCCTGCCAGATCCCCCTACGGGTGAGGAAACCGGGCGGCACAACCACCCCCGCTGTGCGCCGGGACTCCCGTCGCCGTCCCGGTCCTGGACGCCTACGCTCGAACAGAGGTGGGCGCAGGCGGCACCGGGGGCACGAACCCGGAGGTGACAACCGTGCGTGTCTCGACGATTCAGCTGGCCGTGGAGGCGTCGGAGTCCGCGGACGAACGCCGCCGGAGGGCAGCCGGGGCAGTCCGCTCCCGGGCCGGCGACGACCTGGTCGTCCTCCCCGAACTGTGGACGGCCGGCGCATGGGCGTACGACCGCTGGGACCAGGACGCCGAACCACTGGACGGCCCCACCGCCGAGGCCATGTCGGCGGCCGCCCGTCACGCCGGCACATGGCTGCACGCCGGCTCGATCGTCGAGCGGGACACCGACGGCACCCTCTACAACACCGCGCTCCTCTTCGACCGGGGCGGCAACCTGCGCGGCCACTACCGCAAGATCCACCGGTACGGCTTCGACACCGGCGAGGCGACCCTGATGGGCGGCGGCCACGACATCGTGACCGTCCCCGCGGACTTCGGCGTGATCGGCCTCGCCATCTGCTACGACCTCCGCTTCCCCGAACTCTTCCGGGGACTGCTGGACGCCGGTGCCGAACTGATCGCCGTCCCCGCCGCATGGCCCGCCGCCCGCCTCGCCCACTGGCGGCTCCTCACCCGCACACGCGCGCTCGAGGAGCAGGTCTTCCTGACGGCCTGCTGCGCCACGGGCGAGCACGGCGGCATCGAGCAGGGCGGTCACAGCACGGTCGTCGACCCGTGGGGCGAGGTGCTCGCCGAGGCGGGCCGCGACGAGCAGGTGGTGACGGCGGACGTCGACATGGCGGAGGTCCTCCGGATCCGCTCCGCCCTCCCCGTACTGCGCGACCGCGTCCTCGGCGTCGCCCCAGCCGCCGGCCGCTGACCGGCACCACGGGCCGTTGCGGCACCACCGGCCGCCTCCGCCCCCCCGGAGGCTCAACCGCGCCCGCCGTGCAGCACCCCCAGCAGCTGCGTCACCGCGTCCGCCACGGCATCCCGCGCCGGACCGAGGTACCTGCGCGGATCAACCGTCGACGGATGCGCGTCCAGGTAGCTCCGTGCGGCCCGCGTGAACTGCTTGTTCAGGTGCGTGGAGACGTTGACCTTGGTCATGCCGGCCGCCACCGCCCGTACCAGCTCCGCGTCCGCCACGCCCGACGAGCCGTGCAGCACCAGAGGCACGGCGACCGCGTCGCGCAGTGTCGCGACGAGGGCGAAGTCCAGCACGGCGTCCCGGGTGGTCATGGCGTGCGAACTGCCCACCGCCACGGCCAGCGCGTCGACCCCGGTGGCGGCGACGAAGTCCCGCGCCTCCGCCGGATCGGTCCGCACCCCGGGCGCGT
Source organism: Streptomyces lusitanus (assembly GCF_042647945.1). Taxonomy (NCBI): domain Bacteria; kingdom Bacillati; phylum Actinomycetota; class Actinomycetes; order Kitasatosporales; family Streptomycetaceae; genus Streptomyces; species Streptomyces lusitanus. The sequence goes on from NZ_JBHRWL010000007.1 coordinate 697,587, forward strand.
GCGCCCCGTCCTTCCCGCCGACCTCACCCAGCTCCGCCTCCACCCACACGTCCCGGGCGTGGCAGTACTCCGCGATCTCCCGGGTGGCGCGCAAATTCTCCTTGTAGGGGAGTGCGGAGGCGTCGAACATCACGGAGCAGCAGCCGAGCCGTACCGCCTCGTGCACGAGATCCGGGGACTGCGCGTGGTCGAGGTGTACGGCGACGGGGACGCGCGCCGCGCGCGCGACGGCGAGGGTCGCCAGCGCGATCGGTTCGAGGCCGCCGTGGTACCGCACGGTGTTCTCGCTGATCTGGAGGATCACCGGACGGCCCGCGGCCTCCGCGCCGGAGACGATCGCCTCGGCGTGCTCAAGCTGCACCACGTTGAACGCCCCGACACCGACACCGGCGCGGGCGGCGGGGCCGACGATGGCGTCAGTGGGACTGAGGGGCATGGACGTCCTCCACGGTCACGGCGGTCCGGAAGCGTGCGCAGGTGACGGCGATCGGGGCGACGGTGCGCATCACGGCCGCCCGCCCTCCGCCCGGGGACCGGAGCCCGCCCGCTCAGGCACGACCGTCCTCGAGCACGACGGACCGCGTGAGGTTGCGGGGCCGGTCCGGGTCGTAGCCGCGCGCCTCGGCGCAGGCCACGGCGAGCCGCTGCGCGCGGATCAGATCGGCGAGCGGGTCCAGGCCGGCCGGCGCGCCCGCGGAGTCCGCGACCAGAGTGCCGCCCACCCGGGCGACATCGTCGGCCAGCCCCTCCGGGAGCCGGCCGAACGCCCACGTCACGCGCCCGGGACCGGTGATGCTGATCGGGCCGTGCCGGTACTCCATCGCCGGATACGCCTCCGTCCAGGCGCCCGCCGCCTCCCGCATCTTCAGCGCCGCCTCCAGCGCCAGCCCACAGGTCCAGCCCGTGCCGAGGAACGTGAACTGCTCCGCGCCCGGCACGGCCGGGTCGAGGGTCTCGTCCACGGCCCGTTCGGCGTCCCGGACGGCCGCGTCCAGCGGCAGGACACCGGCGGGCAGAGCGCCCTCCGACTCCAAGTGAGCCCGCAGGAGCGCCAGGTTGGCCGTGGCGAAGCGGGTCTGGACGACCGACTCCTCGTCCGCGAAGTCCAGGACGGCGACGGCGTCGGCCGCGTGCATCACCGGGGTGTCCGGGTCGGCGGTGACGGCGCCGGTCGCCACGGTGCCCTTCAGCCGGTGCAGCAGGTCCAGCACCTCGGTGGTGGTGCCCGACCGCGTGATGGCGAGCACCCGGTCGTAGTGCCGGCCGGCGGGGAACTCCGAGGCGGCGAAGGCGTCGGTCTCCCCGTGGCCGCCGCTCTCGCGCAGCACGGCGTAGGACTGGGCCATGAACCACGAGGTGCCGCAGCCGACGACGGCGACACGCTCACCCCGCCGCGGCAGGGCGTGCGCCTGCTGGGGCAGGGATGCTGCGGCTTGGCGCCAGACGGCGGGCTGGGAGGCGATCTCGGCCGAGGTGCGGGACGAGTTGATGGCGGACAAGGCGATGTGCTCCTTCAAGACCGGGGGAAGGGGGCCGTTGCATGCGTGAAGATGCTCAATCAGTGACATCTGCGAGCAGTAATGAACACCGATCCTGTCGGGAAGTATCCAGGTGGACCGCAGCTCACGTCCATAGGCCGTGATCCGGCCGTTGCCGAAAACAGGGCCGAACGGACTGCGCGGAGACGCGCAGAGTGACCATGTTCCGAGCGGGATCACGCACGGTGTTCCCCTGGCTCACCGCAGCCCGGCGCGTCCCTTACCGTGTGCGGAGCGCAGTACCGAGGCCCGAGGGAGTCCGACACATGTCCAAGCACGATCGGTGGAGCAAGCTGCTGGAACTGCTGGCGGGCGAGGGCAGGATCGAGGTCGACGACGCGGCCGCCGCACTCGGCGTCTCCCCGGCCACCATCCGCCGCGACCTGGACGAGCTCGCCGAGCAGCAGATGCTGGTCCGCACCCGCGGCGGCGCCATCGCGCACGGCGTCTCCTACGAACTGCCCCTGCGCTACAAGTCCTCCCGCCACGCCCCGGAGAAGCAGCGCATCGCCACCGCCGTCGCCGGGATGATCGCCGACGGCGACGTGGTGGGCCTCAACGGCGGCACCACCACCACCGAGGTGGCCCGCGCCCTGGCCCTCAGAGCGGGCGGCAGCCGCGAGGGACGCGGGCGCCGCGACGCGCCCGAGACGTCGGGACCCGTGTTCACGGTCGTCACCAACGCCCTCAACATCGCCGGCGAACTCGCCGTGCGCCCCCAGGTGAAGCTCGTGGTCACCGGCGGTGTCGCCCGCCCCCAGACGTACGAGCTCGTCGGACCGCTCACCGTGGGCGTCCTCAACGAGGTCGTCCTCGACGTCGCGGTCCTCGGAGTCGACGGCGTGGAGCCGGAGTTGGGGCTGATGACGCACCAGGAGGACGAGGCCGGCGTCAGCCGTCTGTTCACCGAGCGGGCGCGCCGCGTCATCGTGGTCACCGACTCCTCCAAGATGGGCAAGCGCGCCTTCGCCCGGATCTGCGGCCTGGACCGCGTCGACGTGCTGGTGACCGACTCCGGCCTGCCCGCCGAGACGGCCGCCCGCCTCACGGACGCGGGCATCAAGGTCCACGCCGTCTGACCACCCCGTGGACGGTGACCCCGGGCGTCAGCCCCGACGGACGCCGCTCACGCGACGGGAGGCATGGCCGACTCACGGGAGTCCAGCCCCGTGCGCAGGTTGACCCAGGAACCACGCGTGAAGTCCGGGTATGCCACCGGACGCCCGCCCGCGGCCAGGGACTTGACGCTCAGCGGCACCGGCGCGCACCAGGCGGCGGAGTCGTACACGTCGATGTCGGGCACCAGACCCGCCCGCATCAGCTGCACGGTGCGCCACTGGAGCACGTAGTCCATGCCGCCGTGGCCTCCGTTGTTCTCATCGCCGACCGTCTTCCACAGCCAGTGGTCGAACTCCTTGCGGTAGGAGTCGAAGTCCCGCCAGGAGTGGCCGCTGTGGTCCGGCTCGACGTAGATCCGGCCCCCGGTCGCCGATGTGCCCGCGTAGTCCTCGAAGATCCCGCGGCTGCCCGCCAGACTGTTGATCCTGCTGTACGGCCGGGGCGAACTCACGTCGTGCTCCGCCCGGATGACGCGTCCCTGAGCCGTGTCGATCAGACAGGTGACGAGGTCGCCGTTGATGTAGGTCTCCTTCCACGAGGGATGGGACCGGTCGACGAAGCGCTCCCGGTAGTCGGCGAGCCCCTTCGGTTCGGTGGCGGTCGCCCGCAGCACGGTCATCCGGTCACCGCGGTTGACGTCCATCGCGGCGGCGATCGGCGCCAGTCCGTGCATCGGGTAGAACGACGCGGTGCTGCGGGTGTGCCACAGCCGCCGCCAGGAGTCGGTGTAGTACGTGTCGGAGAACAGCAGCTCCCGCAGATCGTGCAGATAGCCGCCGTGGCCGTTGGTGACGTCGCCGAACAGCCCGTCGTGCGCCATCTTCAGCACGGCCAGCTCGTTGCGGCCGTAGGAGCAGTTCTCCGACAGCATCAGATGCCGGCGGGTGCGCTCGGAGGTGTCGACGAGGTCCCACAGCTCGTCCAGCTCCGTGGCGACGGGCAGTTCGACGAGGGCGTGCTTGCCCGCCTCCAGCGCCGCCTTGCCCTGCCGGTGGTGGAACTCCCACGGCGTGGCGATGTACACGAGGTCGATGTCGTCGCGCCTCAGCATCCGCGTGTAGGCGTCGGCGGAGCCGCCGTACTCGGCGGGACGCGGCTTGCCCAGGGCGGCCAGCCGGTTCGCCACGGACGTGGCGCGGTCGGCGCGGATGTCGCAGACGGCGGTCACCCGGCAGCCGGGAACGGCGGCCCAGCCCTCGGCCATCCCGGACCCGCGGTTGCCCAGCCCGATCATGCCCACACGGACGGTCCCATGGACGTCGAACGGCACGTCGATCATCGAGCGCTGACCGCGCCGACGCGGGGGAGTGGGCGACGGCAGCGGCGCGTCGGCCCCGGCGGTGCCGGCGGCTTCGGACACCGGAGCGGCGTGCGCCGCTTTGGCGCCGGCGGCCGCGGCGCCGGTGGCCAGCGCGCCTCCCAGCAGCAACCGACGAGAAACAGGGGGGAGTTCGGGCATGAGTGAACGCTCCTTCGATCAGACGACCGGGCATCACTGGCCGCACCGACTCTGGCGGGACCGACGCAGACATGTCAATAGTTGCTCGAAGGGTCGCCACTTCGAGCAGGAACGCGCAAGCAGTCCGTCGCGGACCGCCCCCTTACGCGGCGCACGCCTGGTCCGTGCCGGGGCGCGGACCCGTCCCCCTCCCGCAACGCGCGCCCGCTTCCTCCGGCGGCGCGCGCCCGCTTCATCTCGCCGCGCGCCCGCGGCTCAGGACGACGGCTGCACCGCCCGTGCCCCCTGCCCCGCCGGACGCCTGCGGTAGTCGCCGGGAGCCACCCCCATGACGCGTTTGAAGGCGACACTCAGGGCGCTCTCCGACCCGTACCCCACCGACCGGGCGATCACGGCGAGCGTCGCGCTCCCCTCGCGCAGTTGCCGCGCCGCCAGTTCGATGCGCCATCGGGTGAGGTACTCCAGCGGCCCCTGGCCGACCGCCGTCTTGAAGCGGGCGGCCAGCGTGGAGCGGGACACCGCGGCCCTCCCCGCCAGATCCGCGACGGTCCACTGCCGCGCGGGTTCCCGGTGCAGCGAGGTCAGCGCGGCGGCGACCACCGGATCCGACAGCCCGGCCAGCCACCCCGAAGCGGTGTGCGGATCGCGCGCGAGGTGCAGCCGCAGCACATGGACGAGCATGACGACGGCGAGATGCTCGGCGACCAGGCCCGAGGCCGGCTGCCCGCGGGTCAGCTCCTCGTCGATCGCGTCGAGCGCCCACCGCACCGTCTCCGCGTGCGGGGTGCCGGCCGGGACGTGGACGACCGGGGGCAGCCGGTCGAGCAGCAGTTCCTGGGCGCGGGCGCCGAAGGAGAACCGCCCGCCGACCAGGAACACCTCGTCGCCCTCGCCCGCCCTCGCGATGCCGCCCTCGGCCCGGGCGAACACGGGCCCGGCGGCCACCGGGGCGGTTCCGGGATCACTGCGCAGCGTGAACGGCCGCGGACGGGCGAGGAGATAGCAGTCGCCCTCGGCCAGCGGGATCGGCCCGTCCACCCCGTCGACCTCCAGCAGGCAGGAGCCCCGCCGGACCGCGTTGAACTTCACGCCCTGCGGCGCTTCGAACCGCAGCGCCCAGCGCCCGCCCGCCACCAGGCCCGTGGACAGCTGACTGCGCGTGTCCAGCAGGGTGAGCACGTCCTCCAGCGGATCCATGGCGACCTCCCGATCGGACGACGGCTGAAGAAAGCGGGACGCTCGACAATAGCCCGTCCACCCGGCCCGCCGTAGCGTCGAAGCATGACGACGAACGCCCCGGCCTCCCGCCACCCGCACGACGACTCCGCTCACCCCCTCCTCACCACGCCCTTCACCGCACGCACCGACGCACGGGAGGTGATCGAGGGCGTGGACCTCACCGGCCGCCGCGCCCTGGTCACCGGCGGCGCCTCGGGTCTCGGCGCCGAGACCGTACGGGCGCTGGCCGGGGCCGGCGCCGAGGTCACCGTCGCCGTCCGCCGCCCGGGGGCCGCCGAGCCGCTCGTGCGGGAACTGGCCGCCGTCGACGGCGCCGGTCGCGTGCACACCGCACCCCTCGACCTCTCCGACCTCACCTCGGTCGACGCCTTCGCACGGAACTGGCGCGGCCCGCTCGACATCCTCGTCGCCAACGCCGGCATCATGGCCCTGCCCGAGCGCACCCTCACCCCCCAGGGCTGGGAGATGCAGCTCGCCACCAACTACCTGGGCCACTTCGCCCTGGCCACCGGCCTGCACCCGGCCCTCCGCGAGGCCGGGTCCGCCCGCATCGTGGTCGTCAGCTCGGGCGCTCACCTGAACGCGCCCTTCGACTTCGACGACCCCCACTTCGAGCGGCGCCCGTACGATCCGTGGACCGCCTACGGGCAGTCGAAGTCCGCCGACGTCCTCCTCGCGGCCGGCGCACACCGCTGGGCCGCCGACGGCATCACCGCCAACGCGCTGAACCCCGGCTACATCCTCACCGGCCTGCAACGGCACCTCGACGACGACACGATGCGCGCGTTCGGCGTGATGGACGACGAGGGCAACGTGACCCCGCTGCCGTACTACAAGACGCCCGCCCAGGGAGCCGCCACCTCCGTTCTGCTGGCCGCCTCACCGCTCCTGGAGGGGGTGACGGGCCGCTACTTCGAGGACAACCAGGAGGCACGGCTCGTCACGGACGAGGAGAACCCGACGGGCGGCGTCGCCGCCCACGCCGTCGACCCGCGAGCGGCGGACCGCCTGTGGGAGTACGCGACGGAGGCCCTCCGCACCCCCTGACCGCTCAGGCCAGGGTCCCGCCGTCGACCGAGCCGAGGAACGCGACCGCCCGTCGCGTCAGCAGCCCGGCGGCCTTGGCGTCGTGGGACGGCAGCGAGCGGTCCGCGAACAGGTGCCGGTCCCCGGGGTACAGGAACAGCTCGGCGGCGGGCGCCTCCGCGACCAGCGCGCGGGCGGCGTCGGCGTCCTCGGCGAAGAAGGGGTCGTCCTCCATCGCGTGCACCTGCACCGGCACCTGCTCGGGCCAGGACGCACCGAACTCGGACACCGGGATGCAGGCGTGCATCAGCAGAGCGCCCCGGGCCCCGGCCCGTGTCTGCGCCAGCTTCTGGGCGGGCAGCGCCCCGAGCGAGAAGCCGGCGTAGACGACGTCCCGCGGCAGTGGATCGGCCGCGCGCACACCACGCGCGGCGATCTCACCGAAGCCGACCTGTCCGGCGAACTCCGCGCCCTCGTCCAGCGAGTCGAAGGTGCGCCCGTCGAACAGGTCGGGCGTGTGAACGGTGTGCCCCGCGGCCCGGAGCTCGTCGGCGAAGGCGACCACTCCCGAGGTCAGTCCCTGCACGTGATGGAACAGTACGACCTCTGCCATGCCGAACTCCTCGTTTCTGGCCGCGGATGACGGTGAGCGCTCACGATAATCGAAAACAGTCGAACATCGTCAGGTTTCCCGGAACCCGTCCCTCAAGAGAGGGGCAGGTTTCCTGAAACACGCCTCTCAAGAGGGTGACTACGCCTCACCCCGTCACGCGGACTCGACGGGCAGCCACAGCTCGCAGGTCGCGGTGCTGAAGTCGTCGGCCCGCTCGAGGATCGCGACGATCGAGGGTCCGGGCCGCAGCCGCCACGGGTTGGACGGGAACCACTCGGTCGCGGTCGCCGCCCAGGCGGTCTGGAGCGCCTCCGGGTGCGGCCCGCTGGTCCGGAACACCGCCCACATGCCCGCCGGCACCTCGATGACGTCCAGCCCGTCCGGAACGGCAGACCCGCTGCCGACGGCGACCCCGTGCAGGTAGGTCAGCTCGGTGCCCTCCCGCCCGTCGGGGTCGACGCCGTCGCTGACCTGGAGCAGGCCGGCCGGCTCGGTGTCGCTGAGATCCTTCAGACGCTGGTGCTCCTCCGGGGGGATGGCGGCGATGTGCTGCTGGATGTGCGGGTTGACGCCGCGATGGATGAGCGGGACCCGGGTGGAGTGTCCGACCAGGCGGAACGCGGGGCGGTCGACGAGGCGGGTGTCCATGGGGGTACTCCCTTCGACGGTCAGGCGGAACCTGAGCTGCGGTTGTGTACGCAAGGGGCCCCCGTCGCGGCGCACCTCCGCGGGACCGGCGCCGTGAACCGCCCGGAACGCACGCCCGAACGCCTCCCGCGAGCCGTACCCGTGCCGGACGGCGATGTCCAGCAGGTCGTCCTCGCCCCGGACGACGTCACCGGCGGCGACGGTCATCCGCCGCCTCCGCACGTACTCCGACAGCGGCATGCCCGCCAGTGACGAGAACATCCGGCGCAGGTGGTACTCGGTGGTCCCGAGCCCCGCGGCCAGCCCGCCCAGGTCGAGCTCCTCGGTGAGGTGCTCCTCCACGAGATCGACGAGCTGGTTGAGTGCCGAGATCATGAGGCCTCCTTTCGCCGTCAACCCTGGCAGTGGACCCCCTGACCAGGCCCGACCGTTGCGAACCGATCAGATCACGCACCACCGCGCGGGCCCGGGCTCAGGGCTTCTCACCCCGCGTGTACGGACGCAGGAACGCCCGAAGGGAGGCGTCGTCCGGCGTCTCGACCACCTCGTTGTCGGGGCCCTCCTCGACGAAGCCCGTGCACCAGACCGAGGTCTGCCCGGCCATGCTGTGCGTGCCGACGAGCCGCCCGGTACGGGCTTCGTAGACCCGCATCCGGTACCGGCCCTCGTAGTGGGAGGTCGTCCGGCTCAGCACGCCGGAGGACGTGTACCGGCACGTCTCCAGCAGCACCGCCGCCCCGATCAGCGCCACCACTCCGGCCAGGAAACGCGCTTGTGCCCGCCCCGTCACCCCGTCGACCCTCCGGCCCCGGTCGGACCCTCAGTGCTCGCAGAGCGAGAACTCCCGTTCGTACAGCTGCTCGTTGTGCTCGTCGACGAAGAACTTCCGTTCCCTCATCAGCTCCTCACGGTAGGCCTTGGCCTCCTCCAGCGTCATGGTCGACGTCTCGGCCCACGGCTGCTGTGGCGGCACGTCGGACGTGGAGACGATCGTGCGCGACGGATCGACCAGGAAGAACGCGAGGATCTTGCGGTGACCCGGCCGGGTGGGATCCTGAAGACGGAACGGGCTGACCCGGTGCTGGAGGACGTTCGGGAAGGCGAGGCAGCGTCCCTCCGGCGTGGCCGCCGAGCCGAGCATCTGGTTGAGGGCGTCCTCGTTCTCGAGGCCGTACACCTCCCGCATGCCGTTGTCGTCGTTCTGCGCGTACTCGGGATCGTCGAGCGCCGCCCGGAAGCCGAGCCGGCTCTCGGTGATGTTCTCGCTGTCCCAGTAGTAGAGGCCGGTGGAGACGATCCGCTCGTTGAGCATGCCCTCGACGTGCCAGGATCCGCCCGCGTACTCGGGCTTGTCCGGGGTCAGGTGGATGGTGGCGAGCTTGACGATCACCTGAAGCCGCCGGCCCCTCAGGCTCACCCGGTCGGAGCCCTCGGGCATGTGGGGCGGGGTGAACGCCGGGGCGTCGGGGAGGACGGGCCGACGGTTGTCCCACCAGTCCTCCTCCGCCTCCTCCCACGCTTCGTACGCCTTCATGTACGACTCCTCGTCCTCGAAGCCGTCCCTTTCGGGTTCCGGGACGTCGTACTCGTCGGACTCGTACCACCCGTACGGGTCGACGGTGATACGCAGGGGCCGCGGATGACGCAGATCCGTCAGGACGTTCTCCCACAGCGGCAGCATGCGCGCGAAAAGCTCCGGCAGCACGGCGGCGAGATCACGATGCTTCTCCGGGTGCACGTTGTTCACGTACGAGCGGAAGCGCGCCAGGCCGTCGTCGTCCACGTCGACGTCCGTGGGCAGCCACTGGAACTTCTCCGAGAACTCGTACCGCGAATAGCGGTCCGTCGGGTTCTCCCAGGCCCGCTCCGGCGCCCCGCTCACCTCCCGTACGAGACAGAACAGCGAGGGATGCACGAGGTCGAGCACCTGGCCGTCGGAGCCGGGATGCCAGTCCCGCTCCTCCTCGGGCACCTCCTCCAGCACCCGCACCGCCTCCCGCAGCCGAGCCCGGAGCCCGTCGTCGACGAGCGTGTCGGACTGCCACACCCCGTCCACCGCCGACACCTCGGCACCGGTCCGCTCGTCCCGCAGCGCCGCATAGTGGGCGAGCTCGTCGAGCACGAACCGAACCTGCGCCTCGGTGAGCCCCTGCGCGACCGCCTCCTCGGTCCACCGGGCGACGATGCCGGCATCGCGCATCTTCTCGAACCACCGCGGCTTCGCCCGCAGTTGCGCGCTGCACTGCATCATCTCGATCTCCCGCAGCGTCCGAGGCCTGGCGGACGTCGAGGAACGGCTTGCCTGAAACGGCAACGGAAAAGCGGACAGCCCAGTCAACTCTCTTGACCCTCCCGGTCGGTGACAGCGACCGGAACACTACGGCAGCGGACTGACAGCCCTTACGGGCGGCCGTCCGCCGGGCGCCACTCACGGCGCAGGAGGCCGTAGACCCAGGAGTCGGAGACCTCACCGTTGACGACGCAGTCCTCGCGGAGGGTGCCTTCGCGCACGAAGCCGAGCTTCTCCAGCACCCGCGCCGACGCCCCGTTCCGCGTGTCCACGTCGGCCTGGACACGGTTGAGATCCAAGGTGTCGAACGCCCACCCCAGGACCCCCCGCACGGTCTCCGTGGCATACCCGTGACCCCAGGCCGCGGGGTCGAAGACGTAACACAGCATCGCGCTACGGAAGTCCGGGTTCCAGTCGATGAGACCGCACCAGCCGACGAAGGCTCCGTCGGAGACCCGCTCGACGGCCAGCCGCGCACCCGTGCCTTCCTCCTCCATGGTGCGGCAGACGGAGAGGAAGCGCTGCGAGCGGGCCGGGTCGGTCCACGGAGGGGAGTCCCAGTAACGCAGCACATGAGAGTCGCTGTGCAGTGCGTACAGAGGCGCCGCGTCGGCATCGGTGAACGGCCGCAGTCGCAGGCGTTCGGTGTGCAGTTCGGGAGTGGGCAAGGTCATGCGGAGCATCCTGCCGCGCCCTGCCGCACACCGACCAGCGGTTTACCCGTGACCGGGTCCGCGCCCGCCTCGGCGGACGCGTCGGGACGAACGCCGCCGGGGTCAGCCCAACGTGTCGAGAGCCGTCTCGGCAACGGCCATGAGCGAGGCGCGGTCGGGATTGATGGCCCCCATCACCTTCAGGCCCTGCATCGTCACGACGAGGTAGCGGGCCAGATCGCGCGCGTCACGCGTGCCGGGCAGCTGTCCGGACGCCTGGGCCGAGCTGATCACGTCGCGCAGCGCGTCCTCGATCGAGGACGTCGTCGCCCGCACGTGCGCGGCGACCTTGGGGTCCTGGGTGACGCGCTCCGTCGTGGCGCCCACGATGAGGCACGCCTTGCGGGCGCCGTCCTGGACGATGTCGTCGACCGTCGACACCAGCACCTCGCGCAGCAGGTCACGCGCCGGCGCCCCCGCGCGCAACATGTCGATCAACGGCACGGCGTACAGCTGGCGGTAGCGGTCCATCGCCGCCAGGTACAGGCCTTCCTTGTTCCCGAAGGCCGCGTACAGCGATCCTCGCCCCACTCCGGTGGCCTCCACCAGGTCCTGGATCGAGGTGCCCTCGTAACCCCTGCAACGGAAAGCGTCCATCGCGGCGTGCACGGCCGCCTCGGTGTCGAACTCTCTGACCCTCGCCATGACGCAAGGATAACGTTATGGGAACGAACAGTCAAAAATGCACGGCGGTCCCCGCAGGCGTCTCGACCGCGAGGAGTCCGCCTCCGTGCTCACCTATTCTTGACTGTAAGGTCGCGGCTCGAGACCGCCGTCGCCACGACACAGCCGCGCCGACAGCGACGCACGACCCGAGGAGGGACACCGCATGCACGTCACCTTCGGTGGAGAGACAGGCGACCTCGCCTACGCCTACGTGCGCGAGATCCTGCATCCCGCGATCCTCAACCACAGTGTGCGCGTATGGCTGCTGGCGGATCACCTCGGCCGCCAACAGGACCTGAAAGGGACGGAACGGGAAGCACTGGCGGTGGCGTGCCTGTTCCACGACTCGGGAACGGCGGCGCCGCACGACGGGGCCCAGCGCTTCGAGGTGGAGGGCGCGGACGCGGCACGCGCCTTCCTGGCGGACCACGGCTGGCCCGAGGACCTCGGGCGGCAGGTCTGGGAGGCCGTGGCCCTGCACACCTCCCCGGGCATCGCGGAACGCATGGGCACCCTGCCGAGGCTGGTCAGGCTGGCGGTGCTCGCGGACTTCGGCAGGACCGACCTCATCGCAGCCGAGGGCCGCGCCGAGCTCACCGAGGCGCTGGAACGCCTACCGCGCCTGGACATCGAGACCGCACTCGCCGACGCCGTCGTCGCGCAGGCCCTGCGCGATCCGGAGAAGGCGCCGCCCTCCAGCTGGCCCGGCGGGCTGTTCGCGGCCCACCTGGCGGACGCGGACAGGACCGGCGGCGCGAACCCCGCGTTCTGACGCGGCCGGCCGCACAAGCGGCCCGGTCGCGGTGCGGGTCACAGCATCGCGTACTCACCGCTGCCCGGGAAGTCGGTGCTGAGGGCCACGTCCTTCCCGGCCTCGTACTCCTCACGCAACTGGTCGAGCTTGACGCCGATCCTGCGCTGGGCGTCACTCCCCAGGATCACCCGGTGCCGAGGCGCGGGGGACCGGGCCTCCTCGAAGATCACGGCCGCCGCCCTCGCCGGATCACCCGGGAACATGTCGGGCGTCACCTTGTGCATGATGGCCCGGAAGGCTCCGGCGGTGACCGCGTAGTCGCCGATCGGCTCCCCGGAGGCGCGCGTCCGGGTCTCGATCCCGGTGCGGAACGAACCCGGCTCGATCAGCAGGGCGCGCAGCCCCAGGGGCTCGACCTCCTGCCACAGGGCCTCGGTGAAACCCTCCAGGGCGAACTTGCTCGCGGAGTGGAAGCCGTTCCCGGGCAGGCTCGCCAGCCCGTCCATCGAGGAGACGTTGACGATGGTCCCGCTGCGACGCGCGCGCATCGCGGGCAGGACCGCCCGGGTCAGTGTCACGGCCCCGAAGAAGTTGACCTCGAAGACCGCCCGGTAGTCGGACTCCTGCTGCTCCTCCAGAGCGCCGATGAAGTCGATCCCCGCGTTGTTGACCAGGACGTCGATACCGCCGGACCACTCCTCGGCCTCGCGCACGGCGTCGGCGCACCGGCGACTCTCCGTGACGTCGAGCTGGAGGACCAGGCACTGCTCAGGGTGGCGGTCCGCCAAGCCGGCCAGGGGAGCGACCACCGGCGCCGTGGCGACCACCCGATGGCCCTGCTCCAGCACATGCTCGGCCAGCGCACGGCCGAGACCGCTGGAAGCGCCGGTGACGAACCACGTCGTGGGGGACACGATGTTCACCCTCCCGTCGGGAGAGACGGCGGCGACCGACACCCACTCCACCACACCTCATCCACCCGCGCATCACGACCTCCCCACCCGGCAAGGGACCGGGTGCGCCGGGGGAGCGACGGGCAGGGAACCGGGTGTCCGGCGGGCGCGTCGCATTCACCATGGATGATCGTTCCGCAGGCCCGGTGACGGAGGCGCTACGGATCACGCGCGGCGAGCGACGTACGGTGTACGGCTCCGCAGCCGTGGCCGGCGCGGCAGCGCTGCTCATCGGCGGTGGCCTCGTGACGTGCGCGTTCGCCGCGTCCTGGGATCTGTTCCTGGAGGCCAGGAGATACGCGGAGGCGGCCATCGAGAACGAGGACTCCTACGTCGCCTACGCGGACCAGATGGACGGCTTGCTCGCCGTGGCGTGCGTCGTGTTCCCGCTGCTGTTCCTGATCGCGCTGGCGCTGCTCGCCTGGCTGCTCACCGCCCAGGCCGTGATCGCGGCGCACGCGTGGGAAAGGGCGGCGGCCGACCGAGGCGCCGGCAGCGCTGCCGCGCCCGGTCCCCTCACCCTCACCACCCTGTGGCGCCGCACGCGTCCTCACCTGGGAGCCGCGTTCCGCGTGCAGCTGCTCACCGCGGCGTGTGCCGCCGTGCCGGGGGTGACCTGGCCGACCTACCACGAACCGGCGACCGTACAGTTCCTGCTGGTGGGCCGCGTCCTGCCCGCCGTGCTCTGGCTGCTGGGCCTCGTCCTGCTCGCGCGTTTCTCCCTGGCGGCCGCGGAGCGGGTGGCGGACGGCTGTTCGGCGACGGCCGCGATGCGGCGGTCCTGGATGACGACCCGCGCGGCGCGCGTGCGTACCGCCACGCTCTTCCTGCTGTGCACGGGCGCGACCGCTGCCGCGTTCCTGCTGTTCCGCCGGCTCGGCGCCTACGTGGCCCACTGGGCGGGCCTGATCATGCTGGCCACCACCGACGACAACGTGTGGGTCACCGGCGTCCTCGTGACCATCACACCGGCCGCCGTGGCGCTCGTGCTGCTGCCGCTGGCCCTGGCCCCGGCAGGCGCCGTGCTGGCGTGTTGGCGGAAGCGGCTGGCTCACGGGTGAGGCGGGTGAGGAACCACTGCGCCAAAAGCCGGCACCTCCCCCCGCTGGGCACGCAATTAGGGGGTACCTGGGGGCGCATGGCACCGAAGAAGAGTGAACGTACTCAGCTGACGCGGGCTGTACGGCAGCTCCGCCGCATCCGCTCCTTCTACGCCGCGGCGATGGTGGTGTGGGCCGGGTCGGCCGCGCTGACCGGCCGGCAGGCCGCAGGGAGCCGCCAGTTGTGGGTCTGCGTGCTGCTCCTGGCCGTGTTCGCCGCGCTGTTCGTCACGGCGAGCGTCGCCCTGCGGCGCCTCGCGGTCCGCGGGGACGTCCAAGCACCGCTCACCGGAGGTCATCCGGCGAACACAGCCTCCGTGTGATCCCGCACGACGACCTTCCCGGTGTTCTCGCCCCGTAGCATGCCGAGGAACGCGTCGACGATGTGCTCGAACCCGTCGGCCACCGTCTCGTCGGCACGCAGCCGGCCGCTCTGCAGATGCGGCACCGCGAACTCGTACAACTCCTCCTGCACGTCGCGATGGTTGCTCACCAGGAAGCCCTCCATGCGGAGGCTCTTCTCCACGATGTCGGCGTAGTCGAAGCGGGGCACCGGGGCGTCCGGGGTGTTGTACTGGCCGATGGTCCCGACGCGGACGATGCGCCCGAAGTCGCGCAAAGCTCCCACCGCGGCTGCCAGTTGTGCGCCGCCGACGTTGTCGACGAACACGTCGATCCCGTCCGGCGCGGCCTTGCGGAGCTGGTCGGCGGGGGAACCGTCGCGGTAGTCGAAGACGGCGTCGTAGCCGACCTCGCGGGTGAGGTGGTCGAGCTTCGCCGCCGAGCCCGCGCTGCCCACCAGCCGCCCGGCGCCCATCAGCCGGGCGAACCGCCCGGTCGCCGTACCGACCCCGCCCGCCGCGGCCGACACGAACACGTCCTCACCCTCCTGGAGCCGGGCGATACGGGTGAGACCCACGTAGGCGGTCAGGCCGGTGCCACCGAGGATGCTCAGGTACGCGGTCGGAGGCACCCCGTCGAAGCGGGGCAGACGGCGGATCTCCTCGGGAGTGACGATCGCGTGGGTGCGCCAGCCCTGCCGGTGGAACACGATCTTGCCCTCGGCCAGCCGAGACGTGCGTGAGGCGACGACCCGGCCGATGGTGCGGCCCTCCAGCGGCGCGCCGAGCGTGAAACCGCCGGGCACGTCGTCCATCATCTCGCGGTGGTACGGGTCGACGGACCAGTAGAGATTCTCCACGAGCGCGGTGCCGGCCGCGGGCCGGGGGAGCGGGGACTCGACGAAGGTGAAGTGCTCGCTGGTGGGGAAGCCGTGAGGGCGGGCGGTCTGGTGCACGGTGAGCGCGGTTCCGTTCATGCCCGGACCGTAGGGCGGGAATGCCTTCGCCGGGCAGCCGGTTGGGCTCATGCGACGTACAGTTCCATGAGCCGTCTTCATACACCGAGGTGAGCGCACCGTGGCCCGCACGACAGACACCGATCTGGCCCCGCACGAACTGCGCGTGCTGGTGGCGGTCGCGGACGCCGGAGGGTTCACGGCCGCGGCGGACGCACTCGGTCTCACCCAGTCCGCGGTCTCGCACTCGGTGCGCGGGAGCGAACGCAAGGTCGGCGCCGTGCTGTTCGACCGCGGGCGCGCCGGCGCGCGTACCACCCCCGCCGGGGACAAGGCCGTGGCACACGCACGCCGCATCCTTCGTCTGCTGGACCTCCTGACCGCCGAGGCACGCGGCGCGGCGCACCGACGCGACGTCACGGAAGGGGTGCTCCGCATCGCGGCGTTCCGCAGCGCCGCCCTCCACCTGCTGCCGCCCGTCCTGCACCGACTGCGCGCCCGGCACCCCGGTATCGAGCCCGAGGTGCGCATCGTACGAGAGGTCGGGCGCGGCACCGCGGGTGAAGTGGCCGAGGGCAAGGCCGACCTGGCCATCGCCACGCTCGGCGGGTCATCGCCGCTGCCACCGGGTCTGCTCGCGAGACCCCTTCTCGAAGAGCCCTACGCCCTGGTCCACCCGACGGGCCACACCGACCCGCGTTCGCTGCCACTCGTCGACTGGGCGGAGAACTGCGGCTCGTACACTCGCGCCTGGTGGCACGCGCAGGACTGGATCCCGAAGGCCACCATCGAGGCAGACGACGACGGGGCGGTGCTCTCGTTGGTGAGCGGAGGCCACGGCATGGCGATCATGCCGGCACTGTCCTTGACCGGGGCGGAGACGGTGGTCGGCATCACCGACCTCGGCGCCGAACGCCCGACACGTCAGGTCGGTTACGTCACCACCCCTGAATTGGCCGCGTCCGCCGTCGTACGCGCGCTGGTACGGGAACTCCGGGCCACGATTCCGGGCACCGTGGGGCCGGCCCACAGCGACCGACCGCGGGATACCGTGACTTCACCGGGCGTGAGATCGTCTCAGCCATGAATGTGGCGCCGTTCAGCCCCACCGTGGTAAGAGCCGTGTTCAGGGACGTGACATGGATGCACGTGTCCGTCCGGCGGTGCGCGTCGCGGCGTCGGTCACGCGGACCTTCCTGACGGAGATCGTCGAGGGTGCGAGGGCGGCGGCGGCCGAGGAGGGCCGCACGAGGCTCACGCCTCGGCACCTGGTCATGGCGATCGACCGGAACGTGGAGGTGGACGTGGCGACCGAGTGGTACGCACACAGCCCGACGTTCCGAGCCCTGACCGGCGACGCAGAGGGTGCCGCCGTGCCGCCTCGTAGCGGCGGCGCGCGCAGGCGGAAGTCGAGCGCGGTGGTCGGTGCGCACAGGTTCGAGCCGGGGGTAAGAGCACTTCTGCGGAGCCACGAGGTCAGGGCCGTACCGGCCATGGTCCGTGAACTGAACGGAATCGCCGCCGTGTTCGTGATGCGCCTGGCCCGCGACGCGGCCATGGTCGTCAGCGAGGGCGGGGTCCGACGATTCGGGTCAGTCACCTTGATCACGCCGGGCGCGCCGGCCCTGTCCCCCTCCCTCGAGGATCCTCCCGAGGCCGCCTCCGCCCGTGAGGGCGACAGGAGGACGATCGGCCCGGGCGACGTGCTGGACGCCACCGCCATGCAGCTGTTCGGCAGCGCCATCAGGCAACGAGCCCTGACCGAGGCACGGCAGGCGGTCCAAGCCGACGCCTCGGCCTGAGAGATGGGCCGCCGGTGCCCGGACACGCCGCCGCCGGTGTCACTCAGCCCGTAGCCTCCGGCCGGACCGGAGCGATCTCGGCGATCAGCCCCTCGACGAGGGCCCTGATCTCGTCGCGGATCGGGCGAACGGCCTCGACGCCCTGTCCGGCCGGATCGTCGAGCTTCCAGTCGAGGTAGCGCTTGCCCGGGAACACCGGGCAGGCGTCGCCGCAGCCCATGGTGATGCAGACGTCCGACTCGCGGACGGCGTCGACGGTGAGAACCTTGGGCGTCTCGGCGGAGATGTCGATGCCCACCTCGGCCATGGCCGCGACGGCAGCCGGGTTGACGCGCTCGCCAGGCGCGGAGCCGGCGGAGCGGACCTCGACGCGCTCGCCGGCCAGGTGTGTCAGCCACGCGGCGGCCATCTGGGAGCGGCCTGCGTTGTGGACGCAGACGAACAGGACGGACGGCTTGTCGGCCATGCTGATCGGTCTTTCTCGTCGCAGGCCGGGCGCCGGCCGTTCGATGCTTTCACCCGCCGTGGGTCCGGGAACGCGCCGGCGCGCGGTCACGCCAGGGCCGCGGCCGACGATCCCACCAGCAGCCGGCCCATCGCGGCCAGCACGGACGGCTCCACCCGGTAGTAGACCCAGGTTCCGCGCCGCTCGGAGGTGAGCAGTCCGGCCTCCTTGAGCTTCTTCAGGTGGTGGGAGACGGTGGGCTGGGAGACGCCGACGTCGGAGATGTCGCACACGCACGCCTCGCCGCCCTCGTGCGACGCCACGGCGGAGAACAGCCGCAGCCGTACGGGGTCGCCGAGCGCCTTGAACATCCGCGCGGCCGTCTCCGCCTCCTCGGCGTTCATCGGGCGCTCGGT
This sequence comes from Streptomyces lusitanus, assembly GCF_042647945.1. NCBI lineage: Bacteria > Bacillati > Actinomycetota > Actinomycetes > Kitasatosporales > Streptomycetaceae > Streptomyces > Streptomyces lusitanus. The sequence continues at coordinate 715,665 of NZ_JBHRWL010000007.1, forward strand.
CACCGGAGGGCAGCACGGAGCGACCTGGCCGTCGACGGGATCGAGCAGCGGCAGCACCTTGGCATTCGACATGTGTCTATGTTGACACATGTCGAACCAGCGCAGCAGGCCCCTCCCTGCGACTTCGACGAATGTCTATGTTGACGCTCATCAATACAGATGCCATGCTGGGCCGCACAATCCATCGACGGATGTCGAAGTAACCAAGGAGTCGCCGTGAACGCGCCCGCCACCACCGAGCTGCCCGTCGTCGTGATCGGAGCCGGCCCCGTCGGTCTCGCCGCGGCTGTCCACCTGCTCGACCAGGGCATCGAACCCCTGGTCCTCGAGGCAGGGTCCACGGCCGGCGCCGCGGTGCGCGAGTGGTCGCACGTACGGCTGTTCTCCACCTGGGGCGAAGTCGTCGACCCCGCCGCCGAGAAACTCCTCGCCTCCACCGGCTGGACGAAGCCGGACCCGGCCACCTACCCCTCCGGCGGCGACTGGTCCGACCTCTACCTGGGGCCCCTCGCCGACGTCCTCGGCGAGCGCGTCCGCTACGACGCCAGGGTCACGGGCGTCTCCCGGGCGGGCCGGGACCGCATCGTGGACGCCGACCGCGAGAACCTGCCGTTCGTCGTGCACCTCACCCATACCGAGGGCGGCGAGGAGCGCCTGTACGCCCGTGCCGTCATCGACGCCTCCGGCACCTGGGCGACGCCGTCCCCGGCCGGCGCAGACGGTCTCCCCGCACTCGGCGAAAGGGCCGCCGGGGACCGCATCACCTACCGCGTCCCGGACCTGAACAGCCCCGCCGTCCGCGCCCGGTACGCGGGCAGGCGCACCGCGGTCATCGGCTCCGGCGCCTCCGCCTTCACGGCCCTCGCCTACCTCGCCGACCTCGCCAAGTCCGACGACGGCGTGGACACCAAGAGCGTGTGGATCCTGCGCCGGGGCATCTCCGGCTCCACCTTCGGCGGGGGAGAGGCCGACCAGCTCCCGGCGCGCGGCGCCCTGGGCCTGGCGGCGAAGGCCGCCGTCGACAGCGGGCACGCGGACGCGGTCACGGGTTTCCGCACGGAGGCGATCGAGCGGGCAGCCGATGGCCGCCTGATCCTCGTCGGCGAGGACGGCCGCCGCCTGGACCCGGTCGACGAAGTGATCGTCCTGACCGGCTTCCGCCCCGACCTGGCCTTCCTCGACGAACTGCGCCTCAACCTGGACGAGCGCCTCCAGTCCCCCGTCGCCCTGGCCCCGCTGATCGACCCCAACCGGCACTCGTGCGGCACCGTCTACCCGCACGGTCACCGGGAGCTCTCCCACCCCGAGAAGGGCGTGTACCTGGTCGGCATGAAGTCCTACGGCCGCGCCCCGACGTTCCTCGCGATGACCGGCTACGAACAGGTCCGCTCCGTCGCCGCCGCGATCGCCGGCGACCTCGAGTCCGCCGACCGCGTGGAACTCACCCTCCCCGAGACCGGAGTCTGCGGCGGCGCAGGCCTGTTCGACGCACCGGACGCCACCGAGGGCGACGGCGGCTGCTGCACACCCACACCCCAGCTGATCCAGCTCGGCACCACCGCCGCAGCCATCAAGGCCGGTGCCGAGGAGACACCTTCGGGCGGCTGCTGCGGCTCATGACATTGTCACGCCCGACCGTGCGCCAGCAGGGCTGCGTGAGGCAGCAGGAGTGCACCGCCCGGACCGGAGAACTCCGCGCACAGCGCCTCGAACTGACTCCTGATCTCGGCGATGACCAAGGGGCCCTGACTCGTCACGATCTGGCCGATCGTCGCCACTCCGGCAGCCGGCCCGCTCCACCACTCCTCAAGCGTCGTCTGATGGTCCCAGGTCAAGGTGTCGCAGACGACGTCAGTCAGACCCGCCTCACCGAGCAACACGGCGAGGCCCTGTTCAGTACGGGCGAAGTCGTCCTCGGGAGCGAGAGCGGGCAGGTGAGCCGGGCGCGCAACTCCTGCTGCCTGGACGGCCCTACCCAGTAGGGCCTGCCCGGCGGCTGCCGGAACCGCCCAGATGGTGACGGCCATCCGCCCGCCCGGCCGCGCCACCCGTCGCAGCTCCCTGAGGGCTTCCCGAGGCCGCCCGACATGATTGAGAACGAAGTTGCCGATCACGGCATCGAACGCATCGTCGGCGAAGGGCAGGCGCGGCAGAGCGGCAAGCCGCACATCAGCTTCCGGAGCCGCCGGCGCAGCCCGGGCGACCATACCGGGTTCGGCATCGACTGCCGTCACCAACGCCCCCCGCCCACACGCAACAGCGGCGGCGCTGCCAGTGCCCGTCCCGACATCAAGGACTCGCACACCCTCCCTGACCCCGGCGGCGTCGAGGAGCGCAGGCACCGGATACGCACAGAGTTTGGCGAAACTCGCAGCATAGGCATCGGCCTGCCCCGCCCAGGCCCGCCGCTCAGCCTCATCGAACGCCGTCCGCACCGCTCGTCCCCTTCCCCGAACAACCCCCGCCGCGATCACGACCCGGACACTGTGTCATCTACTGCTGGTCGTCGGCGGGTAGCTCGCCCCGGCCGATGGTCATGGACCAGTGAACCCCCGACGGGGCGGTCACGCTGACTGAGCCCGGCTCCTCCGCTCCGGAGAGGCCGACCTGGTTGAAAAGAGTCCTCGTCCCACCTGCCAGGCACCTCACCGGGAACGACACGCTCACGGTTCTCACCGCGACGTTCATCGTCCCGGCCCCGCGGCAGCGCACCGCCACGATCAATGCGTCACCGGCAGCACCCTTGGCAAAGGAGAAGCTGGCACTGCCCGTGGTCTCGGGCTGTTGACCCGCCATGCGCTCGCTCTGATCAAGCTCCGGCGGCTCGGCCACCGGCACCTGGCCCTCGTCCGGCTGCCCGGACGAGGCCGGTGCGGACGACGAAGACGGCGGTGCCGGCCTTCGGCTCGGCGTATCGTCGGCCACCGGGGTGTCCGTACACCCGGCCGACGCCACCAGCATCATCGTCATGCCGGCGACCGACACCATGCGGCGCCTCCCAGTCTCCCCAGCCATGGCTTTCCAGCTCCCCCCTCCGTCAGGTCTCCATCGGTGGAGACCGAGGCTGAAATCAACCACGGATTCCGCACGCCGGCGCAGGAAACGATCAGAATCTGATGAGGATCTGAGCTGAGTGAGGGACGGACACGCACCCACGCAACAGGCACAAGGCGGGCCCACGCGGGTTACGCGGCTTACGAATTGCGCGGGGTCACCAGACCCGATTCGTACGCGAGCACGACGAGTTGGGCGCGGTCGCGGGCATGGAGTTTCGTCATGGCCCGGTTGATGTGTGTCTTCGCGGTGGCCGGGCTGATGACCAGGCGGCGGGCGATCTCGTCGTTGGACAGGCCGTGCGCGGCGAGAGCGACCGTCTCACGCTCCCGGTCGGTCAGGTTCTCCAGCCCGTCGCCGGTGAGGGCGGGGGGCGGCTGGGTGATGTACCGGTCGATGAGTCTGCGAGTGATGTCAGGGGCGAGCAGCGCGTCACCGCGGGCGGCGACGCGTACCGAGTGCAGGAAGTCCTCCGGCAGGATGTCCTTGACCAGGAAGCCGGCGGCGCCGGCGCGCAACGCGTGGAAGACGTACTCGTCCATGCCGTAGTTCGTCAGCATGACGACGTGCACCCCCGCCAGAGCCGGATCCGCGGCGATGCGCCGGGTCGCTTCGATGCCGTCCATGACAGGCATCTGGATGTCGACGAGAGCGACGTCAGGCTGCTGTTCCCTGACGAGCGCCAGGCATTCCTCCCCGTCGGCGGCCTCCGCGACCACGTCGATGTCGTTCTCGAGGTCGAGCAGCGCACGGAAGCCGCTGCGGATGAGCGGCTGGTCGTCGGCGAGAAGGACGCGGATCACGAGGCTCCGTCCGTAGGAAGTTCGGCCTGGACGGTGAAGCCGCCGGTGCCGCGCGGCTCGGTGCGCAGGCGGCCGCCGAGCGCCGCGACGCGCTCGCGCATGCCGAGCAGTCCGAGTCCGGCGGCCGGTGCGGGGTGCGCGGTGCCCGCGGTGCCCTGTCCGTCGTCGTCGACGCGGACGGCGAGCGTGTCCCGCCGGTAGTCGATGAGCACGGAGGCCGTGGTGGCTGCGGCGTGCCGGGTGACGTTGGTGAGTGACTCCTGGACGATGCGGTAAGCGGTGCGGCTGACCGCGGCCGGCACGGAGTGCGGATGTCCTGTGATCGTCAGGCTGGTCCGGAGACCGGTTCCCCGGAAGCGTTCCACCAGGGCGGGGATGTGGTCGAGTCCGTGGGGCGGCGCGGTGTCGTCGTCGCGCAGCGCCTCGAGGGTCGCCCGCAGTTCCCGGGTCGCTTCCCGGCCGGCCTCCTGGATCGCGAGCAGGGCCTGCGACACCGGTTCGCCGCGGCGCCGGGCCACGTGGACGGCCACCTCGGACTGCACCTTGATGACGGAGATCTGATGGGTGAGCGAGTCGTGGAGTTCCCGTGCGATGCGCAGCCGTTCCTCGTCGGCCCGGCGGCGTGCGGTCTCCTCACGGGTACGCTCGGCTTCGTCCGCCCGCCGTTCGGCCTGTCGTACGGCTTCCCCCGCGGCGAACGCGGCGATCAGCCAGGCGAGCTCGAGGGTGTTCCGGGCCTGCGCCAGGGCCTCACCCGGCGCGCCCTCACGGAGGAGCAGCGCCGTGAGGTGCAGCACGGCCACCAGAGCCACGGAGACGCCCAGCGCGATCTTGCGGTGCCCGGCACGCACCGCGGCGTAGACCGCGACCAGGCAGGACACGGCGAGCGCCTCGAACCCGGCCGCCAGCTGGCCCACCGCGCACACGCCGGTGACGGCCAGCACGCCGAGCGGCGCCCGTCGGCACGCGGCCAGAGCCAGCCCGCCGCCCACCAGCAGCACGGAGCCGAGCAGCCCGCGCCCGGCGGACGGGTGAGGCCCGGACAGGCCGGTGCCCAGCATCAGCGCCGCCACGCCCAGGGCAGTCGCCCACGGGGTGACTGCGGCCGGGACAGCGCACCGTCCTGTGTCCACATGCGCACCATAACCGGACGTAGTCGCCGACCGAATCCCGCTCGTGGGGGAGGGGCCGGATACCGCGTGTGCGGTATCCGGCCCCCGACTGCCGCCGCCGCGGTATCCGGATACGGCCCCGGCGGCAGCCGGAAGTACCCGCATCTGCTGGACGACCGGCGGCAGGGCCCCCGCGCATCCTGGCCCGGAGAGATCGGACGTCGGGAAGCGTCGACGAAGAGGGAAGAAGGAGGGAGCGGCATGAGCGCTGCAGCAGCACTGATGGCGGCGGCCGAGGGCGGGATCATCGGTGACGGGAGGACAGGGGCCAACCTGGCGCTGGCGGCCGGCCTGCTCGGCCTGGTCCTCGGCGGGCTGGCCATGACCCGTGCCGGCCGCCGGATCAGCACCGGAGACCCGCGCACCGGCGGGATGGCGGCCATCGCGGCGGGAGTGATCGGCACGGTTCTCGCGGTGCTGCACCTGGTCACCGCCGACGGCGGTCCCGGCACGGGCAACGGACTGGTCGGCGCCGTCGTGGCCGTCCCCCTGGGGCTCGGCGCCGCACTCCTCGGCCGCCGGGCGGTGACCTGTGCCGCCGCGCGGACCGAGCAGCCGCGCGGATGACCGTCCGAAGGAGCCGCCTGGGCAACCACCCGGCCGGGCGGCTCGACGCGCTCCGTGCGGGGCCGGACGGAGCTGCGAGGCCCGTCAGGGTTCGACGGCTTCACGCCGGGCCGCGACGAGATGAGCACCGATGAGCAGGGCCGCGATGATCCCGGTGGCCATCACGGCGTACGTCGTGAACGTGGTGGCGAGCACGCCCAGAGCCGCGACGGGAGAAAGGACGTCGGCCTTGGGCGACGGCTGCGCGCCCCGCCGGTGCAGCAACCACACACAGACGATGAAGAGGGCGACGGGCACCGTGTACGTGGCCGCCGCCTGGACGTCGGTGAGGCCGGTGTGGTGGGTGGCATGGGCCGCGTTGACAGCCAGAGCCGCCCCCACGGCAGCCGCAGCCGCGAACACCACGTAATGGCCGTACCCCCACAACATCGCCGTGGTCTGCGTCCGAAGGCGGCGTGGAGCGTCTTGCGCGAAGTACAGCCACCAGAGCGCGAAGACAGTCAGGATTCCGCCCAACGCGATGGTCAGAACGGACCCGAGCGCCTCGCCGGTGTCCAGGGCACCGCGAATGGCCAAGCCGGCGGCCGTGACGGACTCGCCGAGCACGATCAAGGTGAAGAGGCCATAACGCTCGGCTATGTGATGCGGATGCCATGTGGTGCCCTCAGCACGCTCGGCCCAGACCGGCACCGCCAGTTCACACGCCGCGAGGACGGCGAAGGAGACGAGGCCGCCGTCGTGCGGCAGGGCGAGGCGGACCAACCATCCCACTTGCAGGACGAGGATGCCCGAGGCGTACCGCCACGCGGACCGTCGGCGTTCCCGGTCGGTCCACGCGGCACGCAGCCATTGCGTGACCATGGCCAACCGCATGACGACGTAACTCCACGTGATCAATGTGAAGTCACCGTGCTCAACGGCGTCCGCCGCTCCCGCCGCCATGCCCAGAGCCCCCGTGATCTGCACGAAGGTTGTGAGGCGGTAGGGAACGTCGTCCGTGTCGTAGGCGGAGGCGAACCAGGTGAAGTTCATCCAGGCCCACCAGATCGCGAAGAAGACCAGTGCGTACCCGAGCAGGCCGTCGAGCGAACGGCCCGCGGCGATCTCATGCTCCAGGGCCGAGGAGGCCTGGGACACAGCGGCGACGAAGCACAGGTCGAAGAGCAACTCGAGAGCACTGGCGGTGCGGTGCTCCTCGTCGGCAGGCCGGGCGAGCATCGGCCGGTACCAGGCACCGGACGCGTACGATGACGTCGCTCGGTGACGACGGTGGTTCGTCTGCACGACTGCTCCCCTTCCTTGCCTGCTCACTACAAGACAAGGGACATGGGCGAGATGTGACAGGAGCGGCCGTGGCGCGGTCTCCTGGCCTCGACGACACCGCCGACCACAGACAGTGTCACACGCTGGTATGGTGATCACAGTGTTTCGGGGAACCGCACGCTCGTGGGCAGCTTCCCGAAATGCCGGCACCCGCCCGTGAGGGTCAGGATGCACAGGCCTCGGACACCCTTCCGATCCCCCGCGAGCGGGTGTCCGAGGCTCATCAGGCCAAGACCCCGGCTCTACGGCGGATGCCCGGCGCCCGTCGGTCTACGTGGCGCGGTACAGACCCCGGCCGGCTCGACGAATCCGGGAGGCGCCGACGAGGCGGTCGAGCGTGCTGCGAACGGCGTTGATGCTCCCGCTGTCGGTGTCACGGCCGAGCGCTGCGGCCACGTCGCGAGCGCGTACCGCCGTGTCGGGGAGGCCGGCGAAGTACTCCAGAATCTGTTCGGTCAGTTTGCCGTACTTCTGCGCGGAGGCCTTCGGGCGGGGGGTGTTCTGCTTACGGCCGGCAGTGACTGACCCTGTCAGCGTCGCATCGTCGGTGACCGGTTCCGGCGCGAGGGAGACACCGTGCGTCTGGGCCGCACCCTCCTCATCAAGATGGCCGGTCCCTGCGGTCGGGTCCGTCAGAAGAGCCGACAGGGCTGTCAGAGCGCGCTGGACCGAGTCGAGGTGAGCGGCGACGGCGGCGAGTTCCCTCTCCAGCGCCCGCTTCTGAAGCTCCAGGCGGGCGAGATCGGCCTGCAGGCTTGCGGCGGTGGTCTGGATGCTCTGTGCCGCGCGGGTCGCCGGGACCATGGCTCGTCTCCTGACTTCGCCCGTACCGGCCCCGCCATGCATGGTGTAACCGCTCGGTCGGGACGCCGGGACGGGTGCCTCGTGTCAACAACGAGAAGCATACTCTCGGCCACGGACACAGCAAAGGACGCTCATTCCACGGTGCGGGTCAGTGGTCCCACTGTCGTGCAGCACGCGGGGGCGCGCCGTGCGGGGCGCCGATGCCGCGGTTCAGCGATCCTCGTCGTCCACCACGAGTGATGAGGCGGGCAGTTCGCTCAGCTGTCGGGCCGTCTCCTGAATGCGCGCCGAGACCTCGGCCAGCTGCCCGCGCAGAAGGCGGACGCGCTCCGTGAGCACGGCTGCCTCTGCGGCAAGGAGCACGGTGGCGGCGGTGGGATCAGGAGGAGGAACGGAGTCGTTGCTCATGCGGGAAGGTCCTTCCTCTCTCCTGGCCTCGGCCGGCCGAGGCGCCCTGGGGGCCCGTTCGGACACCCCTGCTCGTAACGACCGGACGGCCGGGGCCTTCGTGACACTGCCGTCCGTGAGAAGTGGTCACTCACGCTGCCGCTTGACTGCGGCCAGCACGGCGGAGTCATGGTGCGGGGGAAGGGCATCGAATCCGTGACGTCGCAGGTCGGTGAGGATGTCGGCGCGTGTGCCGGGCCACATCCAGAAGGTCTCGCTGTGGCATCGAGGTGCGGCCCGTCCGCCACGGACCCAGTAGTCGAAGCGGGCGCGGATCCGGTCCCCGGCCGGGGACATCACCATGTGTCCGCCGTACTCGTGCTCGCCCAACCGCCTGGTCGCGAGCGTATGTACGGACTCTCCCGCAGGCACCCGCTCAGGCGGCAGTTGCAGCAGCAGCCTTCCCCCGGGAACGAGAGCGGCGCCGATGGCCGGCCACAGCGACCGCCTGGCCGCCGGCGGCAGACAGGCGATCGTGTTGTGACAGACGGCCAGGTCGGCGACACCACGAAGGTTCGCCTCGCTGAGCGTGCTCGGATGCACCGACACGCGTGCCCGCTGCCGCGCAGGCAGAGCGGCGAGACGGCTCATCAAAGGGGCTCGCATGGCATGCGCCGGTTCCACGGCGTGCACGCCGGCCTTCGTCGCGGACAGGCTCAACAGCGTCACACGACCCGTTCCGGCACCGATGTCGAGCACGCCCACGCGTGCCTTCGCCACGGCGGGCCCGTAGAGGTGCCGCACGCGCCGGTCGTCCTCGTCCGCCTGCAGGATGTCGTAGAACTCGGCGCTGATCTCGTACGGATGCGGCTGTTCGCCGTCCGGCCAAGAGGTCTCCAGGACAGGGTGCATACCAGCAAGACAGACGATGTGAGGCTCGTGTGACGGTGCACGGAATGTCCCGAGAAGGTCACCGAGGTCATCGAGGACGCCGCCACATCGACGCGGTAAGCGCTGAAGGAGGGGCCCGGGGCACGTAGCTTTGGGCCCTCTCCGTCCTTACCCGATCACCGGCACCGGCTCCGGGACGTACCGGCGGTCATAGCCGGCACATCAGGTCAGGGACGTGTTGCCGAGGAGATCCCTCAGGACCCGCTGCACCTCGATGGGCGTGCCGGGCGAGAGCTGTCGGTCGTGGCCGTTCCCGTCACGGTCACGGTCCGCCCGCTCCAGGGCGACCCGCACCGCCTGCTCGTCGTCCTCGGCATCCGCCACGACGTAGTAGAACCGGACCGCCCGGGCGGTCGCCGATCGGAAGGGCAGACCGACCAGCCACGCCACCGGGCAGCCCGAAGTCCTGGCCATGCTGACCGTGTCGATCGTCATCCCTCTCGTCTCCTCCCTGGCTGCGGACGGCGCGGACCGGACGTTCACGGTGCCGCCCGCCCGGACTCGAACGTGCGAAGCATGCGCTTCTGCACCATCTGACTGGACAGGCTTCGCCGCTGTGACGAGCACCGCTCCGCGCCGTCGGCCCCCTGCAAGGCATGTCACACATCTGCCTTCGCACCGGTCAGAAGGAGAGACCGGTTTTCCTCACCGGCCTCGCGACGACGTGCCGAGACCGAGCGTCACCGCGGCACGGACGAACCCACGGGAACTCACGGAAGGTGCGACTCAGTGTCGGACAACGCACAGCACGCACACGCGCACGGACACGGCGCGCACGGGCACACGACCGGCGACGGCGACGGACCGAGCTGGACCCGCGCCGCCACGATGCTTCAGGACGCCGCGCCGATCACCGTCCCCGACGGTGCCTCGGCGATGACCATCCACGTCGCCTGGGAGCCCGGCGACCCCGGGACGCCGCCCCACCGTCACTCCGGCCCGGCCTTCGGCTACGTCATCGAGGGCGCCGTCCGCTTCGAACTCGAAGGCGAGCCAGAGCGGATCATCGAGGCCGGCGGCACCTTCTGGGAGCCCGGCGGCGACGCGATCCACTACCAGGACGGCAACGCCCTCGACGACGCCAGGACCGAGTTCGTGGTCACCATGCTGTGCGCGCCCGGCAAGCCGATGCTGGAGCTGGTCGACGAGGAGGAGCTGAAGCAGCGCGCCCACCTGCGCGCACCGAGGCCCACCGCCTGAGCGTCCGGCGCCTGCCCGGCTGAGGCAGCAAGCCAGGAAGGCCCCGTACCCGAGCGCCGGAGCGGCACGCGGGTACGGGACCGCCCCGGCCGCCGCCGACTACTCCACGAAGTACGAGTCGTGCTTGTCGAAGAACGCGGCCCGCTCCTCCTCCGAGGCGTGCGCCAGCTGGGACACCTGCTCGAAATACTCCTCGCGCGGGGCGCCAGGGGTGAACAGCAGCAGCATGTCGGCGGGAGCGTCGGAGTCGTTACGGAAGGCGTGCAGGCCTCCCTGGGGCACGTGCAGGAAGTCCCCCTTGCGCGCGTCGATCCACTGCACACCGTCGAACACCCGCACGGTGCCGTCCAGGATGTAGAACGACTCCGAAATCCGTTTGTGGAAGTGGGTCTTGGGTCCGCCGGCCCGCGGCCTCATCTCCACCCGGTACAGCCCGAACTCCCCGCGGGTGGTCTCGGTGGTCGCGAGGTAGTGGGTGGCGTTCTCGCCCACGCCGCCGACGCCGAGGGCGGGCGGGGTGAGGGCAGGACGGAAAACGGCGCTGACCTCACCGTCCTCGCCCCAGTACTTCTGCTCGGGATAGGGATACGACATCGCTCGTTCCTTTCGAATCTGCCCGCACTGACGCGCCGGCACAGGCCATCCGGCGGCCCGTCACCAAACGAGACCGACGCGACCACACTCGTGTGACACGACACATCACACTTTCATCAGGGCTCCACGCATCCGAAGCGATCAACCAAAGGTCATCACCATGGCAATCGAAAGCATCCTGCATCCCAGCCTCATCGTGCCGGTAGGACACGTCGAGCCCGTGCCCCGCCGCATCCGGGGCCTGATCGGCGGTCACGTCGTCTTCGACACGCGCCGCGCGCTCTACGTGTGGGAATGGCAGGCCTACCCGCAGTTCAGCCTTCCCGTGGAGGACCTGGTCGAGGGAGTGCTCCACGACGACGCCCACACGGAGCAGCTCGGCGCGGGCCCGGCGCACCGTCACACGCTTCAGGTCGGCGGCGAGGTCCGCGAGGGGGCAGCATGGGTGTGGGGCGAGGGCGCCCCGCAGGCACTCCACGGCACGGTGCGTTTCGAATGGGAGGCCCTGGACACATGGCTGGAGGAGGACGAGCCGGTGTTCGTCCACCCGAGGAGCCCGTACTCCCGCGTCGACGCGCTGCGTTCCTCCAGCAGCGTGCGCGTGGAGGTGGACGGAGAGGTCCTGGCGGAAGCTTCCCAGTGCGTGAAACTCTTCGAGACGGGTCTGCCCACCCGCTACTACCTCGACCGCACGGACGTCGACTGGAGCCGGCTCCGGCGCTCGGACACCGTGACCCGGTGCCCCTACAAGGGGACGACCAGCAGCTACTGGTCGTTCGACGGCGCCACCGGCCCGCACCCGGACATCGCCTGGACCTACGACTTCCCGACCATCCACGCCAACCGCATCGCCGGCATGACCGCCTTCTACAACGAACGCGTGGACCTGTTCATCGACGGCGCACCGCTGCCGAAGTAGCCCGGCATCACACCATGCGCATCAGCCGAGCGCTGTGTCACACCCTGCCTCCCGGCCCGGTCTCAACAGGTACAAATGCCCACCCGGCCCGCTGTGAAGGAGCCACCGTGAGTGACATCGTTCTCGAACCCGCTGCCCAGGAATTCGCCGACGCCACGGCCAAGCCGCCGCTGCTGTACGAACTCGGCGTCGAGGGGGCACGCAAGCTCCTCGACGACGTACAGGCGCAGCCCGTGGAGAAGCCGGACGTGGACGACAAGTGGATCACCGTGCCCGCCGAGGTCGGCGACGTGCGGGTGCGGATCGTGAAGCCCGTCGGCAGTACCGGCGTCCTGCCGGCAATCCTCTACGTCCACGGCGGCGGCTGGATACTCGGCAACGCCGGCACCCACGACCGCCTGGTCCGTGAACTGGCCGTCGGAGCCGAGGCCGCCGTGGTCTTCGTGGAGTACGACCGCTCGCCCGAGGCCAAGTACCCCGTCGCCATCGAGCAGGCGTACGCCACGGCGCGGTGGATCACCACCGAGGGATCGGGGGAGGGGCTGGACGCCTCGCGCCTCGTCGTCGCCGGTGACTCCGTCGGCGGCAACATGGCCGCCGCCCTCACCCACATGGCCAAGCAGCGCGGCGACGTCACCTTCCTCCACCAGTCGCTGTACTACCCCGTGACCGACGCCGGTCAGGACACCGGGAGTTACCGCACCTTCGCCCACGGTCCTCACCTGACGGCCAAGGCCATGGCGTGGTTCTGGGACGCCTACACCACCGACCCCGCGGAACGGGCGCAGATCACCGCGTCCCCTCTGCGAGCCACGCCGGAGGACCTGCGCGGCCTGCCGCCGGCCTTCGTCGTCGTCGACGAGAACGACGTGCTGCGCGACGAGGGCGAGGCCTACGCGCGCAAGCTGATGCAGGCCGGCGTCCCGACCACCAGCATCCGCTACAACGCCACCCTGCACGACTTCATGATGCTCAACCCCGTCCGCGGGACGCAGGCTTCGACCGCGGCCGTCGAACAGGCCGTCCGAGTCCTGCGCAAGGCGCTGGGCACCGACTGACCCCGCCCGCCGGCGTGCCCGCAAGGCGACAGCGGTGATGCGACAGCCTTGGCGGCCGTTCCCGGCGAACGGCCGCCAAGGCGCACTTCCTGGGAATCCTGGGGACGCGCGTGGCCGTCCCTCCCGAATCTGGAGCACACGATGGACACCGACAAGCAGACGGCCCGTGGCCTGGCCGACATCGAGGCGTACCTGTACCGGGAAGCCCACCTCAGTGCGGCCCGTCAGCGCCTTGCCAGTTTCATGGCCCGGGCCGACGACTTCAGCGCCGAGCAGAAAGCTGAGCTCGAGACGTGGTATCTCGGCGAACAGCGGTACGTGGCGCGGATGGTGACCGATCACATCGCCGACAGCATCGGCGCGATGGAGGATCAGCACCGCGTCCGCTTCGGACGGTGGCTGCGCGGAACGCTGATAGGCATGACGGTGATCACCTTGGCCGTGATCGCGAGCGCCGTGATCGCGGTGTGCCTCCTGCGGTGAGTGCGGATTCGCCCGCCGGCAGCGACACACCCGATGCCGACCCCTCGCCGACCACACCGGCCCGGCCCGGCGACGGCCGGGCCGGGCCGTGATCAGCGCGCCTGATCGGTCGGGCGGACGAGTATCTCGTTGACGGCGACGTGCGCCGGCTGGGAGACCGCGTAGAGCACCGCCTCGGCGATGTCCTCGGGGTCGAGGGTGCGCATGGCGGCTGCCATGTCCTTGGCCATGGCCTGGATGGCGGGTTCGGTGATGTGCGTGGTCAGTTCGGTCGAGACGAAGCCGGGCTCGACGACCACGACGCGAACGCCCTGTTCGGTGACCTCCTGGCGCAGCGCCTCGGAGAAGGCGTTGATGCCGGACTTGGTGGCCGCGTACACCCCACTGGTGGCGGAGGCGGTGCGTCCCGCGGTGGAGGAGATCTGGACGACGGTCCCCTTGGATGCGAGCAGGTGCGGCAGTGCGGCGTGGACCGTGTACATCGACCCGAGCAGGTTCGTGCCGACCATGCGGGTCCACTCGGTGATGTCCGCGCCGTGGATGGGGCTGTTGAGCATCAGGCCGGCATTGTTCACCAGGACGTCCAGCGCTCCGAAGCGTTCGACGGTGCGCGCGACCGCCTCCCGCACCTGCTGGTGGTCGGCGACGTCGGTCTCCAGGACGAGCATCTCGCCGGGCGCCTGCGCGGCCAGCTCCTCGAGCCGGTCGGTCCTGCGGGCGGCAAGGGCCACTGTGGCGCCGGCCTTCGACAGGGCGAGCGCCGTCGCCCGGCCGATACCCGAGGAAGCGCCGGTGACCAGGGCGACCTGGTCCTTCAGGGGATGGTTCATGAGTTCTCCAGATGAAGGCGCCGCCGTGTCCCGGTGGATGCGCGGCGGCAGGGGAGTCCCGGGTCCGGACCGAAAGTGACCGGCCGGTCATGTTCGGAGCGTAGCACTGAAAATGACCGAGCGGTCATCTTGCTGTTAGGCTCCGGGATCACGGGAGGTGCCATGACCGACAGAGCGACCGCGCCCGGCGCGCGAGCGGACATGATCCGCAATCGACGCCAGCTGCTCGCCGCCGCGACCGAGGCCTTTGCCGAACGCGGGGTCGAGGTCTCCATGGGTGAGATCGCGCAGCGAGCCGGCATCGCCAAAGGGACGGTGTTCCGGCACTTCCCGTCCAAGAACCACTTGCTCGCGGCGATCACCCTGCAACTGGTCGACGGTCTCGTCGCCGCCGCGGACCGGCTCCGGACGGCGGACGACCCCGTGGCGGCCCTGCGTCAGTTCATGACCGAGGGCGTCGAGGTGCTCGCCGCGGACCGGGCCTTCTGCGAAGTCATCGGCCGGCCCTCGCTTCAGCACGCGGAAGTCCGTGGCGCGATCAACCGGCTCTGCGAGGCCGTGGACGTTCTCACCGCGCGCGCGAAGGAGCAGGGCGCCGTCCGCGGTGACATCACCGGCACCGACATCGTGCTGCTGCTGGGCGGCATCCACCAGACGGCGCTTCCCCTGCTCGAGCAGGATCCGCAGGCCTGGCGCCGCTACCTGGCCCTCGCTCTCGACGGACTGTGCAACCCCGCCGCCACCCCTCTGCCCCACCCGCCCCCGGCGCCCTTGAGCGAGTAGACGCCCCTGAGCGAGTGGCCGACAGTAGCCACCCCTGAGCGAGTGGCCGACCCTCCACCGCCGCGCTCGGCGCGGGCGTGCACCACCGGCCGACAGCCCCTCACCGGACGTCCCTCAGCACATGTCCTCCAGCAGCACGTGTTCCAGGGAGGCCAGGTCGCCGGTGCGCGCCGCCCCGAGGAACGCCTGCACCAGACGGCGATGGGCGACGGCGTCCACCTCCTGCCGCCGGCCCCCGCTGTCGAGCCGCCGCTGGGCCCGGAACACCTGCTGACGTGCGTTGACGACGCTGAGCTGGAGAAGAGCGGCTATGCGGTCGTAGGAGTAGCCGAAACCTTCCCGCAGCAGATAGGCCGCCCGCTGGTTGGGGGTGAGGGTCGCCAGCAGCAGTGCGACGGCATCGTCGACGGCGTCACGCTGCTCGACGACCGCCTCCGGGGTCGCACGACCGTCCACCGGATCGGGAAGCGAGGGACTGGCGGAGAACTCCCGCCGCTTGCGGGCCGACTGCGTCACATTGATAGCCAGCCGGGCCGTGATCGTCCGCAGCAGAGCGGCCGGATGATGCACAGCCGCGCGGTCGGTACCTTGCAGCCGCACCCAGGCCTCCTGCACGACGTCCTCGGCGTCCGCCGGGCTTCCGACGATGCGATGGGCGATGTGCAGCAGGGAGGGCCGGGCGCGGACGAACACGGAAGCGGCGTCGTCCAGCCCGGTGATGTCCGGAGCCACCGAACCGGCCTGCTCCATGGGCGGAAACCCTGATTCGACGAGACTGGTGTTCACGGTGGCTCTCCTCCGTCAGCGGGACAGCGGTCCGAACGGCTGGTGCCTTCACACTCACGCCGAGCGGTGGACCGCCGCGCCCTTGACAGTGCGTGGCCAGTGCGTGGTGACACCCCGGTGCATCCGTGGCCACGGACCACGGGGGCAGGGGGAGAACGCCCGCCCTCACACCCGCCCGCACTCAGCGACGGACGGAGAAACCGGGCAGCAACGTCCGAGGCGCCGACGGCGCCAAAAGCCGCGAAGTGGCACACGGTGTCACAACAGGACGCCCCAGGCGGTCTACCTCATGGAACGCGAACGCGGTGCGGTCACGCCGATCAGCCGGTGCACTGCCCGCGGGGCAGGAGCGAGTGAGGAACATGGGCAACGACAACCAGCCGACCCAGGCACGTCCGCGCACCGGAGGAGAGCAGCCGGCGCGAGAGGCCGGCGTCCGCCTGGCCACTCCGGGCCGCACGAAGGCCGTACTGCGCCGGGCATTCCCGGATCACTGGTCCCTCATGCTGGGAGAGATCTGCCTCTACAGCTTCCTCGTCATCGTCCTCACGGGCGTCTACCTCACCTTCTTCTTCCACCCCTCCTCGGAGCAGGTGATCTACGACGGCAGCTACGGCCCGCTGCGGGGCCGGCTCGTGTCGGCGGCATTCGACTCCACGATGGACATCTCCTTCGAGGTCAGAGGCGGACTGCTGATCCGGCAGGCACACCACTGGGCCGCGCTGATCTTCGTGGCGGGGCTTCTCATGTACGTGATGCGGGTCTTCTTCACGGGCGCGTTCCGCAAGCCACGCGAGCTGAACTGGGTGGTCGCCTTCCTGCTGCTGATCCTCGCCATGTTCGCCGGACTGACCGGCTACGACCTCCCCGACGACCTTCTGTCAGGCACCGGCCTCGCCGTCGTCAACGGCACGCTGCTCTCGGTGCCGATCGTCGGCACCTACCTGTCGATGTTCCTCTCCGGAGGGGAGTACCCGGGCGACGACCTGATCGCCCGGTTCCACACCCTGCACGTGCTGCTCATCCCCGCGGTCATGGTGGCGCTGATGGTGTTCCACTGGGCCCTGTCCCGGCGGGAAAGGCCCGCGCAGTACCCGGGACCGGGACGGACCGAGACCAACGTCGTGGGGCTGCCGCTCGGGGTGCGCCTGGTCAAGTCGGCCGGCTACCTCTTCCTCGTGTCAGGCACCGTCTTCGTCCTCGCCGCGATCGCGCAGATCAACCCCATCTGGCAGTACGGCCCCTACCGGCCCGACCAGGTCTCCGCCGGTTCCCAGCCCGACTGGTACATGGGCGTTCTCGACGGTCTGCTGCGCGTCATGCCGGGATGGGAGGTCACGGCCTGGGGACACACGCTGGCACTGGACAACCTCGTACCGCTCCTCGTGGGCGCGGGCCTCTTCCTGGCGCTGGGCGCGTACCCGTTCCTCGAAGCGTGGGTCACGGGCGACCGGCGATCGCACCACGTTCTCGACCGCCCGCGGAACCGGCCGGTGCGCACCGCCCTGGGCGCCGCATGGCTCAGCTTCTACACCGTGGCCCTCGTCGGCGCCGCGAACGACATCATCGCCCTGCGCCTCCACGTCTCCGTCAACGCGGTGACCTGGGCCGTCCGTGTCGGACTGTTCGTGGTGCCCGCCGTCGTGTTCGTCCTCACGAAGCGATGGGCGCTCGCTCTGCAACGGCGCGACCGCGACGAGGTGCTCCACGGGCGCGAGACGGGCGTCATCAAGCGGCTGCCGCACGGCGAGTTCGTCGAGATCCACGAGCCGCTCAGCCCTGAACGGCTGCACGTGCTCACCGCCCACGAGCAGTACGAACCCCTCACGATCGACGACGACAACCGTGCCACCGTCGCCACCAAACTGCGGGCCAGGCTCAGCCGGGGCCTGTACGGGGAGGGCACGCAGATACGCAAAGCCACACCGGAAGAGGTGTCACACGGGGACCACCCGCCCGGTCAGATTCGCTGAAGCGACGACGGTGTCCACATCGCACGGGCGTTGGCCGGCCCCGGGTGCGGCAGACGTCCATGAGGAGAAGGCGGTCCGCGGGTGAGTGACGATCCGGTGATGGTCGAGCGGTGGAGCGCGATGGCCGGCGTCCACAGAAGGATCGAGGCCCGGATCGAGCAGGACCTCCGCCGGTACGTAGGGCTGGGGGCAAGGGAGTTCTGCGCGCTGAGCGTGCTGCGGCGAGGGACGTGGACCGACAAGGGACCCCTCCACCTCGGCGAACTCGCCGTCGCCGTCGGGTTGAGCCCGTCCGCGACCAGCCGCCTCGTCGCGCGGCTGGAGGTCCAGGGCCTCATCACCCTGCGCACGTCCCCGGCGGACCGTCGCAGCGTCGAGATCGAACTGACCGGTGCCGCCCACGCGACTGTGCTGGCCGGCACCTCGGTCCTGCACCGCGCCGTCACGGACGCCGTGAGCCGGCTGGACGCCGAGGGCGCCGTCGACGAGTACCTCCTGCGCTACCTCCACGGCGAATCCCGCGACACCGGCACATCGGGCTGACGCGGAACCATCCCGCATCGGACCACCCGCGTCCCGTTGCCGAATCCTCCTGTCACAAAGTCCCCCGGGTCCCGGTCAGTCGGGCGAACAGGCCTGTGCACGCACATGCACATACCCCTCACGCACCCATGCTGCCCGACAGGAGCCGCGTCCCATGATCGAAAGTGAACTTCCCGACCTGGTCGGCCGGTACCCGGAGTGCGCGGTGCTCGACGAGCTCCTGGCCGCTCCCCGCGCCGGTGAGTCCCGTGTACGCGTCTTCCGCGGCGAAGCCGGCATAGGGAAGTCCGTACTGCTGGAATACGCGGCCGCCCGCGCGTCGCACATGACGGTCACCCGGACGCAAGGCGTCGAAGCGGACATGGAGCTGCCCTACGCGAGCCTGCACCAACTGTGCGCACCGTTCCTCGCCCAGGTGGACGAGCTTCCGGTGCCGCAACGCGACGCGCTGCGCGTGGCGTTCGGGACGGCCGCCGGAGACCCTCCGGACCGCTTCCTGGTCGGGCTGGCCGTGCTGACCCTGCTCACCAGGGCGTCGGAGAACCGTCCCGTGCTCGTCGTGGTCGACGACGCCCAATGGCTGGATCAAATATCACTGCAGACTTTGGAGTTCGTGGCCCGACGACTGCTCGCCGAGGCCGTCGCGATGGTCTTCGCCGTGCGGGATCCCGAGGGCGAGGGCGTGCTCACCAATCTGCCGGAGACGCGGATCGGCGGCCTCGACGCCGCCTCGGCGGCGCAGCTCCTCGAAGCCACCGTCAGCGGACGCCTGGACAGACAGGTCCGGGACCGCTTCGTGGCCGAGATGCACGGAAACCCCCTCGCGCTGCTCGAGTTCTCGCGCGGACGCACAGCCGCCGAACTCGCCTACGGTCTGGACTCGTCCACGACTCCGGACACTCGGGCAACGGTGTCGAGCCGCCTCGAACGGGACTTCGCCGAGCGGCTCACCTCATTGCCACAACCGACCCGCACCCTGCTCCTGATCGCCGCCGCGGAACCGGTCGGTGACGCCGGTCTGCTGACGCGCGCGTCCGCCTCCCTCGGCATCACCCCCGACGCCACTCCGGCCCGAACGGCCGGGCTGATCGACCTCTGCGGATTCCTGCGCTTCCGTCACCCCCTGGTGCGCTCCGCGGTCTACCACCAGGCCGACATCGAGGAGCGCCGGGCGGTGCACCGGGCACTGGCCGCGGCCACGGACCCGGACCTGGACCCCGACCGCCGTGCCTGGCACGCCGCCCAGGCCGCCTCCGGCCCGGACGAAGACGTCGCCGCCGGTCTGGAACGGGCCGCCGACCGCGCGCGGCAGCGCGGCGGCATCGCCGCCGAGGCAGTGCTCCTGGAGCGCGCCGCCCAGCTGACACCGGACCCCTGGTTTCGCGGGCGCCGGGCGGTCGCCGCTGCCGAGGCGCACTTCTCGGCCGCCGACCCCGACCGGGCCACGGAGCAGGCGACACTCGCCGAGCTGTGCCCCCTCAGCAACCTGGACCGTGCGCGCCTGGCCCGGCTGCGGGCACGGATCCTCTTCGCCCGCAGCCGCAGCGACGAGGCCGCGCCGCTCCTCCTCGAGGCCGCCGCACAGTTCGCCGCCGCCGGCTCGCCCCTGGCGCGGGAGACCTACCTCGGAGCGATCAACGCGGCCATCTTCGCCGGCACGGTTCACGGCCCGACAGGCGCCCGCGCCGCGGCCGCCGCGGCCCGCGCCTCCGGGGCCCCGCCTTCGGGCTCCGAAGCAGCGGACCTCCTCCTCGACGGGGTGGCGGCGATCCTCACCGAAGGCCACGAGAGCGGCCTTTCGGCCCTGCGCCGGGCCCTGGACCTCCTCGCCCAGGAGGAACTGCCCACCCGCGAGGCCACGATGCGCTGGTTGCTCCTGGTCCCCGTCGCCCTGGAGACGTTCATCCACTACGCCTGGGACCTGCACGCCTGGGACACCCTGGCGACCCGCGCCGTGCGTCTGGCACGCGACATCGGGGCGCTCGGCGAGCTTCCCCCGGCACTGATCTACGCCGGGGGAGTCCACATCCACTACGGAGACTTCGCCGAGGCCGCCCGGATGATCGACGAGGCCGACGCGATCGCCGCCGCGACCGGACACGCACCCCACACGTACGCCTCGCTCGTTCTGGCAGCGTGGCGGGGTGACGCGGACGCGGCCGCCCACATCGTCGAAGGCGCCCGCACCAGCGCGCTGCAACGCGGCGAGGTCTCCCTCCTGGGGGCCATGGGCTACATCCAGGGCGTGCTGTTCAACGGACTCGCCCGGTACGACGAGGCCCTCGCGGCCGCCCAATCGGCCATCGAGCACGACGGATTCAACTTCACCGGCCTGTCGCTGGTGGAACACATCGAGGCCGCCACCCGGTGCGGCAAATCCGACCAAGCTCGCTCCTCGCTCGCCCGGCTGCTCGACCTCACCCGTGCCACCGACTCCGGGTGGGCCGCCGGCGCCCGCGCCCGCAGCCGTGCCCTCCTCGCCGAGGACGACGAAGCCGACGCCCTCTACCGCACCGCCGTCGAGGAGTTCGGCCGTGGCGGCGTCACCGTGGAAGTGGCCCGCACACATCTGCTGTACGGCGAGTGGCTCCGCCGCAACCGCCGGCCCGCACAGGCGCGAGAACACCTGCGTACAGCCTTCGACATGTTCGACGGCATGCGCGCCGCGGCGTTCGCCGAGCGGGCCCGCCGCGAACTGACCGCCACCGGCGAGCACGTCAGGACACGCACGACCACGCCGGCCGGCGCACTGACACCGCAGGAGTCGCAGATCGCGACGCTCGCCGCGGACGGCATGACCAACGCCCGGATCGGTGCCGAGCTGTTCATCAGCCCGCACACCGTGGAGTGGCATCTGCGGAAGGTGTACACCAAACTCGGCATCAACTCGCGCCGCGCGCTGCCGGACGCACTCGCCGGCGCGCCGGGCGCCGACGGCAGGACACGCCGCGAAGGACGGACCGCATCGGACCGCTCCCACAGGCCCTCCCGCTCAGCCGGAACTCCCGGACCACGGTGAACAGCTGTGCCACGCACCGTCGCACCACGCCGCGCCGGGGCGCGCACCGCCATGGACGACGGTGCGCGCCGACACAAGGGTCAGGCTGCTTCCGAACCGCTCACCGGCAGTTCCGCCGCGGGGTACTGAGATCGGTCGCCGGTGACGAACGCGTCCCTGGGATGCTGCACCGACGCGAGGGAGACGAGGTCCCGTCCGAACACGGCCGCCGTCACCCAGACGGCCAGCACGCGCACCTTGCGCTCCCAGGTCGGTATGGCGAGCACGTGGTAGCCACGGTGCATGAGCCAGGCGGGCAGCCCTTTGACGACGATGCCCTTGTACTGGAAGATGCCGCGGCCCAGCCCCAGGGTCGCCACCACACCCAGGCTGCTGTGCCGGTAGTCGCGTATCCGCCCGCCACGCAGACTCGCCACGATGTTGCGCGCCAGAAGCTTGCCCTGGCGGACGGCATGCTGGGCGTTGGGCACGGTCCGCGCCCCCGGAACGGGGGAGGCCAGGTCGGGCACGGAAGCGTCGTCCCCGGCGGCCCACACGTCCGGCGTGGGCTCACTGTCGGTGCCCACGCGCAGATCCGCACGCACCATGAGCAGTCCGCGTGCGTCGACCGGCAGGTCCGTGTGGTTCCGTACGACCGGGTTGGAGGCGTTGCCCGCCGTCCACACGATCAATCCGGAGTCGAACTCCTCACCCGAGGAGAGCACCACGTGCCCGCCCCGCGCGGACACCAGCTGGGTCCCCAGATGCACCTGCGCACCCCGACGCCGCAGGGAACGCACGACCCAGGCGCCGGGACCGTCGCTGACCTCGGGCAGGATGCGGTCACGGGCCTCTACGAGGTGGAAGGACAGCTTCTCGAAGCTCAGCTCCGGGTACCTCTTGAGCAACGCGGTGCCCAGTGACAGCAGTTCGCCGAAGCCCTCGACGCCGGAGAAGCCGCCGCCGACGAACGTGACGGTCAGCAGCTTGCGGCGCTCGGGCCCCGGGGGAAGGGCGGCGGCCTGGTCCAAGGCGGTCATCAGCCGGTCGCGTACGGCCACCGCCTCCTCGACGTGCTTGAGCCCGATCGCCTCCTGCGCGACCCCCGGCACCGGGAACGTCCGGGTCACGGCGCCGGCGGTGACCACCAGAATGTCGTAGGACAAGGTGCGCTCGGGCCCGTCGGCCGGCCGGACGGTCACCGCCCGGTCCGCGTGCCGGATGTCGGTCACGCGACCGGCGATCAGCTGCGTGCGCCGCAGATGGCGGCGCAGCGACACGGCGGCATGCCGGGCCTCGACCGATCCGGCGGCCACCTCCGGCAGGAACGGCTGGTACGTCATGTACGGGCGGGGGTCGACCACCGTCACCCGTGCCTCACCCGGGCGCAGCTTCTTCTCCAGGCCCCACGCCGTGTAGAAGCCCGCATAACCACCACCGACGATCACAATCTCACGCATGATGTCCTCTACTTCTCGGCCTACCCTCATGACCGCGCAGCCCTCAGGTCCGTGACACGACACGCCGGCCGCCCGCGCCTGTCACGGCCCGTGGCTCCACCCGGTCAACTGAGCCGAGAAATGCTGCGGGGGTCCCCGCCGAGTCCTGACGGCCGCGACGGACTCCGCATCTCAGGTCGCGGGATAGGTGACACGACCGTCGTGAACGGCTGCGCTCTCGTTCAAGGAGGCCGGTTTCGTCACCGTCGCGGACATGATGTGCACGACGTCGGCACCGGCGACAATCAGCGCGTCGGTGATCAGCCGACGGTGGCAGCGCCACGGTACGGCCTCACTGCACATGATGACCGGCCGACCGTGTGCGGAGAGATCGAGAAGTTCACCCAGCCCCTCCGCGAACTCGTCGCTCGTCATGTGATCGGCATAGTCGCGGAACGCCTTCACCCGCCACGCCGTGTTGACGCTTTCGACGCCCTTGGGGGTGTGCCGCCTGCCGCCCAGCTCCCGGATCCATCGATAGTGGATGGCTGGCGGCAGAGCCTCGACGATCGCGTCCTGGTTCCACTGCGGGAACTTGCGCGATGCCGGATAGGAACGGACATCCACCAGGTGGGTGATCTCATGGTTCCGCAGCATCGACAGCACCTCGTCGAAGGTGCGGGTCGAATGCCCGATCGTGCACGCGGTTCGTCATGACATCTCCGTGTTACGCCTGCTGTGGCGGCCGGTGCCGGGTCGGCGCGGGTGGCCGTGTCAATCGTTGCCGAAGCGCAGCGCGGAGTGGTGTTCCTGCGCGAGCCGCCGCAGGGCCAGCAGTGCGGGCTCCAGCAGCACGGTCAGCAGGATGGCCCGTTCGGCCTGCTGCAGCGGGTCACCGGCGTCCTCCAGCTGGTCGAGGTCGAGTCGCGCCGCCTGGTCGGCGAGTTCGGCGTACGGGAGGAGCGAGCGCCAGTCGTAGTCCATCCCGAGCGCCCGCAGTGTCTCCAGCGTCTCGGTGACCACCTGTGCTGCGGGCGGGTTCGGGGACGTCTTCCAGCCCATCTCGGCGGTCAGCGCGGCGACATCCCCGGCGGCGTCCCCCGGGCCGGTCCCGGCGCCGGCCGGTTCCCCTGCCCCGTCACTGCGCGGCGGTCGGCCGGACCGTTCGACGGGCAGCGCCCCGAGCACCAGCCCGAGCAGGAGATGCATGTCGCCCTGCTGTTCGTCGACCGCGGCCAGTACGTCCTTGGTGGCGCTCACGGACAGTCCGCGGACCCCGATCAGGGAGCGGATCAGCCGCAGCCGGCGTACATGATCCTCGTCGTAGTCGGCCTGGTTGGCGGCGGTGGCGCGGCCGGCGGGCAGCAGACCGTCCCGCAGGTAGTACTTGATCGTGGGGATGGAGACCCCGCTGCGGCGGCTCAGCTCGGAGATACGCATCGGCCCGCTTCCTGCTCGTCCTGTTGTCGCTGTTTGTCAGATAACGGCTAGTGCCACTGTCCATTGACGCCTATAGTGGATAGTGCCACTCACCACTCTAGAAGGCGAGGACGACTGGTGCCCACACTTCCCTGGACCGTCCCGAATCCGCCCCCGTCGCACGGCACGGCGTTCGTCATGGCGTCCCGCTTCGAAGTGCGGACGCTCAAGGACGTGCCGCGCTTCTTCCTCCGCTCCCTGGCCGCGTGGAAACAGGTCCGCTCGGCCCCCGGCGCCTACGGCGCCTCACTCATCGCGCAGCCTGCCCGGCGTGTCTTCTACACGCTGTCCGCCTGGCAGGATCGCGACGCCCTCTACGCGTACGCCAGGACCGAACCGCACCGCGGCATCATGACGTCGCTGCGCTCGACGATGCGCTCCTCCACCTTCACCTTCTGGGAGGTCGACGTCACCGGGCTGCCCGTCACGTGGGACGACGCCAGGCGCCGTCTGGAGGAGCAGGCGCGCGCCGACGCGGCGGGCGACGCCTGAGCCCTGACGTGATCTCCGGCCCGGGGCACCCCCGCTCCGGGCCGGACGATCCTCTTCACAAAGGCTGCACCGAGTCCCGTCTTCCTGAGGAGTCCTCTTGAGTACCGCATCGCTCAGCGCGGCCGAGCGCCGCCGCCCGCCGTTGTGGCTGTCGATCGTCGCGTGCAGCCTCCCCATGTTCATGGTCGCTCTGGACAACCTGGTCGTCTCCACGGCGCTGCGCACCTTCGCCGCCGAGTTCCGGGCCGACACCACCGACCTCCAGTGGTTCGTCAACGCCTACGTCCTCAGCTTCGCCTGCCTGCTGCTGACCGGCGCCGCTCTCGGCGACCGCTTCGGCAGGCGGCGCCTGTTCGTCTGGGGCATCGCCGCCTTCACCCTCGCCTCGCTGGCCTGCGCCTTCGCCGACACCAGCGGTGAGCTCATCGCCGGCCGGGCCGCCCAGGGCGTCGGCGCCGCCGCCGTGATGCCCCTGTCCCTGACGCTGCTGGCGCAGGCGGTGCCCGACCGGCTGCGCAGCCTGGCCCTCGGCCTGTGGTCCGCGATCAGCGGTCTGGCCGTCGCCCTCGGACCGGTCGTGGGCGGCGCGGTCGCCGACGGCCTGGGCTGGCAGTGGATCTTCTGGATCAACGTGCCCGTCGGCCTGGTCGCCGTTCCGCTCGCCCGGGCGGTGCTGCGCGAGAGCAGCCTGCCCGGCACCCGCATCGACCTGCTCGGCATGGCCCTGGCCACCTGCGGATTGGTCGCGGTCGTGTGGGCGATCGTGCACGGGGAGTCGGACGGCTGGACCTCCCGCACGGTCCTCGGCACATTCGCCGCCGGTGCCGCGCTGCTGACCGCGTTCGTCCTGTGGGAACGCCGGGCCCGGCAGCCGCTGCTCCCACTGTCCCTCTACCGGATCCGGCCGTTCGTCCTGTCCAACGTCGTGTCCGTGGCGATGTACTTCGGCGTCTTCGGGTCGATCTTCCTGCTCGCTCAATATCTCCAGGTCGCCCCGGAACGCAGCCCGCTGCACGCCGGTGTCCTCACCCTGGCCTGGACGCTGATGCCGATGTTCGTCGCCCCGCTGGCCGGCGCGCTCACCGACCGGGTGGGCGGCGGACGGCTGATGGCGCTCGGCCTGTTCCTCCAGGCCGCCGGACTGGCCTGGCTCGCCCTCGCGGCCGGCCCGGACACCCCTTACTCCCGGCTGGTCGGCGGCATGGTGATCGCCGGGGCGGGCATGGGCTTCGCCTTCGCGCCCACGGCCGCCGTCGTCCTCGGGTCGGTCGCCCGGGAACACCACGGCAAGGCGTCCGGCGCCAACACCACCGTCCGCGAGATCGGAGGCGCGCTGGGCATCGCCGTGCTGAGCACGGTCTTCCTGCGCTACGGCAGCGACCACGCCGGCCCTGAGCAGTTCGTCGACGGCCTGCGCCCCGCCGTGTGGACGGGCGTCGCCGTCGTCCTCGCCGGCGCCCTGTGCGCCCTCGCCATCCCCCGCCCCACCCACACCCCGGCCCCGGAACCCACGGCCCTCACCCACGACAGGACGCCGACCCCGGCCTGAGCGAACGCCAGGCCGAGGCCGTGCGAGGCTCGATGCTCCCTTCGCGCGCCGTCGCGCGCTGGTTCACCTCTCGGACACGGAGCACACCGTGTCGGCCAGGCGACGGGAGCCCGTGTGGCGGGCCTCGAGCCGGACGAGCAGGCTGCCGGCCGCGCCGGTGGGGGAGGGGGTCGTCACCCCTCGCTCACTGCTGCTGGTGGGCGAGGTCAGCAGCCGTGAGTCCTTCGAGAGCCATGCCGAGCGGAAGGCCTTCGGCCATGCGGCGGCTGATGCGCTGGCGCAGGGTGACGGCGAGGTAGCGGGTGAGCAGCTGCGGCTTCGCGGCCAGATCTTCGGCGAGCTGCTGGGCGCGGGGCAGGACCTCCTCCAGCGGGAGTACCTCGGCCACCGCGCCCCATCGCTCGGCCTGCTCGGCGGTGAAGGAGCCCTGGGTCAGGGTCAGGTAGCGGGCCCGGTTGACGCCCAGGGCCTCCTCCCAGGCGATCTGGATGCCGTCGCCGGGGACGATGCCGAAGGTCAGGTGAGGAAAGTCGGAGAAGACGGTCGTGTCGGCGGCGATGACGACGTCCGCCAGCAGGGCGTACTCGCTGTGGACGGAGGCGGGACCATTGACCGCGGCGATGACGGGCATCTCCAGGTCGACCAGGCGCTGGAGGACGCGGCGCCCCTCGGCGACGGTCCGGTCCCACTGGGCGGGCTTGGTGATGTCGCCCAGGCTGGCGCCGTCGATGTCGGTCATGAACCGGTCGCCGGTGCCGGTCAGCACCAGGACCCGGTTGTCACGGTCCTCACCGATCTCGTAGAGGGCACGAGGGAAGTCGGTGTGCGTCTCGCCGGTGAAGGTGGCCGGACCGTCGTCGGTGTGGAAACGCAACGTGAGCACGCCCGACTCCGTGCGGCTCATCGCCAGGTTCTTGAACGCGGTGAAGTAGGACGGGATCTGCTGGGACACGGAAATCTCCTGAAGTGGACTCGGGCGGTCGCTCCGCCTCGTACCCCACTCAACTCCTGCCGCGGCGGCACGCATAGCGCCTGGCCAGAGGGCTTGCCGAGAGCCGCCATAAGCATGGGTGATGGCGCCGTACGGGGCCTGCGCACGCACGACCCGCCGCTCGCGGCTCGTGATGGGATACAAGGATGGACATCCGAGCGATGCGCGCGTTCGTCTCAGTGGTGGAGGAAGGCGGCCTGTCGGCTGCGGCACGACGGCTGCACATCAGCCAGCCCGCCTTGTCCCAGACGATGAACGCCCTCGAACGCGAATTCGGCCAGCGACTGCTGATCCGCTCCTCCACGGGCGTGCAGGCCACGGAGACCGGCCTGGTGCTGCTCGCGGAAGCCCGTGCCGTCCTTGCCCGCTACGACCAGGCGATCGCGGTCATGGCCGCGCGCACCGGGCAGAGCGCGACCACGCTCCGGATCGGCGTTCCCCTGGAGCTGCCCGCCGACCTGCTGTCCAAGGCACTGCTCGAACTGTCCGCCGCCCATCCCGGCACACGGGTCCAGGTCCGGCACCTCTCCACCTCGGCGCAAGTCGCGGAACTGCGCCGAGGCGATCTCGAGCTGGGCCTGCTGCGCGAGCGCCCCCAGGGGCAGGAGCTCGATGCGATGCTGGTCGTCGAGGAGCGCCTGGGCGTTCTGCTCGCGGCCGAGCGTGCCGCGGAGCTGGCCGGCCCCGACGGCATCCGGCTGGACGCGCTGAACGCACTCGCCTGGGTCGGTTTCCCCCGTTCCGGCAGCCCCGCCTGGTACGACGAACTCACCGCCATCCTGCGCAGTCACGGTATCGACCCGGGCCCGGAGGTCCCCGACGGACAGCCCCTGATCGCCGAGGTCAAACTCGCCTCCGTCAGCGCCGGGCGTGCCTTCACCCTGGCACCCCCAGGCTGGTCCCAGCCTCTGCCCGACTCCGTCGCCTGGTTTCCTCTGGTCGGGCATCCCGTTGTCCGGCGTACCTGGGCCGTGTGGAACGCCGGCTCGCACCGTCGCGACCTGGGTCACTTGGTGGCCGCTCTGGAGGAGCACGCCGCAGGTTGACGCCCGCCTGCGGACGCCCCCGCTGGGGCCTTGGCGACCTGCCGCGCGTAGATCGAAGTGGCCTGTCCCACATTCCCGCCCGGATCTTTGGCGGACGGCCGGGTTCGGTCTAGGGTGGCGTGTAGTCAAATTTGAACAGTCGGATCGTCTCGCTCGGGAGTTCTGTGTGACTTTGCCGCCCCAGACCGGTTACATCCCCACCGCCGAGGACCGTGCGAGCCTGGACGCCTGGTTCGAGGAGTACGACGCGCTGTGCACCGAGCGCGACATCGAACGTATGGCGGACCAGGCGGTGTTCCCGCTCAACCTGGTCAGTGACGACTCGGCGGGCAACGGCAGGTCGGCCCAGTGGGACCGGCGCCGGTTCGTCGACACGATGACGCAGGTGATGGGTGACGGCAGCCAGGAGGTCACGTTCCGTAACACTCGTACGCCGGTCTTCCTCTCGGCCTCGATGGCGGTGGTCTTCACCCGTTCCACCGTCACCACCGGCGGCCAGTCCTACGAAACCGACTATGCCGACGTGCTGGTGCGCAGGGACGGCGCCTGGGCCTTCCAGACCATGATCCAGAGCGGCTGGGGCGACAACCTCTGACCGGGGGGATGGCGCTGCTCCGGGCACGTGGCGGCGGGCGTTGTGTCGCGGTCAGGGAACATCATCGGTGGAGTCGCGCTCGCGCAGGCCGGAATCAGGGCATCGGGGGAGAGAGTTGTCGGGACGTATGGAGTGGGTGACGCCGGGGCAGGCGGCGCGGCTGGCGGGGTGCGCGGCTGTGTTCGAACCGGGGGATCCGGCGCGTATGGGCCGGATGGTCTTCTGGGATCCCGCGGGCGGCGTTCTGCCCGTGGTGCCGGGCGGTGAGTCCGGTGAGGGGGACCTCGTGGTTCCCGACGGTGACGGTTTCGCCGTGCGGACGGTGCCGGTCGTGCGCCTGACCTTGGCCCGGGCCCTGCCCGTTTTCCTGCATGCCCGCCGCGCGGCGACGGCACCGGTGGCGTCCGCGCCGCTTGCTGCGGCCGGGAGTGCCGTGTCCGCCGCGCCTCCCAGCCCGGCCGAGCCTGCCCCTCACCGTGCCGCCGTCTTCTGGGGGGCCGTCACCGCGCTGGCCCTGCATCTGATCGCCCGCGAGCGCCTCCTCCCTGGCGTCTCTCCGGCCGGTTACGACACCTGGCGGGCCGGGCCGTTCGACGCCGGTGACATCGCGCGCGTCCGCGCCCTCGCCGACGCGGCTCCTGGTGAGGCCGTCGCCGTTGCGGGCACCGATCCGGCGGTCCTCGTGAGGGCGCTGCTGGACGCGGTCGCCGACACCCTCCCGCGTACTCCTGCGGCGGAACTGGCCACCGGGCGGGCGGCGTTCGCCGCGACCGCACCCCAGTACGTGCCGCAGCTGCGCGCGTGGGCGGAGGAGATGTCCGCCGGACTCGACTCGGGCGTGAGGATGTCCCTGCGCGTCGAGCTGACCGACGTCCCCGACGCGTCCGACGCCCCCGATGCCCCCGCCGCGCCCGATGCCCCCGCCGGGCCGCAGGACGCGCCGCCGCCCGGTCCGCCCCGCCCGCGTCTGGTGCCCCGCGCTCACAGCCTGGCCGACCCCACCCTGTCCCTGGACGCGGACGAGCTGTTCGCGCGCGTCGACCATGCTCTGGGCCCGCGTGCCCAGGCCGACATGGTGCTCGCCGTGCGCCGCGCCGCGAGCGTGTGGCAGCCGCTGGAACGCCTGCTGCCCGTGCCCGCCGCCCTGGACCTGACCGACGAGGAACTGCGGGAGCTGCTGGGCGGGGCCGCGGGCCGGCTGGCGGGGCACGGCATCGACGTGACCTGGCCCGAGACGTCCGCCGGGGCGCTCAGGGTCTGCGCGGTGGTGGGCGGCGGCCGGGTGCCGCCCGCGGACCTGCGGTCGTTTTTCGGTGGGGACGGCACCGTTGAGCTGCGCTGGTGTCTGGAGCTGGACGGTGATCCGCTGACCGACCGGGAGGCGGCGGTGGTTGCCGGGGGCGGGGCGGTGGTGTGGCTGCGTGGCCGCTGGGTTCTCATCGACGCGGGTGTTGCCCGTAAGGCGCGTGAGCGGCGGTTGCCGCCGCTTACCGCGATCGAGGCGCTCGCCGTCGCCCTGACCGGCCACACCGACATCGGCGGCGAACGGGTTCGGGTGGCGCCCAGCGCCTGGCTGGACGCCCTGCGCCGCGCTCTCGCCGACCCCGACGGCGGTGAGGGGCCGGTGGAGCAGCCCGCCCGTCTGACCGCCACGCTGCGCGACTACCAGCTGCGGGGCCTGCGCTGGATGGACCGGATGACGTCCCTCGGCCTGGGCGGCTGCCTCGCCGACGACATGGGCCTGGGCAAGACGATTCAGCTGATCTCGCTGCACCTGCTGCGCCAGGAACGTGCCGAGGACCGCGGTCCTACTCTGGTGGTCTGTCCCGCGTCGCTGCTGGGCAACTGGGAGCGTGAGGTGGGCCGTTTCGCGCCGGGCACCCCGGTCCGCCGTTTCCACGGCCCCGGCCGCACCCTGGACGGCGCCGGCGAGGGCTTCGTTCTGACCACGTACGGCACCATGCGGCTGGACGCCGCCCGGCTCGGCGCGCACCGCTGGGGCCTGGTCGTCGCCGACGAGGCCCAGCACGTGAAGAACCCCCACTCCTCCACCGCCAAGGCCCTGCGGCTGATCGGCGCCCGCGCCCGCATCGCGCTGACGGGCACTCCGGTGGAGAACAACCTCTCCGAACTGTGGGCTGTCCTGGACTGGACCACGCCCGGGCTCCTGGGCACCCACGGGGCGTTCCGCAGACGCTGGATCGCGCCGGTCGAGGCCGAGCGGCACCTCGCGGCGGAGGGCGAGGGCGGGCAGCATGCCGTCTGCGTCCTGGTGGGGTTGGTGCGGCCGTTTGTGCTGCGCCGCCGTAAGAGTGATCCGGGTATTGTGCCTGAACTGCCGCTCA
>NZ_JBHRWL010000008.1:0-54315 GCF_042647945.1 Streptomyces lusitanus
GGGCCGCGCATCGCGCGGCCGGGCCGCTCGGGGCCTGACGGTGCGGCTAGTTTAGCCTCCAGTACGGGAGTTGAGGGGAGCGCAGGCGCTCCCGGCGGGTCCGCTGCGCTCCCCCGCCTGACGGTCCTTCCGGCTGCGCCTCCAGAACCGTTGGGGCCCGCTGGCGCGGGCCGGGCTGGCTACGAGGGTGGGGGGCGCTCGTTCGTCTCCGGGTTCCAGTGTAGCGCGTGCATCCGTGAGATGCAGCATGTACCGTTGGCGGAAACACAGGACACCCCCCGACCGTCTGGGAACCTCCCCGGAATTCCGAGAGGAACGACCGCAGATGACCGGTCACCAGGAATCTACCGGACCCGATCCCGCTCTGAGCAGCGATTCTGTGCGCCGGGTGACGCAGTACCAGACAGCAGGCCTCAACGCCCGGCTCCGGCTGTTCGCGCCAGGGCGTGCCCGCGAGCGAGGCGGACGACCTGGTGGCCGCACTGGAGGCCGGGGCAGTCGCCGGGGCACAGTGCCAGGTGGTGGAGCTGGACGGGATGGCGCCGGCCTCTCGAGGCGAGCTGTTCGAGGACGGCTGGGACGAGGGCGTCAGGACCGTGAGCGAGGCCCTGGTAGGCATCGCGGACCGGGAGTGGTCCCGGCGCGGCGGCCGGTCGGCGGGGGCCGCTGAACTGGCCGTACATATCGCGTACGTGAGGCAGCGTGAGCGGGCCGACCTGGTGCGGCTGGAGAGGTTCATCCGGGAGGCCGTGCTGCCGGGCACTCACCCGCACACCACGGCGCGGCGCCGGGTGCTGGAGGCGCTGGGCGAGGCCGGCGGTCTGTGCACCGCGCGGACGCGGAGCGCGGACGGGGACGTCATCGTCTGCACGCTCGATGCCGGGCACTACGACCCGGACGACAAGCCGCCCTTCAAGGACGGGAAGCCGGGCGGCTGGCACAAGGCGGATGCGTCGATCTGGAACGACATCGGTGCGGCCTGCATTCCGCACGCGGCCATCTGAAAGACCACGGGAATTCAGGCTCAGGCTCAGGGGAGGCATGGAAATGTCAGCGATTCAGCTCAAGGAACACCAGGTCGATCAGCGGTCCGCGTTTCGCAGGTGGGTGGGATTCCCTGCAAGGTCATCTGTGCCCCCGCAGGGTGCCCGTGCCACGATCGTGTCAGCGACCGGCTCGGGCAAGACGATCATGGCCGCCGCGTGCGCGCTGGAGTCGTTCGCGGACGGCCGGATCCTCGTGACCGTGCCGACCCTGGACCTGCTCGTGCAGACCGCCCAGGCGTGGCGCGCGGTGGGCCACCGGGCCCCGATGGTCGCGGTGTGCTCGCTGGAGAACGACCCCGTGCTCAACTCGCTGGGGGTGCGGACCACCACCAACCCCATCCAGCTCGCCCTGTGGGCCGGGCACGGGCCGGTGGTCGTGTTCGCCACGTACGCCTCTCTCGTGGACCGTGAGGACGTCGACGCTCCCGACGGCCAGCGGAAGGTTCGCGGGCCGCTGGAGGCCGCTCTGGCGGGCGGGGAGCGGCTCTACGGCCAGCGCATGGACGGCTTCGACCTCGCCATCGTGGACGAGGCCCACGGAACCGCCGGTGATCTCGGTCGGCCGTGGGCGGCGATCCACGACAACCAACGGATCCCCGCCGCCTTCCGGCTCTACCTGACCGCGACACCGCGCATCCTCGCCGCTCCCCGGCCGCAGAAGGGCACCGGCGGCCAGGAAGCGGAGATCGCGACCATGGCCGACGACCCCAACGGCACCTACGGCGCGTGGATCGCGGAGCTCGGGCTCTCGGAGGCGATCGAACGCGAGATCCTTGCCGGGTTCGAGATCGACGTGCTGGAGATCCGCGACCCCTCCCCCGTTCTGGGGGAGTCGGAGGAGGCGCGGCGCGGCCGGCGCCTGGCGCTGCTGCAGACCGCGCTCCTGGAGCACGCCGCCGCGTACAACCTGCGTACGGTCATGACGTTCCACCAGAAGGTGGAGGAGGCCGCGGCGTTCGCGGAGAAGATGCCGGAGACGGCCGCGCACCTGTACGTCAACGACGCCTCGGACGAGGACCTGGCGCAGGCGGAGAAGCTCCCGGCGTCGTCGATCGACGCGGAGTTCTACGAGCTGGAGGCCGGCCGCCATGTCCCGCCGGACCGGGTGTGGTCGGCGTGGCTGTGCGGCGACCACCTCGTCAGCGAGCGGCGCGAGGTCCTGCGCCAGTTCGCCAACGGCATCGACGCGGCCGGGCGGCGGGTGCACCGTGCGTTCCTCGCCAGCGTTCGCGTTCTCGGTGAAGGCGTGGACATCACCGGCGAGCGGGGGGTCGACTCGATCTGTTTCGCCGACACCCGCGGCTCCCAGGTCGAGATCGTCCAGAACATCGGCCGGGCCCTCCGACTCAACCGCGACGGCTCCACGAAGGTCGCCAGGATCATCGTGCCGGTGTTCCTGGAGCCCGGCGAGGACCCGCAGGACATGGTCGCCTCCGCCTCGTTCCGTCCCCTTGTAGCGGTCCTCCAGGGCCTGCGCTCGCATGACGAACGTCTGGTCGAGCAGCTCGCTTCCCGCGCGCTCACGAGCGGGAAGCGCAAGGTCCATGTCCGGCGTGACGAAGAGGGGCGGATCGTCGGGGCCGGCGGCGAGGGCGACGGCGAGGACCAGGAGGACGACGACACCCAGGCCGCCGCCGAAGCGGCCCTGCTCCACTTCTCCAGCCCGCGCGACGCCGCGACCATCGCCGCGTTCCTGCGCACCCGGGTCTACCGGCCGGAGTCGCTGGTGTGGCTGGAGGGCTACCAGGCCCTGCTCCGGTGGCGGAAAGAGAACGAGATCACCGGCCTCTACGCCGTCCCCTACGACGTCGAGGTCGAAGTCGGAGCGACGAAGGCGTTTCCGCTTGGCCGATGGGTCCACCAGCAGCGGAAGGCCCTGCGGGCCGGGGAACTGGAGGAACGGCGCAAGACGCTGCTCGACTTGCCGGAGGCCGGGATGGTGTGGGAGCCGGGCGAGGAAGCCTGGGAGAACAAGCTCGCCGCGCTGCGGTCCTACCGGCGGGCCATGGGGCACCTCGCGCCGCGTCAGGACGCGGTGTGGGGCGAGGGCGAGGCGATGGTCCCGGTCGGGCAGCACATGGCGAACCTGCGCCGGAAGGGCGGCCTGGGCAAGGACGCGGAGCGGGCCGCCGTACGCGCGCAGCAGCTGGCCGCGGTCGATGAGGACTGGAACTGCCCGTGGCCGCTGGACTGGCAGCGGCACTACCGGGTCCTGGCGGACCTGGTCGACGCCGACGGCAGCCTGCCCGAGATCCAGCCCGGGGTGCTGTTCGAGGGCGATGACATCGGGCGGTGGCTTCAGCGGCAGAAGAACCCGGGCACCTGGTCGCAGCTCCTCCCCGAGCAGCAGGAGCGGCTGTCGAAGCTGGGCGTGCAGCCCGCTGAGACGCCGTCTCCCGCCCCGGTGGCCGCGCGCACGACGAAGGGCCCGAGCAAGGCGCAGGCGGCGTTCCAGCGGGGCCTGGCGGCGCTCGCGCAATGGGTGGAACGCGAGGGTGACCGTCCTGTGCCGAGGGGGCACAGCGAACAGATCACGGTCAACGGCGAGCCGGTGACCGTGAAGCTGGGCGTATGGGTCTCGAACACGAAATCGAGGAGCAACCGGCTTACGGCGGAACAGTTGGAGGCGTTGCGCGAGCTGGGAGTGCAGTGGGCGTGACTCTGGCGCTGCGCGGCTGTTGAGCCGGGCAGTATGAGACCCCGGGCGGATTGTCCGGGGTCTCATGTTGTGCTGCTTGTCGGGCTTGTTCGCGCTTGGACGTCAGGCGATAACGCCGGCGAGGAACACCAAGGTGGCTCCTGTCGCGAAAAGCGCGAAAGACCATTGGACGTGACGGTGCTTCGCCCAGATGATTTTGCTGGTGTTGACCAGCTGTCTGCTGAGAATGGGAAGCGGATCGGTTTCCTTGAGGGCAGTCGCCAGTTCGTCGGGGTCTCGGTGCATGAGGTGACCGAAGTAGACGAAGTTTGTCGGGGCCTCGGTGCGGGCCTTGCGGGCCCGCAGTCGCGGTGTGACGACCAGCATCGCGTTCAGACCGCCGAGAAGGATCCCGATGGTGCCCGTCCAGAGGAAGAACCGTGCCCAGCCGTCAAGGTGGGCGAGGGCGTGATCTTTGGCGGACAGGGCGATGATGCCCGCGATCGCCGCCGATGCCAGCGTGAGCGCGAAGGACGCCTTCGCGTCAACGCGCGAAGTCCAGCTGCCGAGTTCCGCGTGAATCTTCCAGGCCGTTTCTCTCGCCTGACTGTCATCGTTCACTGCTGTAGGCCCCCTCTCCTGGCTAGAAGGACCACCAGTACGTGGATCGGTAGATGACCATGCTTTCGCCGCCCACCTCACGGGTGACCTGTTGCCACATGTCGGTGCCCTTTGAGTACTTCGACTTCTCGTTGAGCATCTTGTAGACGTCGGCGGTGATGTAGGAGCGGTAGTTGCCGGCCTCCCGGATGTCGCTGAGCTTGGCAGCGACGTTGGGCGCGCGGCCGATGGAAACAAGGTCGCTGCTGTCCCGGACGCCGGCTCGGGCGATGAACGCCGAGCCGGACGCGATTCCGACGCACATGCGCGGCTCGTACCCGTCTCGCTTCAGGTTCGGCAGCTGGGCGTACAGGGAGGGCTGGACGAGGTGGGTCATCGCCCAGTTGATCTGAAGGGCCGCTTTGGCTGCGGAGGAGTTCTTGGAGTCACCGATGAAGATGCCCATGGCACGGTCGCCGTCGTAGCTTCGGATTTCCCCACCCTGCGCCTTGATGATCTTCGAAGCGGCGCGGAGTGAGGCCCGGATCACCTTGCCGGTCGTCTCGGGGCGGAAGTTGCGGGCGAGCTTCGTCGATCCGAGCAGATCGGCGTAGAGATAGACAGCGTCGAGCTTCACCGCGTCGTTGGAGAACAGCTTGACGTCGTCCGTTCCAGGAACCACCCGACCCTCCCGGATGCTCCAGGGCGTTCCCACGAGTTTGTCCAGGTCAGATCGAATCTCGTCGCCGAGGGACATCGGCTCTCCTCACTCCAGTCGCTGAACTGGCGGGACCTTAGCAGCGCCCTCTGACAACGCTGGAGGGACAGTCGGCCGGATCGGATGCGACGTGGCTGCTCCACGCTGAACGGCGAGCTTGGACACGCCAGTGTGCAGAGACCCCGGGCGGTAGTTGCTCGGGGTCTCGTGCTGTCCCCACGTGGCGAGGGGCCGCCTTCTCGCGGTAGATCAGCGGCGTTCGATGGTCTGTCCCCTAGTGGCCATCTTGTGGCGCGGAGGCTTGCCTTCGTTCCTCTTCTCCGTGCCCACGAGAGCTGGATTGGCGAGGGAGTCAGTAAGGCTGGGCGGAGGGGGTGGCGGAGGAGGAGGTGGGGGTGGGTTCCCCTGGTTCTGTGTGTCTGTCATGGCCGCCAATGTGCAGCACGAGACTGACAGTGGAGAGGACGATCCCGGCAGCGACAGCGGCGAGGGCGACCGTCCATCGCTTGGTCTTCCGCTGGTGCAGGCGAGCATTCTTCTCGAACATCCCCACACGCGTTCCGGCCAGGGCCCCCAGCGTCGCGCCCTTCTCCGAACGTGCGTAGGTGTCCAGGACGTCCCGCGGCTTGATGTCCTCGTACTCGGCGAGGTTGAAGACCGAGATGCCGAAGCCGACGGCCACCGCGTACGCCGCGAAGGCCGCGGTACCGGTGAACAGCTCGAAGCTCCGGGAGGCCAGGAACTGGGCGCCTGTGGCCGCGAAGCCGACCAGGAAGATCGCCTTCGTGTCCACCTTCGCGCCCGACTCCGACTGGCGTGCCAGACGCGCCGCGAGTTCGCTGTTGATCAGCTCCAGGGTCTCTTTCTGATCCTCAAGCTCTTGCGGCGTCATCGTCATGTCCTGAGCGTATGTAGTGCGGAGCGTCCGTTCAGGGTGCCTCGATGAACGGCAGTCCGACTGCGGCGAGCTTCGTCTGAAGGTTGATGTCGTCGCTGGCCACGTAGACGGAAGAGCCGGGATGCCGGGACTGCAGCAGCAAGGTGGAGGCCACCAGGCGGTCATCAGGCACGTCTAGGTCCAGCCAGCCCGGCAGCCCGTCGCCCTTGGGTTCGATGTGCTCGAAGACGGCGTGCACGTCGCCGGCGACTCGGACGCCGCGCCGCACGTCGCCGTTGGTCCGCAGTCCCTTCAGGCGGCGGTCGGCCTTCTTCGCCGCCTCCCGGATATCGGGGTTGCGTCCGGCCCGCTTGTGGTCGTCCAGTTCCCGCAGGACAGCGGGCATCACGTGAACCATGTACCGCTTTCCCAGCACCGGCGTGTAGATCGCCACGTCGGGGTCGTCCAACAGCACGTTCGTGTCGACCACCAAGCGCACCGCCCATGGGTCAGAGGGCAGCAGCTCACCCAGTTCCCGGAGTGTGGTCACTGCGTCGCGCACGTGGTCGGTGGCCTTGTCGATGGTGGCCGGCACCGTTTTGTCACGCGGGCGCTCAAGCCAGCGCCGCAGTAGGTCAAGATTCTCCTCAAGGCGCTTGGTGACCTCGGGAGTCGGATGCGGGAAAAGCAGGCGGAACAGCGGCTCCCAGTCCCGCACGCGCCCCAGCAGTTGCATTCGTCGCGCCTCGAGTTCGGGGCTGCTGGGCACCCATCCCCATTTGGGAGCGCCAAGGTGCATCACGTAGTCGCGTCCGCGGTTGGGGTCGGTGTTTCGGATCTGTGAGTCCGCGAGGATCTGCACGAAATCCGCTTCGATCAGGTCCAGGTCCGTCCGGAGGCGATCCAGGTAGGTCGGTGGAGCTGCTTGCGTGGCCATCTGCCGATGATGTCGCACGCCACTGACAGCCCTCACCGGTCAGATGTCCCAGAGCACCTCCGTCGCCGGGCTGACAGCGGCGCGGCGGGGCGCGGCGGCCGTGGCCGACGCGCAACCGGGCTGGGCGCGCCCCGATCCCCGGCCGCGACCGCGCCGCCCATCCCGCCCGTCCCTTCCTCCTTCACTCCAGCCAAGGGACATGGGCAGAGCAGCCGCAACGGGGATGTCAGCGATCCGACCACGGCAAAACAGCGTGGTGACCTGCGCGGACGCGGGGACGGTCCTGCGGGCCGCGCAACACCTGGCGCAACCCTTGGCGCAACATCCAGCGCAACAGATAGGCGCAACCCTTGGCGCAACCTCGTGCTCCTGGTCGACCGGGGCGACCGCTCACGCGGAGCGTCCTCTTCGGCTACAGCCCGAACTGGCTCATCAGGTCCGCGCACAGTTCGTCAGCACTGCTGCGTCCTTCGTCATCCGCCGCCGCAGGGGAGAGCACGGTGTGAGCGGGCTGGAGATGGTGGGGCCTGCGGGTGTACGGCGGCTCCGTCTCCGCCCCATCTCCCCAGGTTGAGGTGAGCGGTGTCATGGCCCTGGGTCCGTCTGGAGAGATGATCAGCGAAGTCAGTTGCAGGGTGCTGTCCAGGCGCAACTTTCGCTGGTGCTCCTGCGCGGTGGCGATGAAGTCGTAGCAGCATGCCGTCACCAAGCGCTCGGATACTTGGAGGACGTCGTCCTGTCCTGGGAGCTCCTCGCCCCCCGCGCGGATGAAGGACAGATTGGCGGCCATCACCACGGTGCCGTCGTAGTGCAGCTCAGTGATGATCTCTCGGTTCATGGGTGACTGGAGGTTGTTGCACACCCAGCGGCGCAGGCCGGGGCGCGGGTTGAGTCGGGTGTCCGGCCCCATCCCGACCAGGGGGCCTGGCACCAGCTCTCTCGCGTGCAGAACGCGAGCTCGCGTCATGCCGGCCTCCAAGACCTCCCGTGCCTGATCCCGGCTCATCGTGTAGGCCCCGCGTGGCAGGGGCCTCTGGGGTCGGGAGACCGCGATGAACCAAGCTGAGGGCACGTGGGCGTGCGCGGTGACGGTCTGGGTGATGAAGTCGATGTGCCGCTGGATCTCTTCTTCTGCCCGGCCGACCCGGGCGAAGCGGTCGCGGTAGGCCCGCTCGATCTGGTGCTCTGCCATCCAGGCGGTGTGGTCGTTGTCCCGGTAGGGGACGACCGCAGCCTGCTGTTCCTTGTCGCGTGCTGCGCCGCCGTACACGAAGTGCGGTGCCATCTCGCTGGCCGGCACATCGACGACCAGGACCGTCTTCGTCCCGTCGGTCAGCTCGAATATGTCCAGGTCCGGCAGGTAGGGCTGGACGTGGTTGCGGATCCACTGGGCGTACTGCTGCCGGTTGACCCCGTCGGGGTCGATGCCCGTCAGGACGGTCGTCTTGTCCTGGACCCCGAAGATGATCAGTCCGCCACGAGTGTTGGCCATGGCGGCGACGTCCTTGGCGAACTCGTTCCACCGACCGTCCCGGGGCGGCTGAGGAAGCATCTCCTTCCAGTCCAGGTCGTCGGACTCCTCCAAGTTGTCCGCTGCGGCCTGGCGGACCATGTCGAAGGTGAGGGGACCGGGCGGGCATCCGAGGTGTTCGTGGAGTCTTGTCCATGTGCGTGCCATGCGCGGCAGCGTAGAGGGCGTATCGAACCCTGTCAGAGACGCTTTCCCCCCTGCGATATCGGTGGTGATTAACAGTCCAGGAAACTGATGGCTCACTCTGAACAAGAGAGCCCCCGTACTCACTCGGAATACATCGGGCGCCGCTGCTGTCTGGCGGCCTCCCGGACTCGGCCAGGGGCGAGAACCGTTTCCGCCGGCGTCCCGGAGGCCGTTGTGCTGTTTCATCTGCTCCACTACCTGACCGACCTGGCGGCTCACACTGCGCCCGACAGCGACGCCCTGACGCTGCGGCGCAACCTGACCGGCACCGTCTACGGGACGGCTCACCTGGTCCGGCTGCTGCGGCGTCCGGGCCAGCGCCGGGACGTCCGGGTGGTAGAACCGGGCATGACCTTCATAACGCCCGGCGTGGCTGCTGCCGGCATCAAGGCCACGGGCAGTGTGGCCAGCGCTCTGATCGGACGGTACCGGCCCACGGGTGTGCCTCGGCTGGGCAGTAACGAGGACCGTGCGGAGGCGTACCGGCGGCTGCTGGACGCCTCCGCCCGCTCGTTCGGCTACGCCTACCAGTTCGCCCATCTCCGGCGTGAGGCCGGGCGGGCGGCCGACAAGGTGTTGCTGGGCCAGGTGCCCCAGGCTTGGGAACTCAGCAGCGAACTCATCGGTGCGCTGCAGGGCGTGCGGCTGTGCGGCAGCGTGCACGTCATCGCCACCGCGGAGACCCTCGTTGCCGCGACCGGTGACCTGGACCTGAACGAGAGGAACGCCGACCGCTTCCAGCAGCAGGCCGAGGCCGTGGTGGCCGCCCGTGATGCGTTCCTGGACGTCTGCCGGGAAGACCTCGCCTACACCGCCCGTTGGTGGCAGGTACGTCGACGGATCAAGGAGCACCGCTTCCTGCGCAAGCAGGCCGAGCGTTGAAGTGCCGGCGGTGGCGCCGTGTCACCTCTGCACTGGCGTGGAGAAGCACCACGTCTGGGCGAAACGCCACGTGACGGCGAACCCTGACAGCCGTCAGCGCGTCGTGCCGGGCATGGAGCCGATCAACGAACTGCATCTGACGGAACCTGGACTGGTCGTCGTCGACGTCGCGGCCGCCGACGACCACACCGCCTTCGCCTTTCAGCAGGCGCTCGCCTCCCGGTGGGCCACCGCCACCGCCGACCGCACCACGCATGACCCAGGTCAGCCCGGTGTACGGCTGCGCTGTTACTTGGACCTGCGCCAGGACTTCGCCGTCGAATGACACTGCCGCCCGCCGTACCCGGCTGCCCTGGCGGAGAGGCCTCGGCAGCGTGGTCGGGGCTAGGAGGTGGTGTGGTTGGGGTCCGGAAGCTGGGGCGGGAAGTGCCGCTCCAGAATCTGCGCCCAGCGGTGCAGAACGACGAAGCCGGTGGTGTCGGCCTGCGCTTGGACCAGCTCGGTCAAGGCGTCGATGAACGGCTGCGCGGGCGTGCCCGGCTCGATCGCGGCGGCGGCCTGCTTCAGACGTTCGTGCGCGGCGGGGAAGATGTCCTTGGCCCACGCGTCCTGTTCCCTGATGCGCCGGGAGCCTGCTTCGAAGTCGATCTGCATGATGGTCCACTGCGGGCAGTCCGGTGTGTGCCACATCTGGATGGGCAGCCCTACCCCGACGCAGGCGTTTTCCGGACTGGGGCCCGCCTTACAGTCCGGGCACAGTTCACCTTCCGTCCGCGCGAAGCCTTCCATCGGCATACTCCCCTCGCCTGGAAAGCCACGAGACTGTCACGGGCGATCGCCGGCTGACCAGAGCTTCACTATGCGGCGTCTAACTCGATGGCCTCGCGGTATGGCCATCCTCGGCGGTGATCGTCCAAGGTGGGGCGATGAGCGTACTCCGACCCGGTGACATCACTGACAAGATGATCCAGGTCATGGACACCGCCCGGCGTCAGGGACTGCAGAAGGACCTGCGCACCCTCGCGGCTAGCATCCGAGCCGACGCGGAAGGCCGGTACGACAGCGCAGACCCCGGATGGCGTGCTGGAGTCGAGTGGGCGTTGCTGTGGATCGAGAACACCGCCAGCCAGCTGACCGAGGGCCGGTCGTAGGGAGGCAGGCCGGCGCCTGGTGGAAGGGATCCGGTGTGACATGGACGCTGCCGGAGCCGATGCTGAGCACTCTCGTGCCCGAACCTGATCTGCGGCCGGGTTGGGCGGGCGAGCCCAAGTGGGACGGGTTCCGGGCGGCTGTGTCCGTCGACGCGGGCCGGGTGGTGCTGCGCTCCAGGCGCGGCACGGAGATGGGTCCGGCGTTTCCGGAGGTCGTGTCCGGGGCCGTGCAGTTGCCGGATGCGACGGCGATGGACGGCGAGCTGGTCGTATGGGACGCCGCGGGTCGCCTTGCTTTCGAGCGGTTGCAGAACCGGCTTGCCCGGCGCGGGGCGGGCGCGGTCCGAGCTGCTGAGGAGTGGCCGGCCCACTTCGTGGCGTTCGATCTGCTCAGGCTGTCCGGGACCGTGACGACCGGGTGGCCGTACTGGCGGCGTCGGGCTGCGCTGGAGTCGGTGTTCGCCACCTGCCGGCTCTTTGCCCCGTGGGCACTGTGCCCGTCGGCCACCGACCCGGAGACCGTGCGCGAGTGGCTGTCCTGGGCGTCGGTCGGGATGGAAGGCGTGGTCTTCAAACGGCTCACCGATGCCTATAAGCCGTCGGTGAGGGGCTGGCAAAAGTACAAGGTCCGCGAGACGAGTGAGGCGATCGTCGGCGCCGTCACCGGCTCCCTGACCCAACCGCGGACGCTGCTGCTCGGCAGGTACGACGCCGAAGGCCGCCTCCAGTACGTCGGCCGCACCACGACCCTCGCCCGAGCGGCAGGCACGGCGGTCGCCGGCCTACTCAAGGCGGGACGGCGCGGGCACCCGTGGACAGGATGGTC
Source organism: Streptomyces lusitanus (assembly GCF_042647945.1). Classification (NCBI taxonomy): domain Bacteria; kingdom Bacillati; phylum Actinomycetota; class Actinomycetes; order Kitasatosporales; family Streptomycetaceae; genus Streptomyces; species Streptomyces lusitanus. The sequence goes on from NZ_JBHRWL010000008.1 coordinate 11,393, forward strand.
GTTCTCCGCCGGGTGGGGCAGCCGAGAGCAACTGGACGTCACCTTGGTGGAACCCGGGCTGGTGGTGGAAGTCGGCGTCGATGTCGCCCGTGACGCCTCCGGCCGGTGGCGCCACCCCGCGCGCTGGCACCGTGCCCGCCCCGACCTCTCCCCCACCGACGCTCCCCTCCTGACGACACCGCCGCACGATAGCGGCACGCGCGGAGGCCCCGGCCGACGCGCAACCAGCTGATCGCGCCCCGATCCCCGGCCGCGTACCGCCCATCCCGCCCGTCCCTACCCTTGTCGCAACGCCGTGCTCCTGGGCGACCGAGGCACCCGGGTCACGCCGCCCGGAAGGCTCCATGGGTGCGGACCATCTGGTGCAGCTCGGTGCGCGCGGCCGGCACTCTCTACGGCTCTGCCCGGACGCCCCAGAGCCACGGCATCAGCCCTGGGAGCAGCGCGACATGCCCCTATTCCCCCACATCTGGTCGCGAGGTTAGTAAGGTACCGCCATGACTGCGCCCTACAGCTCCGATGAGCGGGAAAAGGTAGTATCCAAGCTGCCTCCCGCGCTCCGTCAGGAACTCAAGGTGCGCGCCGCTCAGTTGTCGGTGGATATCAAGGATGCTGTAACCGAGGGCATCCAGGCTTGGCGCTCCACAGCGGAGCCACTCGCCACCGTCGACACCTCCGGCGGCACGCCCTTCTCGACCTACATTCCCACCGCCGTGAACGCCGGCTTCAAGGCGGACTGCACGAGCCGTGGCCTGTCCTACACGCAGGGCATAGCTCAAGCGATCCGCCTGTGGCTCGACACCCATCCGTATTCCACGAACCTCCGGCAGAAGCGACCCACCGGCGCCCGCCGCATCATCATGGGCAACCAGAAGGGCGGCGTCGGCAAGTCCACGACGGCGGCGGGCGCCGCAGAGGCTCTGGCGGAGATGGGTTATCGGGTCTGTGTCGTTGACTTCGATGCGCAGTGCCACCTGACCCAGCAGCTCGGCTTGGAAATGATCGGCATTGACGAGCCGAGCATCGCCAAGCACATGTTGGGAGAAGCTAAGGGTGAGCTGGTCGACCTACTGGTCCCGATCGAAGCCGAAGCGTTCGGTGGTCGGCTCTTCGTCCTCCCCGGCTGCAAGGACGCCTTCTTGCTCGATGCCAAGCTCGCGACCACCCGTCACGTCCGGGTGAAGGAGACGGCGCTTGAGAAGGCGCTGGAGCCGATCGAGCAGGACTTCGACTACATCATCATCGACTGTCCTCCGAGCCTGGGCTACACGATGGACACCGCCATCTACTACGCCCGCACCCGCGACGGCGAAGAAGCAGGCACCTCCGGCATCCTGATCCCCGTGCAGGCCGAGGACTCCTCCGCGGATGCCTTCGACATGCTCTACGACCAGATCCAGGACCTGGTCAACGACCTCGACATCGACATCGCGCTGCTCGGGTTCATCGTCAACCTGTACGACGCTCGACGCGGCTACGTCGCTACCTCGTCTCTTCAGAACTGGAAGGAGATCGGCGACCCGCCTGTCGTCGCGGTCATTCCCCAGATGAAGGACCAGCTCGAGGCTGTGCGGCTCAAGCAGCCCCTGCTCGCCTATGCGCCGACCTGCGAGCAGGCTTCGGCCATGCGCACGATCGCGAGGAGCATCGCATGAGCGTCGCCGACAAGCTCGGAGCCGGTTCCTCTTTCGGTCGGATTCCCCGCAGCGGCCACCGCAGCGAACGCGGGCGCGCCAAGGCCGTTGCGCAGGGCGACATCCCGGAGTACGAGCTCGTACGCCTGTCTCTTGCCGAGGTCTCCCCCACGCCGCTGAACCCGCGGCGGAATTTCGGCAGCGAGGCTGAACTGGCGGAATTCGGAGAGAAGCTTCGAAAAGTGCAGCTCGCTGCCTGCACAGCCGTAACCCGCGCCGTGTACCTCGAGCTGTGGCCCGACCACGAGGCCCGGATCGGCTCGGCTCAGTTCGTGCTGGTCAACGGGGAGCGCCGCTACCGCGCTGCCCTGCAGGTGGGTTTGGAAGCCCTCGACTTCGTCGTCCGCGATGAGCTTGCCGTCTCGCGCGAGGAGTTCGTCGACAACCTGCTGAAGGAGAACCTGGATCGCGAGGACTTCGACGTCATCGAGCGTGCCCGCGGTGTCCAGGAGCTCGTTGCGGTCTGTCAGGGCAACCAGAGTGCGGCTGCCACCCGCCTTGGCAAGGACCGCTCGTGGGTGACCAATCAGCTCGCCCTTCTCACTCTCCCCGAGGAGATTCAGGCCCTGCTCAGCGCGGGAGAGATGGCTGAGCGCGATGGGCGGCAGCTCGCCCGGCGGCTCAAGGAGAACCCGGCTCTTGGTGCCGCCGACCTGGTCTCTCTCTGGAAAGACATCAAGGCGCAAGAGGCAGCCGAGCGAGAGGAGAAGAAGGAGCTGCTCCGCGCCGCCAGAGAAGGCCGAGTGTTGTCCGCGGACAACACGAAGACCCCGCAGGAGCCGAAGCTCGCCCGCGCCTCCGCCGACACCGTGTTGTCCGCGGACAACACTCAGCACCTCGCGCCGGCGACGCCCGAGGGCACCCCTTCGGTGTTGTCCGTGGACAACACCGACCAGTCGACGAAGGACGGGACCGACGTGTTGTCCACGGACAACACGAAGACCGGTGTGCCCTCCGCCAGCGGCACAATCCCGCATCAAAGCAGCGAGGCAGCCAGCGGCACCGGTCCGGAACACTCCAACGTGCCGCTTCTACGGCAGCTCCTGGGCGAGACCCCAGCCGATCAGGCTGCTGCTCTGGCTGATGCGTTCTCCGCTGATGAACTGGCCGCGCTCGTGAAAGCCCTCAGCGTCCACGTATAGCCGAAGCCCCGAGTGTTGTCCGCGGACAACACGGCAGGGACGGAGAACCGCTGTTCCCGCAAAACAAAAAGGCCCGTACACCCCGGCGACGCGAACAGTCGCAGGGGTGTACGGGCCTTTGCCGTGCTCGGTGGGTCGTGTCAGGCCGCCCAGGTGAGCAGGCGCGCCTTCGTCAGGGTTGGGGACGCTGGCGGCGGCCGCCGGGGCGGCGGGGTGCCGCATGGCGGTGATCGGGATGGCGCCGGGTTCGGTGGACGGCGCCCACACGACGCGCCAGGTGCCCTCCCACTCGCAGTCGCAGGGGTGGTCGGGATGCGGGTGGCGTAAGAAGACTCCGTGCGTGAGGACTGCGCGCGGGATGCGGGGGATCAGTACCGAGGGGTCGTCGCCGGGGTACAGGTGGAGGTTGCGCCAGCCGTGGACGCGGTCCATGAATGCGGCGGCGGCCTCGATGATGTCGGCCCACCTGTGGTGTCCGAGCAGGATGAACGCTCCAGGGTAGACGTCGTCGCCGTTCGGAGCGCCGATGCCGGCGACGTACAGGCCGCGGTAGTCGACGAACCCGTTGTCGGCCGCGTCCTCGCTGCTGGGGGCCCAGAGACATTCGGCGGGGACAGTGGTGCCATCGTCGGCTTCGCTGCTCTCGATGTCGTACAGGGTGGTGGTCACTTGGCGGTCACTCCTTCGACGGCTGCGGCCAGGAGCGCGACGGCGTCGGCCTCATACGGGTCGGTGAACAGGTGGTGGTCGCTGACGTCAAACGGTGCGTACCGGGCGGAGACGCGGCATCCGGGTACGAGGGTGAGCTCCCGCCCGTCCAGCGCGGCGGTGAGCCGGTCGTAGTCCTGCTGGGCGTGCCGGGTCTGGGTGTAGGGGCCGAGGCACAGCATGGTGAAGCCGTCGCGGCTGTCATCGCGTCGGCGGGCCTCGATGTAGAGGGCGTAGTGGGCGGGGTCCATGCCGACGTCGTCGGGCAGGGAAAGGTTCGCGGCGGCGTGGGTGAGCATCGCGTAGCCGGGCTGCCAGGTGCCGAGGATCGCGGTCGTCTCGCAGCGCAGCCAGCCCCGGTTGGTGTAGCCGAGCTGGCGGCCCTGGAGGTAGGCCGCGGCGAGCGGGGTGTCGGGGTGGACCAGGGCCACGGCGATCATTTCGGGGCCGTGGTCGTCGCCAGGCCGAGGGTGGGCGCGTTCCACGAAGGGGCCGATGCGCACAGCGATGTCCTGGGCGCAGCCGGGAGCCCAGGGTTGCGGGTTGCGCAGGGCGGTGAGCATCGCGCGGAACGAGTCGACGGCGGCCTGGTCTTCGGGGGTGAGGGCGCCGGGCGCGTGGCCGCAGCGTCGGAAGCGTCGGATCATCGGGGGGCCTCCTGCTCGGGGTTGGCGGTGCGGGTGCTGCCGGACGTCTTGAGGACGCGCGGTAAATGGATGTGCAGGTGCTCGACTTCGACCTCGCGGCCGCGGTCGCGGAGTTCGCGGGCCAGGAGCTCCGTGAGTCCGCTCGCGCGGTGCCGGCCTCCTGCACAGCCGATGGCGATGCGGCGGGGGCCGGCGGGAAGGTCGGCGTAGTCGGTGAGGTTGGCGAGCAACTCGCGGGCGCCGGGGGTGTTCAGGACGACGTCCTGGACGCGGGGGTGGAGGCCGTCGAAGTCGACGATGTCGCGGGCGGCGGCCGGGTCGCGGAGCCGGTCGCGGACATCTTCGATCCGGTCGGCGGCGGGCGGAATCGCTGAGCCGTCCGGGCCGGTGGGCAGGTGTAGGTAGCCGAACGAGATCAGGCGGATCGGGGGCAAGGGTGCCTCCTGTTCGGTGGTGAAAAGGGTGGGAACGCGCGGAGCGCCGCGCCCGGCCGCGAAGGCTGGACGCGGCGCTCCAGGGGGCGCTGCTACTGGGTGGTGGTGTCGGTGACCACCAGGAACTGGTCGCTGTGCAGGTCCATCACGACCCGGGCGTCCGGCCGACCTTGGGTGCGCTGGTCGGCGGCGTACTCTTCCGCCGGCCAGGAGCCGCGAGGGCCTCCGGCGGGGAACCGTTCCAGGAAGGTGCGCTGGGGCTGGGTGGGCTTCAGGGTCGCCCCCGTTCGGATGTGGCTGGCGGTCACGGGTCGGTGTCCTCGGGTGCGGGGACGTCGCCGAACATGTCGTCCATCGCGCGGGTGACGGCGGGCCGGTTTTCGGGCCGGGTGGCGTTGAGGACGGTGTTGGTGAGGTCGATCAGGTCGATGTCCTCGAACAGCTCGGTCAGGTCCGCGATGGTCTGCGGGTCCAGGGCGGCGCCGTCGGGGCGTTCGCTGTCCAGGTAGCAGCTCATGGCGTCGATGTAGTCGGCGAGCCGGTGGGCCATGGCCGGGGTGACGTCGAAGCTGTGGCAGTGCTCCAGGCCCGCACCGAGGGTGCCTGTCGGGCTGATGTGGATACGGATGCTCTGCCCGGGGCCAGGGGCGGCCTCGCCCAAGCCAGTGAGGGCTTCGGCGAGAGCCGCGATCGCACTGTTGCGGTCGGCGTCCGCGTCCGTCGCGGTCGCCGTGTCCCCTGCTTCGTCGCCCGCGTCCAGCACCGGTGCTTCCCAGAGCACCTCGAGGCTTTCGGCGTGCAGCCGGATGACCCCGTCGGCGGTGTCCGGGAGCGTGAGGTGGCCGATGACGCGCAGCAGGTCACCGGGCTGCCGCTCGGTGAGCATGGCGTGCGCGATTTCCGGCTCCATGGTGGTGCAGGGCATGACCGCTTCTTCGACCAGGTGGTCGGTCCCGGCGGAGCAGGTCAGCCGCCAGGAGACGGTGCCCTCACGGTCGCCGGGCTCAGGGTCGGCGGCCAGGTAGCCGTCCAGAGCGAGCGGGATGGCGTCCATCAGCTCACCTCCGCCAGGTTGGTGGCGGAGTGGGCGGCGTCATAGGCGTCCAGGATGGCCTTGGCCGGGTTGCCCCGGTCGGCTACCTGGTGGCCGTTGGCGCGCGCCCACGTACGGATCGCGGCCAGCTCTTCCTTGCTGCGCTTGCCGCTCTGAGCTGCCGGGGCCGGGGCGGGGGCCAAGGGCGTGGCGTCCTGGATCGCCGTGGCGGCGCGGCCGCCGGCCTTCACCGCGCGCAGCTGCGCCTGCGCGGCTTCCAGTTCGGCCTTGGCCTTGGCGACCCGCTCCTCTGCCTCCCGCTGGGCGGCGTCGGCGGCGCGGCGCTCGGTCAGCTCGGTGAGGTCGGCGCGGACGCGGGCGGCCCGGTTGCGGATGCTTGCGGCCGGGTGGTTCTCCGCCCACGCGAGCAGGGCCTCGATCCCGTCGGTGCCCGCCGTGCCGTCAGGCGCCTGGGCAGCCGCCTCCGGGGTGCTGGGGCTGTCGTCCGGGGCCGGGGCCGGGACGGTGATGGCGGGCAGGTCGGCGTGCTTCACGGCTTCGGCGAGCTCGCCATCGGACAGTCCGAGCGTGCTGCGGACATGCTCGGGGCTGTCGCCGTTCTTGAGCATGGAGGCGGCAGTGGCGGTGAAGGCGTTGACAGTCATGGAATCTCCGGTGGGGGTGTCAGGGCTGGCCAGGTGCACAAGCAGCCGCACCAGGTCGTCTTCGGCGCAGGGCAGTCCGAGCGCGCCCAGCAGGTCGGCCAGGTCGTCCTTGTCACGGGCGTGATGGGCGACCACCAGGGAGGCGGCGGCGCTCTGGTCGCTGCCGACCGGGGTGAGTTCGAGGTCCTCGGCTGCGAGGGCCTCTTTCATGTCGGTGAACACAGCCCGGCCTCCTACGCGGCCCTAGTGCGGGGCTTGCGCTGCGCGAGGTCCAGGAGCTCGCGGTTGCGCTTTTGTTGGGCGGAGGTCAGCGGCCGGGCCTTCGCGCCGTGGCGGTGCCACAGCGGGGAGGCGGGCGGCTCGGGGTAGGCGAGGGCGTGGTCGACGTCGCGTTGGGTGTTGCTCACGAGGGCCTCCAAGTGGAGGGTTCAGGCGTGGTCGTCGTCGCGTCGGCGTTTGGACTGGACGTCGGAGGCGAACCGGCCGAGACGGGCCTCAACCGGATTCGCAGCGATCCAGTCCTCAGCGCACGCCTTGTGCACGGGCTCCCCGGAGTGGGAGCACATGGGCGTGGGCTTGTCGCACAGCACGCAGGGGCGGTCCTGCCAGCGGTCGAAGTGCCGGCTGTCGCGCCAGTCGAGGAGAGCGCCGGGAGCCGGGACCAAGCCCGGCTCGAACAGCGGCTTCTTGCCTCGCGTGCGGGTCACGGCCGGAAGTCGGGCAGCTGCTGGAACACCTGCGCCACCAGGTCCGGCTTCGGCTTCCAGGCCGGGAGCGCGCCCGTGGCAGGCACGGGCAGGGCGAGCTCCTGGACGTCGTCGAGGACCAGGTGGTGCGCGCCGCGCTCCGCCCAAGGGCTGGCGCACTTCTCGGGCCCCTGATCGGGGTGGCAGCCGGTCAGGCGGGCGACGCCGATGACCGCACCCAGGTGCAGTTCGCGGCCGCGGATCGCGGTGGCGACCAGCGGGTCGCGCAGCACAACGGGCTCCGGCTTCGTCTTCCCGGCGTGGATGAGCACCCAGCCCTCCCACGGCCAGTGCACCGGCCTGTTCTCCGGATTCTTACCCGCGAGGATGCACGTGGCCCACGGCTGGCGAATCGTGATGCCGCGGATCCAGTCGCCTTCGGGGAGAGTGATCACGCTCATGCGGCTCGCCCCCACACCGCGGTGCCGGGGCGCCCGGCGCGGCGGCCGTTGATGGACGGCACCGTGGTGTGCGCGGGCGAGGCGACGGCGGCGCGGCCCGAGTGCTTGCCGTCGTACAGGGCCGCGTCGGCGGCCCGCTGCAGGACGGTCAGGTCGCGGGAGCCGACCGTGCGCGGGGTCGCGGCGCCGACCGAGGCGGCAACGTCGACGGTGCGGCCGTCCTCGAGGACGACCGGGGTGCGCAGCATCCGGACCAGCTGCGCGAGGCGCTGCTCCAGGCCCGCGGCGGGCACGTGGACGACGACGGCGAACTCATCGCCTCCGAGGCGGCCGACGGATGCGCGGGCGCCCGCCCACGCGGTGATCCGCGCGGCGGTCGCCGTGAGGACGGCGTCCCCGGCCGGGTGCCCGAAGTCGTCGTTCACGGCCTTGAAGTGGTCCTGGTCGACGATGACCACGGCCGTGTCGTCGCCGTGGCGGGCCAGGAGCCGGCGGGCGCGGGCGGTGTAGGAGTCGCGGCGCAGCAGGCCGGTCAGCGGGTCGCGGCGGGTGGCGGCGAGCTGCCGGTGCAGCATGACCGCGTGGACTGCCCAGCCGGTCAACGGCACGGCGGCGGTCGTCAGTAAGAGGGTGCGCTGGCCGATCCGGCCCTGAACGCGCAGGAGGGGCGACATACTTGGGTTCTCCGTCTCGTCTCGTGCGGGATGGATGGGCCCGGGGCAGCCGTCCAGCCGCCAAGCAGAGCGGCTGTCCCGGGGCGGAGCTACAGCGCGAAGTCGCTGCGGGTCGTCCAGCTGACGGGGTTGTGCCAGAGGCCGGCCTTCGCGGCGGGCCACTCCATCTGCCAGCCGGGCCGAAGCCCGCGCGCTCCCCAGATGTCCGGCTGTTTGCCGGGGATCTCGAGTCCGGCCGTGTGCGCGGCGAGCGCGGCGTCGTACACCTCGTGGGCGCGGCGCAGGGCAGCGGCGGGGGAGTCGGCGACGCCGGTGAAGACGTGCACGCCGTGCCGGTCGGGGTGGTTGGGGTCGTGTATCGGGACGTCGACCTCGTAAATCCGCAGGTGCATGACGTCCAGCTCCTCTCTGTGCTCGGTGGTGAGGGACCACCGCAACCGCCCCGGCCTCCGTCGAGCAGGGAGAGCCGGGGCGGCACGGAACGTCCGTCACGCCGGTGAGGGCGGGTCAGAACTCCAGGTGGACCGTGATCGGGCGCCGGGAATCACCGGCGCTGGTGTGGACGGTGCGGCGGTGCGCGGCGAGGCCGGCGGCCCCGCCCTGGATCGGCAGGTGGCAGTCGCGGCAGCCCTGCCACCACTCATCACCGGCCGGGAGTTCGGCCGGGGTGAGCGGGTGCGGGTGCGGGCCGTCGGCGGCGCGGCTCACGCGACCGCGTCCGCGTGCTGCGCTTCCAGGTCGGCGCGGCCCTCGGGGTCGTCGTCCTGGTCGTCGTCGACGCCGTCGCCGTGGACGGTGCAGACGATGTCCGGGTCGCTGTCCATGGCTCCGGTCAGCGCCTTGTGCAGGTCGGTGACCGAGTAGACCGGGGCCCACGCCTGGCCCGTGCACTCCGGGTCGAAGGGGCAGGGCAGCAGGACGTCGAAGCCGAAGTCGCCCTCGCCGTCGACGTCGTCGCGGTAGGCCAGGGTGAGGTACTGCTGTCCGAGGCGGATCTCCGCGACGCGGTCCCGGCCGGTCACCAGGTCCGAGCCCGGCCGCCACCGCCACAGCGGCAGGATCTCCGGGCCGAAGAAGCGGCGGACCAGCAGCAGATCGCCCAAGCCGGTGCTGCCGTCGCGCCCGAGTTCGGCCTCCCGGGCCTGCGAGAGCCGCTTCAAGAACGGCTCCAGGCGGTACAGGGCGTCGGCGAACAGGACCTCGTTGAAGCCCTCCGCCCGCAGCGACTGGTGGGAGTGAACCATCGCCTTGTACTGCGCGCGGACGGTGTCCTCCGGGACGGTGCGGTTGGCCGGGCGCGGTCCCTGCCGTGCGACACAGACGTCGGCCGGGGTGGCCACGATGACCGCGATAGCGGGCATGTTGTGCCGTTTGGCGGCGGCGACCAGCGGCTGCCTGGATTCGCGGGAGACGTTCGTGGCGTCGACGACCGTGAACACCCGCCGGGCCATCCGGCGCTCCAGGACCAGGTGCAGGACGTCCACCGCGTCACCCGTTGCCTCTTGGCAACCGGCGTCGTCGCTGACTGCACACCTCATGGCATCGAGTGAGAGGACCTGGCTGGCGGGCCAGGTGCCGGCCAGCGTCGACTTGCCCGCCCCGGCGGCGCCGATCAGCACCACCAGGCAGTTCTTGGGCAGGTCCGGGTACAGCGGCATCGGCGCGGTCATACGGGTTCTCCTTGCGGGTCGAGGGCACGGGCGGCCCAGATCAGGAGCTGCCCGGCGTTGTCGGTGATGAGGGCTGCGGCCTCGTGCAGCGGGCAGGAGGCGTCGCCGTCGCGGTCGGGCTCGATCCGTTCGGCTCGCTGCGCGGCGGTGGTGAGCAACTGCGCGACGGACGCCAGGAACCCGCCGGGCGGGTCGGTGTCCTCGATCAGTTCGCGCAGGATCGCGGCGATTTCGAGGCCGTCGATGTCGGCGGCGGTGAGGTCGTCCTGGATCTGCTGGAGGGCCAGGGCGGCGATGCCGACCGAGGCGCGGACGCGCTCCAGGCGGGTGCGGGCCATCGCGGCCGCCGTCACAGCGCCAGGCCGGCGGCGGCCAGGGCCAGCAGGGCCAGAGCGGCCAGGGACAGGTCGACCGCGCGCCGCAACTGGGTGAACTTGGCGACGGCCAGGACGGACAGGACCCGGATGCGGGCGGCTCGGGTGTCGCCGTCCATGCAGGCCCTGATCTCGTCTTCGTCCAGGCGTGCCCAGTACGGGAAGGACGCCTTGTCGTCGCCGCGCAGGCGGGGCCTGACGACCAGGAGCAGCAGCACGGCGGCCGCGCCCAGGGCGAGCACGGCGAGCGAGCCGAACACCTTGGTGGCGGGCGGCAGGTCCTTGTCAGCAACGGACGCGAGGCCGGCGAGCACGGCGCCGTTGAAGGCGAGCAGTAAGGACGCTTTGCCGTCCGTGCGTCCGATCTCACTGGCGACCGAGGCACAGGCGGTGTTCAGGTTCTTGTCCATGGCGGAGGGCGGGGCTGTGGAGGTCGTCATGTGCGGGGTTCTCCTTGTCAGGGTTGATCAGGCGGCCAGCTGGTGCGCGGCCGGGGGCACGATGTAGCTGCTGGGGTCCGCTGGCGTTCCGTCGTGGCATTCGAGGCAGCTGCCGAGGGTTTTGAGAGGCAGGCACGCGAAGTACCGGCGCTTGCACAGCGGACACGTCTGGCGAGCTGCCATGGCCTTGTCGAGCGCGACCTCCTGGGCCAGAGTCGGTTTCCGCTTCGGCTTGGCGAGGTCGACGCGGTACAGCCACGCCCAGCGCCCGCCCTTGCGCCAGATGAGCCGGGCAACGGGCTCCTGGCCACCAGGGCTCAGGCCCATCGCCCGTAACTGGCGGCGGGTGGCGAGACCGGTCATCGGTGTGGGGCCAGCTCCCCGCAGCGCGTCGAGCACTGCCACGGCGCCGGGGGCCTGCCTGAAGCCGAAGTCCGGGAAGCTGCCGTCGTCGTACAGGTCGACATCGACCAGGTCGGCCTCGTCGACGCACACCATCACGCCCTCCAGGCGCCGGGCAGCTGCTCGGGGCGGTGCGGGTAGCGGGGGCCGGGACGCTGCGGGCGGGGCCGGCCGATCCGGCGGCGCGGGCGGGGAATGAGCACGAGCGGTTCCTCCAACGGGTCGGTGGACAGCGCTGCGCCCCGCCGACGTCGTGCTGGTGTCGGCGGGGCGCCACGTACGGCCGGGCGGCCTGTCCGGTCCTCGCCCGGCCCCAGAGCGGGGCGGGCGAGGGCCAGGCAGGACGTCAGGTCAGCGGGCGGTGCGGAAGATGCGGCGGCCCACGACCGCGCCGGTCAGCGCTGGAGCGGGTGGATGTTGTCGCCGTGGTCGTCACCCGCCGGAGTGGGGGCGGGGATGGTGGCATGCAGGTGGAGCGCGGGGTTGAACTGGTACTGCGGCGGGTGGTTGTGGACGATGGGCCGCAGGGTCAGGCCGCGCAGGGCGAAGATGCTGGCCAGTGCCCACATGAGGGCGGCGAGCCCGGTGGCGGCGGCGCGGCCTCCGGCCGGGGCGGTGGACCAGATCATGGCGAGGCTGCCGATCCCGAACAGCAGCCAGGCGATGCGGGCGCCTGCGTTACCGAAGAACCCGCCGACCAGCCCGAGCAGCCCGGTCAGCTGCCAGAACGCATACAGGGCGGCGGGGGCGACGGACAGGTGCGCGGCCTGGTCGGCGAGGAACACGCGGACGGGGTGGTCGACCGTGCCCCACAGGCCGCTGCCGTCGCTGGCGCTGGTGGCCGGGACGTCGGACAGGCCCTTGAGGGTGGCGGAGGCGATGTCGCCGGCGGCGTTCAGCATCAGCACGATGAGGCTGAGTCCGCCGAACAGCGCGGCCGTTTTGATCCAGATGGCGACCTCGTGCCAGCTGGCATGCCGGGCCTGGCCGATCTCCTCCCACCGCTGGTGGAGGAAGCCGCCCTCCTTCCAGGACTCCCGCCACGCGGTGCGCAGCCACGCCAGGCGCTGCTTGCTCTTCTTGGCCGGCGGCAGTTCGAACTGGTCGAGGATGCTGTTCGGGCGGTGCTGGCCGTTCATCTGCCTGTCGTTGTGGGACATGGTGCCCTCGCTCCTTCGGCTGGGATGTCGGTGGTGCGCTTGGTGGGTGTCCGGCCGGGTGGCCTGCCCCCCGCGTCCGGGCCCCCGGGCAGGCGGGGTTCGGGCGCGAGGCAGGGGACCCGGAGCGGTTACAGGCCGCGGGCGTCGGCGAGGATGGCGGCCTGGTCGACCATGCGGAGTGGAACGCGGGCCGATCCGTGGGCGTCGTTGAAGGACGGCACGGAGTCCACGTCGTCGCCGAACTCGCGGCGGATCGCGTCCAGGAGCAGGGAGGCAGCGCTGGCTTCCAGGCCTCTGTCGCCGCGGGCCTCGGCTCGGATGGCTCCGAGCATGCAGCGGGCGCCGTCCTCGTCGACCAGGGCGCCGGAGCACCAGCCGCCGGTGAGCAGCCGGTGGTGGGCTCGCTGCAGAAGGGCGGCGACCGGGGTCGGGTAGGAGGCCGGTGGCGGCTGGAGCGTCGGGGTCAACGGGACGGTGACGACGTCGGCCAGGTCCACGGGCTCGGTGGGGATGTGCGCGGTGTTGACCTCGTAGGCGACGGCCGCTTCGTCCAGACGCGCGGTCATCGCCGCGTTCACCAGAGCGAGGCGTTCCTCGAGGGACAGTTCTGCTGGCGGCGCAGCGGCCTGGGTAGTGGTCGGGGTGGGGTGGTCTACGGCGGGGGAGAGCGAGGCATGGGACATCGGGGCTCCAGGCAGGGGGCGTCGAAGGGCGCCGCCGGTTGGTGTCCGGCGGCGCCCTTCGACGTTGTGTAGCGGGGGTTTGGGCGTACAGGTGTCACCGCACCCGCGCCCCGGGCATCCTCGGACCATCAGGTGCGGGGAAGGGGCTGGGGTGGAGTTCGTCTTCGAGTGCGGGTGGTGCGGCGAGGACAACTACTTGGTGGGCAAGCAGGTCGGCTTCTGGGTCGACAAGTGGGAACTCCCCTCTGAGTGGGACTGCTGGAACTGCGAGGGGCTCAACTACACCCCGGACCCGCCGTGGACGGAGGCGTAGTCAGAGGCTGGAGAGCAGTCCGGCGAGCGAGGTGAGGCCGCTGTTGATGGTCGGGGCCAGGCCGGTCGCGGCGAGGGTGAACCCGAACAGGGTGCAGGCCAGCGCGGAGCCGACGCGGACGTAGCCGCCCTTGACCAGGACGACGACGATGATGCCCAGCAGCACGGCGGCAGAGATGGACAGGGCCACGGTGGTGGTGCTCCTTCACAAGGGGTCGGGTGGGCCGGCGCGGCGCTCGGGCAGGCCGGCCCCGGGGATGAGGGTGTGATCAGGCGTCGGTGAGGCTCTTGATGGCCTCCAGCGCCTGGCGGGGAGAGGCGACCTGCTCGGAGCGGCGGCTGCCGCCCTTGGAGCCGCGCCCGCTGCCGCCCTTGCCGCCGCGCCGACGGGAGCGGCCCTCGCCCTCGTCGTCCTCGTCGGGCTCGGGCCAGAACTCGCCGGGCCGCACAGGCTCGTTCCAGTCGAACCACAGGCCGCGCTTCTCCAGCTCGCTGATCTCGTAGTCGGTGAGCCGGTTGACCTCGTCGGGGAACAAGTTGGACAGGTCGGTGTCGAAGTCGGCGTACAGCGTCCGCATGAGCACGGCGCGGCCGTTGTCGAGGACGATGACCGCGACGCCGCCGGTGGAGACGCCGTTCTCCGGGTCGGCCTCGCCGCGCATGGCCCGCTCGATCGCGGAGCCTTCGCTGCGGGAGTAGCGGGCCGGGATGGTTGGCACGTCGTAGGCGTTCTCCATGGTGCCCTCCGCCGCCTTGCGGGTGGCGCCGGGCGAACCCATGTTGAAGATGACCGGGCGGCTGTTCTGCCGCAGGTTGTCCTTCATCTCCGTGGAGAACCCGTTGTGCGCGAACGGCGACTGGCCCGCCGGGTAGAAGCCCACGCCGTACTTCAGCCCGGTGACGGTGAGGTCCTCGCCGTCCTTCTGGATGAACTCGCCGAAGTCCGCGTCCTGGGCGGCGGTCATGAACTCGTCCCCGTACACGTTCAGCTGCCGGTAGGGGCAGCGCGGGTCGCCCGGCTTGTAGTCGTGCGGCTGACCGTCGTGCGGCCAGGGCATCTCCGCCCTGATCTCGCACAGCGCCTTCGCCGCCCGCAGTGAGCGGGCCATCCACAGGGCGTTTGAGCCCTGCCGGTCGATGTACTTCCCGAGCACGGTGGTCTTCTCGTCCTTGCGGACGGTGGACAGCCACACCACCTGACCGTCCAGGGACTGGGCGGCCATGTTGATCGCGAAGAACTGCGTCTTCCCAGAGCGGGACACCCCGAGGATGAGGCCGTGGGCCGCGGCGTTCTTGTCGTGCTGGTACACCATGGTCTTGACCGGCTGGCCGGTGATGGTGAACCCGCACACGTACATGCCCTTGGCATCGGGGGTGAGCAGCTCGCGGGTGGCGGGGAAGCTCGCGGACAGTGGCGGGGTGTCGAACGCGCTGATCAGGAACTCCGAGCCGTCGATGAGGACGAACACGCAGGAGTCGTCCTCGGGCAGCCCGAGCGCGCGGCAGACCTTGGGCAGGTCGACGCGTGGCGACTCGGTGGAGTCGGTCATCTTCGCCCGGTAGAAGGTCACCCCCCGCTCGTCGTCGCGGGTGGTGTGGACCAGCTCGGAGCCGGGGGCACCGCCTTTGGGGCCGGCGACCCGGTCGATCCAGCGCTCCTGGTCGGTCGGCTTGGTGCGCCGCCGGGCGTTGGCCTCCGGGGTGATGAGGGCTTCCATCCAGCCGGGTCCGCCCTGGCGGCCGGGCTGGATGGCGACGTCCTTGAGGGTGACGTCGGCCGCGGACACGCCGAATGCGGCTCCGACGATCTCGGGGGAGAGGCCGGTGATCGGCCGCCCGGTCTCCGAGGCACGCAGCAGCAGGGTGAGGTCGTGCCGCATGGCGGTGTGCCGGGTGGCCTTGACGACGTGGGTGCGGGCGGGCATCCCGGCGCGCTCCCACAGCATCCGCGCCTCGCGGGTGAGCTGGTCGGCTCCGTCCTCCGGCTGCGCCACGGTCGGCTCCACGGCCTGAGCGGGCGCCGGCTGCGGGGCCGGGGCGGCGAGCGCGGGGCGGTGACGGCGGCGGGTGTGCCGGGAGAACGGCAGCACGAAGGAGCCGGCCGCCGCCCATCCGGCGGCGAGCAGCCCGTCCAGCCCGTACGGGCCGAAGCCGCCTGTGTTCCCGGCGGCGACATCGACGGCGGCGGCCAGGACCAGCGGGGTCCAGCGCAGGATCTTGCGTCCGGCACCGGTCTCATCGCTCTTGGCGGCCAGGAAGATCCCGCCGATCCCGGCGGCACCGGCCACTTGCACGACGGAGCTGACGGGACTGTCGGGGTAGAGGTTCGGGGCCACGGCCAGCACGGGCGCGGCAAGGGTGTAGGCGAGGCGCTCAAGCGCGACACTGCGCGGCGTGGTCACCGGCTTCTCCTTCGGGAAACGGCCACGGGCGGCCCCGCGATAGCTGCGGGACCGCCCGTGGCGGGGGGAGGTGGGTAGGGGAGCGGGGTCAGCGGTCGAAGAAGCCCGGCCTGGGCGTCTTCTCGCGCCGGCCCGAGCGGATGTCGTCCAGCGCGCCGTACAACGTGGCGTGGGTGCGCCGGGTCTCGTGGGTGAGGTCGACGGTCTCCTGGGCGGTGTCGGAGAGCTTCCTCACCTCCCGGGCGGCGCCGTCCAGGGCGGTGGCCACGTTGGCGGTGAGGCCGACGAACTTCGGGTCCAGGTCGGCGTTCTCGATGTCGGTGGCGACGCCGTCGGTGTGTTTGGCGTTTTCGTGCATGCTGCGCCACAGCGCGAGGAGATCGAGGGTGGCGTCGTCCAGGGCCTTGCCGAGCTTGTCCAGCTTGGCCTGGACTGCTTTGTACCGGTTGTCGTCGTCGGCCACGGCGGGCGCTGTGCTGGTGGTGCGGGGTGCGAGGTCGCTGCTCAAAGCGGGGTTCCTTTCGTGCTCAGTCGTGGTGGGCGGCGGCCGACGCGTGCTTGAGGCCGGCGTCTTCCTTGGCGGCCATGTCCTCGCCGTAGATCCGGGCGACCATCCGGGCGGCGAGTTTGGCGGCCTCCTTGGCGATGCCGCACTGCTCCGCGCACCGTTCGGCCTGCGCCTTCATGGTGGTCGCGGCATCGGCCAGGTCCGTGATCAGGTCGGTCACCGCAGTGTCGATGTTGTGGTCGCCGACCAGGTCGGCGGACATCTCCCGCAGGGCGTCGGCGACCTTGGCGAGGGCCTCCATCAGGGCTTCGGCGCGCTCCTGGTCGGAGGCGGCCTTGATGGCGATCTTTGCCATCTCCATCAGGTACTGGTCGAACGTGATGTCCGTCCGGTGCTGGGCGCCCAAGGCGCCCCCGCCGGACGGCCTGCTGACCTCCGAGCTGCTCACGCTGCTCCCTTCCGTGCTGGTGGGTCGGCTGGTGCCGGGCCGTGCGGTGTGCTTCTCCGGCGCGGGCGGCAAGCCCTTGACGCCTGTCGACACGGCAACGGGCTGATCGGGGACGATGTCCGCGTCGACGATGTCGTCCTCGCCCTTCGCGGCAGGCTTGGGCGGGCGGGTGTCGTGCTCGGGCCACTCCACCGTCGGGGTGGAGTCCTCCTCGCCGAACGGGCTGTCCGCCGGACGGCCGCGCCGACCGGTCCGGCCCGTACGACCGGTGCGGCCGGTGCGGCGGGCGCGTCCACGCCATCCGGCCGGTCCCGTCGCACCGGTGCGGCGACGCCGGAATCGGCGCCGCTTCTTCGAGCCGTCAGACGGTTCGTCACCGGCCTCTGATACCTTGCCCGGCTCATCGGACGACCTGGCGTCTTTTGTCGCGCTGAAGGCCCCGTCAGGGCCGTCCTTGGCGGCCTTCTCGCCCTTACCGTCGGTGCCCTTGCCCTTGCCTTTGGCGTCCTTGTCCTTGGTCAGGCTGACCTTCTCCGTGCCCGCCTCCGCGTCCTTGGCGTCTTTCGCGTCGGCGCGGCGCTTGTCGAAACGCCGCTGGGCTTCCTCCGCGACGGCCTGGCCCAACGTGGTGCGGCCCGGCGAGGCCGACGCCGCGGCTTCTCGCTTCGCCTTCCGCGCCGCCTCCCGCTCCGCCTTCTTGGCCCGGCGGTCCTCCCACGCCTGCTGCCGGTTGGCGCGGGCCTGGTCGCGGTCCTTGCTCCGGTCGGCGATGCCGGCGGCGTGCCCGGCGCTGCGCCGCTCCTGCCGTCCGGTCTGCCGGAGCCCGGCGCGCTCCTGGCGGCCGCGGGCCCGCTCGGCACGGGTGTTGGACGCCGGACCGTTCTGGCCCCGGCCGCCGCCGTCGCCCTTGGAGCCGCCGCCACGGCCGGAGCCGCCAGAGCCCGTCTGAGAGCCTTTCGAGCTCCCGGATGACCCGTTGCGCCCCGAACTGGGTGTACGGCTGCCAGAGGGCCGGTCAGGGCCCTTCGTGCCGCTCTTGCCGCCTCCGCCGCCCCCGGTCGATCCAGAGGCGGAACGACCGCTGAGGCTCCCGGAGTTGGAGCCGCGCGACGCCCCGGGCCGGCTCGCCCCCGGGCTCGAGTTGGTGCGGGACGGCCCGCTGCCGCCACCGCCGCGCGAGGACCCGCCCCCGCCGCCGGGCTTCGAACGGCCCTTGTCCGACCCCAGGCCGGAAGCGGACGACTTCGCGCGGTCGGCATCCGCTTTCCCACGCGCCGCCGCCTTGTCGCCCTTCGCTTTCATCATCGCGGCGTGGAGCCTTCCGTTCTGCTCCATCATCGCGACTTCCTGCGCGGTGCGGCCCTCCAGCAGCGCAGCCTTCCGCGCTATTTCGGCCTCACGGAAAGGCGCTTCGCTCTCATGGAGCGCCCGCGCCCTTTCCAGCCGGAATTCCAGCCAGTCACCGAGACGGTCAGCGAGAGAACGAGGCTGTTCGTATTCCCCTTCCTCGTATTCGCCGCCTTCTTCGTCGTTTTCCGGTGCCGTAATTCCTTCGGCGCGCAGGGCCGTCGACGGGTCCGGGGCAGCCGGAATGGTCGGCAGTTCCATTGTCGTCTCTTCCGGCGATTCCGGGGGTGCCGGGGGAATGTCTTCCGGCGGCGGAATGGTATCGCCGTAATCCGGGATCGGCGGTGGCACGTACGTGGAATCACCGCTCCAGGGACCTTGGACCAAGGTCCCGGTGCCGTCCTCATCGGACACGGTGCGCCTCCCTCCTTGGACTTGACAGAGCGTGGGGTCTTGTGTGCACGCGCGTGCACGTGCACGTGTGCACGCTTTACGCGCGCGAGGCCCCGCCGGAGCCCGGCGGGGCCTTCGCTGGTGACGTTCAGTCACGCGGGGGGTGCTTCGCCACGACCTGCTCGGCGTACTGCAGCAGGTCGTTCCAGATCCGTCCGTTGCCCTCCACGCGCTGGTCCAGCGCCGTGATGAACAGGCGGCAGATCAGCGCGAATCCGGAGTAGACGTCGCCTCGACCAGATTTGACGTCCTTGGCCATTCGGGATCGTGCCAGGCGGAGCCAGAATTCCATCTGCCCTGCCTCGCCGCGAGATTCGCGGGCTTTCTTCGCCTCTTCCTTCAGCCAGTTCTGGCGCCGCTGTGCGGAGCGTTCGGCGCTGCTGAGGGGGCGATTCACGCCGACTCCCGACCCATGTCGTAGATCGACGTGGGACCACCATAGCCGAGACTTTGACTCTGTGCACCCTGCTGCGGCGGATTCGGTGCGGCCTGGAGCTGCTGCGGGTTCTTCTTCCGCTGCCTTTCCAGCTCCTTTTCCTTCCTGGTCTTGGCCGTATTCACTACGGCCTCGTCGTGGGCGCGGCGCTTGTAGGCGCTCTTTTCCAGGCCCTCGGTTAGGTTGTTCAGGTTCTTGAGCACGTTCCCGAGGGCCTTTTCGACGGGCATCGCGCGCAGCCTGGCGTGGTACCAGCGGTCGCCCTCCACGTGCGTGTCGCGCAGGTGCACGCGGGTCTCGTGCGCGAGGGTCTCCAGGTTCTTGCCGATGTCCAGCAGGACCCGCTGAACGTCGGCCAGGTACCGGGCAGTTGCCTCCGGGCTCTGCGCGACGTCACGCAGAGGGGAGTAGTTCGGGTCGTTGTTGCTGTTCACGGCGGGGATTCCCTCCTGGTGTACTGGTGGGGCTGTCGACTGCTTCCGGCAGTCGCAGCGGGGGCCAGCCCAATGGCCGTGGGCTGGCCCTCACTGGTGTGTGCCGGACGGTGGATCAGGGGCGGTAGCCGCCGGCGAGCAGCTCGGCTGCCTCCTGGCGGTACTCCGAGGCGGTGCCGGGAGAGGTGACCGCCAGCTCGTGCTGGATGTCGGCCAGCGGCAGCCGGTCGGCGTCGCCGCCGGCCGCGAGGATCATCCGGGCGACCCGGCGGACCGCCCGCTCGCGCGGCTTGAGCTTCGCAACGTCCTCGGCTTCGACCGCGCGCCGCTCGATTTCGGCAGCGACCCGCCGCGTTTCGGCAGCAGCCCGCTCGGCTTCGGCAGCTTCCTTTTCGGCACGCGCGGCATCAGCGAGAGCGACCTTTGCGAGGCGTTCCTCCTCCGCCTTCTTGCGGTCGGCTTCGGCAGCGACCCGCCGCGTTTCGGCGGCGGCCCTCTCCGTTTCGGCAGCACGCCGGTTCGCTTCGGCAGCGGCCTGGCGGGCTTCGGCGATGGCCTGGGTCTCGATGGCCTGTGCCTCCGCCGCGGCGACCCGGTCGGCCTCCGCCGCTTCCTTCCGCTTCTCGGCTGCCTGGCGCTCCAGCTCGGCTGCGCGGAGGTCCGCTTCGGCCTTGGCCTCGCGCTCCTGGGCCTCCTTGCGCTCCGCCTCCGCCTCGCGGGCGCGGGCTTCGGCGATGAGGGCTTGGTCCAGCGCCTCCTGCTCCAGGGCGGCGGCCCGCTCTGCGGCGCTGACCTGGGCTCGGGCGTGCGCGCGGGCCTGGCCGGTCTGGCCGTCGACCTCCGCCTGGACCATCGCCACCTTGCCCTTGGCGCGCAACCGCTCCGCCTCGGACTCCGCCTTGGCGACCTCGCTGCGCGTCTCCGCGTCCAGGCGGCGGCGCTCGGCTTCCTCCGCGCGCTCCTGGGCTGCCTGTTCCTGCTCGTCGGGCATGGCCAGGGCCTGGTCGACGGTGTAGCCGTAGGGGGCCATCTTCATCGGCAGCAGCTCGTCCTCGGATGCCTTGGAGATGTCGCCCTTGTACTTGCGCTTGAGCCACTGCTCGTAGGCGATGAGCTGCTGGTCGCGGCGGATCATCTCCGGATAGGAGGTGACGCCCCACAGCCGCATCCGGCGGAAGATCCGGGCGGTTGCGACCGGGGCGAGGACCCACCGCAGCCACGGGATGGAGTCCCGTTCTCCCTGGTCAGGGCGGACAACGCGATCGATGGAGGTGCGGCCCAGCTCCACCACCATGATGAAGAGGACCGGTACGACGCCGTGGGCGCCGGCGGCGACGTAGTCCAGCAGTTCCCACGCCCGGTCCTTCGGGGCGCCGGACGCGGCGTTGAGGACGACCGTCGCGGCGGTCAGCAGCCACACCGGGTAGCGGATCCAGCTGATGGGGCGCTTGAGCCAGGCCATCAGCAGGTCAACGGCGATCATCACCATGATGCCGACGTCGACGCCAACGGCGAAGAGTTTGCCCTTGTCCAGCGAGCCGAAGCGCAGCTCCTCGAAAGCGAAGGCCGCGACGTGTTCGAAGGACAGATACAGGCCGATGCCCGCGAGGGCGAGCGCGGCAGCGACGATCGCTCCGGCCGTCCACTTCTGGGTGCCGGTCAGCTTCGCCGGGGAGGGCTTCGTTCCGGTTCCGCTTTCCGTCTCCGAAACGAACGCCGTCGTCTCCGAAACGGTGCCGGGCGTCTGCGAAACCGGCGTGGGCGTTCCCGAAACGGCGGCCGGTGAAGCCGAGTCGGGGTCGGGTTCAGCCGCGGTGCGCGGCCAGTCGGTGATCGTCATGGGGGCCTCCGGAGGGGGTCGTTCAGGGTGTGCGCGAAACGGCGGGGGCTGCTCCCGAAACGCGGTGAGGCGTTCCCGAAGCAGTCGGTTGTGCGGATGGTTGCTTGCGAACCGGACACCGGCTCTACCCGCTCCGCGCGCACGAAAAGGCCGGCGGCCCGGGGGGCGGGCGGCCGTACTCGCGAAGCGGCGCAGGGCGGGCGCGAAACTGGGATCGGCTCCCGCCGGGCGGGCGCGAAGTCAGCTCGTGTGGAGCTGCGCGCCGTGGCGGCGGAGGTCGTCGGTGGTGATGCCGTAGATCCGGCACTTGTCGATCAGCGGCTTGAGCGCGGTACCGGCGGCGCGCGCCTCGGGCGATCCCTCGCCGAACAGCCGCTGGGTGTTCAGCAGGTCGTTGATGGCGGTCGCGGTGCGGGCGGCGTGCCGCTCGACACGGCCCTCGCCCACCCACTCCTCCGCGATGACGTGGAGGGTGGTGCGCCAGCTGCCGTCGTAGTCGTCGGGGTCGATCGGCGGGATGTCGCTGCCGAAGATCGCGAAGGCGCACGCCTGGGCGGCGGCTTCCGTGCCGGGCTGGAGCGGGGTCATCGTCGTGGCCATGAGGGCCTCCCTCGGCTGTCGGTCCGGGCTATCCGGCTCCCCGTCACCGCCCGTCCCGGCCGCCGTGGTGCAGCGGCCGGGACGGGCGGATCAGGCAGCCGCCAGACCGGATCAGGCAGCCTTGGTGCGGTTGCGGGCGGCCCGGCGCTTGATGCGGCGGCGGTCGTCCTCGCTCATGCCGCCCCACACGCCGTGGGCCTCGCCCATCTCCAGCGCCCAGGAGGCGCAGCGCTCCAGCACAGGGCACCTGCGGCACACCGACTTGGCCTCCTCAATCTGCAGGAGCGCCGGGCCGGTGTTGCCGATGGGGAAGAACAGCTCGGGGTCCTCCCGCGTGCAGGCGCCGTCCTCGCGCCAGTTGGTGTTGACGGGCAGGTCGGCGTCGGGGGCGTAGCTGGTGCGTACGATGGAGTCGCGATTCATCAGGGCCTCCCAGAAGGTCCAGAGCAAGAAGTCAGCCCCGGGGTGGCCGCCCCGGGGCTGTTGCGTGTTGTGGCGGCCTGACGGCCGGAGCGGGCGGGAGCTCCCGGCGCTCTCCGCCGGCCCCGGCCGGGAAGGCGCGGGGACGACGGGCAGGGCCGGGGGCGGCGCTGCTTGGGTGTGCGGGCGGTCAGCGGCGGTTGTTCTCCGACCGGCGGTTCTGCTCCGCGTTCTTCCGCGACAGTTCCTCGCGTTCGGCGTCGGTGAGGCTGGTGATCACGCCGCCACCTCCCAGCCGGTCGACGCCGGGGCGGTGTTGAGAACGAGGACCAGGGCGACGTCGACGCGGGCGGCGTCCTCGTGGGGCTCGTAGCCCTTGGAGTCGTCTTCGCGCTCGATGTCGTCGATGATCCCGGCCTGCGGCTGCGCCGCGGTGCGTGTCATGCTGTGCTGCATCAGGTCCTCCGAGTCAGGTCCTGGACAGCTCCCGGGCCGCAATCCCAAGGGCTGTCGCGATCACTCCCCACTTGGGGAGCTGACTGCTTGTACGAGCAGCCACGGCCCCGGCCGCCCCTCTGCGGGTGGCCGGGGCCGTGGTCGTTCGTCCGGAGCGGGTCAGCTCGCGCGGCGCTCGGGGTGCAGCGTCGTGAGCGGAACCGGCGGCGCTCCCAGCGGCGCGGCACCGGCGGGCAGCTGCGCGCGGCGGGTGTCGGCGTCGCGAACCGCGGACTCGGTAGCCGCCCACTGCTCCTTACGCAGCCGCCACAGAGGCCGGCCGTCGCCGGGCTCGTCGCCCGCCGGCGTCTGCTTCTGCGCGGCGATCTGGCTGACGGCCGGGGCGACCGCGACCTTGGGCTTGCGCCGCACGGTGGTCCGGCGGCGGTGCACGGTCTCCGAGTTGCCGTCCGTCAGGTGCTCCTCCCACTTCCGGACCGTGACGTCGACGAGGAGGAGGCGGTTGCTGCCCAGACGGCACCGG
Organism: Streptomyces lusitanus; assembly: GCF_042647945.1. Classification (NCBI taxonomy): domain Bacteria; kingdom Bacillati; phylum Actinomycetota; class Actinomycetes; order Kitasatosporales; family Streptomycetaceae; genus Streptomyces; species Streptomyces lusitanus. Next base: position 34,445 of record NZ_JBHRWL010000008.1, read on the forward strand.
ACGGCCGCGTCCTTGCCCGCGCGGCCGGTGTCGTGCGGCACGACCTTGGGCTTCTTGGTCTGAAGGCCGGTGATCGGCACCCACGTCCCGCAGTCGGGGCAGACCAGCGACGCGCAGGCGGGACGCAGGTCGTACTGGTGGGGCCGGAGGGTGGAGAGAGCCAGCGCCGGGCGGGCGTTGACGGTGCGGGAGCGGGTCCGGCTGCGGCGGGGACGAGCGGTGCGCTCAAGGGTTGAAGCAGACATCTGAACTCCTCACGGACAGAACAGAGTGGCGGGGACGCGGGTCGCGATGCTCTCTCCGCCCTCCGGGCCGCACGGCACGAGGCCGGCGTCCCGCAGGACAGACAGCGCACAGCGCTGCGACGTGCACACAGTTCGTCGCGGCCGTCAGGCTCCGGGGGAGTTCGGTGGTGCTCTCAACCCCGGCCGCCCCGGAGGGCGGACGACTACTGCGGTAGTGCTTGGGGCGTAGCCCCTGCTCAACGAAGCGTTAGGGCTATCGCTATCGCCTAGTAGAGACCATGGCGCGCCCCCGAGTCAATAGCGATAGCTCTATTCGTGTCGATCGCTTGTGCTCGCACATCGCAGACTGATAGAGCTAGCCCTAGAATCAGATCCGCGCAGCACTCTGAAAGGTGGCTCCGATGCCCGTCTCGTATCGCGACATCGCAGCTGACCTGCGACAGCAGATCAGCGAGGGGCGATACCTGCCGGGCGACAAGCTGCCCATGCTCACCGAACTCCAAGCCCAGTACGGCGCCGGCTACCAGACCGTGCGAAGCGCCATCTCGCTCCTGGAGCAAGAGGGACTCGTCGTCGCGGTGCGCCGCAGAGGGACCATCGTGCGAGAGCGCCCCGAGAAGCGGCGCATCACCCGATCCCGTCAAGTGTTCCGCGACGAGATCGGCTACTACTTCGACCCGACTGCCCAACCGTGGGTGGCTCTGGAGCCCCCCACCGTGCGATGGGGTGTCGTGCCGGTCGATCTCGCTGCCCTTATGGGACTGGCCACCGGATCCGAAGTCCTCGTTCGCGACCGCGTGATGGGTGACCCCGAAACCAGGAAGCCGAAGCAGTTGGCCACCAGCTACCTCCCGGCCGACCTCGCTCGAGGAACTCGACTGGCGGAAGCCGACACCGGGCCGGGGGGCATCTACGACCGCTTGGAGGAGATGGGCCACCGCCCGCTCCGCTGGAGTGAAGGCGTCTCCGCCCGCATGCCCTCGCCCGAAGAGGCGGAGGCCCTGGATCTCCCGGCCGACGTTGGCGTCCCACTCCTGCGCGTCGTGCGGGTCACGACCTCCCCCAACGGCGGCGTCGTCGAGCTGAACGACACCAGGATGAGCGCCGAAGAGTTCGAGATCGGCTACTCCATCCGACGCCACGCAAGCGCTCGACTCGCTGATGAGGACGGGGACGGCGACGACGACCACTGACTGCACCTCACGTCCTGCTTGCTGATCTGGTGAGGGCCATCACACCCGGGTCGGACAGGGCGAACCATCACAAGGACTTGTCGAAGCTCGTACGCACCGCCATTCACGCGTTTTCAACATCCGCGTATACATGCGATTTGCAGCCCGAGCCCTAGGCTCGCGGCCATGACGATGACGGAGGGGCACAGGGTGGGGAAGCAGCGTGCGGGGTGGAGGCCGGACCGGTTGCGCGAGCAGCGTGAGGCCCACGGCCTGACCCTGGAGAAGGCCGGCGAACGCCTGCGGGAAGTAGCCGAGCAAGCCAAGCTCAAGGGCATCCCAGCTGCGAATCCCCAGACCTTGTGGCAGCACGAGCAGGGCGAGGTATATCCGGGCCCGCATTACCGGCGCGCATACTGCCTGCTCTACCGCGCGACCGAGCCAGATCTCGGCTTCCGCACTGCCCTGCCGGGCGAGGAGACGTCGTTCAAGCTGACGCCGATGGACGACCGTCTCAACGGCGCGCACGTCCTGGCTGTCGAACGAGCCATTCACCGCATCTCGCCGGGCACCGAGGACGCCGGCCACTTCGCTCTCCAGCAGCGGATCATCGACGCATGGAAGCGCCGACACACCGGCGGCGACCCGCATCGTCCAGTCCTGATCCTGGTGGGCGGATTCGCAGGCAGTGGGAAGACCGAGCTCGCGCGCTTCTTCGTCCAGCTCACCGGCTGGCCGTTGCTCGACAAGGACCCGCTCACCCGACCGCTCGTGGAACGGCTCCTGGTGGCGCTGGGCGGCGATCCGAACGACCGGCACACAGAGCTCTACAGGGAGCGTGTCCGGTCTGTGGAGTACGACTGCCTCATGCAGTCAGCCATGGCCAACATCAAGTGCGGGATCAGCACTGTGCTTTCGGCGCCGTTCATCTCGGAGATGACCGACCCGGACTGGATGCAGCGCCTGTGCAACCGGGCCGCGTCCATGGGCGTCGACGTCTTCCCGGTGTGGGTGCAATGCGACGAGGAATCGATGCGGGAGTACATCACTTTCCGCTCTGCGGCCCGGGACGCGTGGAAGCTCGCCCGGTGGGACGAGTACATGGCGACCATCGACTTGGAGCTGCGCCCGGCGGTGCCGCACCTGGTCGTTGACAACAGGTTGGGCACCGCGGTGACGCTCGCGGACCAGGCCCGGCAGGCGATGGGGGCGATGTACGCGTGATCGAACGTCAGGGCGTGATCCTTTACGGTCCGCCGGCGGCGGGCAAGGACACCGTCACCATGGCGCTCACCGAGCTGCGCCCGCAGTACCGCCAGTTTGCGCGGCTCAAGGTCGGGTCCGGTAAGTCGGCTGGCTACCGGATGGGCACTGCAGAGCAGTTGCGCGAGCTGGAGGCTGCGGGAGACGTCGTCTACGCGAACACCCGGTACGGCAACACGTACGCGATCGACCGGCCCGGCGTCGATGCCGCGTTCGCGTCCGGGGTGCCCGTGGTGCACCTCGGGCAGGTCGACGGCATCCGAGCGTTGATGGACGGCTACCCTGCCGACTGGTCGGTGGTGTTGCTGTGGTGCCCGCGCGAAGTGACCGAGCAGCGGTCGGCGAGGCGTGGCGACAGCGACACCGCGGCGCGCCTGGCGGCGTGGGACGCGACCCGCGAGGATCTGGACGCGCACCCAGGCATGGTGTGGGACCTGACAGTGGACACCACGGTGTCGGCACCGCAGGACGCGGCCCGGCTCATCGACCAGCTGCTGGCGCAGCGGGCGGGAGCGGCGACGGCATGAGCGCGGGCTACGGGTGGGCGAGTCGGTCCAAGGCGTCGGTGAGCGTGAGCTCGCTGTCCTTGGCGTCGTTCCACCGTGCCAGCGTGGCCGCGGTCGCCCGCAGCATCTCCGGTGGAAGGCCGGCGGCCGCGAGCGCGTCGGCGGCTTCCTCCAGCTCGGGGCCCCAGCGCCAAGCGCGGGCCGCAGTCTTGGCCACGTACTGCGGCTCGGACAGGTATGAGTCGGTGCGCCTCGAGGCGACCTCAATGAGCTCCTGGTCGACCCCGTGCTCCCGTGCCATGCCGACCGCGAGTGCCACCAGCACTCGGCTGGTCTTCTGGAAAGAGGCGTACGACAGCTTCAACGCGGACGCCTTCCCGACTTCCGTGCCCAATACCGCCGTGCGAACGGCGGTGCCCACGAACAGGGCCTCGATGCGCTCGGTCGCGTCGGCCGGGCCGGAGAGGTACAGGGTCGGGGTCTTGCCGCCGACCGGCGGGGAGCCGACGACGCCTCCGTCCACGACCGTCGCATGCGGTGCGAGCAGCGCGGCGATCCGCTGCGCCCGCCCGGGGTTAATGGCGTTCGCCTCCACATACACCCCTCCGAAGCGGTGCCCGGCGACGTCGCGCGCCAGGTCCTCGGCAGCGGCCGGCGGGCAGAGGCTGATGACGATGTCACTGCGGTCCAGCAGCTCATACAGCGTGGCTACGGGCGTCAGGCCGAACTGGTCGGCGCGCGCAGCGGACGCGGTACTGCGCTCGGCCTCGCACCACAGAACCGCGGCCGCGTTGGTCGCGGCGCAGGCGGCGACGGCGGCGCCCATGCTGCCAGGGTGGAGGATGCCGACGGTCGGCTGGTCCACGGTGCTACTCCGTCTCTGCGAGCAGGATGGCGATGGCGTCGGTGACGTCGTCGACGACGTGGTGCGCGGAGGGAAGGCCGTCCGGCCAGGGTCGGCCGCGCAGCCAGATGGTGCGCAGGCCGGCCTGGTGGCCACCGACCACGTCTCCCGCCGGGTTGTCGCCGACCATCCAGCCGCCGTCCGCGAGGCTCACGCCGCACCGGGAGGCCGCGAGTTCGAAGAGGCGCAGGTCCGGCTTGCGGATCTCCAGGTCGCCCGAGGCGGCGACGCCGTCGACCAGGGAGGCGAGGCCGGTCCCGGCGAGCTTGGCGCGCTGGATGTCGCCAGCCCCGTTGGTGACGACGCCGATCGTCCACGCGGCTGCGCGCAGACGGGCCAGGCCCTCGAGGACCTCGGGGCGACAGGTGACGGCGGCCGCCATGAGGTCGACGTACTCCTGCCACAGGGCCGCAGCCGACGCTTCCAGCCCGAAGGCTTCCCGCAGCCGAGCGAAGTCACCGATGGTCGCGCGGTCGGCCAGCGCGGTGCGCAGCCACTGTTCGGCATCTGGGGAGAGCTTCCGGGAGCGGCACAGGCACGTCAACGCGTCGCTGAGTGCCGACTGCCGGTCGGCCAGCGTGCCGTCCAGATCGAAAAACACGAGGCGGGCCACGTGCACGGACCCTACCGGGCTCCGGTCGGCACGCAGCTCACGGTGATGTCCACTCCCGGACGTAGATCGCATCGTGTATCTTTCAGGGGACCATCGATCTTGAAAGGCTGCGCCGTGACCGACCCGGACCGCTTGAAGCGGGTCGACGCCCTCGTGGACGACGTCCTGCCACCGCCAGCTGTGCGCGCGAAGTTGCGCCTCGCGGCTGGCCTCACGCAGCAGGAAGTCGCGGAGGCCGTGGGCGTGAAGCGTCTGGCCGTGGCTCGTTGGGAGCTGGGGCAGACCCACCCCCGACGTCCGCACCGCGCTGTCTACATGCACCTGCTCAAGCGGCTTGCGGAGCGGTATCCCGAAGCCGCGAAGCCGGATGAGGGCATGCCGACGCCAGCCTCGGAATCAAGGGGGTCGGGGTGACGTAGCCGCCACCGGCCGCGCCGGCCAGAAGAGCGGACGGACATCCACTCGGCCTCGCGCGACCCTTCGCTCCGACCGGGTTTGACACCCCGGATCGGTTGCTCGGTCCCGGCTGGACACCGGGTTCCGAGCTTCGGCTCATCGAGCCAGTTCACCTAGCAAAACCCCGCCTTCGACAAGCGGGTCGGCCCCTTCGACAAGGGCCTCAGCACCAGCAACACCCGGTCGCGGACAACGACCGGCGCTTCACCCCACCGAGGGCCCTGGACAGGGGCCCCGCAGCAAGACCCAGACGAGAGGAGAAATCTCCCCCCACCACAGGCCGTGGTGGTGACGCTCACCCGCTCCTCCCGGAGGGGGCTTGGTGTCTCCCAGTCAGTTCGTCGGCCGTCCCGCTTTCGCGGGGTGGTCCGGCTCGCATATGAGAGTTGGTGTCCCCGTCATAGTGCCCGACCTGATGTCCCCTTGTCAGCTCGACCGTGCCCGATTCGCACCGGTTCGAGCCATCAGTGCTTCCCGCGTGACGGGATTCGCATACCGCATTTGCGCAGTTCACGGCATTAATCACGAAGATTCCTCGGGGTGGAGTGTCACACCGACCCCGGTCCGCGACACCTATCCCGAGAGGGGGGCCTATGCCCTCCTGGCGGCCACCAGGGGTGCGCGGCTGGTCAGCGGCGTTCGGTTCTCCGTTGTCCACAGATCCGGCGCCGGTCGCTGGACTCTGTCCACAGGTCGGTCGGTGCAGGTTCGCCGGATGGATGAGGAAGCGAGCGCTCTGCCCCGAAAGGGGGGTGTCCGCTTTGGCGTGTACACCAGCCCGATGTCGACTCAGGCGGTATCTGCGGCTCCGGCCGGGACGGTGGGCCGATGAGCGGCGTGGCGGCACCGGCCGCCGTGCTGCTCCCTGCCCCGCGTCCGTCGGACGACGACGTCTCGGTGCTGTCCGGCCTGTACGTGCCGGAGGCGAGCCAGTGGCTGTCGACGTCGGCGGGCCGGATCGCGTCGGACGGCTACTCGTGGATGCAGGCGGTCCACTGGGTCGCCGGGTCCGGGCTCTACAAGCCGCGGCTGCACCGGTCCCACGGGCCGCGCAGCTTCGGGCCGACGACCGTGCGCGTCGCCCAGGAGCTCGCGCAGCTCTTCCCGTGCCGTCCGGGGATCGAGTACCTGATGCGCCGGACCGGGCTGGCGGAGCGGTCGGTACAGAACCACCTGCAGATCCTGCGGGAGACAGGGTTGCTTGCCTACATCGTCAAGGGCACCCGGGTGTCCAGCGGCCCGGCGCAGGCCAGCGAGTTCGCGCGGATGATCCCTCCGGAGTTCGACGCTGCGCTGGGCATCCGCACGGTGCAGCGCAATGAGGACGCTCCGGCGTACACGCGGGCGGTGTCCGGGATCGCGGAGGCCGGCCGGGAGCTGATGGCGAAGCTGGCGGCGAAGGCGGCCCGGAAGGTGCGCAAGCCGCGCTCGAAGACGTCGTCGAAGGCCCCGGCGAGGGGTGCCCGGAAGGGTGCTGAGCAGGGGGTTGTGACGGCTGTTTCGGATGAGGCCCGTTGCACCCCAATGCAGGTCGGTACCTCAACTGTTTCTTCTGCGGGTGGTACTTCCTTCCCCCCTGAGAGCAAGCTCGCAAGCGGGGTCAGCAAGTCCCCCACCCCGAAGATGTCCAAGGCGAAGGCTGGCGGTCGCCGGAAGCTGAACGTCATCGGGCGTCGCTTCCAGCTGGCGAGGGAGCTCACCCAGGAGCTGGACTGGCTGCGCGGCTGCTCGGTGCCCCGGATCGCCTGGGTGGCCCGGAACGTGGCCGATGCCGGATGGACCGTGACCGACGTCAAGGGCTGGCTGCACCTGCGCGGCGAGGCGGCGAGGGTCCGCCGGGGCTCGGGTCTGCTCGCCGTGCTGCTGGCCGGTGCCGAAACGGTGCTGGACACCCCGCAGAAGCGGGCCGACGCCGTTGAGCAGTGGCGCGGCGCCCAGGAAGCGGCCCGTCGTCACCGCATTCAGCAGGTCCGCGCCCGCACCGAGCGGTACGAGGGCAACTGGGCCGCACCCACCAGCCGCGCGGTCCGCCGCGAGGTGGAGGCCGCCTTTGCCCAGGTCACGGAAGCGGCGAGCGGCGGCCGCCGCCAGGACCTCGGCGATGGCGCCGACGACCAAGCCCTCGCCCCGGAGCCGAGCGAGCAGGAGCTGGCCGAGCTGCGCGCCGCCGCCGCGGGCGAGCTGATGCGGGGCGAGACGACGCTGATCCGCTCCCTGGAGCCGGAGATGGCGCTGCGCATCTTCGGTGAGCGCCTGGTGCGCCGCGCCGACCAGCTCGAGGACGGCTCCCGCAGCTCGCTGATGACCTACGGACACCGGTAGGAGGCCGACGTGACCGAGCAGACCACCACCATCGACCAGACCGGCAGCAGCGACGTCCCGGAGCTGTCCGGCATCGACCTCGCCCGGGTCGCTCTGCAGCAGGCCCGCCTCGCCGCGCGGAACAACGGCGGCGAGGCCCGCGCCCCGCGCCGACGCCGGGCGACGACCGTGAAACGGGACGGGCGGGAGCCCTCCGGGTTCGCCGCCGTGCTCCAGGGCCTGATGGCCGACCGGGCCTGGGAGCTCCCGGCCGCCGGCGGCAGCGTCCTGGACCAGTGGCCCGACATCGCCGGAGCCGTCGCCCCACAGCTGCCCCACCATGTCGCGGCCGTCGCGTTCCACCCGGAGACCGGACAGCTCGACCTGCGCCCGGACTCCCCGGCCTACGCCACCCAGCTCCGTCTCATCACCGCACGGATCGTCGCCACGGCCAACAGCACGGTCGGCACCGACGCGGTCCGCACCGTGCGGGTCCTGCCCCCGGGGACCGCGCCCGCGCCCCGGACCGCTTCGGAGGCCCCGGCCGCCGCGCCGGACGCTTCGCAGGCGCCAGTGAAGACGCGTGAGATGGGATCGGCCGGCTTCCACCAGGCGCTCGCCGCGCACCAGGCCGTGGTGCCTCCGAGTCGTGTCGACCCTTCGATCGCGGAGGCGGTGGAGCGGCAGACCCGTGCGATGCGGGCGCTCAGCCGCCGGGCGTTCGCCGAGCCGGAGCAGGCGGCCGACGATGCGCCGGCCCCGATCGAGCAGGCCCACACCGAGCGCCGCCGCCAGGCCGACGCCTCCCACGCTGCGGCCCTGCGCCGGGCCCATGCGGAGCGCGCTGCGAGAGAGGCCGGGATGACGGCCGCGGTCCCGCAGCCGACACCGCTGGGCAAGACCGCGTGAGGAGAGGCGGCCTCGAGGCGTCACCGAGGCAACCCCCCGGCGTGATCGGGGCCGCTGTCGTGAAGTCGCCGTCGAACCGCCGTACACACGGGAGACTGTGCGGGCAGGGCAGGCCGCCCGTATGAGGATGGGAGATCCACGCGTGGCGAGGAAGAAGACCACGGAGTCCAGCAAGCGGCGTCAGCAGGTTCTCGCCCGGCGCGAGCATGTTCTCTACCCCGGCTACGTCTTCTGCCCGCCCAGCGAAGCCGAGCAGGCCCTGGGCGCGGAGCGGGCTGGCGAGCTCCTTGCTCAATACGGGGGAGAGCTGCGGAAGGCTGACGTGCAGCTCGAACTGCTGCTGAGTGAAGAACGGTTCCGGGTGGTCGACTCAGGCCACCCGGAAGGGCACGCATGGACGTTGCGCGAGTACATGGACGACTACAACAAGGACATGGCAGCGGATGCGCAACTCACCGGGGAGGAATACGACCTCCTGCCCGATGAGCAGGCTGTGATCGAGATGCTGCATGACTGGCATCGCGACAACAGCATCAGCGTCACCCGTGACGGTGTCATTGAGTGGCGACCCGCGTGATGGGCATGGCGGGGCACGCGTAGGTACGCTGGGCGGCGAAGACCCTGGAATCGTCCCTGGTAGCCCTCGAAAGAAGGCAGGCCATACCCCCAGGGTTCAGACGTCAGTCGAGGGCCGCACGGTTTGACCGTGCGGCCCTCGCGCTTTCCAGCCCGTGCAGGACGGCCGGCCCGGATCGACTCGGGCGGCCGTCGTCTGCTTCTTGGTGAGGTGCGGGTCAGTCGCTGGAGTCCTGGGGGAGACCGTCGTCCAGGACGATGCGGATGGTCTGGCCTTGTCCGGTGACGCCGGTGAGTTCGGCCGCGATGCGGTTGTAGGTGGTCGTGGCGAGTGCCCAGTCGCCCTGCAGCGGGGTGGCGGTGGAGCGGGTGTTCCACAGCTCGATGAGCAGGGCGATGAGGGAGCGTCCGGACAGGACGGTCTGGACGCGGCCCTCCTTGATGTCCTCGACCGAGGGCGGGGTGCGGAAGTGGCTGTGGTCGACGGCCAGGGCGGCGAGCCACTCCCAGGTGTCGCGGTGCGCGATCAGTTCGGCGGAGGCCACACCGGCGGCCTTCAGCAGCAGGACGCCGTGGGCGACCTGCGGATCCTCCGCGCTGGCGGAGGCCTGCGGCGCGGTGGCAGAAGGCTGGCCGGCGGAGGTGCCGGTGCCCTGGTAGGCGGCCTCGATGGCGCGCTTCAGCGCGAGGTCCGGGTCCTCGCCGGACTCGGGCTGCGGCCGGTGACCGGTGTTCTCCATGGTTCCCCCCTGGGAGTCGGTGTGGCTTGAGACGGACGGATGACCTTCGGCGTCGGCGGACGAGCCGTGGCCGGCCTCGGGTTCGGGCGGCTGCGCGGTCCCCTCGGGATGGGTCTGCGTGCCCTCGCCGGACGTGTCATCTGTCCCTTCGGGCGGCGCGAAGGGACGCAGAACGTCGACGAGGTCCAGGAGCTGCCGGAGCTCGCCTCGCGTCTCGTTCAGGTCGCTGATCATCCGGTCCTGTCGGCGGCGGACCTCCCGGTTCTCCTCACGCAGTCCGGTGACGCCCGCCTGGAGCTGTTCCAGGATCTTCAGGCGGCTCTGCGTGACGTCACCGTGCAGTGCGGTCAGCCCGACTGTCGGGTCATCGAGACGTGCGAGTTGCTGTCGTATCGCTTCCAGTTCCTTCATGGCGTCGCCGAACGCGTCTTTCCACCCCACGTGACCCCCTGATTACTCCGAGCATGCGACCGCCCATATCTCCCCACCGGGACTCGGGGCGACGCGACGGTTTCCAGCCCTTCCCTGGCCAGGACCATCCTTACCCCCTTCGCGCGCGTTCGTACGCGATTCGTACGGATAATGCACGCCGTCCGTACGGTTCGTGGGGTAGAATGTCGGTCAGGAGGTGTTCCATGTCCGAGTTGTTCGACGCGGTCGACGCGCTGGTCGCGTCCCGCTCGCCGCTGCCGCCGGCGGAGGAGCGCAAGCGGCTGCGGGTCGCGCACGGCCTGACGCTGGACGAAGTCGCCGCTGCGCTGAAGGTGCGCCGGGCCACGGTGTCCGGCTGGGAGTCGGTGAAGAAGCCGACCGAGCCGCGCGGCCCGGAGCGCGAGGCGTACGCCCGGCTGCTGCGGCAGCTCGCGGAGCTCTACCCGGCACCCGCAACGCCGCAAGAGCCGGCTGCCCCGATGCCCGCCACGTTCACGGGCGCGCCCGACCCGGCAGGCAAAATGCCAGAGGTTCCGGACGCTGCGATCGAAGAGATCGTCAACCCCCTCTACCCCACTCCTGGCGCGCCCCGCCCGGCGGGCTTCGCCGACCCGGCGGAAGCGCGGACTCTGTCCACAGGGGAGGCGTCCGAGGCTGCGGCCATGACTGCAACCGAGAACATCCAGACCCCTTCCCCTGTCGCCGCTGCTCCGGCGGCCGCGCCGCGTCCGGCGCGCACCACCAGGACGTCGTCGACGTCGCGCCGCCCGGGTGCGAAGAAGGCGGCCCCGGCCGGCACCCCGGCGGGCGGCGCCGACCCGCGGTTTGAGAACGGTCCGCTGGCGGTCGTCGACGTTGAGGACGGGCAGGTGCTGGCGTACTGTACCGGCGGCCTGGTCCTGGACGTGCCCGCCAAGTCCCTGCCGTCCCTGGTGGAGTGGACGCTCAAGGAGGCGAAGCTCGGTCAGCCGAAGCTGTCCGGGCCGGGCAAGGACGCCGACCCGCTGCTCGTGCTCACCGAGGCCGCCCTCGAGCGCTACGGCCTGCCCGTCACCCTCACTGACGAGGAGAAGCACGCTGGGCGGATCCCGGAGGGCCACAAGGTCGTCAAGCAGTTGGCCCGCGCGGAGTGGAAGCTGACGAAGAGGGGCTTCGGGCCGTGGGCGAGGATCTACCGCCCCGCCACCGGTTCGGAGCGGGCCTGCGTCCAGCTCTGTATCCCCTCCTGGAACGCGCTCGACTCCCGGCACTGGGGTGAGGCCGGGCAGCTGCCGCCGGCGGAGCTCGCCCGCGTCCTGGGCGTGTACGCCTCGCGGGTGATGACGCCGCGCGGCTCCACGGCCGTGACCGGCCTGGAGCTGATGACCGCGCTGCACCCGCCGACGCGCGCCTCCGAGCCGGACGCCGACGGCAAGCGGCACTCCGAGCACAACCCCGGCTCGCTGGGCAAGGACGCCATCGACCCGATGAACTGGCCGCCGTGCGAGGTCCCCGACGGACACCCGGTCCTCAAGGACCTGCCCCGGTTCCATGTGCGCGGCCCCGGCGAGAAGCTGTTTGAGGAGGCGTACGACTGGGCGCGGCCGATGACCGATGCCGAGTGCACCCTGCGGCACCTGGTCGGCATCGACGTGAACATGGCCTTCGCCGCCGGCGCGAACGGGCTGAACGTCGGTCTCGGTGAGGCGACGCACGTCAAGGCCCCCGCGTTCGACCCGAAGCTGCCCGGCTCGTGGCTGGTGGACCTGTCCCACGTCGACCTGTCCCGCGTGAAGGTCGGCAAGGAGTGGGTGGAGCTGGACGGCTCGCTGCTGCCCTCTCCGTTCACGCCGAAGGGTGAGCGCCCGGACGGGCCGGCCTGGTACGCGACGCCCACCGTGGCGTACGCGGTGGAGCTCGGCTACGAGGTGCGGCCGATCGAGGCGTGGGTCCGGTACGAGAACGGCCGCTACCTGGACGGCTGGTACAACCGGCTGCGTGACGCGTACCTCGCCACGATGGCCGACCTCGGCGTCCACGCGGACATGGAGCCGGCCGACTTCCTCGCCGCGATGGACGGGTACAAGGACCGCGACCCGGACCTGGCGATCGTCGTCTCGGCGATCAAGGCGACGGTCAAGGGCGGCCTGGGCAAGCTCCGCGAGCGCCCGCGCGGCGAGGGCTGGCGGCCGGGCGAACCGTGGCGCGCCCTGTCCCGCCCGACGTGGCGGCCGGACATCCGCGCGGCGGTCATCTCCCGCACCCGGATCAACCTGCACCGCAAGATCGTCAAGCACGCCGCCTTCACCGGCCAGTACCCCGTCGCGATCCTGTCGGACTGCGTCGTCTACGCCGCAGGCGGGCCCTCGCCGCTGGACTTCCTGCCCTACCGGGAGGGCAAGCCGCTGCCCGGCGGCTTCAAGCTCGGCATCAACCCGGGCCTGGTCAAGCACGAGGGCACCCAGACCGTCCTGTGGGGCGAGGAGGTCCGCGAGCGGTTCAACGCGCCGGAGCTCAACCTCGCCCGGTACATCAAGGACGGCACCGTCACCGACGTCGACAACGGAGAGTAGGAGTAGGCGATGAGCCTGTTCGGGGACGGCCTGGAGGCTGCGGTGCAGAAGGCGTTCACCCGCCCGGCGCCCAAGAGCGCGGGTGCGCAGATGCGGTACCTGGTCAAGCAGCTCAAGGGCACGAAGGCGGTCGCCCAGATGCTGCGGGTCTCCCAGCGCACCGTCGAGCGGTACGTGAAGGACCAGATCAAGAAGCCCCGCCCCGACCTCGCCGCGCGCCTGGAGCGCGAGGTGAAGAAGCGGTGGCAGCCGCAGATCCGGGCCAAGGCCAAGGCGAAGGCAGCGTCCACGGGCGGCATCGTCATCGACACCCGCGCCCGCATGGGCTACACCGCGCCGATCGGGTCGACGGACCAGGACCGCATCCGGCACCTGACCGTCGCCCTGCCGCCCGTCTACGCCGCCCGCCTCTTCGAGGCCCAGGAGCAGGGTGCCAGCGACGCCCGACTGCAGGAGATCGCGGCCGAAGCGCTCAAGGAGGTCTACTTCCAGGACGGCGGCCGTCGCGCCGGAAGCCTGGAGGAGGTGCGCTTCACGGACATCGAGCACCTCGAGTTCGAGCTGTAGCAGCCGCACCCCGAACAGCCCGCGAGCCCGGACCGCATCGGTCCGGGCTCGCTCGCGTATCCGCGGGGTCGGATGTTCATGCACGCGTGCCGTGTTCAACGCCGCCCTCGCGTCGGCGGTTACGGTTCGTCGAAGCCGTGCTCGAAGCCCTTGAGGACGGGGTCCAGTTCCGCGGCCGCGCCACACAGCGAGCACAACCGGACCCCCGGCTGCTCGGCTGCGTCCAGCGCCCGGTCCAGCGGCAGCACCGGCGCTCCGGCCGGCGCCTCTTCACAGTCCACGGCGTGCACGACACCGCCCCGGCCGGGCCCGCGGCCGCTGGCCTTCGCCAGCACCCAGCCTGATGGCCGCCGCGGCCCCAGCGCTTCCTGGACTGGCGAGGGCGGCTTCAAGTACTCGGTGGGCACGGCGTCGTACGAGACGCCGTCCACGGGCCGCACGTGGTCCGGAGCGCGGACCCAGACGCGGTACTCGGCAGGCTCCACCGAGTCCCCAGGGCCGTTGCGGTACGCAGGGAGCCCGACCTCGTACCGCCAGCCGTCGGGCGTCTGGCGCCGGGACCACAGGCGGGCGACGACCTCCTGGTCCCCGGGCAGCAGCACCCGGATGGGCACCGGCAGTGGCTCGGGGGCGGAGGACGTCGGCATGTCCCCCACCGTACGGACGAGCGCCGGGACGCCGACGATCGGCGCGGCCTGCACGGGCACCGGCCTCTGTCCACACGCGCCCCATGGCCGACTGGTCGCATGAACGATCACGAGCAGCAGCTGCCTGCCCCGCGCCGCGGCAAGGTCCTGGAGGCCCTCGCGCGGGCGGAGCGGAAGGTGTTCACCCGGCCCGCGCCGAAATCCGCAAAGGCTCAGGTGAAATTCCTCCTCACGCGGGTGAAGGGGTCGACGCAGGCCCTGGCGGAGCGCCTGGGCGTCTCGCGCCGCACGGTGGAGCGCTACCGCGCCGGGAAGCTGACGACCCCGCAGAAGCGCCTCCAAGCCGCCTTGGTGGAGGAGACGGAATCCGAGTGGCAACCGCAGGTCAGAGCGCAAGCACGCGAGCAGGCAGCTACCTCCAGCGGCATGATGGTGGACGTGACGGCCTACTTCGGGTTCACCGGCAAAGGCAGTTCGGACGACGGCCGCGAGCGCCAGATCACCACGGCGATCTCACCCACCTACGCGAAGCAGATCCTCGAACTCCAGGAGGCCGGAGCGACAGAGGAGGAGCTGCATCCGATCGTCGCGGAGGCCATCACCGAGTCGTATTTCACAGAATGGGGCACCCGCGCCGCTGGCCTGCGCGCGGATTTCACGCACGTCCAGTCCATAGAATTCCGGTTCTGACCCGGCCGAATTCAAGACCTGCTAGAAACATGTCCGGCGGGCCGCCATACAGCGCTCTGGCGGCGGCCCGCTTTCGAATCCGCACCATGAATACGAGGCCGAAGATGACCACGCCCTGGCCGCCCCGGCGCACCGCCCGCCGTCCGCTCGCCCCGCGCGTCGCCGCGCCCCGCGAGCCGGTCGACCCCGCCCGGATCGGCCGCCGCGTCGTACGGCGCCGGGCGAAGGGGATGGACGCCGGCGCCGTCGCGACGGCCCTCGAGGACGCCCGCTTCGACGCGCGGCAGGACTCCCGCCACGAGGACCTGGCCGACGACGTACGCGGCCGGGCGGAGCTCGCGGAGTGGGAGCGCCTCGCGCAGCTGCTCGCTGCCGCACCAGCGGGCACCGTCTACGACCCGGACAACGACGACGTCGTCCAGGCCGAGCTCGCCGCCGAAGCCGCGGCCGCCGCCCGCGAGGCCGAGCTGCGCGAAGCCGCCCGGGTCGCGGCCCGCGCCGACGAGCTCCAGGCGCTGCGCGAGCTCGGCACCCTGGAGCAGACCGAGCCACGCGACCGCGACGAAGCCGCCCGGGACGAACTCACCCGGCGAGCCGGCGGCTACGTCCAGGCCGACGTCGACGCCTGGCTCGCGCACGCCCTCGCCGCGCACCGCGGGCACTACCGCGACCCCGCCGCCCGCGAAGCCGCCGCCGGCCTTCTCACCCCACCGGTCCTCGCGCACGCCGCGCTGCTCGCCGAACTCGCCCGCCTGGTCCCCGGCGCCGCAGCCGTCGACGAGCTGGCGTTCGCGGCCCGGCTCGCCACCACCGAGCCCGAAGCCGCCGGAGCCCTCGCCGCGTTCCTCACCCGCGTCGAAGGAACCCAGATGTGAGCGACGGCCAGGAGGCGGGAGTCGCGGGCCGGGAGGAGCGGGACGACCGCCCGTCACCCTCCTCCGGCGCTGGCGTTGTGCCGGGCATGGACTGGACGCAGCTGCTCAAGGAACTCGCCGTCGCGGTGGAGGTGCGCAACCGCAGGGTGGCGAGCCTGCGCACCGCCGGTTCCACCGTGGCCGAACTGGCGGCGCAGGCCCTCGCGGCCGGCGCCCCGGGCCCGCCCCTGCGCCGGATCCTGGCCGGGATGGAGCCGCTGATCGAGCAGGAGCGCCCGCACGTGTGCGGGCAGAGTCCCATTGTTCCGCCTGGCCGCCCGGCCGCGCCGCAGCAGGCTGCGGACGCGGTGCCTGTGATCCGCCAGCCGCTGTCGGCGAACGATGCCTTCGGCGACCCCGTGCCGGTCCGGTACTCGCTGGAGGAGGCGTGGGAGAAGGGGATCCTGCCGTGGAAGGCGCCGACGGCACGCACCTACCTGCGCAGGCGTTCCCCGGAGCGTGGCATCCCGGTGCCCGAGGGCAAGCTGGACGGGCAGACCGTCCGGTACACCGAGGACGAACTGACGACCTGGCGCGCGGCCTGGGAGAAGCAGGCCGGCCCCACTACCGGTCGGCCGCCCGCAAGCCCGGAATCGGTGTCACGGTGACAAAGAGTGAGCGTGACGCTCGTGTCACGCTCCCCGAAAATGCGTCACGCCGGGTGTCACGCCACCACGAATCTGACCCTGTTTGTCCGTTTCTCGGAGTCGTAGGGCGCTCCAGGGGCTGTTTTCGGGGGAGGAACGTGACACTCAAGATCGGGCCTCCCGCGCCCATGCGAGTAACACGGAACGTAGTTGCGGGCCGGGTTCCTCCGGAGTGCTCCCGGGCCCGCTTGCCCGGCGATACCGTGGTGAGCAACGCCAGTTCTGCCCTCTGGAGCCCTCGATGAGCGAACAGCCGGCCCCCGCCGCCGACACCGCCCGGCAGCAGCTGGAGCCCGCGGCCGCCGACGCGGTCCGCGCGTACGCGGCCAAGACCCGCGCCGACGCCGACCGGTTCGCCGCCGTCCTGGAGGACATCGCCACCAACGGCCTGCCCGACCCCGAGCAGTGCACCCCGTGGGAGGAGCTGCGCGAGGCCCACCTCGCCCGCCTCGCTCGGCAGCGCCCGGCCGTCGCCTGATGGCCCCGCAGCACGGCCCGCGCCGCGCCCGGATCGCGTTCTCCGACTCCGCCGCCAAGCAGCTGGAGAACATCACCAGCGAGGCGGAGATCCACGCCCTGGACCGCGCCCTGGTCGTCGTCTCCGTCGACCCCGAGGTCGGCGAGCCGATCCCCGGCGACACCGCCGGCCCCCAGCTGCGCGAGTACGCCGACGAAGTCGAGCGCGTACGCCTCCTGTACTGGGTCACGGCCTTGAAGACCGTGGTCGTCGTCGCCTACCTCGAGGTCTGACCCGCGACGTCCTGGACCAGGCCGACCGCGTGCTGCTGGCGCGGCCGGCCTCCGCGCGTGTCCGTCGTTTGGTGAGGGATCGGGTCTGTCGGTTGGTGAGGGATCGCTCGCGTATAAGGAAGACGTAGGACTGACTGACCTGATGACGGGCGCGCTCTTCCTCACCCGCCGAAGGCGAAGTACCGGAAGTACGGCCGGGCAGATGACACCCGCCTTGCACCCTTCCCGACCTCCGGACGCTGCGCCGGCGGCTCGGTGCGGGCCTGTCCGGAGACGGCCTTGCACCCCATTGGTAGGTACTACCTGTAGTACCTACCAATGGGGTGCAAGACGCGCGCTCCCACCAGCACCCGGCTGGCGACAGCCCGTCGCCAGCCGGGTGCAGCGCCTCGTGCTGCTCGGCCGCCGATGTCTTGCTGCTCCTGGTGGTGAAAGGTGCAAGGCGTCTGCTGCGCCCGGCGAGGAGCGCAGCGCAGCATTCGCACGGTCCAGACGGCACACGGGTGCTGCACGGGTAGCAAGGTCGGCCTTACCCGTGCAGCAGACGGGCTTGCTGCCTCCGGGGCGGCTACAGGGTCGCGGCTGCTGCAGCCGGCGAGCGGGCACGCTCGTGCGGGCCGTTCCGGCTGCGGCTTTCCCCTGGAGGGGAACGATGTACGTGCTTCTCGGCGGACCGCCGGCTCTTGTTCTGGTGAACCAGAACAAGACGGTTCCCCTGGTGCTACCGACGCTTGGGCCGCGCTGCGCTGACCTGGGCTTTCCCCTGGGCGGGAACGATGTATCACCTCGCGCCTTCACCGCCTTCCCCCCGGGCATGCGAACGGCGCCGCACCTGGGGTGCAGCGCCGTGTTGCCCGGCCGGGCGGGCGGCCGGGCGGCCGGGTCAGTGGACGCGCTTGAGGCGGGTCGTCTTGGTGATGGGCGTGACGTTGCCCTTGGCCTTGGCTTCGGCCTTGCGGGCTTTCTCGTCCAGGTGGAGCTGGAAGCGGCGTTCGTACTCGTCTTCGAAGTCGCCGACGTCCAGCCGCATATCCTTGGGCAGGGCCTTGATAGCGCGCTGCTGCTCGCGGGGGTCGTTGAACGCGGCGATCATCGGGTGGAGCTGGAATCGCCCGCGGCGGACCACGGTGACGAGCCGGGCGGCGACCAGGTGCGGCATGGCGCGGCTGATCATGCCGCGCTCCATTGCGAGGCCGGCCGCGAGTTCGTCGTGCGTGGCGACGACCAGGCCGCCGGGCTCCTGCTCGGTCATCATGTGCAGCAGCAGGGTGTAGGCGGTGGGAGGAAGCCGCGGTACGTACGCGAGGCCGTTGAAGCTGCCCCACAGCACATTGCGGCGCGGAACCCATTCCTCGGCAGCGGACGTCATGACGTGGTCTTCCCTTCCCCATCCGACTCCTTGCGCACTTCCAGTTTCGCGCCGGGAGCGGCCATCGCCCGGAACGCTTCGGGCGCGTCCGGGTCCTCCATGATCTCGCGCAGCAGGTCCAGCTGCTCCACCCTGTCGCCCATACCCGCCTTGGAGCGCTTCTTCTCGCCCTTCCGGGGCTCCCTGAGACCGCCCCTGAGCGATGCGGCCGGGTTGAGCTGGTACAGGCCCCGCTGGAGCCTGCGCAGCGCGCCGTCGGCCTCCAGGACGGTGAAGACGCGGCTGATGTGAGGCCGGCTGTACCCGAGGGCCTCGGCAACGTCTTCGTGCTTGGCCTCGATCAGGCCGCCGGGCTTCTGCGAGCCCATCAGGTGGAACAGCACCACGAGCACGAACCGGTCGCTGTCGTAGCGGACGGCGGCCCAGCGCATGAACTCCAGGCTGTCCATGGAGAACGCCTCGCCGATGAACCCCGTGCTGGAGCCGACCGGGAAGACCTGAGCGGCATGGCCGGCGGGCAGCTCGATGGTGGAGCCGGAGGCCCGGTTGTAGGCGGTGGGCGGCGGCTTCGGGCGCCGCCGACGACGGGACGGGGCGCCGGGCAGCTTCGGCGCTGCGCTGCCGTCCAGGGGCCCTGAGCTCATGGGGTCGATGTCTCCTTGATCGTTGTGGGTGCCAGAACCATAGCGGAGAACCGTGGCAGTAGTGCCACCAAAACGCGGCAGCGCCGACACGAAAGTCACCCGTACGTCAGCCCTGGACTGACCTCCGCTTCCGGATCGGGTCCGAACCTGCCGCTGACGCACCGCGCGCCGTTTCGTGGCAGTACTGCCACGAAACGATGTTGATCGGTCAGGACCGGCTGACCTCGCGACCGAGATATGTCAGTCCAGGGCTGACATATCTTTCTGAACTCGACCCTCTGACCTGCGGAAACGCGCGGCTCTTGCCTCTAGAGCGTGCGCGCGCGTGATACCGGTTCTCCCCGCTGTGATCAAGCACCGCCACGCCGTGGGATCGCCCCCTCAGCAGCAGTGCCAGAGCCCGCCGGCCGGACCCCGTCGTGGCGCGCGCGGCTTCGCGTGCGGCCTCGTCGGTCCTCTGCGGGTCGTGGACAGCAGCAGCGGCTCTGAGTCTCGGGTGGTACCAGCCGTGACGATCAAAAGCCCGGAAGCGTGGCTGCTGCCGGTGGGCGGTTCCGCCGCCCGGCCCTGGGGGGCCGTTCGGCTTCGGTACCTCCGCACGCCGGAATTTCGACTTTCTGATTTCCGGGGTACCGTTCTGTGGCTGAGGCCCGAGCCTTCCCAATTCGTGATTCCTCGCCTAAGTGGTAGGTCTACGGCCGGTGCTGATGCGTCCTCAAAAGCCGCGCCCGGAAAGGGTGGTTGGGGGGTGTCCTGTGTTTCCGCCAACGGTACATGCTGCATCTCACGGATGCACGCGCTACACTGGAACCCGACACGAACGAGCGATCCCCACCCCCCACAGCCCGGCCCGCGCCAGCGGGCCCTAAGGTTCTGGAGGCGCAGCCGGAAGGACCGTCAGGCGGGGGAGCGCAGCGGACCCGCCGGGAGCGCCTGCGCTCCCCTCAACTCCCGTACTGGAGGCTAAACTAGCC